>JANOQV010000140.1:0-26365 GCA_031414955.1 Pedosphaera sp. | reverse complement strand
ACCAGAGAAGCTCCAAACCCCAAGCTCCAAGCCGGTGGTCCAGCTCCTCATCGGGCCGGTGGCCTCGAGGTGCCGGGGCCGATGGGAGCTTGGGAACTTGGGGTTTCCCTGGTGCTTGGGGTTTGGAGCTTGGGGTTTGGGGTTTCGGCTGCTGCTGCCCGGAAGGTCGGGGAGGGCGCTTCAACAGGTAACATGGCAGGAGGCAGGAGAGTGCTTGGGTGCAGGTGACGGGAATGTTACGGTGGGCGGAATCACTATGCGATTGCGCCCAAACGCCGCCCACGTCATGGCCGTTCTCACGGCCATGTTTTTACTTCCACTGACGCTGCGCGCCCAGTCTTCCAATGGCATCACTCGCGAGGTTTATCTGAACATCACGGGCAGCACGGTGGCGTTGTTGACCAACGCCGCGAGCTTCCCGAACTCGCCCGGAATCGAGGAGGTGTTGACGACCAACCTGGATTGCGCGGTCAACATCCTCGACAACTATGGCACGCGGCTGCGGGCGCTGATCACGCCGCCGGCCTCGGGCGAATACACGTTCTGGATCGCGAGTGATGACAACAGCGTGCTTTATCTGGGCACGAACAGCGACGCGGCGAGCAAGCGCCTCATCGCCACGGTCAACAGCAGCACGACCTGGAAGCAGTGGACCAAGGAGACGAATCAGCAGTCGGCACCCATCACGCTGGTCGGCGGGCAACAGTATTACCTGGAGGCGTTGCAGAAGGAGGGCACGGGCGGGGACAACCTGAGCGTGCGCTGGCAGTTGCCGGGCGGCGGGTGGGAAGTGCCGGCGGATACGAACGCGCCCATCCCGGCGGTGCGGTGCGTGCCGGTGGGCGTGGTGCCGCCGGTCTTCACGCAGCAGCCGGCGAACCTCACGGTGGTGGAGGGCAGCCAGCCGAGTTTTTCGGTGGCGTTCATTCACGGGTTCAGCGCCGCGCAGCAGTGGCAACGCAACGGGACGAACCTGCCCGGCGCGACGGCGACGAATTATCTCACCCCGGTCCTGACGCTGGCGGATCACGGAGCGACGTTCCGGTTCGGGGCGAGCAATCTGGCCGGGGCCGCCTTCACGACTAACTTCACCCTCACCGTGCTGGCGGACACGACGCCGCCGGCCCTGGCGAGCGTGGGCGGTCTGGGCGATTTGGATTTGCTCACGGTAGTGTTCGCGGAGCCGGTGGAGGTGGCGACGGCCACGGGGGCGGGGAATTACAACATCAGCAATGGCGTGAGCGTGCTGACGGCGGCGATGGGCGTGGACAGTCGCACGGTGGTGCTGACCACGACGCCGATGGCGGCGGGGGTGGACTACACCTTGCGCGTGAGCAACGTGCGGGACCGAGCGCAGACGCCGAACACGATTGCGCCGAACACGGAGGCGGCGTTCCTCCTCGCGAGCCGTCCGCTCGACGTGGGTTACTTGAAGCCGCAGAGCGAACCGCCCGGACCCTCGACGCGGCGCGGGGCGCTCACGATCTCGGAGGTGATGTATCATCCGACGAATCGGTTCGATGGGCGCAACGTGGAGTTCATCGAGGTCTTCAACAGCAGTCCGTGGTTCGAGGAACTGGGCGGCTGGCGCCTCAGCGGCGAGGTTGCTTACACCTTCCCCAGCAACTTCGTGCTCGGCGCGCGCAGCTACGCGGTGATCGCGGCGGTGCCGGCGGATGTGCTGGCGGTGTACGGGACGAGCGGCGTGCTGGGGCCGTGGGCCGGGGCGCTCAACAACAGCGAGGGCACGCTGCGCCTGCGGAACAAGGCGGATGCGGTGATGTTCGAGATGGATTACGCGGGTGCTGTCCCCTTCCCCGCGGCGGCGGATGGCGCGGGGCATTCGCTGGTGCTGGCGCGTCCGAGTTACGGCGAAGGTGATGCGCGCGCGTGGCTGGCCAGTGACGTGATCGGCGGCACGCCCGGCACGAACGAAGTGGCCAGCGCCAACCCGTATCGCACGGTGATGATCAATGAGTTCCTGGCGCACACCGATTGGCCCGACTTGGATTATCTCGAGCTGTTCAATTACTCGACGGAGAGCGTGGACCTCGCGGGCTGCGTGCTGACAGATGACGCGGGGACGAACAAGTTTGTCATCCCGCCGGGCACGATCATCCCGGCGAATGGCTTCGTGGTTTACACCGAGACGGATCTCGGCTTCGGCCTGAGCGCGGAGGGCGAGACGGTTTACCTGAAGAACCCTCAGAACACCCGCGTGCTGGATTGCGTGCGCTTCGAGGCGCAAGAGAACGGCGTGGCCACGGGGCGCTTCCCGGATGGCGGGACGGAGCTTCATCGCCTCCAGAGCAAGACGCCCGGAGCCGCCAACGCGCGTCACCGCACGCCGGTCATCGTGATCAATGAAATCATGTATGACCCCGTGACCAAGAACAGCGACGAGGAATACATCGAGCTGTTCAACCCCGGCAGCAACGCGGTGAACGTGGGCAAGTGGCGGATCAAGGATGGAGTGAAGTTCACCATCCCCAGCGGCACGGTCATTCCCGCCCACGGCTATCTGGTCCTCGCGGCCAAGGCGACGCTGCTGCGGTCCAATTACCTCACGCTCACGACGAACAATTGCCTGGGCGATTGGGAGGGCACGTTGAAGGACAGCGGCGAACGCATGGCGCTGACCAAGCCCGACACCATCGTGAGCACCAACGGCCAGGGCGTGGTCTCGACGAACACCATTCACATCGTGATGGACGAGGTGACGTACGCGGACGGCGGGCGCTGGGGCAAATGGGCGGCGGGCGGGGGGAGCAGTCTGGAACTCAAGGACTGGCGGAGCAACCGCCGGCTGGCGCCGAACTGGGCGGACAGCATCGAGACCGCGAAGAGCCAGTGGATCACGGTGGAAGCGACGGGCGTGATGGACAACGGGTGGCAGACGGCGCACCAACTCCACCTCACGCTGCTCGGCGCGGGCGAGGCGCTGGTGGACTACGTCGAACTCATCCAGGTGAACTTCGTCACGAACCTGATCGGCAACACCGGCTTCGAGACGGATTCAGCCGGGTGGACCTTCCAGGGCAACCACAACGAATCCGGGCGGGACGCGGAGGCCGGCTACCTGAGCACCAGCTCGCTGCATTTGCGCGCGACCGGGCGCGGGGACAGCGGCGCGAACCGGGTGCGCTGCGAACTGCCTTTCGCCATCGCCAGCGGCACGACGGTGACGATCCGGGCCAAGGTGCGCTGGCTGAAAGGCAACCCGAACATCCTGCTCCGGGTGCGTGGCAATTACATGGAAGCGCCCGGCTACATGGTCACGGCCAAGAATCTCGGCACGCCCGGCGCGGTGAACTCGACCGCGACCACGAATGCGGGTCCGGCCATCACGGCGGTGGCGCACTGGCCGGCCCTGCCCGCGACCAACACGCCCGTGCTGGTGACGGCGCGGGTGGAGGACCCGGACGGGCTGGCGACGTTGCTCTTGAAGTATCGCGTGGAGCCATCCACGAACTTCATCGCGCTGGCCATGACCAACAACGGCGCGGGGTTGTTCAGCGCGGTGATTCCCGGCCAGGCCAGCAATGTCTTCGCGGCCTTCCACCTCCAGGCCACGGACCGGCTCAGTCCGGGCACGGGGCCGACTTTCCCGAACGACGCGCCGGCGCGCGAGTGCGTGCTCGAGTGGGGCGACGTGAACATTCCCGGCACGTTGCCCACGTATCGCTTCTGGCTTACGCAGCGCACCATCGACCGTTGGGTGGCGGAGGAAAAGATGAGCAACAAACCCAAGGACGCGACCTTCATCTATGGCACGAACCGGGTGTTCTACAACATGGGGGCGTGGTTCCACGGCAGCCCGTATCATTCGCCGGCCTACAATTCGCCGGTGGGCAACAACTGCGATTACGATCTGGGCTTCGCGCCGGACGAGCGGCTCTTCGGCGAGACGGACCTCAATCTCTTCCGCCCCGGCAACGGCGGCGGCGACACCACGGGCCAGAAGGAGATTCACGCCTATTGGTTCGGCGGGCAGTTCGGCAATCCGTTCCTCTACCACCGTCCGGTCTTCCTCTACGTGAACGGGCAACGGCGCAACACCACCATCATGCACGACGCGCAGCAGCCCAACGGCGACTTCGTGGACCAGTGGTTTCCGGATGATGCCGACGGCGAGCTGCACAAGATTCAGATTGGGTTCGAGTTTGGCGACACGGCTTACGGCAACGGCGAGGCGGGCTACGGGACAGTGGGGGCGAACTTCAACCGCTACACGACCACGGGCGGGGCGTTCAAGATGGCCCGCTACCGCGCCACCCTGCCCTGGCGCTCGGCCTCGCCCTTGGAGCAAAACAATTACACCAATGTGTACGGACTGGTGAATGCCGCCATGACGGCGGCGGCGCTCAACACGGCTCTCTACACGACCACGCTGACGAACTCCTTCGACGTGCGCGAGTGGTACAAGACTGATGTGACGCAGCATCTGATTAACAACACGGACAGCTTCTCGTATGGCGGCGGTCAGAACGCCTTCATGTACCGTCCGTCGCACGGTCGCTGGAATCTGCTGCTCTGGGACGTGGACTTCGCCTTTGGCGGGACGGGCAGCGATTCCAACCTGACCGGCATCGGCGGCGCGGATCACGGGCCGCGCAATGATCACACGCCCTTCAACCGTATCTATTGGCAGACGCTGCTCGAAGCGGCCCACGGCATGATGCTGCCCACGCGCTCGGACACGATCATCGACGCACGTTATGCCGGCATGGTCGCGGCGGGCGCGGGCGTGGCCAGTCCGTCCGCGATCAAGACGCACATCGCGGCCAAGCGCGTGGTGCTGCTCAACGCCCTGGCCACGAACAACACGGCGACGTTCGAGATTCAGAGCAACTCCGGCAATGACTTCACCAACGCCAACAACGTGGTCACGCTCAATGGTCGCGGCCCGCTTCAAGTGGACAGCATCGAGATTAACGGCGTGACCTACGCGCTGACCTGGAGCACCACGACCAACTGGAGCCTCGTCCTTGCCCTGCCCTCCGGCACCAACGTGCTCAACCTGGTGGCGCGTGATCATTACGGCAACGCCTTCAGCAACAGCATGGACACCATCACGGTCACAGTCACGGCCCCGCCCGCGCCGCCGCAGGATTTTCTGGTCATCAACGAGATCATGTCGCAGCCGCCCTGGCCGGACGCGGAGTTCGTGGAGCTGTTCAACACGTCCACCAACACGACCTTTGATCTCTCGAACTGGCGGCTGGATGGCCTCGGCTACACCTTCCCCGACGGCACGATCTTCAGCCCGCGCACTTACCTGGTGCTGGCAAAGGATCGGGTGGCGTTTGCGGCGGCTTATGGCACGAACGTGACGCCCTACGACATTTATCCCGGCAATCTACAAACGGGGGGCGAGACGCTCACGTTGGTCAAACCAGGCGCGACTCCGGAGTTGGATCTCGTGGTGGACAAGGTTCGTTATGAAGGCGCGTTGCCCTGGCCGGGCGGCGGCGGCGGCGTGTCGTTGCAATTGATCGACGCGGCGCAGGACACGCGGCGCGTGGGCAACTGGGGCGCGGTGCAGGCGGTCAACGAAGGCTGGCGCTTCGTCGTCGCCACCGGCATTGCCGGACCGGGCGTGGGCGGCAACCAGATGCGGCTGACCCTCAACTTCGGCAATGGCGAAATCAACGGTGCCGTCGGCGTGGTCGATGACATCGCCGTCGTGGCGGGCACCGTGGCGGGCGTGGGCCCCAACTACGTGCGCAACGGCGATTTTGAAACGGGGCCGCTGCTGGAGGTGTCGCCCGTGACCAACAGTTGGAACGTGGGGACCAATTACACCAACACTGTGATCACTGGCGACGTGGTTCACAGCGGCACGGGTGCGCTGAAGATGGTCTGCGCCACGTTTGGCAACGCCAGTCCGCGCCTCATCTCGCAGTTGCTTTCCCCCGCGCCGCTGACCAACGCGGTGCATACCTTGAGCTTCTGGTTTTACTCCACCAACTCCGCGACCAATCTCACGGTCAAGCTCCAGAACAGCGGCCCCTTGAACGTCACGACCAACATCAACCGCCAGGTCGTGGCCCTCGGCAGCCTGGGCACGCCCGGCGCTTCCAACGCCATGACCCGCACGCTGCCGGTCTTCCCCAACTTGTGGATCAATGAAGTGCAGGCCGGGAATCTGACCGGGCCGCTCGACACGGCCAGCGAACGCGAGCCGTGGATCGAGATTCACAATCCCGGCACGAACGCCGTGTCGCTGGACGGACTGTTCCTCGCCTCGAATTACACCGTGCTCGCGCAGTGGGCTTTCCCGTCCGGTCACGTCGTCAATGCCGGCCAGTTCAAGATCGTCTTCTGCGACGGCGAAACGAACGAGACCACGTCCGGTGAACTGCACGCCGGCTTCCGCCTCGCGTCCGGCTCCGGCTCGGTCGCGCTGTCGCGGCCCAACGCGGGCGAGCTGCAGGTCATCGACCATGTGAACTACGTGGCGGGGCTCGATCACTCCTTCGGCTCGTATCCGGACGGACAGCCCTTCACCCGCTTCGAGATGTATTACGTGACGGCGGGCGCGACCAACAACGGCACGTTGCCGCCGGTCGCGGTGTTCATCAACGAATGGATGGCGGACAACGTGGGCGCGCTGGCTGATCCGGCGGACGACAATTACGAGGACTGGTTCGAGCTGCACAATCCCGGCAGCAACACCGTGAGCCTGGCCGGCTATTACCTCACCGACACGCTGACCAACAAATTCAAATATCAGATCCCGCCCGGCTATTACATCCCGCCGCACGGCTACCTGCTGGTCTGGGCGGACAGCGAGGCCGGGCAGAACGCCACCAACCGCGCGGACCTGCATGTGGATTTCGGTCTGGCGAGGACGGGCGAAGCCATCGGCCTCTTCACGCCCGACGGGCTTCAGATCGATGCGGTGACCTTTGGCTTGCAGCAAGCCGACGTCACGCAGGGACGCTTCCCGGATGCCGGCCCGCCGACCTTCTTCCTGACCAACACCACGCCGCGCGCGGCGAACTATTATCCGCTGCCCAATGTTGCGCCGGTGCTCAATCCGATCGGCGACAAGACGGTGGCCGAGGGCGGCATCCTCGCCTTCACTGTCCTGGCCAGCGACGCCAACCTGCCCGGCCAGACGTTGACCTGGTCATTCCTGCCCGGCGCTCCGGCGGGCGCGATCATCGGCGCCACGGACGGCGTGTTCGGCTGGATTCCCGACGAGTCGCAAGGCGGCACCAATCACGAGTTCAGCGTGAGGGTGCAGGACAACGGACTGCCTCCGCTGAGTGCCACGCAGACCTTCCTCGTGACGGTGCTGGAGACGAACAACGCGCCGAGCCTGAGCATTCCCGGCGACGGATTGGTAGGTGAGGGTTCCGTGTTCACCTTCACGGCGCTGGCGGCGGACTCTGATGTGCCGGCCCAACCGCTGGCCTTCAGCCTCGATCCGTTGTCGCGTCCGGCGGGGGCTGGGATCAATCCGACCAGTGGCGTCTTCACCTGGCAGCCCTCCGAGGCGCAAGGACCGGGAGCCTACACCGTCATCGTGCGCGTGCAGGACAATGGCACGCCGGCGTTGAGCAACTCGGCGGCGATACTCATCATCGTGAACGAGAGCAACACGACGCCAGTCCTGGCCGCGATGACGAACCGCACCACGCTACTCGGCGAAGTCGTTTCGTTTACCGCCACAGCGACGGACGCCGACCTGCCCGCGCAGACCATCACCTTCGACTTCGGCGTGTTTCCGCCCCCCGGCGCGAGCGTCCACGCGGCCAGCGGATTGTTCTCCTGGACCGCGAACAACCTCGGCACGAACACCTTCGTCCTGCGTGCCACCGACGGCGGCACGCCCGCGCTGGAGGATGCGAAGAGCTTCGAGGTGGTGGTGGTCTCGCCCGATATGACTGCCTCCATCGCCCTGACCGACGCGGTGGTGACGCTGAGCTGGAACGCCGTGGCGGGAAGAAACTATGATGTGCTATTCAAGAACGCTCTGGTCGAACTCGATTGGTCCGTGCTGGCCACGAACATGGCCGCGACTAACGCCTCGGCCACCCTCACTGATCCGGTGGGAACCAACACCCAGCGCCTCTACAAGATTCTGCTCCGGCCATGAGCGGTCGCGCGCCGCGCGCACCGCCGGAACCACCTCCATAGTCCGGTCGTGGCGGAACCATTTTGGACTCTGGGAATCCCCTAACCTTGGACCGGGGCAATTCGCCTCGCCGCGCAGGTTTCTTGGCTTGAACAGCCGGGCGCGAAAATGTATCGAAAGGCCCATGCTTCATTGCGCAGATTTTACGCACCTCGGTGAGACGGGTTTTCCAAGCCCGCTTCCGACGCCTTCGTGACTGCCTCGTCGCCAACTTCATCTCCGGCCCGGCGTTCCATTCGCACGTTCAACCCTTTGCAGGACAGCGGTTGGGATGAGCTGCTCTCAGCCCATCCCGCCGCTTCCATCTTCCATGGCGAGGGCTGGTCCCGGGTGCTGCACGGGAGCTATGGGCACAAGCCGTTTTACCTCGCCGACATGGAGGGAGACCAGGCGCTCGCATTACTGCCGATCATGGAGATCAACAGCCCTCTGACTGGACGTCGGGGCGTGGCGCTGCCCTTCTCGGATGAATGCGGTGTGCTTCATGAGGCCCCCTACGGGGGCTTGGGATTGTTCGAGCAGGCACTGGAACTGGGGCGGGAGCGGCATTGGAAGCACCTCGAAATTCGCGGCGCGATTCCCGGCCAGGCTCCGGCTACGCCGTGGGCTGAATACGCCGGGCATACGCTGGATCTCACGGTGGAGTTGGGAGCGTTGTCGGACGGACTGGAATCGAGCGTGCGACGGGCCATCCGCAAGGCCGAAAAGTCGGGCGTCACCACGAGGATCGCCACCTCGCTGGAAGCCATGCGCAGCTACTACGACTTACACTGCGTCACGCGGCGCAAGCATGGCGTGCCGCCCCAGCCTTTCTCATTTTTCCAAAGCATCGTGGAACACCTGTTCCAAACGAAGCACGGATTCATCCTGGAAGCCTGGCACGAGGAGCGATTGGTCGCGGCCGGCATCTTCCTGCACCACGGTCGCACCGCCATCTACAAGTTTGGCGCTTCCGATCCGGCCGGACTGAATCTGCGCGGAAATGATCTCGTGATGTGGGCCGCCATCCAGTGGTTCGCCGCCCGCGGCTTCGCCACCTTTTCCATGGGCCGGAGCGCGCTGACCAACGAGGGGCTGCGGCGCTTCAAGCGCGGGTTCGGGGCTGGTGAACAGACCATCCGCTATTACCGCCATGACCTGCGCCAGGGAAAATTCCTCGCCGGCCGGGAGGAGAAAGCGAGTTGGGCCAATCGGATGTTGCAGTTGACGCCCTCACCAGTTTTCAAAATGATGGGGCGGATTCTTTACCCGCACCTGGATTAGGTTGGGATTATCACGCGCGTATCACGATGAGAACTGTCCTGGGATTTTTGCGCGGCCACTGGCTTTCGATCACTCTGGTGATCGGCGTGCTCTGGCTGGTCAGCCTGCGCCTTTACTACTGGATCAAGCCAGCGCTACCACTCGGCTTCCGCCTGCCCATCCGGCGCTGGCTGGCCCGCCGCAAACGCGCCCGCTGCACCGGCCAATGGCCCATTCTGGAATCTGCCGGCACCGCGCCCGCGAACTGGCCGGGCTGGCCGGAGGAGCGCAAGTTTGCCTTCGTCCTGACCCACGATGTGGAATCACAGCGCGGACTGGATCGCGTGCGGCAACTGGCCGAGCTGGAGATGTCCCTGGGCTTCCGTTCCTCCTTCAATTTTGTTCCCGAGGGATCTTACCGCGTCAGCGCCGAGTTGCGGAACTGGCTGGTCGAATCGGGCTTCGAGGTGGGCGTGCATGATCACCGGCACGACGGAAAGCTCTACCAGTCTCGGGCGGCTTTTCGCGCCAGCGCCGAGCGCATCAACTTCTATCTCAAGGAATGGGACGCGGTGGGATTCCGCTCCGGCTTCATGTTCCACAACCTGGAATGGATCAAGGAACTCCACGTCCAGTACGACGCCTCCACTTTCGACACCGACCCGTTCGAGCCGCAGCCCGACGGGGTGAAGACGATCTTCCCCTTCTGGATCGGCGCGCGCGAAGGTGGCGGCTACATGGAACTGCCCTACACTCTGGTCCAGGACTCGACCCTCTTCGTCATGCTGCAGGAGCCGACCAACGACATCTGGAAGCAGAAGCTCGAATGGATCCGCTCCCGCGGCGGCATGGCGCTGCTCAATGTCCATCCGGACTATGTGGACTTTGGCCAGGGCGCGGCGGTCGAGGATGAATTCGAGGTGCGGCAGTATGCGGAATTCCTCGCCTGGGTGAAGGAAAACCACTCCGGCCAGTACTGGCATGCCCTGCCCCGCGGAGTGGCCGACTTCTGCCGCAAGCAAAGCAGCCAGGCGCTGGTCGCGATCGCCGCCGCCGCGCAGTCTAAATCAGCCGCTCTCCTGCTGAACATTTAGCCGCGATTCGAGCGCCCAGGAAACTTCGACCAGAGCTTGAAACCAGCGCCAGTCGGCACTCGATCGCTTCCAGGCGCGGCACCCGCGAGGCCCGCTCCGCCGAAAGTACCAAACCTTTTGCCATCACCCCCGCCCCTCTCTATAACCACGCGCAATTTATGAGTTCGTCGAAAGCCCAGCCCAAAGAGTTCAAGAAGCTTCTCGTCGCCAATCGCAGCGAGATCGCCATCCGCGTGTTTCGCGCGGCCACGGAGTTGAATCTCCGCACGGTCGCCATCTATGCGCAGGAAGACCGCCTCTCGGTCCATCGCTTCAAGGCGGACGAGGCGTATCTCGTCGGTCAGGGCAAGGGGCCGGTCGCGGCGTATCTCGACATTCCCAGCATTGTCGCGCTGGCGAAGGAGAAGGGCGTCGATCTCATTCATCCGGGTTACGGGTTTCTTTCCGAGAACGCGGCGTTCGCGCGCGCGTGTGCCGGGGCGGGCATCACCTTCGTCGGGCCGAAGCCGGAGTTGCTCGACATGATGGGCGACAAGACGGCGGCCCGCGCGCTGGCGGCGAAGATCAATGTTCCGACGCTTCCCGGGACCGAGGAGCCGATCACGGATCGCGCCGAGGCGTTGAAGGTCGCGAAATCGATTGGCTTCCCGCTCATCATCAAGGCGGCCTTCGGCGGCGGCGGGCGCGGGATGCGCGTCGTTCACAAGTCCGGTGACCTCGACCATCTGCTCGACGAGGCGCAGGGCGAAGCGGAACGCGCCTTCGGCAATCCCGCCGTGTTCCTGGAGAAATATATTCCGCGCGCGAAGCACATCGAGGTGCAGGTGCTCGGCGACAAGCACGGCAATGTGCTGCATTTGCACGAACGCGATTGCTCGGTCCAGCGGCGGCATCAGAAGGTTGTCGAGATCGCGCCCAGCGTTGGCTTGGACGATCACGTTCGGCAGGAGTTGTGTCTCGCGGCCGCGCGCATCGCGAAAGAGATTGGTTACGACAACGCGGGCACGGTGGAATTCCTTTACGACCTCGACTGCAACGAATGGTTCTTCATCGAGATGAACCCTCGTATTCAAGTCGAGCACACGGTCACGGAAGTCATCACCGGCATCGATCTCGTGCGCGCGCAGATAATGATTGCGCAAGGGCAGTCGATGTTCTCAGCCGAGGTTGGCCTGCCGCCGCAAGATAAAATCCCGCGCCAGGGTTACGCCGTGCAGTCGCGCATCACCACCGAGGATCCCGAGAACAAGTTCACGCCGGACTACGGCAAGATTCTCACCTACCGCAGCGCGGGCGGTTTCGGGGTGCGACTCGACGGCGGCATGGGCTATGCGGGCGCGGTCATCACGCCTTTCTACGACTCGTTGCTGGTGAAGCTCACGACGAGCGGGCAGACCTTCGAGATGGCGTTGCAGCGCATGGATCGGTCGCTCAAGGAATTCCGCATTCGTGGCGTGAAGACGAACATCCCGTTCCTCGAAAACCTGATTCACAACGAGACCTTCCGCAGCGGGCAGGCCACGACCACGCTGATCGACAACACCCCGGAATTGTTCGCCTTCAAGCATCGCCGCGACCGCGCGACCAAGCTGCTCAGTTTCCTCGGCGACGTGATCGTGAACGGCAATCCGCACGCGAAGGGCCACAAGCTCGCGAGTCATGCGCCGCAGATCGCGCCACCGGCATACGACCACAAGGCCAAGCCGGCGAAAGGCACGCGCGACCTGCTGCTCGAACTCGGCCCGAAGAAATTCGCCGAGTGGACGGCGAAGCAGAAGCGCCTGCTCATCACCGACACGACCTTTCGCGACGCGCATCAGTCGCTCATGGCCACGCGCGTACGCAGCTACGACATGCTCGCCGCCGCCGGTGCGGTGGCGCAACGCACGCCGCAGTTGTTCTCGCTGGAGATGTGGGGCGGCGCGACCTTCGACACGTCGATGCGTTTCCTCCGCGAAGATCCGTGGGCGCGGTTGCGCGAGTTGCGCGCCAAGGTGCCGAACATTTGTTTCCAGATGCTCTTTCGCGGCAGCAACGCCGTGGGTTACTCGAATTATCCCGACAACGTCGTGGCCGGTTTCGTCAAGCACGCCGCCGAGTCGGGCATGGACATCTTCCGCATCTTCGACTCGCTGAATTACCTGCCCAACCTCACGGTCGCGATGGACGCGGTGCAGGAGACGCACGCGTTGTGCGAGGGCGCCATCTGCTACACCGGCGACATCCTGGACCCGAAGCGCACCAAGTATTCGCTCAAGTATTACGTGAAGCTCGCCAAGGAACTGGAGCGCATGGGCGCGCACCTCTTGGCGATCAAGGACATGGCGGGACTCTGCCGTCCCTATGCGGCGCACGCGTTGGTCAAGGCGCTCAAGGAAGAGGTTGGCCTGCCCATTCACTTCCACACCCACGACACGAGCGGCGTGAACGCTTCAAGCGTGATGAAGGCCGCGGATGCCGGCGTGGACATCGTTGATCTCGCCATCGCCAGCATGAGCGGTTCGACGAGCCAGCCAAATATGAACTCCATAGTCGCTGCGCTCGAACGTACGCCGCGCGACACCGGACTCGACCTCGAAGCGCTCAACGAATTCTCCGACTACTGGGAGCGCGTGCGCTTGATTTACGCGCCCTTTGACACCGCGCCCAAGACCGGCAGCGCGGAAGTGTATCTCCACGAAATGCCCGGCGGCCAATACACGAACCTCAAGGAACAGGCCGCCAGCATGGGTCTCGCGCATCGCTGGCCGGAGATCGCGCGCACTTACGCCGAGGTGAACCAGCTCTTCGGCGACATCGTGAAGGTGACGCCGAGCAGCAAGGTTGTCGGTGACATGACGATGTTTCTCATCACGCGCGGCATCAAGCCCGCCGACGTGGTGAACCTCGAACCCGGCGTCACGCCTTTTCCCGCCAGCGTCGTCGATATGCTGCGCGGCGGACTCGGCCTGCCGATGGGCGGCTGGCCGAAGCAGTTGCAGAAGGTCGTCATTGGCCGCGAGAAGCCGCTCAAGGGCCGGCCCGGTTCCAACTTCCCGCCCGCCGACTTGAAGGCCGAGACGCGCTCGCTCATCGGCAAGTTGAAACGCGAAGTCGGCGACGACGATCTCTACAGTCACTTCATGTATCCCGAGGTCTTTGCCGAGTTCGCGAAGTTCACGCGCGATTACGGCAACGTGAGCGTGCTGCCCACCGCCGCGTTCTTCTACGGACTCAAGCCCGCCGAGGAAATCAGCGTCGATATCGAGGAAGGCAAGACGCTCTTCATCCGCTTCGTCAGCGTGGGCGACCCGGACAAGGAGGGTCGCCGCCCGGTGACATACGAACTCAACGGCATCACCCGCGTCGCGCACATCGCCGACAAATCCGCCAAGGCCGACAAGAAATCCCGCGCCAAGGCCGACCCCGCCGACCCGCTCCAGTCTGGCGCGCCCATTCCCGGCATCATCACCAGCGTCAACGTCAGCGTCGGCACCAAGGTGGCGAAAGGCGACAAGCTGATGACCATGGAAGCGATGAAGATGCAGACCACCATCTACGCGGCGGCGGACGGCGTGGTCAGCGAGATCAACGTGCAAGTCGGCGAGAACGTGGAGAGCAAGGATCTGCTGGCGAAGCTGAGGGTGTAAAGGTCAGGCCGCATTGAGTTGGGATAAGTGCGATTCAAAGCCGGGGCGCAGGGTCTTCGAGGAGAATGTCGCCATGTCTGCCTCGACCCAGTACAAGAAGTCGTGGGCGATGACGAAAAAGGACCTCCAAGCGACCTCCAAAGGAAGCTGCCAATCTTTGGGTGTGATGAACTCGCCCAGTTCCTTCGCGTTGCCGAGATTTTTACGATAGAGGTTGCCTGCCTCGAAATTCGTGTGCGTGTAGGCGGAAAGAAGAATGTAGAAATGGTAAAGGTTTGGCTCGCCGATGTCCTTGACCATCTCCCAAATGTTCGGGGCTTGCTTTGGTAAGGAGTATCCACGCTCACAAAGGAGTTTGGAAATGTCGGCACCGAATTCCTCGTATGATTGGCGGCGTAGGCCGTAAGCCGCAGCGGTCTCCTTCGGTATGCATGTGCTGCGCTCCAATTTGGCGTAGTGCTCCGTCGCAGAGCGAAGATGCAGAACCCATCGCACCTCTCGTTCATAGGGATCAACTGGACGGAGCATCCACCGTGCGCGAACGCTGGCCTCGAAAGCCGCGCGAGAGAGGACGACTGCGGAGGGTAGTTGAACGAGATCGTGACGCGCCAACTGGCATACCGACTCCAAGTGGCGAATCAGGAGCTTCATGATGGTGTAAACCTCCGTCTCAGCTTCGAAACGGCGAATCGTTCTGCGAATCGTGCCAACGCACGCCAGATATCGCTCGATAAGCAAGTCGGAGTCGTCGCAAAGCGCGAGGATTTCCTTGGTTGGTGGCTGGACGATGGTGTTGTTCACGCGACGTAGCGACAGTTCACAGAGCACTTGTTGGGTCTTCAGGGTTTAGCTCTACGGCATCCCTCATCGCAAGCAGACGGCCGAATGAGAAATTCCCGTTCAATTGCTTTCCTGTCGTATTGGCAAAGTGATCGATGAGATAGGGCACGATTGATTCAGTGGGGATAAACACAATCCGCTTTATCTTCTCGTCCTCACGCTTTGCGCAAAGCGCACCTTTGAGACCCTTAAAATGTTTCTTCACCTTCTCTTCAGGCGGGTCTTTGGTTTCGCGTGTGCCAAAGTGGAAGTTGAACTGATCCGTTATGCTGACCTTGTACTCGTAACGATTGTCATTGGAATCCTTCCCGTCGGCTCCCTTGTCGGAAACAATCAATTCATGTCCGCGATTGCGGGCCAGTAAAATTTCGCCAACTCCCCCTTTCGCCACAACGTCGGCAAGGCCGATCCTTCTCATCTCGGCGAAAGCGGCTGACAAATGTCTGACAATCTCGTCGTACTTGTGCGGCACCATAATCTCCTGTCGTCAGCTCCAACAGATATTCGCCCGCAATTCGCGTTTCAGCCCATCCGTGAAACAGTCCGGGAACGGCGCGGTCATAGCGGCAGTGTAGGCAGGGAAAACGGGCTGTCGAGCGCGGCTTTTTCTCCCGGTGCGCGCGGCGGAGCCAGTCGGGTTTCCCAATCGCGCCGCCCCTGAATCCCAACGGGATTTCATCACTCAGCCCAGCGGTTGCGAGTCCGCGAGCTACCCTGGGTGCCGGAAACCAATTCGACATCAACCCTGCAGGGGTTGAAGCGCGAGCGGGCCATGGCGGGTGCAGTCCGGGGATGCAACCCCTACAGGGTTGGTGAATCTGCAAACCTCTTTCCCAGCGTAGCGACCCGGCGTCGCAACGCTGGGCTGAATGATGCAATCCCGTTGGGATAGAACCGCGTCGCCACGGACTTGGCGACGGGGCGCGGTCAGGCAGCCCCGTCAGGGGCGGCATCTTTGTAGAAAGGCCACCGCAACGGAATCCCAAGCTCCGTCGGAGCGGCATCGTATTCGGAAAGAGGCACCCATCGGTGACCGGCGGCTCAATCGTTCAGCACCGGTTCGCTCTGCGTCCCGTGCCAGTAGCGGAGAATATCCACGCAGTTCTCTTCCGGCCTGGCGCGGTAGAAAATGATGTAGGGACGGGAGACGAGTTTCCGCACGCCGGGCCGCTTGGGATAAGGAGCGCCGAGCAGTGGGAAATTTTCCAGAATGGTCACGCGGTCAATCAGCGCATGACCGATGCGTTCGGCGGTTTGAGGATCGTCCTTAGCGATGTGGCGGACGGCAGCCGCGAGGTCCGCAATGGCCTGGGGCGAGAAAATTACTTTGCAGCCCATGAAACCACGAGCTTGTGCGCGTCGGCCAGCGACACGCCCCGGCCCGCATCCACGTCCCGGATGGCTTCGTCGAGCGAGCGGAGAAGCTGTTGCTCCTCGCGCGCGCTCAGGGCGGGCGCGGCCTGGGAATTCAGCCAGAGCGAGAGGGCGGTCTTCTCGTCAGCGGGAAGCCTCGTTACGGCGTCTTGAATTTCCATCAGTGTGCTCACGGCGAAAGAATAGCCAGCCGGACCGGGCTTCGCAAACGGCAATTTCTACCGCCGGTCGTGCTTGAAGAAAAAACTGCTTACAAGGCTGTCCGCGACTCCGCTTACGACGATCTCTACAGCCACTTCATGTATCCCGAAGTCTTCGCCGAGTTCGCCAAGTTCACGCGCGACTACGGCAACGTGAGCGTGCTGCCCACGGCCGCGTTCTTCTACGGGCTCAAGCCCGCCGAGGAAATCAGCGTCGATATCGAGGAAGGCAAGACGCTCTTCATCCGCTTCTTCAGCGTGGGCGACCCGGACAAGGACGGCCGCCGCCCGGTGACGTACGAACTCAACGGCATCACCCGCGTCGCGCACATCGCCGACAAGTCCGCCAAGGCCGACAAGAAAGCCCGCGCCAAGGCCGACCCTGCCGATCCGCTCCAGGCCGGCGCGCCCATTCCCGGCATCATCACCAGCGTCAACGTTAGCGTCGGCACCAAGGTGGCGAAAGGCGACAAGCTGATGACCATGGAAGCGATGAAGATGCAGACCACGATCTACGCAGCGGCAGACGGCGTGGTCAGCGAGATCAACGTCCAGGTCGGCGAGAACGTGGAGAGCAAGGACTTGCTGGCGAAGCTGCGGGTGTAGCGGAGCGCCGACCGGCGAGTCTGCGAGTCTGCGAGTCAATGAGAACTCTTGTCGAGGTCAGCGAGCATCTTCTCGACCGTGGTGAGCAGCGTTGGCAAGTCTTGCTCCACCGTGTCCCACAGCATCTGGTAATCAATGCCGTCGTAGCCGTGACTCACGCGGTCGCGCATCCCGGCCACCAGACGCCATTCCACGGCGGGATATTGCTGGCACAACTCAAAGGGCAGCCGCTTCACCGCTTCGCCGAGAACTTCCATCACCCGCTCAAAGGCCGCGCGCTTCTGCCAGTCGGCCCGGATTTCCGGCAAGGTGTTTTGACTGCAAATCTCCTGGGAGTGGCGCGCGTACTCCGCAAGCTGGCGCAGCGTCACTTTCGGATCATGCCTGCTCATAAATTCCGACAGACTCCCGGACCACATCATCACGGAAGTATTTGCTCAACCACTCGGCGGTGTTGAAATCCACTTTGTGTCCGATGATCTCCGCCAGCGCCTCGCCGTAGCCGAAGAACTTGAGGCCGGGCCGAACGCCGGGGAGAAATTCCACCAGCACATCCACGTCACTGCGAGCGGGATCGAAGTCATCCCGGAGCACGGAACCGAAGAGGCTCAGCTTGCGGATGCCGCGCGCACGGCAGAACTCCGCGATTTTCTCGCGGTCCAGCGGGATGGGCAACTCGGCGACGCTCATGGTCGGAACTCTGCCGCAACCAAGTGCGGCTCGCAATCTCTCAATCCAGCCTGGCTCGCGGATTGTTTCGCGATTAGGTCGTTGGTCTTTTGGGTCGCAGTGCCAGACAGGATGACAGCGGCAATTCCAAGGTGCGCCCGCCTCTCATCGCCTCCAAGTTAATTGCGTGCTATTGCTCCGCGATCCCGCAAGATGGCTGCATGTCGTTTAACGCGCTTGGCCTTGAGCCTAGAATTTTGAAAGCCGTCCAGGAGGCCGGATACACCGAACCCACGCCCATCCAGACGGCGGCCATCCCGCCCATCCTCGCCGGGCACGACTTGATCGGCATCGCCCAGACGGGCACGGGTAAGACGGCGGCCTTCACCCTGCCCATCCTCACCAAGCTCGCCTCCGGCCCGCCGGGAGCGCGGCGCACTCGCGTGCTGGTCCTGGCCCCGACGCGCGAATTGGCCGTGCAGATCGACGAGAACATCCGCGCCTACGCCCGCCACCTGCCGCTGACGGTGGCGACGGTCTTCGGCGGCGTGGGGGAAGGCCCGCAGATTCGCGCGCTGCGGGCCGGCACGGACATCATCGTGGCCTGCCCGGGGCGGCTGATGGATTTGGTGGAGCGGCGCAATGGAGATTTCTCCGGGCTGGAATTCCTCGTGCTGGATGAAGCCGACCGGATGCTGGACATGGGTTTCATTCCCGCGATCCGACAGATTGTCCGCATGCTGCCTCAGAAGCGGCAGACGCTGCTCTTCTCGGCCACGCTCTCCACTGAGATCGAACGTCTCACCCGCGAATTCCAGCACGCGCCCAAGATCATTCAGATCGGCCGCCGGTCCAATCCCGCCGAAACCGTCACCCAACTGATCTATGAAGTGCCCAAGCACCTCAAGCCCGCGCTGCTCGTGCATCTGCTCAAGGATCCGCAGATGGACATGGTGCTGGTCTTCTCGCGCATGAAGCACGGCGCGGATCGCATCGCGGACAAGCTCGAACACAGCGGCATTCGCACCGCCACGCTGCACTCGAACCGTTCCCAGAACCAGCGCCTGCGCGCCCTCAAAGACTTCAAGTCGGGCGCGGTGCGCGTGCTCGTCGCCACCGACATCGCGGCCCGCGGCATCGACGTGGACGGCATCTCCCATGTGGTGAACTTCGACTTCCCGATGCACGCGGAGGATTACGTTCATCGCATCGGACGCACCGGACGCGCCCAAGCGATCGGTGATGCGATCAGTTTTGTGACTCCGGAGGATCAAGGTGATCTGCGTTCGGTCGAGCGATTCATCGGACGCGGCATCGTGCGCAAACGCGCCGAGGGCTTTAACTATTCCGCCGGCGGTCCGCCCCCGGAAGCCCATCGCCCGGCGCAACACCGTCCATCCCCAGGCCGGCCCCCGCAGCGTTCCTCCGGCCCGGATCGGCCCGCGCAACCGCAGCGCGGCGGCTACGGCGGCGGGTCCGGGAATCGCGCCGGTCGCTCCGCGCGCCCCTACCGTCCGCGCGGCGGATTTAATCGCTGACCTTCTGTAGCTCTCACCCTTGCGGTTCTTCTGGTGCGGAGTAGGCCCTGCGCAGCGGCGGGCGCAACAGCTTAGGACCAGCTAAAGCTAAGATGAAAGTGGGGGAGCTGACCCCAGCACGCCGGGGGCGAACGTGCAGCAAGAATGGATGCCCGACCAACCGCGCTGAGGCAAGCTACACCTCACCGCCCCAAGCTTCAGAGGGGCATCTTGATACTGCCATCGGACGAAGCCGAGGAGGTGGAAGTTGTCGCGCTGCGACAACTCGGCCCGCGCCCAGCGGGCCGCCGGAAGCAAAGTCTTGGGTCCGCCCATTCGTTGCGCCTTGGCCTGCGGCTCTACTGGTCGCTGCGCGACCAACACCACCTGGCGGTGCGCGCTCGTCTGGGTGTTTTGCTCACCCCGGAGCGCGAGTTTTCAACGCGCAGCCACGTTCGTAGGCCAAGGCCGTGGGAACTTGCGGATACCGCTCTCCCTTTCACTCGGCGGCGGTTTGAAAACCCAGGCTCTGGTGCATTTGAGCGGCAGCCTGTTCTCTACTGCACCGGCGATCCAACCAACACCTCGATCGCTTTGTCGAGCTGCGGGTCGCGGTCGTTCAGGTAATCCTCCGGCGACAGACGCACTTCGAGGTCCGGCTTCTCGCCCAGGTTTTCCATCGGCGTGCCGTCGAGGCGGTAGGCGCCGGTCATGGGCATGCGCGCCTTGGTGCCATCAACGAGGCTGAGGGAATCCGTCCAGATGACGTAGCCGGGCGTGGGCATGCCGATGAGCTGGGCCAGGCCCTTGGAACGCATGGCATTGGGGAAAATTTCGCCGTTGGAATAGCTGTGCTCGTTCATCAGCACCACCATCTTGCGGTCCCAGGTGTGGAAGGGCACGGCTTCCTTGACGCCGTCGCGCGGGCGGGTCCAGCCGTGCGGTTTGCGTTCGAGCCACTCGACCAGGGTGTCGGCGATGTTGCCGCCGCTGTTGAACCGCACATCGATGATCATCGACTCGCGCCCGACCATGAACTCGTAGGCCTCGCGCTCGAACTGCTGCTGGTTCTGCGCGCCCATGCTGGCGATGTGGAGGTAGCCGACCTTGCCGCCGCTCTTCTTCTCGACCTGTTCGCGCGTGCGTTCGACGCGGTTCTGGTAGGCCAGCTGCGTCCAGTCGTCGGTGCTGAGCGCCTTGTACTTTACGGTGCGCGCGCCCTCTCGATCGGTGTTGGTGCTGACGAGGAACTCGAACTCGCGGTCCTGCCGATCGTTGATCAACTTGTAGAGGTTCTCGTTCAACGAAACGTCCTCGCCGTTGATGGCCAGCACGTAGTCGCCGGGCTGAATGCGCTTCTTCTCGTACCAACCCGGCACGCCGTGCGGCACGGTCTTCACCTTGAGGCCTGGACCATCGTGCGTGTAATCGAAGGTGAAGCCGAGGTGGGGCGTGGTCGTCGTGGTCACGGCTTCCTTGTTCGTGCCCGCCGTGACTTCAGCGTGCGAGGTTTCGAGTTCGCCAATCATCATGTTGAGCAGGCCGGCGAATTCGTCGTTGGTTTCCACCGCGTCGAGCAACGGCTCGTAGCGGGTGCGAATCTTTGACCAGTCGCGCCCATGGAAGTTGGCGTCGTAGAAGCCGCGCTCGTAGGAGCGCCAGAACTGGGTGAACGACGCCTGACGCTCCGCGCGGATGTTTCGCTCCCACTCCGCCGTGAAGGTGACTTTCTCCTCCTTGCCGCCGCCGATGCTCATGGTGAACATCTCGCCGCCGCTCAGGAAGGAAGCCTTCTTGCCGTCCTTGCTCACGCGCAACTGGCTCTTGCCGCCGCCGCTGGTGATCTTCTTGAACTCCTTGCCGTCGTAGCCGATGGAAGCCACGTCGCCCTCGGCGATGAAAACGATCACGCCCTCGGCCGTGACTTGCAGGTCGGCCTGCGGCGATTGCGAGCCGACTTTGCGAATGCGGCGGTGGATGTCCTCGAAATCGATCTTCACCGTCACGGCATTGGTCGGCTTCACGAACTTCAGATCGGTGTCACTCACGCGAATATCTTCGCCCACGAGCGGCAGCGCGTAGAGGCCGCTGCTGTCGCGGTTGCTCTGGAAGAAGAGATACTTCCCGTCCGGCGACCAAGCGGGCAGGCTGTGGTGGGCGTAAAGGCGCGTCACGTTGCGCGGCTCGGCGGAACCATTGGCGGGGACGAGCCAGAGGTTCCAAGCCTTGCTCTCGCCGCGGTGCGCGTAGCAAATCCAGTTCAGGTCGGGCGACCATTCGTAGTCGCCGCCGCCCTGATTGCGCCACTGCGGGCCGGGCACGCTGACGATCTTCTTCGTCTCCTGATTGCTCAACGTCATGGTGTAAAGCCCTCCATCGGGGCCGGTGACCCAGAAGCCAAGCTGCGCGCCATCGGGCGAGAGCTTCATGCGCTCGACATCGCTGTTGCGTTTCCACAGCGGCGTGACTTTGCGCGTCTTCAGCTCCAGCTCGTAGATGCGCGTGTAGAATTCACGGTCCGAGGTGAAGTAAAGTTTCTTGCCGTCCTTCGACCACATGAAGTCCGAGTCGTCGCCCGCCCAGTCCGTCAGGCGCGTCGCATACTCGGCGTTCTTGGCCGCGACGCCCTTGGGCTTCTCCACGGGAATCGTCCAGATGTCGCCGCGCAGACCGAAGGCCATCGTCTTGCCATCGGGCGAAAGCTCGGCCTCGACGATGCCGCTGGTCGCCTTCTCGCGGCGCCGAGTGGTTTGCTTCTCATCCGCCGCCGCGAGGAGTTTCAATGGCTGAGATTCTTTCGCCCCCTTGCGCAACACATGCAGGTCGGGGCCGTATTCGAACGCGATGTCGCCACTCTTCGAGGCCACGCTCGGCCAGCGCACCGAGCCGCCGGTGAAGATGGTCAGTTGCTTCGCGCCGCCATTCGTGTCGAACAGCCAGAGGTTGGGCGTACGGTGCGGGTTGTCCGCGATGGGCGAGACGGTGTCCCCGAGCTTGGTGGTGGAAGGCGTCAGTTCATCGACCGTCACGGTCAGGATTTTTCCATCCGGCATGAAACGCGGCCAGAGATGTTGAAAGCCATTGGTGGTGAGGGCGCGGCGCTGGCCGTTCGCGGCGTTGAGCAGCCAGATTTCCGCCGCCGCCGAACCGGAATAGCGCGGGCGCGTCCATGGAAAGCCATAGCGCGCATACACGATCTGTTTTCCGTCCGGGGAAAAGTTCGGGTTGTTGATGGTCGCGTAATCTTCGGTGAGCAACCGCGTGCGCCCGGTGTTCAGGTCGAGCGAAAACAGTTCGTAGTTCACCGTGTCGCGCTTGCTGGAGAAGAGCAGATACTTCCCGTCCGAGCTCCAGCCGTAGGGAATATCCGAACCGGAATGCCAGGTGAGTTGCCGCGCGGCCCCACCCTCCGCAGGGATGACGTGGATGTCCGAGTTGCCGCTGCGCTTGCTCGAGAAAGCGATCCAGTGGCCGTCCGGGGAGAAGAGCGGATAAGCGTCCATTTCCAGATGCGAAGTGATGGGCTGGGCGCGCCCGCCCTTGGAATCACAAGTCCAGATGTCGCCGCGATAGACGAAGGCCAACCGCTTGCCATCCGGGCTGAGGGCGGGCTGCCGCGCGCCGACGATGGGCGCATTGGTCGGAGGCGCGAGTTGCGCATCCGCCAACGATGCAAGGCACGGCAGCAGCCACAGGAATCTAAAACGCATAGGTCAATCGACTGTGAAACTACGCGTCGTGTTCACGAAAGCAAAGCGCAGACCGGCTGTGTTCCGGGAATCGGCGCAGGACTAAACCCTGCTCGCGGTGCTCACTCCGCTGTCTCCTACGAGCTAGTCGGCGATGGCCAGGTCCATGTCCGGGGTGAAGAAGAGAATCCGGCCGCAGTTTGAACAGGTCACAATCTCCTGGTGAGCCTGGCAGGCCACGACAAGTCCGCGGCTGAGTTTCATGTGGCAGCCGCCGCAGGAATGATGGCTGATGCCGACGGCGGCATTCCCGCCTTTGCTTTTGAGCAGGCGTTCGTATTTGTCGCGGGCTGAGTCGTCGATGACGGCCGCCAGTTCGGCGCGGTTGGATTCGAGTTTCACCAGTTCGACCTGAAGGTTCTTTTCCCGCGCGTCCAGGTCGGCGACTTTGCCGTCAACCAGTTTTTTGGCTTCGCTGGCGGCCAGTTGCGCGGTGGCGGCATCCTTCTGCGCTGTTTCGGCCTTTTCCATCAACTCGAGTTCCTGATCTTCGAGGCCCAGGATGACCTTCTTGCAATTCTCGATCTCGTTGGCGAGCGCCTTGTATTCCTCGTTCTTCTTGGTCTGAAGTTGCTGGTTGGCGTACTTGTTGATCTGTTGCTGCTTGGCCTCGACGTCGAGTTCCAGCTTTTTGCGGTCGGACTCAATCTGCTTTTGGGCCAGTTTGGCGGCATCCAGGCGGGCCTTGGTGCCAGAGGCGCGACCAAGTAACTCCGCCCTTTCCGGCGCGACATGGGCCAACTCCTCCCGGGCGTGGATGATTTTCCGGTCGCGATCCTGGAGCACGAGAATTTTTTCTATGACATCGAGCATGTTTGAGTCCGGTTTAAGTCGGGCGAATGTATCGACGCGTTTTGGCAGCGTCAACTTGCCATCCAAGAATGAGTGCGAAGGGAAGGGCCGGTCAACAAGTGCGGCCAGGCGGGGCGCCTGATTTCGGACTGGAGGCGGCGGCCTCGACTCTGACTTGGACTTCACCTCTCCAGCGCGGCCGGTGGAAGTCACTTCCATTTGCCCTCCAGGAGTTTCCTTGAATTGACATCACGGCCCCGGCGTCACGAAACTAACCTTATGAATGAAACTTCAAACCTCGCGGCCAATGCTTCGCGCCGAGACTTCTTGAAAACCACCGGCACCTTCGCCGCTGCTTCCGCGCTGGCGGGCGTGACCTTGCCCCATGTTCACGCCCAAGACAGCCAGACCGTCCAGATCGCCCTGGTCGGCTGCGGTGGCCGTGGCACGGGCGCGGCCGGCAACGCACTCGCCGTGAAGGACGGCCCGGTGAAACTGGTCGCCATGGCCGATGTTTTTGAGGGCAAGCTCAAGGGCAGCCATGAAACACTGCAAAAAAAATTCAACGACCAGGTGCAGGTGCCCCAGGACAAACAGTTCATCGGCTTTGATGGCTACAAGAACGCGATGGACTGCCTGCGCCCCGGCGATGTGGCTATCTTCACCACTCCGCTGGCCTTCCGCTGGGTTCACTTCCAGTACGCCATCGAGAAAAAGCTGAACGTCTTCATGGAAAAGCCTGTCACCGCCGACGGCCCGACTTCGCGCCGCATGTTGGAACTTTCTGACAAGGCCAGTGCCAAGGGCCTCAAGGTCGGCGTCGGTCTGATGTCCCGCCATGCGCGCCATCTTCAGGAACTGCACAAGCGCGTGCAGAACGGTGAAATCGGCGACGTGATGCTGATGCGCGGTTATCGCTGCCACGGTCCCGTGGCCTCGGCCTTCTCGACACGCTGGCCCGGCAAGCCCAGTGAACTGCTCTGGCAGATTTCGCGCTTCCACAGCTTCCTCTGGGCGAGCGGCGGTTGCTACAGCGACTTCTACATTCACCACATCGATCATCTGTGCTGGATGAAGGACGCCTGGCCGGTCAAGGCCCAGGCGCTCGGCGGTCGCCACTACCGCACCAACCCCGACGGCGAAATGTGGGTAGATCAGAATTTTGATTCTTACGCGGTGGAATACACTTTTGCCGATGGGGCCAAGTTCTACCTGGAAGGCCGCTGCAACTCGGGCGCGCATCCCATGTATTACAGCAACGTCCACGGCACCAAGGGCATGGCCATCGCGGCCAAGTCGGGCGATTACGCCGGCCCTTCCAGCATTCACAAGGGCCAGATGCCGAACCGCACCAACATGCTCTGGCAGTCGGGCGACTTCGGAAAGGAAAACGACCCTTATCAAAACGAGTGGAACGATCTCATCACCGCCATCCGCAACGACAAGCCGTACAACGAGGTTCCCTTCGGCGTCCAGGCCAGCGTCGTCACCTCCATGGGCCGCAAGGCCGCGCACACCGGCATGGAAATCACTTACGACGACATGCTCAACGACGACATGGAGTACGCCCCCGGCATCGACAAGTGGACCATGGACTCGCCGCCGCCCATCGTAGCAGATGCGAACGGCGTGTATCCGGTGCCTATGCCGGGCAAGACGACCAAGCACGAGTATGAACTCAACATCCGACCAGATTTTCTGGTGCGAGGGGCTGCGGAAAAGCCGGCGGCGCTGCCAGAACCGGTGAAGATTGTTACTGCTCCAGTCGAACCAGCGAAGGTTTCTGCTTCTCGTTGGCGACCGGTGTCTAGAATTCTAAGCAAGGGTGGTGCGGGAGAACTCATGCGCTAACGAATTCCCAGTGCCCATCCCCGGCAAGACGACCAAGCACGAGTACGAAATGAACATCAAAACCTGAGCGCGGCAGCAGTGTCGAATCAATCGATGGGCGGCGACCACGCCGCCTCACGCCGTCCACTTGGTCTCTTGACATCTGCGCAGGCCGGAACATACGGATTGCATGACTCATCCAAGGGTCGATCAACCAGAACAGTTTTTTCCATGAACTCTAAAACTGTATCTGCGTCCAGCGCCTGCGCGCGCGTCTCTCACGGCATGTTCCGCTCATACGCTCCGGCTTTGGTGCGCTGGCTGTTCGGCCTGCTCTTCGTCGTAGGGCTGGCTATCCAACTCGGCGCAGCGGAGCAGAAGCCAGAGGATCCGCGGGATTTTCTGCTGATGAAACTTTATGAGGCCTCGTTGAAGGCGGTGGCCCAGTATGAATCGAGGCCGACGGCGAAACAGGCCGCTGCGATGCAAGCGGCCAGCGCCGAGGCCGGCAGCGCACAGGCGGCGATGAGCGCGGCGAGCTACGGCTGCGCGCTCTGGCTGGAGATCGTCCGCGCGACCAACAATGCCAGCAACGTGGTGGTGACGTTGCACAACACCATTCCCGGCACCAATTACCAGATTCTCAGCAAGACCAATTTGAGCGACACGAACTGGAC
>JANOQV010000139.1:0-4583 GCA_031414955.1 Pedosphaera sp. | reverse complement strand
GGGCCGGGGCTTGGGCGCGGGACTGGGTTGACTTGGGGGCGATGCTTTTTTCATGTGACGACACGACAGCCATGTTCTTGTTTTTGCCGGTCGAGGAACCGTGACCACCTCACTTTAAGAACAGTGTCAAGATGCACCCAGATCTCACCCATAGCCGCACCTGAGCTTGCCTACTGCGATCCCGGCCCTACACTGTCACCCATGCCAAACCCTTGCCTCCTTAGGCGCGTTCTCCCGCGCCCGCCCTTCCGGGCCGCCGCCCTGGCTTTCCTAACCCTTTCGGCCTTCTTTGCCACCGGTTGCCACAAGCACATCGCCACCATCATCATGGAACATCGCGTCCACACCATGCAGGTGCCGCGCGAACACCCCACGGAGATGCACTACCTCGAATACTTGCCCCGGGGCTACCACGAAGACACCAACCGCCACTGGCCTCTCGTCATCTATCTGCATGGCATTGGCGAATCCGGCACCGACCTCGAGAAAGTTCTGCGCTTCGGTCCGCCGAAAATTATCGCCGAAGGCAAAGACCTACCCTGCATCATCATCAGCCCGCAAGTTCCGCGCGGCTACTTCTGGTTCCGCGAATCCAACTGGACCCTCGAGATACTTGAGAAAGTTATGCGCGAACGCCGCGTAGATCGGGACCGCGTCCACGCCACAGGTAATTCCATGGGTGCCTTCGGAGCCGTGCTCCTCGTCGCCCGCGAACCGCAACTCTTCGCCTCCTGTGTCTCGGTATGCGGCGGCGTGGATTTCATGGACAGCCTCCGCCTGCGCGACGTCCCCCTCCGCGCCTACCACGGCGCGAAGGACCCCATCATCCCCGTGGAAGAATCCCGACGTATGGTGGAAATGGTCAACCGGATCGGC
Organism: Pedosphaera sp.; assembly: GCA_031414955.1. Taxonomy (GTDB): domain Bacteria; phylum Verrucomicrobiota; class Verrucomicrobiia; order Limisphaerales; family SIBH01; genus JANNGC01. The sequence continues at coordinate 3,707 of JANOQV010000139.1, read as the reverse complement.
GGTCAGGCCGAACTCATCCTCTACCCTGATCTGGGCCACAACTGCTGGGATCGCGCGTACGACGATCCCAATTTGTGGCAATGGATGCTCGCGCAGAAGAAGAAGTGAGGGACGGAGAGAAGGATGCGTCGGGAGCGGGATGACCGCACTCAAGGCCTGGTTTGATTTGGCGGCGGGGTGCATCGAGACAGGTTCTGGAAGAGAATCGTCGCGGTCACGGCGATAAGCTTTGTCACTCCGCATTTGAACGCCTCACGCCTCATCCCGGCACACGCGGAGCGCGTGGCCCGGCCGCCCGAGTCGTTCTCACCGCCTCCATGCTATGGCCTGGCCCGTCTGGTTCGGATGGCCTGGGCAAGACTGTTGACCACGGCGTCTCACTGCTTTCGCACATCGACGACCACGACCTCCCCGCGCGCATTGCGGCAGTAAATGCGGCCATCGGCCAGCACGGGAGCAGTCCAGCACTTGCCGCCGAAGATCTGGGTGCGGGCCAGCGGCTTGAATCCATCCGGCGAAGCAGGCGCAATCATGAGCACGCCCAGACCGCTCAGGGCAATGAGTTTGCCGGCCGCGATGATGACGCCGCCGGAACCGAAATTGGGCTGCTTCCACTTCTCCACGCCGGTTGCGAAGTCAATGCACTTGAGAGATCCCTTTTCCGTGGTGTCGCCATCCACACCGTAGAGATGGCCTTGATAAAGCACCGCGCCATTAAGTTGTGTGCGCAGCACTTTAGATTTCCAGATTTCCTGAGGAACCGCGCCGCCGAGTTGGAAGAGCGCCGCGCCCTTGCCGTAACCGGAGCAGAGAAACACACGACCGCCGTCAAGGATCGGATCGGCCGCATTGACGCCGTATTGCGTGAGCCACTTGATGCGCCAAACTTCCTTGCCGTCCTGCGCGTTCACCGCCACGTAGGCCTGCCCGGAGCCAAGAAGCACGAGCGTGTCAGCGCCGTTCTTGCTGGGCAGCGGGGTCGAGTATCCGGCGCTCTTGGTCGTGGATTGCCAGAGGATTGCCCCAGTCTTCTTGTCCAGGGCCAGCCCGGTTTCACCCACATTCAGGATCAACTTGTCGCCCAACACGAGCGGAGCGCCGGTGAAACCCCAGTCGGGCACACGCGCCTTGGTTTCCTTCTGCACGTTCTTCGTCCAGATGATTTTTCCGTCCGCCGTGTCGAAGCAAAAAGTGTCACCCCAACGGCTTAACCAAAACCCACGATCGCCATCAATCGTGGGCGAGCCAGTGGTGCCGCCGTCGAAATATTTGTCACCAAGATCTGATGGATAGGAGTGCTTCCAGACGATTCGTCCGGTGTTCGCATCGAAGCAGAACAACGTGTCCTGATCATTCGCATGACCAGCGGAGAAGGCGCGTCCACCCGCGACGGCGAAGGATGAATAGCCCAGCCCAACCTGCGCTTTCCAGGCCACTACGGGTCCACCAGCCGGCCACGCCTCCACCGCAATCGTCTCCGTGGAAAGGCCGTTCCGATCCGGCCCACGCCAGTGCGGCCAGTCGCCGGCCGTGAGCGGCAGGGCAGCAACAAAAACAGTGAGCGTGATAAAATAGAATTTGCCTGGTGAAGGCATCAGAAAAGCAGACTTAAGCATGGCGCGAGTTTATCGAAGAATTCCCAGAGCACCAGCCTGGGAATCGCTGCCATCAAGATCCGACCACGCCGGTCATTCGGACCAAATCACGAACCCGAGCTACCGATTCCCCGCAGGGGATGCAAACGAGCGTGGCACCATCGGGCGGGCGGCGTGTCCAGTGGCGCTGGAAACTTCAGTTCCTCGACCGCATTCAAGCACAGGATCACGGTCAGCACACCCAAGGCCGGCACCAATCAATTCCGCCAGAATCATCTTTTTATAGCACCGCCTCATGTCCTTGATGGGCGCTCCTCCAATCAGGAGACACCGCCATTTTCCGGGCGGTAAAAACACCTCACCCCTTCGGCACAATCCACACGTTGCGGTAAAACACGGGGTTGCCGTGCCCTTGCAACTGAATGGAGCCGCCCGTGGAATCCTCCTTCTTACCGCCACCGGTCGAGCCTTTGAGTTCAGCCCGGTCATGAATCAACACGCCGTTGTGTTTCACCGTAATGACAGCGTTGGCAACCTTGACCCCGGTCGCGTCGAACTTCGCGGCCGCAAAGTCGATGTCATACGTCTGCCACGTCAGCGGCGGGTAGCACATGTTCACCGCCGGGCGATGCAAGGTGTAGATGCCGCCACACTCGTTGTCCTCGCCCTTCAAGCCGAACGAATCGAGCACCTGCACTTCGTAACGGTCCTGCATGTACACTCCGCTGTTGCCACGCTCCTGTCCCCGAGCGAGCGGCTTGAACGGCAGGAGAAATTCACAGTGCAGGCTGTAGTTGGTGAACTGCTGCCTGGTCTTGGAACCGGAGGCGAGCAGCTTGCGCTCGTCCAGATGTCCGCCCACCCACGCCGCTTCGCTGCTGCCGTCGAACAGCACGGTGGCTCCGACTGGCGGCTTCGCGCCCTCGGTCGGACTCTGGCGCATGACTTTCTCCATCGTCCATGGCCCGCCCGCATCGCTGGCAATGATGAGCTTTCCGCCAGCCAGTTCGGCGCGGTAGTTGTTCGTGCTGGTGAAGAATATCTTGCCCGCTGTACGCCGGCCGTTGACCTCTGACTTGAATTGTTTGTCCCAACCTTCGCCCGGCAACCCGCCCTTGTAGCTCACCAGGCGAAACTTGTCGTCGCCCAGCGCGATGACTTGCGCGCCGCCCCAATCACTTTTGTATTCGCCTTGATCCAGATAGTCCTGACCACCTTGGGCAGCGTTGGTGTAAGTGGGAATTTCCGGCTTGGGTTTGGCTGCGGCAGCAGGCTTGGCTTTTTCATCCGCGCCAAGAACTGCGGCAGTTGAGACCGTCAGGGCCAATAGTGCGATCCATTTCATAGTTTGTTGAGTGCTGGTGCAGTTCGACGGCACGGCTGGGGGAAAAATTCGCTGCTGATTGGGTTTCAACAATCGTTCGGAAATCAGATCTGATGGGCGGCACGCAAAGCGGGCTTTCACCCTCAAAAAGTCCCGAGTTCCGACCTCAATCTCACCCGGTTCAGCCGGTTGCGGCGCATCGCGGGAGATCGGTTGCCAAATCACTTTCGGGTTTTGGAATGCGTGGATAACACGAAGCGATGGCGCGGAGGATCATTGGAGGTACCGTTGCAGCCGCGACGCAGTGCGCGTATCGGTCATGGATAAAGGAACGGCCATTGCACTGCGGTGATTAGCCCATCCTAAATCTGAGGCAGCCCCATCCGCCGCCAAGCGACTTGGAAGATCGGTCCGTTGAACGACTCTCCGGGACAAAGAACACAAGCTCCGCTGTGGCAAAACGATCCAGATGTCCATTCGTCCGCCCCCTTGATTCCCAGGAGGCGGCACGGGAACAATTGAAAGCCCGACCGAACTCGACAATTCCGCCGCCCCTGTCCGCAGCCCCTCACCAGTGAAGTCAGAAGCGTCAGCCCACTCAGTCAATCTCAACCGGTGTCTTGTAATTTGAGTCAGCGCGGTCAGTTGAGGGTGCATCTTGACACTGTTCTTAAAGTGAGGTGGTCACGGTTCCTCGACCGGCAAAAACAAGAACATGGCTGTCGTGTCGTCACATGAAAAAAGCATCGCCCCCAAGTCAACCCAGTCCCGCGCCCAAGCCCCGGCCC
>JANOQV010000138.1:0-17730 GCA_031414955.1 Pedosphaera sp. | reverse complement strand
GGGCCGGGGCTTGGGCGCGGGACTGGGTTGACTTGGGGGCGATGCTTTTTTCATGTGACGACACGACAGCCATGTTCTTGTTTTTGCCGGTCGAGGAACCGTGACCACCTCACTTTAAGAACAGTGTCAAGATGCACCCAGCTGCGTCTGCCCTGCACCTTTGCGCGTGACAGCTTCCAGGTTCTGTGGAACATCTCCGCCGCTATGAAAAATCTTCTGTTTACTTGCGCGCTGGCGGTCAGCCTCGGTCTGGTGACGAGTTGCACCGGCGCGGATGACAAAAAACCCGACGCCAAGGATGGCAAAGACACAACAAAGGAAACCAAAACAGTGACAACAAATGAAGTGGCGGTCATCAAGACGACCGCAGGCGATATGGTGGTCGAGTTCTGGCCCGACGTGGCCCCGAAGACGGTCGAGAATTTCAAGACGCTCGCGAAGAAAGGCTTCTACGACGGCACCGCCTTTCACCGTGTGATCAAGGGCTTCATGATCCAGGGCGGCGATCCGAACACCAAGGACGCCGCCAAGGAAGCCCAATGGGGCATGGGCGACCCCGGCTACAAGATCAAGGCCGAGTTCAATGAGCGCGCCCACAAGCGCGGCGTGCTCTCCATGGCCCGCTCCAATGATCCTGATTCCGCCGGCAGCCAGTTCTTCATCTGCCACGGCGAACCGAGCTTCCTTGATCGCAAATACACCACGTTCGGCAAGCTGATTAAGGGCGACGATGTGCTGGAGAAGATCGCGACCACGGCGACCCATCCGCCGGACCGGCCCAACACCCGCCAGGGCGTGGAGAGCATCAAAATCGTCCCGGCGGACTCGGTGAAATAATTCGCCCGGATTTCACGGCGCGGATGGGCTTCCGGCTCATCCGCGCTTTTTGTTTTATGGAACTCGATCAGCTTGCCGCCACCCTCGTCGCCCTCGGCTGTCCGGCTGAAAAATCCCGGGAGATGGCGGCGCAACTTGAGAAGCGGGCCCGCCAAGTCAGCGCCCAGAAGGGCCAACTCTACGAGGAATCGTTGACCCATCTCCTTCGGCTCATGCAACAAGGCTGGGCCGCGCCAGGGCGGCAGGCTGGTTCGAGTTGAAAAGTTGAAGCTGCTCGCGAGCCGCCCGCCCGCCCGCCTGCGACTTGCCCCCTGCAACCATTTCCCCACCCCGGTGTTTGGGATAAAGGCTTGCAGCTTCTCCGGGTGTTAAGGAGAGTCGCGGCCTGATTTTGAACACCCCTCAGTGCATCATTACATGAAGAGCCGAGAGAGCGCCGCCCGGGCGCGAATTCTTTTCCTTTTCCTCGCCCTTCTGCTGGCGGGGATGGCTGCCCAGGTCTCGGCGGCTGGTTACCCGGTTCGCCCCCATCTTTGGAAATTCAAGACCCGCGGCGCGGTCGTGGCCTCGCCGGCGTTGAGTGCCGACGGGACCACCCTTTATGTCGGTTCCATGGATGGGCGCTTCTACGCCCTCGACACCTTTTCCGGCGAGAGCAAGTGGACCGGCGCCCTTCGCCTGCCGGCGGCCATCACTGGTTCGGCCGTCGTCAACAATGATGACGGCCGCATCTACGTCAGTTGCCAGAACAACCAGATCTACGCCATCACGGACTTGGAGGATCACGGCCAGATCGAGTGGAGCTATGCCACGCCGGGAAAACACGCTGAGGCTCCGGCGTTGGCCGAGGATGGCACGGTCTATTTTGGTTCCACGGACAATCATCTCTGGGCGTTGACCCCGGAGCGCGCCTTGAAGTGGGCCTACACCGCGAGCAACAACGTGGCTACCCCCGTGGTGGGCAGCGACGGCACCGTGTACGTCGCGGCGGGCGGTTACGTGCGTGGCGTGAGCAAGGGCAATGGCAGCGAAACCTCGCGCTTCACCCCGAGCGCGGACATCCGAACCATCCCGGCGATCGGCGTGGCGGACGTGCTCTACTTCGGCGCAAAAAACGGCAAGGTGTATGCGTTGGACACCGGAGCCAGCACCAATGGAGGGGTGCTCTGGTCTTTCGACACGGGCAAGGATATTTCCGTCTCCTCAGCCATCGGCGCGGACGGACAGGTTTATGTGGCGGCCCAGAATTCACAGTTTTATTGCCTGAGCCTGTCCGGGCGGGTGCGCTGGAGTTTGACTACGCCCACCCCGATTCTTTCCGCGTTGAGCATCGGCGCGGATGGCACCGTTTACGGCGGCGCGGGGGATGGTCGGTTGTACGCCATCTCGCCCAGCCCGGTTGCGCCGGGGAGCGGAAGGGGGAAAGTCCTCTGGACGGTGAAGACGCGCGGAGCGGTGCATTCCTCGCCGGCCATCGACGCCTACGGCATCGTCTATTTTGGCTCCAGTGATTCCTACATTTACGCGGTGGACACCGAGACCTTCTCGGATTCAGGAGAGGTGGCCTGGCAGATGTTCCGCAAGGATGCGCAGCACACCGCGCGGGCGACCGAGTGCCAGCCGTACTTGATCAGGGATGTGCATGTGGACGGTGGGGTGGACGACGGGGCCACCTCCCTTTCGATCACGAACCGGGCCGCCATTGGTCGCAAGGTGAATTTGGCCGTGACCATCCGCGCGGGGGCGTCGGTCGTTTACCAGTGGCAGTTGAACGGGACGAACATTGCGGACAATGCCAGCGCCACGAGTGCGAAGTACGTCATCACCAACGCGAGCTTCTCCGATTCCGGTGATTACTCCGTGCTGGTCAGCAATGATTGTGGCGAGTTGGAGAGCGGCACCTTCACGCTCAAGGTGCAGTCGCTGCCCGTCATCACCAGCCAGCCCACCAACCAGCTTCTGCTCGCGGGCGGCTTGCTCGCGCTCAAAGTTCAGGCGGTGGGCGACGTGCCGCTGGTTTACCAATGGCGTCAGAACGGAACGAACGTCGGAGGCGCGACGACCAACGCGGATTACTTCCTGACCAATGCGCTGCCAGCCGACGCCGGGATTTACTCCGTGATCGTCACCAATAATTTTGGCGTGGTCACGAGCACCGAGGTTCGGGTCACGATTTATCCGAACACATTGACCCTGGCCGCGCGCGCGCTGGCCGCCGGGCCTCGGCATTCCCTGGCCGTGCGGGCGGACGGCACGCTTTGGACCTGGGGGTTGAACAACTTCGGTCAGGTCGGCGACGGAACCGTCAGTTCCAGCGGGGCGAATTTGATCTTCCGTGATTTGCCCCGGCTGCTGGGGACGAATGGAACCGTGACCACCAACGCCGTCTGGTCCAGCGTGGCGGGCGGAAGCCGCGGTGCCGATCCTCTGTCCGGCCAACCCGGTGGATTCTCCCTCGGCCTCCAGACGAACGGCACGCTCTGGGCGTGGGGCTTGAATGATCTGGGCCAGCTTGGCCTGGGGTTGGCCGGCTCGCCCCAACGCCTTCCGGTGCGGATCGGCCTCGACACGAACTGGGTGCAAGCCGAGGCGGGCGCAACCCATGTGGTCGCCCTGCAACGAGATGGTTCGCTCTGGACCTGGGGCGGGAACGCCGCCGGACAGCTTGGCCTGGGCACGAGTGTGAACAGCTCCTCCCCGGTTCGCGTGGGCACGGACTCCGCCTGGGTCGAAGTGCGGGCGGGCGGTTCCTACAGTCTGGCGCGGCGCGCGGATGGCACCATCTGGGCCTGGGGTGGGAACACCAACGCGCAACTTGGCCTGGGCCACCGCACCTCGCAGCGCACGCCCGTGCAAATCGGCACCAGCACAAACTGGGCGGCCTTGAGCGCCGGGGTCGTTCACTCCCTGGCCTTGAGAACGGACGGCACGCTCTGGTCCTGGGGCCGGAACAATTATGGACAACTTGGCACCGGGGGCGCGACCAACAGCACCCGGCCTGTCCGGGTCGGTAATCACAATGACTGGCAAGTCATGGAGGCCGGGTTTGGCCACAGCCTGGCCATCAAGACGAACGGCGCGCTCTTTGCCTGGGGCGCGAACTGGTTTGGCCAGTTGGGCAATGGGACCAATGGCTGGAAGAGCAACACCAACGGCGCGAACCAACGCCTGCCGGTGGCCATTGCGACCAATCTTGCCTGGCAGGCCATCGATGCTTCGAGTCATTCGCTGGGTCTGGCCTTGGACGGCAGCGTCTGGGCCTGGGGTTGGAATGGCCACGGCCAGATCGGGGGCGGCACGGGTGGCGACGGCAGCAGCACTTACAACAGCAACGCGCCGGTGCAACTCACCTTCGATTCCGATGTGCGCGGGCCGGGCTTCTCCCTTCAGCCGAGCAATGTGATCGTGGTCGAGAGTAACGCGGCCTCCTTCTCGGTCAACTTCACCGGTGCTCCCCAAGTGTTTCTCCAATGGTATCGGAACTCGAATGCCATCTCGGCCTCCGTGAATCCGACCGCCACCAACACCACGCTTTCCATTCCCGAGGCGCTCCGCACCAACGTCGGCTTTTATCATGTGGTCGCCACCAACCACTTCGGCGCGGCGACCAGCATCGTCGCCTCGCTCTCCGTCTCGAACCTCGAAGGCATCGTCTATCTGCCCGGCGGCGGCACCACGAACCTGAACGCCCCGCGCCTGCTGGAAAGCCCGGTCAGTCAGATTGCCCAGTTGAGCAATACGGTGTCCTTCTCGGTCATGGCCACGGGCGCGCCGACCCTGGTTTACCGTTGGTTTTTCAATTCAAACGGAATTGATGCCGTGGCCAATCCGAGTGCGCTCTCGAACGTCCTCACCTTGACGAACGTGTTGAGCGCCCGGGCTGGCTTCTATCACGCCACCGTCACCAATCTGCTCGGCGGCACGACCAGTCTGGTGGCCTCGCTCACGCTGACCAACACGAGCGGACTGGTCTTCCTGCCCAACGGCGGCACCACCAACTTCCTCGCGCCCGGCATCCTCGAACAGCCGACGAACCAGATGGTGCTGGAGAGCAACGCCGTGGCTTTTTCTGTCACCGTCACGGGTGCGCCGCCCTTCTTCTACCGCTGGTATTTCAACGGTGACTCCATCCCGGAGATTCAAAATGCGTCCACCTTCAATCCCACTTTCAGCCTGCCGAACGCAGCCGGGACCGAGGCGGGCTTTTACTTCGTGGTCGTTACGAACACCTTTGGCCGCTCGACCAGCCTGGTGGTTTCCCTGACGGTTTCGAACGAAAACGGCACGGTGCATCTGCCGAACGGGACCGTGACGAATTACCTCATCCCGCGTCTCACCAGCCAGCCGGTCAGCCAATCGGTGCAGGAGAGCAACCATGCGACCTTCTCCCTGAGCGTCACCGGCGTGCCGCCGTTCTCGCTCCAATGGTTCTTCAACTCCAATGTGATCGCGGTGGAGGAGTTCAGCACGGCCACGAACATTTTCCTGTCCGTGACCAACGCGCAGGCGACCAACGCCGGCTTCTATCAGGCCGTGATCACAAACCTTTTCGGCTCCGCCACCAGCGGGCTGGCCTCGCTCACGGTCACCAACCTGAACGGCACGGTTTATCTGCCCGACGGCGGGGTGACGAATTACTCCGTGCCGCGCATCCTCACCCAGCCCGTTAGTTTGGCCGCGCTGACCAACTCGACGGTGAATTTCAGCGTCCTGGCCACCGGCGCCGCACCTTTGCGCTTTCTCTGGCGGCAGGATTCAAACGTGATTGCGGTGCTGCTCAACCCCACCGCCACCAATGCCACCCTGGTCTTGAGCAACGTGACTCCGGTTCATGCGGGCTTCTACGACGTCCTGGTGAGCAATGCCTTTGGTCTGGTGGTCAGCGTGCCCGTTGAACTGGCGGTCACCAACGGCGCGGCTGATTTGAGTCCGGTCAAATCGCGCGAAGTCCGTCTGGGCGTGGTGACGCTGGGAGAAACCGGCGTGCTCCTCCCCGTGCTTGGAACTGCGACCGGACGAACCCTGGTGCTCGAATTCAAGACCAGGCTCTCCGACCCTGACTGGACCCCGCTCAGCACCAATGCTGGAAACGTGAGTCTGCTCTTCGACTCCTCGGGGCCGCCGCACCGCTCGCGCTTCTATCGGTTGCGGGTGGAGTGAGGGCTGAAAAGCCTGGTTCTGACGGTCGGGCAGACCCATCTCAATTCGGTGAGCACCCATGGGGAAAAACACCAAGCGCCAAGCGCCAAGCTCCAGAGAAGCTCCAAGCAGTGGCCGGTTCCGAGCGGGCGTTCGCCTCAACGCTTCGGGGCTGGTTTGAGGATTGGTGCTTGGTGTTTCGGATGCTCGTGGCGCGCAGATTTACTGAGACTCGTGCCATGGAGTGACAGCCATGATGCGACAGGCGTGTCTGTAGAAGGAGCGCCGAGCATTGCTCGGCATGAGTGGAACGCCGCCCCTTTGTGCCGAGCAATGCTCGGCGTTCCGTCATTCTATGGCACGAGCCTCAGTAGATACGTCTGCCCTGCCTCCCGGCCCTGAGCAATTCCGGCGATTCAACCACGATAGGCTCGCCACTCCGGCGGGCCAATGTTACGCACACAGCCACGGTATGGAACTGTCTGAATTGGCCGGGCGCATTCTGTTTGCGACGACGCTGGAGGAGAAACTCTGGTGCCCGCCGGACGTGACCGATGAGCGGCCAGGCTCCAGTTTGGACACGCCCGCAATGCCGGGGCGGCCAGAGGAATTGAAATTCAAGTCGCAAGGCGCGGGCCAGGCTGAGTTCCCCGGCACGCAGCGGCTGGAGCAAGCCGCGGAGCGGGGACGCTTGCTGCATTTTTTCGCCAATCACGAATTGCTGGCCACGGAGTTGATGGCGCTGGTGTTGTTGCGCTTTCCGGCGGCACCGCCGGCTTTTCGCCGGGGCGTTTTGCAGACCCTCAAGGACGAGCAGGCGCACACGCTCCTCTACCTCCAGCGCATGAAGGAATGCGGGATTCAATTCGGCGAACTGCCGGTGAGCGGCTATTTCTGGCGCGCTGTCTCCACCATGGAGCATCCGATGGATTACGTGGCGGCGTTGAGCCTGACCTTCGAGCAGGCGAACCTGGATTTCTGCCGGCACTTCGCGTGCGAGTTTCAGTTGGTGGGCGACGTGACCACGGCCAAGCTGCTCGACCAAGTGTACCGCGACGAAATCGGCCACGTCGCCCACGGGTTGAAATGGTTCCGGCATTGGAAGAATCCGGGTCAAGGCGACTGGGAGGCCTTCTGTCGCCAGCTCAAATTCCCGCTCTCGCCGCAGCGGGCCAAGGGGCTCACGCTGAATGTCGAGGGTCGCCGCGCGGCGGGCCTGGACGCGGAATTCATCGCGGAGTTGGACGTCTATGCGCAATCGAAGGGGCGCACGCCCAACGTGTTCGTCTTCAATCCTTTCGCCGAGGCGTTCATCGCCCGGGGCCATGCCTTCACTCCGAACAATCTGCAGGCGCAACTGGCGCGCGATCTGGCGAACTTGCCGCAATATCTTGGCCGCCAGGACGACGTGGTCATCGTGCCGCGGCGGCCTTCGGTCCAATTCCTGAGCGAGCTTAAGCGGGCGGGTTTTGCGCTTCCTGAATTTGTGGAGTTGGAAGGAGCACCGGGCCTCGTTCGTCCGGGAGGAACCACCGGTCCACAGGTCGAGCAAGGCCCGGCGATCCTCGCCCAAGTCATGCCCCAGGCGGGTCCGGAGATCGGCGCTCCCTCCGCGCTCACTTCCCTGGCCCAGCGCAAGCTTGGCAAGCTCCGTCCGTGGGCTTGGGGACCGGACAGCATGAAGCTGTTCGCGCCGCTCCTCGCCCGCGTCACGGGCGAGGAACGGACCGCCCCACAGCGCTACAACGAAGGTCTGGCGCAGCTTTACTCGAAGTCGTGGAGTGCGGCCTTCCTGCGCCGGATGCTCGCCCTGTTCCCCCGCGAAGACGGACTCTGCACCGAGGCGGAAGCGGGCCGGCCGGTGAACGAGTTTGCTCAGGCGCTGGCCGCCATCGCGTCCATCCGTCGTCGCGGTCAGCACAAGATCGTGGTGAAGGAGGCGCTCGGACTGGCCGGGCATAATGCCCTTCGCCTGTGGGAGCCGGAACTGCTCCCCGCGCAACGGCAATGGATGATGAGGGCATTGGAGAACGGGCGCGAGCTGGTGGTGGAACCGTGGCTGGAACGCGCGCAGGATTTCTCGGCCCAACTGGAGATGGAGCCGGGCGGCTTGAAGCTGCGCGGCTTCACCGGATTGGTGAACGATGCCAAGGGCCAGTTCCAGGCCAACTGGGCCGCACCCAATTTCGCCCGGCGGATTCCTTCGGCCGTGACCGCGCTGTTCGCCAAGCCGGTTGCGGTCACGGCCCGGTGGCACCGTGTCTTCGAGCAAATCTTCGCGGGACTCGAAGCCGAGTTGCGCCGGGTCGATTTCACCGGACCGCTGGGCATTGATGCTTTTGTCTATCGCGCGACTGATGGCACCTGCCGGCTCAAGCCCATCGTGGAGATCAATCCGCGTTACACGATGGGGCGGCTGACGCTGGAGTTAATGAAGCAGGTCTGTCCGGGCCGTCGCGGGTTGTTCCGCATCATCACCCGCAAGGCGGCGCAGGCGGAGGGCGCGGAAGACTTTCCCAGCTACGCCCGCCTGCTCCAAGCCCGGCAGCCGCTCCAGTTGGAAGGCCAGCCCCGGTCGAAGATTCGTGCTGGGGCGCTCTGCCTGAACGACCCCGCGCAAGCTCGCTCCTGGCTCGCCGTCTTCGAGGTGGCACCATGACCAAGCCCACCCCTCCGGCTCTGGCTGGCTTGCGCATCCCGGCCGCGCCGCGGTCCATCCAGAAGGGCAGCACGCTGAAGGATCTGCTCGACTTCGAGGCGATTGATTGTCTCGCGGCAAATCTTTCCCTGGCGCATCCAGACTTTCCGGCGGGGGACTTTCGTCGCGCCGCCGGGCAGGGGCTGCAACCGCTGGGCATCATCGCGCGCGGCCACCATCTTGCGCGGGCGTTGCGCGCGCACCTGCCGGATCGCTATGAGGAGGCCGTGCGAGTGCTGGTCCGTTCACTCACGCCGCCGCTGGGTCCGACTGATGATCTGGGACTCGCTGTTTTCTTCTATCTGCCGCATGTGTGCTTCGTGGCGAACTACGGGCTGGATGCGGCCGGCAACGGCGGTTGCTACCCGTTCGAGACTTCGATGATGGCGCAGCATGAATTGACGCGGCGTTTCAGCGCGGAGTTCTCCCTGCGACCGTTCTTGATTCGCTGCCCGGAACGCACCCTGGCCCGCTTGTTGGAGTGGACGCGTGATCCCAACCCGCATGTGCGGCGGCTCTGCTCGGAAGGCGCGCGACCTCGGCTGCCCTGGGCGGTGCGGATCCCCGCCTTCATCAAAGACCCAAGGCCGTTGCTCCCCATCCTCGAAGCCCTCAAGGACGATGCGGATGGTTACGTCCGCCGCAGTGTGGCCAATCACATTGGCGATCTCGCGAAGGACCACCCGGAACTGGCGTTTGATCTCTGCGAGCGCTGGGTGGAGGGCGCATCATCCGAGCGGAAATGGCTGATCCGCCACGCCGTGCGGCACCCGGCGAAGAAGGGCGTGCCGGCTGCGCTGCGCTTGCGCAAGCTGGCTGCGGAGCGCCCTCGGGCCCCTCAAGGCTTCGCGGCGTTCGTGCCCCCGGCGGGCACAAATTTCAGTGACACGCCGTTGATGCAATAGCGTTTGTCGGTCGGCGTGGGGAAGCCCTCCCCTTTGAACACATGGCCCAGATGCCCGCCGCATTGCGCGCAGAGCACTTCCGTGCGGGTCGAGCCGATCGAAACATCTTCACGCGTGACCACGTTCTTCGCATTGGCCGGGTCGTAGAAGGATGGCCAGCCGCAATGTGAATCGAACTTTTCCTTCGAGGAAAACAACGGCGCTCCGCACCCGCCGCACACGTACGTGCCCGTGCCCTGCTGCTTGAACTGCTCATACGTCGCGCCGAACGGCCGTTCCGTCCCCGCCTGGCGTAACACGCGATACTGCTCCGGGTTCAACACCTGGCGCCATTCCGCATCCGACTTCTCGACCTGGGCTGGACTGGTCGCGGCGGCCGCCGCGAGGGGTTCGTTCGTCTTCATAAGGGAAACCGGGGAGGAAGATTGGTGGGACGGCTGGCAACCAGTTACCACGCCGGCCAGCACCGCTAGTAAACAAGACACGCGAGTCATGGTTCGCAGCCTAAGCATTTTCCACCGATGCGCAAGCAAGTCGCGCGCGATCCAGATTCCAGAATCATGCCCCGCTTGTCTTTCCTCACCGGCTTGGGGCGCGCGTGATGCGCACCTCGACGCGGTAGATGAGGCGCACCAGCAGATCGCCACGTCCACCGCGCGACTTGGGCAGTCCCTCGCCCTCGAGGCGGAGGACTTCCCCGCAGGCCACGCCCCGGAGGATTTGAACCTGGAGGCGGTTGCCCGTCGGTCCAAGGACCGTCTCCCGACCGCCCTGCATGGCGCGCTGACTGGTGATGCGCAAGTCGCAGCGCAAGTCCGCACCGCGAATTTTGAAACGATAGTCCGGGCGGGCGCGGACGCGCACGAGCACCTGTCCGCCCCTGGAGGCACCTTCGCGCCGAATGCGGAAGCGAGTGCCGGGCGCGGTTAAGGGCGGGACTTCGAGCGGATAAGTTTCTGGGCCGGCGGGATTGCCCGGATCGTTCACCCGCACCTCGAGGGTGGTGCCGCGAAAGAATTCCTCCAACCGCAGGTGGATGTCCTGGGAAATATTCGGCGGCGATTTTTGCGCACCCCGGCTGGAGGTGCGGACTGGTCTGGCGGCCAGTGATTCGTCGTAGGCGCGGCGCAGGTCGGGGTCGCTCAGAGTTTCATAAGCGGCGTTGAGTTCCTGCGTGCGGTCGTGGGCCTGAGCGGAGCCGTGATTCACGTCCGGGTGAAACTTTTTGGCCAGCACACGGTAGGCGGCACGGATTTGCTCCGCTGAACAGCGAGGATCAAGCCCGAGCATGGCGTAGTGGTTGGGCAAACTGTTTTGCAAGGAGCGAGGGTAGGGAAGAGCGGCCGCGAGTGCGAGCCTGTTGGCACCGGCCGACCCAGTTCGCGCGCATCACGCCCAACACCGTGGCCGCAGCGAGACGACCTGCCACTCCCGGCGCCGGTCAAGTAAGGACCGGGCCGAGCTGCCGCCGGCCGTGGTCCGAGCGCAAAGCAATTCGTGACAGCCGTCCGGCAAAGCTGGCAGCATGACTCCTATCGGCAGGAACTTTTGTGGAGCAACTCAAGCATCGCACGCGCCCGACCGCCTGGGGTCTCGTCCAAAGCGTATTTCACACTTTGATCCTGCTCGGCCTGACCTCTGGCCTGGGCTGCACCGCCTTTCAGCGGAAGATGATGTACTACCCCAAGGTCGCACCGTCCGATGAACTGGAGCAGTTCGCGAAGTCGAAAGGATTGATGCGCTGGGTCAGTCCAGACGGACGGAACATCGGCTGGAGGAAACCCGCGCGCACGCAACCGCCCCTGGGCACGGCCCTCATCACGCACGGGAATGGCTGCTGCGCCGTGCAGCGTTTCGATTTTGCGAACCCGCTCCGCGAATCTGCCGGGATGGACGTTTTCATTCTCGAGTATCCCGGCTTCGGCGACCGTCCGGGTGCGCCCAGCGAGGGGGCGATGTTTGCCGCGGCGGAGGAGGCTTTCCAGGCCTTACCCAAGGCTGCGCCGGTTTATCTGGTCGGCGAATCCCTCGGCACCAGCGTGGCGGCCCGCCTCGCGGGCGACCATCCAGAAGTCTTCGGAGTGGTAATGTTCGCGCCCTTCAACTCGCTCGTGGACGTGGCGCAACACCACCTCAAAATCCTGCCCGCGAGCTGGCTCATGGGGGATCGCTTTGAATCGGAAAAATACCTCCGCCGCTATCACGGCCCGCTGGCAATTATCGTGGGGGGCAGGGATCAGGTGGTGCCGGCAAAATTTGGCCGCCGGTTGTTCGATGGCTATCACGGGCCGAAGCGTTTTTGGATGGCTCCGCTGGCCGTCCACAAGGAGGTCCACCTCCAGGGCACGGCGTATTGGGAGGAAATCCTCGCCTTCTGGAGCGCGCACGAGGTGGGCGGACGCCTCTCCTCCGAGTTCCCGGCCAGTGACGCCACCGGAATATTCGCTCGCCGCCCGTTGCGCTGAAGCTGGGCGGGCTGCTTTCGTTTTGTTGGGGCCTTGGGCTGCCCACTCGCACGGGCGGAACACCCTGCTTCCCACGTCTCGGTTTGTTCCGTAGGCTGGGGCCGATGGAAATGCAGGATCAATACGACGACGCCACGTTCGATTACACGACGGGCGACTACGATTCCGCCCTGGCCAAGTTCCAGCAAATCCTCGCCGTGCATCCCGAGCACTTCGACGCGCAGCTTTCCGTCGCCATGTGCCATTATCGAAAGGGCGATTTCGCCCGCGCCATTGAGGAGGGGCACAAGGCCGAGAAGCTCAACCCGAACGAGCAGCTCGTTCACACCAACCTCTCGCTCTTCTACATGAAGTCGGGCGACAAGAAGACCGCCGAGCACCACGGCTTGCAGGCCCGCATCGCCTCGTGGCGCGGCAATATGGCAAAACCGGACGCGACCCCGGCTGAGATTGAGAACGAGATGAAGATGGCGCAGCCCCAGGCTCCGGCGATGAAGCCGCCGGCCCAGTTTCCGGACATGCCGTGGAAGAAGAAGCCGCCGGCGCATTAGCCGGGGCAGGGCAGGATTTCGAGCGGACGCAGCAAAGTTTTTGATTATGAAAAGTTCATTTGAACTAGCCATGGAACGGCTGAACAAGTCGGGGCCGGTGGTGAAAACCACCACCGCGCAGAAGAAGGAACTGGCGGAGTTGGACTCGCGCTACGCGGCGAAGATGGCCGAGCGCGAACTCTTTCTCAAAGGCGAACTGGCCACGGTGGCGGGCAAGGGTGACTACGAGGCTTACGCGCACATAGAGAAGCAACTCGTGAGCGAACGAAAGACGATCAGCGCCGAGTTGGAGGAGAAGAAGGAAAAGGTCCGCCAGGGCGGGAAGTAGTCGTCCCCTGGACGGTCAGAATTCCAACTCGCGCGCCAGCGGACCGCCGCCATATTTTTTCTTGAGCGCGGCAGTGGAAGGGGGATGAGAATGGCGGCGCTCGGCCGAGTAGCCGCGACGCAAACCAGCCGGCCAGATCCGCCCGCGCGCGCCCGGCGAAATTCAGCACGCCCGCCCGTTCGACCGGGCTGTGTCCTGACTGGAACGGCCCTCCCACGCTGGCCATCTCGGCTTGGAGGCACCGGAGGTTTCGCAACCGCGCGTTCAATGAGTCATAGGCGTTTTTCCAAATTGTCTTTTCCCAACCACGAGTGATAATCCCGCCATGAGCAGCAGAGAAACAGTCATCAATCTCGTCACCCGGCTCCCGGAAGACATGCCGCTGGCGGAGATCGCGCGCGAAATTGAACTGCTGGCCGGAATCAAGACCGCCCGCGAACAGGCCCGCCGCCGCGAAGGCATCCCGGCGGAGGACGCCCGCAAGCTGGTGAAACACGAGTCCGCCACCCGTCGCGTCCGCCGTTCTTCCCCGGCCACGCCCCGCAAACGCCAGGCCCGCCGGTCCATGCGCAGCTTGATGGCGTGGTACGATTCCATTCGCGGGACGACCGACTGGGAACCGCCGCGCATGCCTGACGATCTGGTGCGGCGCGTGTCCTTGTGAACTTCGTGCTGGACACGAACGCCGTCAGCGAGACGCGCAAGCCCCGGCCCAATGCCGGCCTCGTGGACTGGCACTCCGCCCAAGATCCAGCGCACCTTTTCCTCACCACGATTACTCTGGCGGAAGTCTGGCAGGGCTTCCACGCGCTGGAAGCAAAGCACCCCGATTACGAGCGCATCAAAGCCTTCGCCGTCGCGCTCCCGCGCCGGTATCGCGTGCTGAATTTCGACGCCCGTGCGGCGGCCATCTGGGGAGAAATCACCGGGCGCACGAAATCGCCGCTGCCCTTGCGCGACTCGTTGATTGCCGCCATCGCGCGCTCGCGTGGCTATCGTGTGGTGACTCGCGACACGGAACCGTTCGAGCGTGCCGGATGCAAGGTGGTCAATCCCTGGAAGTGAGGCTGGCGACGAACGCCTCGACCAAAGTTTCTGCCGGGCAGATTCACCCGTGCGCGCCCGACGAAATTCAGCACGCCCGCCCGTTCGACCGGGCCGTGGCCTGACTGGAACGGCCCTCCCACGCTGGCCATCCCGACTCGGCAGGTGACTACGGCTCCACCACCGTCCGATAAAACCGCCGCGCCCGGTTCGTGCTCGTGAAATCAATCACCTCCTGCCGCTCCGCCGACAGCACGCCGTTCGTCAGCCACAGCCACGGCCCGCCGTCCAGGTCGGCCGTGTAATCCACCCGGAAGCCCGTGCCCGCCGCGCCCAGCAACGACACCACTGGCCGCACGTCGAACGCCGTCACCAGCACCCACGCCCGCTCGGTCACTACTGTTCCGCCCGGCCCCGTCACCACCACGTCATACCCGCCCGCCTGCGCACCCGACGCGCCGCTGATGTCCAGCGCGGCGTTCGTCGCCCCCGCGAGGGCCGCGCTATTCCGCCGCCATCGATACAGCAACGGCCCGGTGCCGCCCGCGCCCACGCTCAAGGTGAAACTCCCGCCCGCCGACACCACGCGATTCGACGGCTGATTCGTAATCACCTGCCAACCCGCCGGACCCGCCGCGAACAACGCCGCCACCGTCGGACCCGGCTGGGTGACGGTGAACAGGCGCGGGTTGTTCGTCCCCGACACCGCGCTGATGACCACTTTCTGCCAATACTATTGACCAACCTCTTTCCTTTCGTTCACCTCCCGAGGAAGGAATTCTCGAGTATGGGGACTGACACCGCATTGAATGATTCGCAAATCATCCGCCAGCCAGATGATCTCCGTGACAAGATCTGGCGCTACATGGACCTCCCTAAACTGATCTACTTGCTGGACAAGCGGAAACTTTACCTCTCACGGGCAGACACCTTTGAAGATGCACATGAAGGGGCTACGCCGCTTGCTCAGAAGGATTGGGAGATTCAAAGAGACCCCAAAAACTCGGAATCTTTTGCGGACTTTCGTTGCAGGCAGCGGGAGTGGACATTTATCAGTTGCTGGTCACATCGTGACCATGAATCCCATGCGCTTTGGCGGATCTTCTGTGGGCCGAAACAGGGCGTAGCCATCTGTTCGAGGTATGGCAGGCTCGCTGAACTTCTGAATCCGAAGTTGGCGAACGAGTTGGGATTGGTTGATTATGGTAGGGACGAACTCATCCCGCAAAACACTCTTGTTCCATTCTTTCGAAAGCGGAAAGCCTTCGCGTACGAACAAGAAGCGCGGTTCGTCGCAAGCATCTTTTTCTGTACCGACGTTCGTGACCAGACGGGAAAACTGTTAGCCCCGCGTCGCTGTTTGCAAATCCCGCTTCGGGATTTGAGCGCATTCGTGGAAACTATTCGCATCCATCCAGAAGCTGACACCGGCTATGTTGATGCCGTTAAATCGTTGGTGGACAAATACGCGCCAGACTTGCTGAACCGAGTTGAACCCTCTGAGATGGCGAAGCCGCCTGTGTTCTAAATGTTGGATTCGTTTTCTAACGGACGCCGACTGAACCCGTTGAGTTCAGGACGACGAATCGGTTGTTCCCGACGTACTGCAACTCGACACAACTGAATTGCCCGCCGTAGAGCATCCCGCCCTCGGACGTGATTAAATCAACCACCTGAATCGTGGAATATATTTGTGCTGCGGCCACCCTGTTGCCATCTGCGGAAACCGACACGGCACTGTAGAAAGCAGCTTGCGGTGCTGAGACTCGCGGTACCCAAGTGCGCCCGGAATCCGTCGAAACCAGAAATTGCCCGCTCCCGATGCTCGCGCCATTGATGCCATCGAGGGGCGCGGCTGCGACCACAGAGCCATTGCCTGAGCAGGCAAACACGTATCGTAGCGACGATGATAATCTCGCCGGGGCTGATTGAATGGCTGCGATTATCTGTGACGCGCTGTCGCCTGACACTTCAGCAGTATAAAGGCCAGCAGTTGTGGAGCCGTTGATGCCGCTTCCAAGGAAAACTCTTGAAGCGTTTGAAGAACACGCCACTCCTGTCCACGCCGTTGGAGTGTTGGTCACAATCCAAGTGTCTCCGCCATCGACGGAGACGGCAAGGAGTCCCCCTCCGCCGTTGCCCGGTGTGGGATAGCCAACTGCAATTTGCTTCAAGCCATCAGACGAGACAGCCAGTCCGAGAAAGTCCCCAGTGACAGGACTCGTCTGCCATGTCATTCCCCTATCGCTGGACCTCACGATGGACGTTCGTGCAATCGTATAAATGATGCGGGAACCGTCCGCAGACATCGCGATGGCGGTCTGGTTCACCGTGCCAGCCGGACCTGCATTGCTCCAAGTGACTCCATTATCTTGAGAGAGCAACACACCGCCGGACGTGTTGAGCATCGCGAACAAGTCGCCCGATGCGGAGCAAGCGGCACCAACTGCCGCTGCTAGGGTTCGAGAATTCCAGTTCACCCCTCCATTGGTGGACACCAGACATGGAGTCGGAGTCTCAGAACCGTTGTAGCGTAACGGAGCGGCCAAAATAACGCCCCCTTCCTTCGTCATGGGGACTGCGCTCCAGAAGACTTGAGGACCACCAAGATCGTAGTCGTGAAAACCATGCGCGCTGGCCGCCGGAAGATTCGCCGTGATAATCCGCTGGCCCGCCGATGGTGTGATCCTCCAAGTGCCTTCTCCGCCGGTGACGCGAACGATGTCCCCCGGTGCAGCCAATGGCGGTAGTGGCAATGTCACCTCGTCCTCGGTGCTGAGAATATAGCCGTGATTAGGGAGCATCGATCCGGCGAGAGTGTTCGAGCTGCTTAATACTTGCCAGACCACGGCAGGCGCTCCCGCCGGTCCTACCGCCCCAGGCACGCCTTGAAGCCCTTGCAGACCTTGTGCGCCCGTCTGGCCGGTCGCGCCTTGGATGCCTTGGACGCCTTGTGAGCCTTGCGGCCCAACTGGACCCTGAATTCCAGTAGCGCCCGTGTCGCCTTGATCGCCTTTATCTCCCTTGTCGCCCTTCGCCCCCGCTGGTGTCAGCGCATACAGAGCCAATGGCACGACGCTTAGTGGCTGCCGACTCGAAAATACCGTGACGACATTGCTGTTCCTCGCCGAACGCATGGCGACCTCCACCCAGCGACCGCCCATTGCGATGCCGTTGGTTCCAAAATCGAGGCGTGTCGTGAAGGCCCGCCGTGTGATGGTCACTCCCAGATTTGTCACCGGCCCGGCGACGCGCGCGCCCCCGATCTGGCTGTCGTAAAGCGCAAAAATGAAGTCGCGGCGGCCAGTAATGACGCCCGCTCCAGTCGGCACCTGGCCGGAGAAGGTGAACGCGGTGTTTTCAGCGTGTGCCGCGACACTGAATGACAGAATGAAGAACGTAACGAGGGCTTTCATGGTGGTGCGGGTGATAGCCGCCGGCCCGTGAGGAGGGAAGAAAAATGTTCCCACGAAATTGTCGGAACGAGTTGAACGGATTTGCCCTTGCCCCCGCCCATCCATCGCCTGGCCTTTGGGTTTGGCCCCAAACCGGAAGACCTCGAACGTGGGGCGTGCGCGTCCGTCCCTGTTCGCCAGGGGTAACACAGGCCACCTGCCAATAGTGTTCGGCATCGCTGGGCGGGAGGTCGCGTCACCCGTTCGCGATCTCGTTGTCACACGGTTGTCACTGGTACGATCGTCCGCCTTCTGTTTTCCTCTGGGGCGTGGCTCCAGTCGCACCGACTTTTACCGAACAGGATCTC
>JANOQV010000137.1:0-66478 GCA_031414955.1 Pedosphaera sp. | reverse complement strand
GGCCGTGGATGCGAGCCAGAGACTCGCGTTTGGTGGACAGACTCATGTTCGTTGTTTGGGTAACCACGAATGTGAGTCAACGTATCGTCGGACGCCTCGTCCACCACCCCGCCCCGGTAACATTTAATGTGAGTCAACTCGCATTCCGACTCGGCGGGACTGGAGATGTCAGGCCACAGTTGACGCCGCTGTCACCTATAGATTACATTGCGCCGGTGCTGGAGAAGGACATCAAGAAGCTGAAACTTCAAAACGGACTCGTCCCGTTTGACGAGTGGTTTGATTCCCTTCGCGATCGGAAAATGCAGGCGGCGGTGGATACCCGGCTGGCCCGGGCGCGTGCCGGGAATTTCGGCGACCACAAGTCCGTGGGTGGCGGGGTGTTTGAACTGCGCATCGCCCTTGGCCCCGGCCTGCGCGTCTATTACGGGTTGCAGGGCCGGCAAATCGTGATCCTGCTCGGCGGCGGTGACAAGGGCGGCCAGTCGCGCGACATCCGCCGTGCGCAACAACTGTGGAAGGAGTTTTTGAAACATGCGTCTGAAAAATTACAGAACTGACCTGCTCAAGCGGCTGCGTGAACCTGAATACGCCGCCGAATACCTCGCGCAAGTGCTGGCGGAAAAAGACAGCGCGGCCTTCCTCATCGCGCTCAAGGACGTGGTGGAAGCCGGCGGCGGCGTGGGATCACTGGCCGGGCGCGTCGGTCTCAAGCGGCCGAGCCTCTACAAAATTCTCTCGAAAAACGGCAACCCCACTCTCGCCACGTTGCAGGAGATTTTGGAGCCGCTGGGCTTGCGCGTCTCCGTTGCTCTCGACGAAGCGGCCTGAGCGCACGCCGCGCCTCGGCTGCTCCCTCTCCGCTGGGGGAGAGGGCCGGGGTGAGGTGGGTTTTTATCACCCGAGCAAATGGGCCGCGAATGGAACGACCGTCACCCTGACCAAAGTTTCCGCCGGCCAGATAGCGCCCGCGCGCGCCGGACGAAATTCATCACGCCCGCCCGTTCGACCGGGCCGTGTCTTGACTGGAACGGCCCTCCCACGCTGGCCAGCTCGACTCGACGGGACGGGAGATTTTGGAAGTGTGACGACACCCATCGTTGCAAAGGCACATGCCAAAACCACAATCCAAGCCCGTCCTGTAGGTTGGCGCCGGGAAAAGCGACCGTCGCCACGTCGTAGACATATTCGTAAGCACAAGCGAGCCACCAGCACCCTCGCCCTTCGCGGATACTATGGAATTGTGGCTCGCCAGCGCCTGCCAACTAGAATACGCTTAACCCGAGCGTGAACAGTTTCCTTCTTTTCTTTTCGCTAATGTTCTCGGCCGTAGTCGCACACGGGCAGTTCGATGTGTCGCAGGTCGTGGACTTCACCATTCAAATTGATCCCTCGGTCGAGAGCGTGGAAATGTCTCCCTATCCGCTGGTGCTGGGTGAGGTGGTTGCGCCCAGAGTGACGGCAACATTGCAGGACGGGACGACCGGTGTGGCGGTGCCGGTGGGGGCTTATTCGTTTGGTTCACTGGACACGAATATTGTGGCCACTACGCCCGACGGCCGCTGGGTGGCCGTTGGTTTTGGGCAGGTGAGCATTGGCACTTACATCGGTCTGATCCCCCGGTGGCGACAAATCAAAGTGGTGCCACCTCCGGCCCGACTGAGTCACCGCTACAGTTTCGACCCAAACGCCAATCCGGGACTGGTTCTTGATTCGATCGGCAACGCCCACGGCTGGCTGACCAATCAGAGCAACGGGGGAGCAGTGCCATTGTTGAGTGACGGCAAGGCCTGCTTTGACGGGACGGGGGGATATGTGGCGTTGCCGGCGGGGATTCTTTCTACGCAGGCCAGTTTCTCCTTCGCGGTCTGGGTCACCACCAACGGCAACACCAACTTCCGCACTGCATCTCATCTGCTCGATTTTGCCATGTTGGATACCAATGCAATCCCCGGGCGAGCTGGTGGTCTGGCTTTGGATTTGGACGGTCCGGCCTTGCGCGCGTTCTGGGGCAATATGATCAAGGAGAGCGCGGCGTTTGGGTCGTTCCAGACTGGAGATCAAAACAATAATAGGACTGGATTGCTGGCCGGGGTGGTGGCGCCCATGCCGGTGAATCGCTTCGGGTTCGTATCGTTCTATGAGCCCAACACGTCCAGCGGTCTCTCGCCGCTGAACATGCTCGTTGATACTGACAATCGAATCGGCGGTTCGCTGGGTGCCGGCCTGCCGTTCAACGGGTGTCTCGACGAAGTGCGCTTTTATGAAGGTGTCCTGACCTCGTATGATTTCAAGCTGATGCGCAAAACGGGTTCGGATGCGCTGGCACCCTTGGTCGGCGAATTGTGCCGGGTGCGAGCGCTGTTCGATCCTGGCATGTTGGAATTCGGCAATACGCAGTACGCGACGGTGCGTGTCTTTGGCGATTTCACCGGAGCGACCAATGTTGATCTGCTGGCGACCGGCTTTGCGACGCTCGGCACTTCCGGACAACTGACGCTGACCGGCAGCAATCAAGTAAGATTGGCCGGGCTTGGCGAGGCGTGGGTGGCTGTCTATGCCACCCCCTTCGGCAGCTTCCTGGCTAATATCAGCGTGCCCATCGCGCCGCCACAGCAACTCCGTATCGTGTTGTCGCCCGCAGCGACGAACATCAGCGTGCGTGATTTGCCACCAACTTTTGCCGTCCGCGCTGACTTCAATCTCGTTCCGGATGTGGACGTGACGTCGAATTCGCTGACCAGTGTGAGTTTGTCTGATGCGAACGTCCTCAAGCTGCTTCCCGGCTCACGCCTGGCCCCGGTGCTGGCTGGAAGAAGCACGCTGACCGCGCGGTTGTTGTCTGCCACGACAAGTGAAACGCTGGTGGTCACGAATCCACCGGGCTTTGCCGCAGCCTGGCCGCGGCTGGTTCATCGCTGGGAGTTCAACGGCGTGCCCGGCATGCGCGACGCGACGAATTCCATCAGCGGTCTCACGGCTTACGGCCGGCAGATGTATGAATTGTTGGGCGGGCCGCCCTACAGCCGGCCTTACGGCAGTCCGGTCCAGTTCACCGGCACGCGCGTGCTGCTGGATGGTGTGGGCAGCTATCTGGTCATGTACTCTTCGCCGTTTGAAGGGCTTTCCAACGGCACCATCGAAGCATGGGTGGATTGTGTGAATCCCGGCTACGAACATCTTTTCAGTGCTTTTACACCTGAGATTCCCTACGTGTCCGATGCTTTTCATGGCCAGTCGTTTGGTGTTACCGGCTACGTGGCATTTTCCATGACCGGCACTGCGGCGTTCAAACCGGCGGGACTCGGCACCAATCAACACTATGAAATGCACCTGCCGGGGCCGTTTCCAAATCATGTGCTCACCCATTTCGCCTGGGTCCACTCGCCGTCACTCGGCGTGGCTGAACTTTACATCAATGGTGTGCGCGCGGACACAACTCCGACGAGTGCCCCGCTTTCCGCGGGAGCCGGCGCCTATACCTGGCTGGGTCGGAACAGTCTCGCGCCCGACCAGATTTTCCATGGGTACCTTTACGAGTTCCGCGTTTACGACGGAGCGTTGACGCCCTACCAAATCATGCGCAACCGGGATCTCGGTTCCACAGTGGTGTCATTCAATGACGTCGTACTCACGCACTCATTCCGCCCGCAACTCACCACCGATGGACAGAAATTAAAACTGCACATTCCCAATCCTCGCTCGGGGTTCGTGCTTGAAAGCTCGCCGACACTCGGAACTACGGCGATTTGGACTCCGGTTCAGACCACCACTCAAATCGAGCCAGACGAAACCGTGAGCGCCGAGGTTCCATTGGAAAGCGCGGGGTTCTTCCGGTTGCATTTGCAGCCATAGCGAGGTTGGCTTCACACGCTCGTACGTTGCGCGCCGGTTCTTAGGCAAGAACATCCTTCACCACCTTCCCACTCACATCCGTGAGCCGGTAGTAGCGGCCTTGGAACTTGTAGGTCAGCCGTTCGTGGTCGAGGCCGAGCAGGTGCAGGAGCGTGGCGTGCAGGTCGTGAACGTCCACCGGGTTCTCGGTCACGTTGTAGCCGTAGTCATCGGTCGCGCCGTAAATGACGCCGCGCTTCACGCCGCCGCCGCACATCCAGAGGGTGAAGCAGCGGGGATGATGATCGCGCCCGTAGTCTGTGGCAGTGAGCTTGCCCTGCGAATAATTGGTGCGGCCGAATTCGCCGCCCCACACCACCAGCGTGTCGTCGAGCAGGCCGCGCTGTTTCAAATCCGTGATCAACGCAGAGCCGGCGCGATCCACGTCCTCGGCCTGGCGCCGGATGCCGGCGGGCAGTCCGCCGTGATGATCCCAGCCGGGATGATAAAGCTGGATGAAGCGTACGTTGCGCTCGGCGAGCCGGCGCGCACGGAGCGACGCACCCTACCGTTTGCGCCGGCCAGATTCACCCGCGCGCTCGACGCAATTCACCACGCCCGCCCGTTCGACCGGGCCGTCCACGGACGGGAACGGCCCTCCCACGCTGGTCATCCTGACTCGGCGGGACGGGAGATTTTGGAAGTGCGATAAAGCGCGCCCTCGCGAAAGAATCTGCCAACACCGTTGACCGACCCCGTTTCGGTTCTGGGAAACAACTTTCCATGCTCCTTCCAACGGCCGCGACTTGGGCCCCGGAAAACTTGGTTCAGTCAGCGACCGGCGGGCCTCAAATCCAAAACCTTCACCTCTTTGGCAGCGTGATCGGCCCAAAACACGACCGCGTGTTTCCCGGCGACCACGACTTGCATGAGCCGTCCGATGTCATCGCGCTCGGTATAGTCTCCCTCCAGAAAAGGATTCGTGCGCAGTGTCTTCATCAAACGGAGCAGGATATTTCGGTCCTGGGCTTTCATCCGTGGGAATGATTCAGCAATGTGGGATTCCACATAAACCGAATACACGATCACTTCGCTTTCCTTTTCGGGAGGGATTTCTCCAGGTCTTCCAGGTGCACCCAGTTCTTCGGGTTGCGATCATCAATGCGGCGCGTCATTTCGGACCGCCACGCCGGGTCGTGTCGCAGCCGCAGATGGAGGAGGAACGCGGCCAGTTCATTCTGCCGCTTGGACGACAGTCCGGCAATTTCCCGCATCAGTTCGGCCATGCTCATGCCGCGAAAATGCCACCGCGCTCGGGCGAATGCAATTCCCGGTCCCACCGCGCCTCAGCTCCTCCCTCTCCGCTGGGGGAGAGGGCCGGGGTGAGGTGGCTTTTTCATCTCCCGAGCAAATGGGCCGCGAATGCAAGGACGGTCGTTTATCCCTACCGCTGCCCGCTCACGCCCGCCCGTTCGACCGGGCCGCCCACTGACTGGCACGGCCCTCCCACGCTGGCCATCTCGACTCGGCGGGACAGGAAATTTGGGGGCCGCTGGGCCGACGTGTTTCCGTCCCGGGCGACGCGCCCACGCGAGATGAAGGAATTGCTCCGCTCAGGCGGGATTTGCATGGTTGAACAAGAATTCTTCTGCCGATATGGTTTCCACCAATGAACTTCCGTTTCCAAATCGGCAAAGCGACTGAGGCTGCCTGTGAATTCCTCGACCGCGCCGGAGGAGAAATCAACATCATGAAACTCGTGAAGCTGCTGTATCTTCTCGACCGCCTGTCGCTGGACCGCCGCGGCATCCCCGTGGTCGGCGGCGATTACCTCTCGATGCGCAATGGCCCGGTGACGAGTGAAGTGCTGGACCTGATCAACTCCGGGCGGCTGGACGGGGACCAGGACACTCGCTGGGAACAATGCGTGAGCGACCGGCGCGACCATGCCATCAAGCTGGAGCGCAAGCCGGAGCGACTGCATCTCTCGGACACGGAAGTCGAGATGATCGACGCTCTCTGGCAGGAGCACGGCCGGCGCGATGAGTGGCAGCTTGTGGAATGGTGCCACACCCATTGTGGCGAGTGGACGCCGCTCTCGCGCGGTTGCGCACCCATCGCGGTGGAACGCATCGCGCAGGCGCTCGGCAAGCCGCCGGAAATCATTCAGAAGCTCTCGCGCGAGGCCGCCGAACTGAACCAGCTCGACGAAATTTTCGCCCCGGCATGATTCAACTCGGCGCGGCGCTGAAATCCACGGAGTATCCGTATCACCGCTGTGTGGTGTTGTCCGATCCGCAGTCGAACGGCGGACAGGTGGTGCTGGTGCGAATCACCACCGATGACGGCACCTGGCCGGATCGCGACTGCTTGCTCGGCCCGGCTGATTGGAAGGAATTGGATCATCCCTCCACCGTCACCTACTCGACATGCAAGTGCGGACCGGCGGTGAAGTCCCTGGAGGATGCGATCCGGCGCGGTGTGTTTGTGGAGATTTCCGCACCGCCAGCAGTCGTGCTTCGGCGAATGATCGAGGCCGGACGCGCCGCGAAAGGAATGCCTCCCCTGGCGAAGCGGTGGCTGGCAGATGTTTCAAGACTTGGCGGCGGGAGCTAACGGTTCAGGGCTTCCGACGGCCAGATTCGCCCGCGCGCGCCCGACGAAATTCAGCACGCCCGCCCGTTCGACCGGGCCGTTCACTGACTGGAACGGCCCTCCCACTCTGGCCATCCCGACTCGGCGGGACAGGAAATTTTGGAAGGGCGACAAAACCCGTCCTCGCGACAGAATATGCAATGTCATCGGCCGGCCCCGTTCCTTCCTATCCCAAAGGGATTTCATCACATAGCCCAGGGTTGCGAGGAACGAGCTACCCTGGGAAATCGTCCGCAGAATTCTCTCAACCCTGAATGGGTTGCATCAAGTCGAACTCGCTGGATGCGCGAACCGAATGCTGCAACCCCTTCAGGGTTGATGAATGTGGTTCGGGACGTGACCCAGGGTAGCTCGTTCCTCGCAACCCTGGGCTGAGCGATGCAACACCGTTGGTGTTGGTCCGTCCGCTCCCCGGCCGGATTCGCCCGCGCGCGCCCGGCGAAATTCATCACGCCCGCCCGTTCGACCGGGCCGTGGCCTGACTGGAACGGCCCTCCCACGCTGGCCATCCCGACTCGGCGGGATAGGGAATTCTGGAACGGCTGGGTCTGCGAATCTTCCTTGCTTTAGGCCAAGTGGCTTGAGCGGAACCGTCCTCGTGAAAAATTATGCCAATGCCATTGACCGACCCCTTCACGATCCCTTCACGAAGAACACATCGCCGAGCAGCAAAGTGAGGCGTTTTAAGGGCGTGACAGGGTTCATGGATTTTGAAAGGGTACGGGTGTCCCAGAGAGCCAGGAACCGCTATGCCAACAAAGTGGAAAGACATAGGTGATGACGGCCACATCGTCAGCAACGACCAGACGACGACGATCCGCGTGTATAAGGCGAGCCTGAAGGTTCGCGGAAAGCTGGCCAGCCAATGCCAACGGGGATGCGGGCAGTATCTCGCCGAGGAACAAAAGCGAACCCATCACTGCAATGGCCCACGTCCAGTGCCAAGAAAACGAAAAGACCCGGTCGGGATCGTTTTTCCACCAACACCCACCAAGGGTGCAGCAAAAGGATCTAACGCAGCCGGTCAAAACGCGAATTTCCGCAAGCAAGGAAAGAAACGCGCACACGGTTATCGGGACGACAGTCTGCGTCGCGCGTATGACGAGGGACTCCGATCGAAGACCTGATTCGTAAAGGAAGCTGCTCATTCAGCCCCCTCGTAAAACTGAATCGCCTCTGGCGAGACATGCAATCCCTTGAACCAATCCTTGAAGTGCAGCCCGGCCAGCATTCGCAACCGCTTTGGCGGCCGATCAGACGCATCGCCCGGCAGCCTCCAACTCGTCCAACGCGACGTCAATCCGCCGCTGGTGGAGGCGTGCCTGAACTCCAAATCATTCCATTCCGTTCAATATGCGAATGCCCGATTCACCCACTTGCGCCCGACGGAATTCATCACGCCCATCCGTTCGCTCGGGTCGTTCATTGACCGGAACGGCCCTCCCACGCTGGCCACCCCGACTCGGCGGGACAGGAAATTTTGGAAGCGCGACTAGGCCCGCCATCGCGAAAAATTATGCCCATACCGCCGACCGACTTCGTTCCGGTGCGCCCTACCAGCAACCGCGAGTTCGAGACCCGAACAGCGCGATTGCCCAGAATCTGCACAGGCGTAGCTTTGGCCCATGCCGAAGTCACCAGAATATCTAGCAAAGGTCCGACCGAAGGAAGGCGCGCAGTTCACCACAAAGGGATCGCCCACACGGGGCGATTTGAAAACCGAGTTTCGCAAACTAGCGCTCGCCTCATCGGATATCCATGACGCGTACTCTGCGTGCAGGCATTTGTTGGCAATCACCAACAATCCTCCACCCGAACTCCCTCGTGACAAGTACACCGAGATGCGCCACCCGCTTTATTTTCCACTCTTGCATGCAATCGCGGTGTCATACGCTAAACCATTCACGCACAACGAAACCGTTGGGGTTCTCAAAAAAGAGTGGGGAAAGTTTTCCGATCCAAAGCTTCAAGCCGCTCACGAAGACCTACTGGACGCCAGGAACAAAATCTTTGCCCACAGCGATGCACTAAAGCGGCAAATCACAATTCATCCCCCTGGAACCACGCCGCTTTTTCGTGGCCGGCCGAACGACGGGATTGGCTATGGCATCGCCACGGAATGGTTTTCCATTGTTCAGATCCGAACGTTCGAGCGACTGACGTACGATCTCTGCCAACGCTTGCAAGCGGAAGTAGAGCGTTTGCTGGAACTTTTGTACGGGGGAATGGAGTTACCCACAAAAAAATTCAAACTCCGAGTGCGAGGCGAAGACGACGACGGGTTTTAACGGAGCGTCAGGCTTCGCGCCTTAGCAAGGCTCAGGCGAGAACATCCTTCACCACCTTCCCGCTCACATCCGTGAGCCGGTAGTAGCGGCCCTGGAATTTGTAGGTCAGGCGCTCGTGGTCGAGGCCGAGCAGGTGCAGGAGCGTGGCGTGCAGGTCGTGAACGTCCACCGGGTTCTCGGTCACGTTGTAGCCGTAGTCATCGGTCGCACCGTAGATGACGCCGCGCTTCACGCCGCCGCCGCACATCCAGATGGTGAAGCAGCGGGGATGATGATCGCGCCCGTAGTCGGTGGCGGTGAGCTTGCCCTGCGAATAATTCGTGCGGCCGAATTCGCCGCCCCACACCACCAGCGTGTCGTCGAGCAGGCCGCGCTGTTTCAAATCCGTGATCAGCGCATGGCAGGCGCGATCCACGTCCTTGGCCTGACGACGGATGCCGGCGGGCAAGCCACCGTGATGATCCCAGCCGGGGTGATAAAGCTGGATGAAGCGCACGTTGCGCTCGGCAAGGCGGCGCGCGAGCAGGCAGTTCGCGGCGAAGGTGCCCGGCTCCTTTGACTCTTTGCCGTAAAGCTCGAACGTCGCCTCCGTTTCCTTCGACAGGTCCATCACGTCCGGCACGCTGGTCTGCATGCGATAGGCCATCTCGTATTGGGCCACGCGGGAATTGATCTCCGGATCGCCGAGGTCTTCGTACTGAAGCGCGTGCAATTCGGCCAGCCGGTCGAGCATCTTGCGCCGGCTGTCGGCGGAGACGCCGTCGGGGTTTTTCAGGAACAGCACCGGATCCTGGCCGTTCCGGAACTGCACGCCCTGGTGAATGCTGGAGAGGAAGCCGTTGCCCCAGAGCCGCGAATAGAGCGGCTGGTCGATGCGGTCCTTCGAGATGAGCACGACGAAGCCGGGCAGGTTTTCATTTGCGCTGCCGAGTCCGTAACTCAACCACGCGCCCATGCTCGGGCGTCCAGGCAACTGGTGGCCGGTCTGGAAGAAGGTGATGGCCGGGTCGTGATTGATGTGCTCGGTGTGCATCGAGCGGATGAAGCACAGTTCATCCACCATCTTGGCCGTCTCGGGCATCAACTCGCTGACCCACGCGCCGGATTTCCCATGCTGGGCGAACTTGAAAAGCGATCCGGCGAGCGGCAGCCGGGCCTGGTTGCCCGACATGCCGGTGAGCCTCTGGCCCATGCGAATGCTGTCGGGAAGATCCTCGCCGTTCTTCTGGTTGAGCAACGGCTTATAATCGAAGAGGTCATGCTGCGAGGGGCCGCCGCTCATGAAGAGGTAGATGATGCGTTTCGCTTTGGGCGCGAAGTGCGGCTGATCGAGAATGCCCTTGAACGGATTGACCGGCGCGGCGGCGAAACCATCACGCGCCAGCAAACTGCCGAGCGCCATGCCGCCCATGCCGAGCGCGAAGCGACTGAAGAAGTCGCGCCGGTTCATCTGGAAGTTGATGTGCTGGCAGTTCATGGCTCGGCGAAATTACCATTTCGGTCCCGCCTGACCAGATTCCTGTCCGAGAATTTGCTACCGCGCGTGGCTATCGTGGCGGTGCAGTCTAAATACGCTCGATCGAGATGGATTTTCGAAACCGCGGCTTTGGTCCTGACATTTGAGAATGAAAATGGCTGGCGGCCCGCCCGCGCGGGCCGCCAGTTCAGGTTCTACTCGCGTGAATCACCGGGCGGTTGCCCGGCGCGCTTTCGGGGCGGTGGCTGATGGATTTCGGCCAGCGCAAGAGAGCGCCGGCGGCAGGACGCATCTCGTTGGCGCGAGGGGTGCGTTATCATCATGGACCTTGATTAGCAGAGTCGTTGCCAAAGTGAGTTCGAGCACGATGTTGCCGAATCGTGACGTGGACTGCGGCCGCAAGAGAGACACGCTGCCTAATATGAGCCAGAGTGATCGGCCCTGACCGTGACTGGGCCAGGAGCGATCAGGAGCCAGTGAACGAGCTTTGTTTCCCGGGCAAATCTTGCGGCAACAATCCCGATCCAATGCGGCCGGAACGGGGACGGGCCATTCTCACTCCCACGGAGGAACCGTTCTTCAGCGGGCGAACATGACCAGAGCGATGGCCGCCATCATCAGCACGGCCCCGGCCAGCCGCCAGCGCAGCACGCCCGCGCCCAGATGCTGCTCGCGATTGGCGAACCAGTGTCCGACGGCCCACACCGCCACCACGCTCCACAATCCGCGCGAGCTGTAGAGCACGTTGGCCGAAGTGGCGTTGCGAAATTTTGCAACCGTGATCACGAAGATCATGGATTGAAATCCGATCAGCACGCAGCCGCCCAGCAGCCAGCGCCACGCCGTGCGCGGGATGGCTGCGAGGGGCGCGTGGAAAAACGGGATCAACACCACGCTGTACAGAGCCACGAAGCCGACCATGACCGGCAGAAAACGGCCCGCGCCCCAGGCTGGCGACCACTTCTGCACCAGCACGTCGAAGAGTGCGAACATGGTTCCGGAGGCGCCCGCGCAGAGAATGGTGCTGCCCACATGATGATGTTTCGCCCCGCCGGTGCGATGGAGCAGCGCGATGGCCAGCGAGCTGAGCGTGGCCGCCACCCACAGTTTCGCCGGGACGCCTTGCGTGAGCAGCAAGGTGGTGAACAGCGCCACGAGAATAATCTTTACGCCCAGCACCGGCGTGGCCACGGACACATCACCACGCTGGAGCGCGAGGAAGTTAAACAACTGTCCGAGCAGGAAGAGCACGCCGACCAGCGCCGGCTGCCAGAGCAGGTCGGGATGGAAGGTGCCGCCCAGCGGAAGCAGCAGTTGAAAGATGAGCGCCGAAATCAGGTTGGAGAGGAAGGCGGTGCGCCACACTCCCACGCCGAAATCGCCCGAGCGTTTCACCAGGAGCGCACCCACCACGTAAATCAGCGCGGCCGAGAGCGGGAACAAGATGGCGAGAGTTCGATCCAAGGCGCGATGCAAGCGGAAGCCAGCGAAAGTTCAAAGTCCAAAACACCCCCCGGCAATCGCCGAAGGTGTGATCCGGAATGAAGCAGCCGACGAACGCCCGTTCAAACCGTCACGGCGCGAACGACGCGGAAGGTCCGACGGAGTTGACTTGGCCACGCCTTCGCTGTGCTCACGCCCCGCCGCCCGCGAATTCTCCGGCCAACTCCTGGCCGGAACGGAAGTCGCAGGAACTGTTTCGAACTTCGGCGTAAGCGACCTGCTGCGGGTTGAAAACCCGCGCACCGATGAGGGTTGCGGAACGCCCGTAGCCGGCCCGTCATTCCTGCCTCGGAGTTCGGGCTAAGTGGAGGTGTTCCGCCGAAAATTTCCCTCGCCGATTGAAGCCAGCTTCTGGTGCATCAGGAACTCACCGGGGTTCCGCCGGCAAGACGACGATTGGCGCGAACAGGAAGGTTGCTCCCCCCAGGTCAGAGGCTTATTGCAGCCTCAGGAACTCCTGCGGGAGGTCGCTGGCGCCGCCTTTGGCTTCTCTTTCTTTGGCTTTTTAACTTCTTTTTTCTGACTTCTATTTCCTTTGGCCATATTGATCTCCTGATGATTGTTCGGCACCAGCTACGCTGGTTTCACCAATCATTACAATCGAAGTTCTTCATTTGGTTTTGGGCCGCGCTCATGGGCCTTGGGCCCAAACCAGCGGCACCAGGGCTGGCGCGCGGATTTGGCCCCAGCCTCCCAGGCTTTACCCAGCAGCAATCACTGACTGTTTCAACCTGGCCGTTGCCGGTTGGCTGGTTGGCAGGGGAACGAGTTGAATCGTCTCATTACGCCCAGTGCGCCCGCTAAGGTTGCGCGGATCGGTAGAAGGCCGAGTTGGTCGGCGGGCTGGGATCGGTGAACTGGAACAGGCCGTTGGTCGGCGCGTTGGTCGTCCACAAAGAGCTCCAGGCCACGGGCGGCACCAGGTTCGTGGTCCGCTGCACGTCGTAGGCGTAGCCGGGGATGCCGGCGAACACGATGGTCGGGATGCCGCTGGTGATGGTGATGGACACGATGTTGAAATTCGTGCCCGCCGGTTCGGCGATGCTGATGTCGATGAATCCAGTCGCCGTTCGCACCGTGTCGCCGGCGCGATAGGCCGCGCGCACGTCGCGCACCGTGTAGCTGATGCGGTCGGCCACGTTGTTTGTCGCGTTCGGATAGAGAATGTTCGTGGCGTTGAAGGTGATGGGCACGCCGTTGGTGCTGGTCGCGCCCACACTGAGCAGGGTGCGCACATCGCCATCCGGGTCCGTGGTGTTGGTGAGCAGACTGGCGATGTTAATCTTGAGCGAGGCGTTCCTGTGCCGCGTCGTGATCATGGTGCCGGCGAGGGGCGCATGGTTCGGATCGAAGCGCAGACGGATGGAACCCTCCTCGACGCCGAACACACCACCCGCGAGATCATTTGAGAACAGCGTGGTGTTCACTGCGAAGGCGGCGGCGCTGAAGTTCGTCACCGGCGCGGTGGAGGTCACGATGTTCCAGGTCGAGGTGACGTTGTAATCGAAGTTCGCCGCCGGGCCGCCCGCGCCGCCGTGGAGCGAGATGAGGTGGAGGGTGAACTGGTTCGAGGACGTGGCCTGCACATCGACCCCGCCGGGCACACCCACCAGATCCCAGCCGATGCCGGCCGTGCCCGTGGCGTTGGTCAGATTCCAGTAATACGCCGCGCCGCCCGCCAGGATGAGGCTGGTGCATTCCATTTGCGCTGCGGCCGCCAGCACGCCACCGGGCGAGAGCAGGGCGGGCGCGTTGTTCGTGATGGTGAGCGTGGCGACCGAGCTGGTGGCCGCACCGTAGAGATTGGACAGGACCACGCTGTAGCCGCCAGCCTCGGAGCAGTCCACACCGAGCAGCGAGAGCGTGGCCGCGTTGGCCCCGAGGAGGGGCGTTCCATTGAAATACCATTGATAGAAACTCGCGCCGCAACTGTTGACCGTGACGTTGAAGGACGTGTTGTCGCCCGAACTGGCCGAGCGGTTTTGTGGCTGCGAAGCGACAACGGGCGGACAGTTGCTGGTCGGAATCACCAGGCCGCTCCAGACGAAGACGTCGTCCGTGTCGTTGAGATCCTGATTGACCAGATCGTAGGCGTAGCTGGCGAAGGTGATGCCGCTGCCGTCGGCGCTGATGATCGCGGACCAACTGCTCCAGATGCCGCCACCGGTCAGGCCGCGGTTGCGGCTCACCAGTTCGGTCGTGCCGGTGAAGAGGTCGCGGCGGAAAATGTTTTCCTCGCCGGGGATGAATTCCCCGGCCACGAGATTCCCGGAATAACTCTCGAAGGCCACGAAGCGCCCGTCCGCGCTGAGGGTCGGGTCGTAGGAATCGCCGTCGCCACTGCCGGTGGCGCTGCAATTGACGCTGACGAGGGCCGTGGTCCCGGCCACGAGATCGCGGACGAAAATGTCTTGCCCCGCACCGTTGCCGTCGTTGCCGACCAGATCGCTGGCCGTACTCTGGAACGCCACGTAGCGCCCATCGGGTGTCATGCTGCTGTTGAGGCGGTTGTATTGGAGGAAGGAGGCACCGTTGCCGGTGCGTCCGCCGGCGGTGACACTGACCAGTTGCAGGGTGCCAAGGGTCGTGTCGTAGGCAAAAATGTCCGTCGTGCCGTTGGTATCGCCCGTCACGAGATTGCCCGCCGTGCTCTCGAAGACGATGAAGCGCCCGTTCGCGCTCAGGATGACGTCAAAGGATTCCCCATCGCCGCCGCCCGTGCCGTTGGTATTCACGCTGCACAAGATGTTCGTGCCGGTCAGCCGGTCGCGCACATACACATCGAGGACGGCACCGCTGTCCGCCGGCCCAAGATTGTTGGCATAACTCTCGAAGGCTACGAAGCGCCCGTCATCACTGAGCGACTCGTCCGCGGAATCGCCGTTGGGCGCGGCCCCGCCTGCGCCCACGGAGATCAACTCCGGCGCGCTGTTGCTCAGATCGCGCAGGAAAATGTTGTAGTAACCACCGGTGAGGTTGGTCGCGAGGTTGGAGGCGTAACTCTCGAAAGCCACGTAACGGCCGTCCGGTGTGAGGCGCGGGTCTTCGGAGACGCTGTTGCCGCTGCCGCTGCCGGTCTGGTTCACGCTTACCAACACGGTGATGCCCGCCACCGTGTCGCGACGGAAAATATCCCCACTGAAATTCGTGTCGCCGCTCACCAGGTCGCTGGCCCGGCTGGAGAAGGCCACGTAGCGCCCGCTGGCGGAAAGCTGGGGCGCTGCCGAGCCGTCATTGCCGGCCAGGCCGTTGGTGTTGACGCTGATGAGCGCGGTCGTGCCATTGGTCACATTGTAGAGGAACACATCCCGGTCGCCGAAGTTGAGGTCGCCGCCGACCAGATTCCAGGCGTAGCTCGTGAAGGCGACCAACGTGCCGTTGGTGTTGATGGTCTGGTCGTAGGAATAGTCGTTGCCGGTGGTGCCCGTGCCGACGCTGACCAGTTCGTTGGTGCCGATGGACAGGTCGAAGGCGAACACATCGTAGCTGTAGTTGAAGTCCGGCGGCGCGATGTCCGTGCTGTAACTGTAGTACGCCACCACATCGGCATCGCTGCTGATGACGGGGGCATAGGAGTAGTCGTCCGGTCCGTCCGCCGTGCCGGAGCGCCGGCTGATCAGCGTGGTCGTGCCAGCCACGCGGTCGCGCACATAAACCTCCTGATAGCCTTGCACGGTGCCCGCCGTGAGATTGGTCGAGTAGCTGTAGAAGACAAGATGGCGCCCGTCCGCGCTCATGGACACGCCCTCGGAGTAATCGTCACCCGGCCCGGTGGCGGCGAGGTTCACGCTCACCAGCGTGGTCGTGTCCGTCGTCATGTCGCGCAGGAACACGTCGTAATCGAAATTGTTGTCGCCCGCCACCAGATCATCGGCCCGGCTGGTGAAGAGGACGTAACGCCCGTCGCGGCTCACCGCCGCAGGCCAGCCGCTGTCGTTGCCCGAGTCCACGCCGTTGGTGGACACGCTGACCAGCCGCGTCACACCCGCGACGGTGTCGCGCCAGAAAATGTTTTGCACGAATCCAGGGTAGCCGTTGGTCGTGAGGTCGCTGGCGGTGCTTTCGAAGACCACATACCGTCCGTCGCCGCTCACGACGATGTAATCGCCGGAGGAACTGTTGCCCGCCGCCGTGCCGCCGGTGTTCACGCTCACGAGCACGGTGGTGTCGTTGGTGAGATTGCGGAGGAAGACATCGCCCGTGCCATTGAGGTCGGCGAGGGCGACCACGTTGGTCGCGCTGCTCGTGAAAGCCGCCATCACTCCGTCCTCGCTCAAGGTCGGCGTGGCGGAACTGTGGCTGGCCTCGCCCGTGCCGGCCAGGTCGATGCTGACCAGACTGGTTTGGTTGGAGGCCAGGTCGCGGGCATAGATGTGCGACAGGCCGAGGCCATTGGTCACACCGGGAGTCAGGTCGGTGGCCGGGCTGCGGAAGAGGACGATGCGGCCATTGGTGCTGACCGCGTGCAGGCCGAAACTGCCGTAAGCCAGGTCCAGCCACGACTGGTCGTTGGCCGGGCCGCCGTTGGTGCTCACGCTGACCAGCACGGGAGTGCTGTTCGTCAACACGCGCGCGAACACGTCGCGGACGCCGTTGGTGTCCCCGGCCACCATGTCCGACGCGTAGCTTTCAAAGACCACCGTCCGCCCGTCGCCGCTGATCTGGGGAAAGCCCGTGCCGTCATTGCCGCCATCGGTGCCGCCCGCGTTCACGCTGGCCAGCACGGTGGTGCCCGCCTGCAAGTCGCGCACGAAGACGTTGTTGTTGTAGTCCGTGAAGTTGGTCGTGAGGTTGATGGCCCCGCTGTAGAACGCCACATAACGCCCGTCCGCGCTGATGGACGGCTGATAGGAATCATCCCAGATCGCCGTGGTGATCACATTCGTCCCGGCGCGTGAAGCCACCGCCAGGTCGCCCGTGAGCGTGAAGTCGTTGTCGAAGAGGGTCACGAGCGTGTTGGTGTTCCGCAGAATGACCGCGCCGCCGGTCGGGTTGGAGAGCCAGGCGGCGAAGTCCTCGTTGCACTCCGGCGTGAAGTCCTCCGTGATGGATACGGCGATGATCTTCACCGTCTCGCCGTTGGTGAAGGTGAGCGTGGCGTTGGTCGCGGTGAAGTCGCTGCCCGCCGTGGCGGTGAGATTGGAAGTGGCAAAGTCCACCGTGACCGTGCCGGCCGACCCACCTAGCCGCTGCACGGTGAGCAGAACGGAACCCCCACTCTCGTTGACGAAATATTGAGATTCCGCGAATTCCACCACGCCCGTCCCGCCCAGCACCGTCACCGAGCCATTGGTGAAACTGCGTCCGTTGCCCGTGAAAGCGTCGTACTCCGGCAGCGTGATGCTGCCGTTGTCGAAAATCGTGACAGCCTCGATGGGAAGCACATTGATGGTCAGCGTGGCCGTGGCCCCGGCCGCGACCGCGCCGAAGCTGGCGGTAAAACTTCCGGACAACTGGCTGAAGCTGCCCTGCGAAATGCTGCCGCCCACGACCACCGTGTTGAACGAGTCCACGTTGTAATAGAGCGTTGCGCTCGAAACCGTGTCCGGCCCCTGGTTGCTCACGCCCACGAGGTAGCTCAACGGCTGCCCGGCCACCGGCGCGTTGGTCGAGAGCGCGCGGGTGATTTGCAAGTCCGCCACGCCGACGAAGGTGGATTGGGTGGCCGTGTTGTTTGTCGGGTCGTTGTCCACTTCGGTCGAGACTACGAGCGCGCTGTTGGTGATGAAACCCGTGGCTAAAGGAGCCAGCACGAGCATGACGCTCGCGCCCGCCTGGTCGTTGATCGTGCCGAGGTTGCACACCACCATGCCATTGTTGCTCGAACAAGTGCCCTGCGAAGGCGTGCTGCTGAGAACCGCGACGCCCGCCGGCAGCGTGTTGGTCACGAAGACGCCCGTGGCGTTGGTCGGTCCGTTGTTTGTGATCGTGATCGTGTAAGTGACGTTCGAGACGATGGCCGCCGGGTCGGCCGACTCCGTCATGGCCAACGCCAGGTCCACCGTGTCGAAAACCACCAGCCGCCGGCTCGCGGAAAACTCGGAAGTGTTGTTGTTCGTGTCGGTGGCGGTGGCGGTGATGAAGCTATTCGTGGTCAGCAGGCCCGCGAAGGTCACGTCGATGGGCGCATTGCCGCTGGCGTCGGTGGTCACATTCGTGGCCACGAGGAAAGTCTGCCCCTCGCCGTAGCCGGAGCTGTCGGCGGCGGTGTTGAGGAAAAACTCCAGCCGGTAGCTGCTGTTGGATCGGCTGTTCAAGGTGCCGGCGACCTGCGTGTCCACGGGACCGATGGCCGCCCGGCTGAGAGCCGGATAATTCTGGAGATTGTTCGCGCCCGTGTCCGGATCGCCGGCGTCGTTGAGCGTGACGCCGTTGTCGTTCAGGTCGATGCCCAGGCCGGTGTTGGAATGGATCGAGTTGCCCAGGATGGCGGTGCGATCCGCCCCGGAGTAAACCGCGATGCCCCCGCCAGTGTTGAAGGCAATGAGGTTTCCTTCCCCGGCGTTGGTGCCGCCGAGCGTGTTCACGTCCGAGAAAACGTAGATGCCTTCGGCACTGTTCGGCAACGCCAGTGTCCCGGTCACGTCCGTGCCGATCTTGTTGCCACGAACCACCGTGTTGTTGCCCGAGCAGCAGCCGATGGAGAGACCGTTGCCGCTGTTGCCGGAAAGGAGATTGCCCTCGCCCGCGCCGGAGCCGCCGATGGTCGTGTCGAGCGCCGTGACCTCGACGCCGCCATTGAAGTTTGGAATCGCCGTCGTGCCGGTGAGGTCCGTGCCGACGTAGTTGCCCTGGATCACATTGCCGCGCGCCGAACTGGAGATGAGGTCGATGCCGCGCGCGAAGTTGCCCGAGATGAGATTGCGCGCCGCCGCACTCGATCCGCCAATGGTGTTCGTGCCGGCGGTGCCGTCGAAGTTGATGCCCGCGCCGGTGTTGGGCAGCGCCGCCGTGCCGGAGGCCGTGGTGCCGATGCGGTTGCCTTCGATGCGGTTAAACCCGCCGTTGTCGATGTCGATGCCGTGATCGTTGATCGAACCGTCGCCATTCCCGGAAATCAGGTTGCCGGAAAAGCCCACCGTCCCACCGATCACGTTCGAGGAGGAGTTGAGCAGGTAAATGCCGTTGACCGAGTTGCCCCGGTCGAGCGTGCCGCCGGCATCCGTGCCGATGCAA
This sequence comes from Pedosphaera sp., assembly GCA_031414955.1. Lineage (GTDB taxonomy): Bacteria > Verrucomicrobiota > Verrucomicrobiia > Limisphaerales > SIBH01 > JANNGC01. Next base: position 47,545 of record JANOQV010000137.1, on the reverse strand, counting down.
TTGCCGGCCATGGTGTTCAAGGGCGAGGAACTCACCAGCACACCGTAGGCATTGCCGGAAATCAGATTGCGCGCCCCGACTGTCGTTCCGCCGACGGTGTTTCCACCCGTGAGTGTGCTCGTGATGCGCACGCCGGCACTGGCGTTGGCTGCCAGAGTGGTGCCGTCCACCTCGAGACCGATATGGCAGCCCGCCACCGTCGAGCCGCTGCCCCGCGAGATTTCCACGCCGTCGCCGCCCCAGCCGCCGATCATCAATCCGCGAATCACCGTCCCCGAAGCCTGCACGCTCAGTCCATCCACACCGGCGCCCGCACTGGAGCCGATGAGCCGGATGAGCAGCACGGCGTCGTGGCCGTTGCTCAACGTGTTCGCGCTCGCGCCCGGTTGCGTGAGGCCATCGATGGTCACGCCGTCGCTGATGATGGGCAAAGCGCTCGTCGGTGAAATCGTGCGCGGGCCAGCCCCCGAAATGTTGAACGAGATCGTGTCGTTTGATTCCGAGATCCAGGAGTTCGCCAGCAGGATGGCCTCGCGCAGCGAGCCGGCGCCACTGTCCGCATTGGTAATGACCACGAAGTTGGAACTGGCAATCGTGCTCGCCGCGGCCAGGCATAGGGCCAGCTCGGAAGAGTTGCCCAGCGGATCGGTGGCGCTGGCCGTGACGTAGCGATTGGTCAGCACCGTGCCAAACGCGGCGCTGAAGCTGACGTTGCCGCTGCCGTCGGTGACGGCCGTGGTGCTGCCGAGGTATTGCTGCGCTTCGCCGTGCCCGCTCGCATCCGGCAGCGTGGTGGAGAAGAAATCGATCTCGTAGCTCGTGCTGGGGCGACTGTTCAACGTGCCTTCAATCGTCACGCCGTTCGTCGTGTTGGTCGCCGCCGTGAGCACCGGGAAGTTTTGCAGTCCGTTCACCCCGGTGTCCGTGTCGTTCGCGTCGTTGCTCGTCACTCCGTTCGCGCCGAGGTCGATGGCGAGGTCGCCATTGGAGTAGATGAGGTTGGCGCGGATGGCGTGGTTGGTGGTGGCCGTGTTGTTGGCGATGGCCACGCCGTCCCCGCCGTTGAACGCGATGAGGTTGCCCGCGCCGACCGCACCGATGATGGAGTCGCGCACGTTGGCGGAGATGAGCACACCGTTGACGTTGTTGCCCAGTGCCAGCGCACCGGTGAGGTCGGTGCCGATGCGGTTGCCCAGGACGCGGTTGGTCACGCTGCCCGAGGTGGCAATCTCCACACCATCACTGCCGTTGCCGGAGATGACGTTGCCTTCGCCCGCGCCCGCGCCGCCGACGGTGTTGAGCGCGGAGGCGGAAATGTTCACGCCATCGCCGGTCTGGCCCAGGTCGAGCGTGCCGGTCACGTCGGTGCCGATGTAGTTGCCCTGGATGAGATTGTTGGTGGAGGAGGAACTGATTTGCACACCCACGGCATTGCCGGAGATGACGTTGCGCGCGCTCGCGACCGCACCGCCAACCGTGTTGCTGTGCGAAGTGCTGAGGAAAACGCCGTCGCTGTTCGCCACGATGGCCGAGCCGGTGAGGTTCAGGCCGATGATGTTGCCGAGCACCTGATTGAAGGACGACACGCTGGAGGCGGCCCGCGCGCCGGTGCTGTTGCCGGAGATCACGTTCTTCGCGGCGGCGTTCGTGCCGCCGATGCGATTGCCGCCGGAGGCCGAGAGATGGATGCCGTTGGCGTTGCCCAAGTCCGCGCCCGCCTCGCTGATGCCGATGAGGTTGCACTCGATCACGCTCCCGTTGCCGCCGGCCAGCTCGATGCCGTCGCCGGAGAAGTTCACGATCTGCAAACCGCGCACGGTGTTGTCGCCGATGGTGAAGCGCAGGCCGTCCGTGCTCGCAGGCAGGCCTGTGCCGTCGAGGCGGATCAACACCGTGCCGTCGAACACCGTGCTGCTCGCGGGGCAGCTCGCGCCCGGCTGCGTCGTGCCGTCAATCGTCACGGCGTCGATGATGGTCGGCAGCGCGGTGAGCGGGCGGATGACCTTCACGCCCGCGCTGGCGATGCTGAACTCGATGGTGTCCAGGGCGCTGATGTTGGTGTTGGCCTGCGTGATGGCGTCGCGCAATGAGCCGCTGCCGGCGTCGTTCGTGTTCACCACGGTGTAGGTGGCACCGGCAATGGTGCTGACCACCGCGAGGCACGGCGAAAACTCCGAAGTGTTCTTGAACGGGTCCGTGGCCGTGGCCGTGAGGTAGCGTCCGACCAGCGTGACCGTCGGCACAGTGATGGTGAAACTCACGTTGCCCCCGCCGTCCGTGCTGGCGGTGCCGGAGCCGAGATAAACCTGCCCCTCGCCATGGCCCGCCGTGTCGCAGGCCACGTTGGAGTAGAAGTCGAGGTCGAAGGTCGTGCTGGCGGTGCTGTTCAACGCGCCCCAAATCTCCGTGCCCGAGAGCGAGTTCGTGGCCGTGCTGAGGAGGGGGAAATTCTGGAGCCGGTTCGCGCCGGTGTCCGTGTCGCCCGCATCGTTCGCGTTCACGCCGTTGGAACCGGAGAGTTCGATGCCGAGTTCCGCTGTGGTCGTGCCGTTGGAGAAAATGCTGTTGCCGCGCACCGCGTTGTTCGTGGTGGTCGCGCCGCTGACGACGACGCCGTCCGCGCCATTGAACGCGATGAGGTTGCCCGCGCCCGCCGCCACGCCACCGACGGTGTTGGTCGAGCCGGCGGCGATGTTCACGCCGGAACCATTGTTCGCCCGGCCGCCCAGGCCGGTGACATCCGCGCCGATGATGTTGCCGAAAAGTTCATTGCCGACGGATGTGCTGGAAATCTGCACGCCATCACCGTTGTTGCCGGAGATGAGATTGCCCGCGCCGACGCCGCCAATGCGGTTGAACGAAGCCGCGCTGATGAGAATGCCATCGGCAGTGTTGCCAAGATCGAGCGTGCCGGAGACATCCGTGCCGACGTAATTGCCGAGCACGGCATTGTTCGTGGAGCTGCCGCTGATCTCGAGGCCCTGGCTGTTGTTGCCAGAAATGTAATTGCGGGAGCCGGCGATGGTGCCGCCGATCACGTTTGAGTGGGAACCGGTGATGAGGATGCCGTCGTTGCCATTGGGGCGGTTGGTCGCGCCCGAAAGCTGCAAGCCGATGAAATTGCCCAGCACCTCGTTGAAGGACGAACTTGCCCCGGTGATCCGGAGGCCGCTCGTGCTGTTCCCTGAAATGACGTTGCGCTGCGCGGCGTTCGTGCCGCCCACACGATTGCCACCCGAGGTGTTGAAATGCACGCCGACGTTGTTGGCCAGCGCCGTGTTCGTGTCCGTGATGCCGATGAGGTTGCACTCGATGACGTTGCCCACGCCGTTGGTGAATTCCAGTCCATCGCTGTTCGCCCCGGCAAAGCCCACGATCTGCAAACCACGCACCGTATTCCCGCCCAGGGTGAACCGGAGTCCATCCGTGCCGGCAGGCAGGCCGGTGCCCACCAGCCGGATGAGAATCGTCCCGTCGAAGTTGGTCGGCGAAGTCGGGCCGCTCGCGCCGGGCTGCGTGGTGCCGTCGAACGTCACCGGGTCGCTCACCAGCGGTAGCGCCGTGGCGGGCTGAATGACCTGCACGCCCGCGCCGGGGATGCTGAAGGTGATGGTGTCCAGCGCACTGATGTTGGCGTTGGCGAGTTGAATGGCCTCGCGCAACGATCCCGCGCCCGAGTCGTTCGTCGTCGTCACGATGTAGGTCGCGCCGACCACCGTGCTGACCGCCACGGAGTTGGTGGAAAACTCAGAGGTGTTGCCAAAGGGATCGGTGGCCGTGGCGCTGATGAAGCGGCCCGTCAGCGTCAACACCGGCAGCGTGACCACGAAGCTCATGTTGCCGCCGCCATCGGTCGTCACGTTGGTCGAGCCGAGATAGAACTGGCCTTCGCCCAGTCCGGTCGGGTCGGCGGCCACGCTGGAGTAGAAGTCGAGGGAGAAGGTCGTGCCGGCCGCGCTGTTCAGCGTGCCCCAAATCTCCGTGCCCGCGCCGGAGTTCGTCACCGCCGTGAGCACCGGGAAGTTTTGCGAGAAGTTCGCGCCCGCGTCGGCATCACCCGTATCGTTGCCCGTCACTCCGGCGACCGCGAGGTCGATGCCGAGATCCCCGTTCGAGTAGATGCTGTTGCCGCGAATGACGTTGTTGGTGTGCGTGGCCGTCGGGTTGTTCACGCCATCGAGGGTGTTGAAGGCGATGACGTTGCCCGCACCGCTGTTGGTGCCGCCGATGACATTGCCGCGTCCCGCCGTGATCTCGACGCCGTGGCCGGTGTTCGGCAGCGCATTCGTTCCGGTCGCGTTCACGCCAATCCAGTTGCCCAGCACCTGATTCAACGTCGAGGGTGCGGAGTTGATCTGCACGCCGCCGCCGTTGTTGCCAGAGATGAGGTTGCGCGCCGCCGCCGTGTCGCCGCCGATCAGGTTGAATGAGGACGAACCGTTGAGGAGCACGCCCGCGATGGTGTTGCCGAGGTCGAGCGTGCCGCTCACGTCGGTACCGAGGTAATTGCCGAGCACGGTGTTGTTGGTCGAGGTGTTGATCTCCATGCCGTCGCCGGTGTTGCCGGAGATGTAATTGCGGGAGCCGGAGATGGTCCCGCCGATGGTGTTCGAGTGTGAGGTGCTGATGAGGATGCCATCGGCCCCGTTCGCCCGGTTCGTCGCCCCGGAAAGCTGCAGGCCGATGAAGTTGCCGAGGATTTCGTTGAACGACGAACTCGCGCCCGCGATGCGGATGCCGCTGGTGGTGTTGCCGGAAATCACGTTGCGCTGGGAGGCGTTCGTGCCGCCGACGCGATTACCGCCCGACGTGTTGAAGTGAATGCCGTTGCCATTGGCCAGCGCCGTATTGGTGTGAGTGATGCCGATAAGGCTGCACTCGACCACGCTGCCGACGCCGTTGGTAAACTCCAGGCCGTCTCCACTGTACCCAACGATCTGCAATCCGCGCACCGTGTTCCCGCTGGCGCTGAAGCGCAGGCCGTCGCTGCCCGCCGGTAATCCCGTGCCGTCAATCCGAATCAGAATCGTCCCGTCGAAATTCGTCGCGGTGGTCGCGCAACTCGCGCCCGGCTGCGTGGTGCCGTCGATCGTCACCCGATCGATCACCACCGGCAGCGCCGTTAACGGGCGAATCACCTGCACTCCGGCGCCAGGGATGCTGAACGTGATCGTGTCGTTGGCACTGAGGTTGGTGTTGGCCAGGCCGATGGCCTCGCGCAAAGAACCCGTACCGCTGTCGTTCGTGGTCGTGACGATGTAGGTCGTGCCCGAAACCAGGCTGAGTGCCGCGACGTTGGTGGAAAACTCGGAGGTGTTGCCGAAGGGATCCGTGACCGTGGCCGTGATGAAACGCCCGATGAGGGTCGCGACCGGCAGGACGGCGGTGAAGCTGACATTGCCGCTGCCGTCGGTGACGACATTGGTTGAGCCGAGATACACCTGGCCTTCACCGACCCCGGTCGCATCGGCCGCGACGCTGGCATAAAAATCGAGGTCGAACGCGGCGCTGGCCCGGCTGTTCAACGTGCCGATGATGGTGGTGTCGATCCCGGTGTTCGTCGCGGAAGCGAGCACGGGAAAGTTTTGCAGCAGGTTGGCGGTTGCGTCGGCGTCGCCCGTGTCGTTGACCGTCACACCGTCCGTGCCGAGGTCGAGGCCGAGGCCGGTGTTGGAGAAGTGGCTGTTGCCGCGAATCACGTTGTTGCTGCCGGAAGGGACGAACACGCCGTCGCCACCGTTGAACGCCAGCGTGTTGCCCGCACCCGCCGTCACGCCTCCGATGGTGTTGTTGGTCGTGCTGAGGTTCACGCCGTGCGCGGTGTTGGCCAGCGCGTTGGTCCCGGTGAGGTTCGCGCCGATGATGTTGCCGAGAATCTGATTTGTCGTCGCGCCCGTGGCCAGTTCGATGCCGTCGCTGTTGTTGCCGGAGATCAGGTTGCCCGCGCCCGTCGCCGTGCCGCCGATGACGTTGCCGCGCGAGGAGGTGTTGACCTGCACGCCGTCGGCCCCATTGCCCAGATCGAGCGTGCCGCTCACGTCGGTGCCGAGGTAGTTGCCCAGGATGGTGTTGTTCGTGGCACTGGTGAGTTCGATGCCATCGCTGGTGTTGCCCGAGATAAAATTACGCGCGCCGGAGATCGTGCCGCCGATGATGTTGCTGCGCGCGTTGAACACCAGCACGCCGTTCTGCGAGTTCGCCACCGCATTGCTACCGACGGCACCAAGACCGATGAAATTGCCGAGCACCTGGTTGCCAAACGAATTCGTGCCGCCGAGGTGGACGCCCTGCTGGTTGTTGCCGGAAATCACGTTGCGGTTGGTGCCGTTCGTTCCGCCGATGACATTGAACGCGGAGTTGGTGGCGAAAACTCCCGACAGGGTGTTGCCCAAATCATTGGTTCCCGTCGCATCCGTGCCGAGGTAACAGCCCTCGATGAGGTTGTTGCCGTTGGTCATCAACTCAATGCCGTCGCCGAGAAAGCGGTTGATGATGAGGCTGCGAATGGTGCAGCCGCCCGCGCTGATGCGCAGCCCGTCCGCCGCCGCGCCCGCGCTCGCGCCGTTGATCTCGATCAGCGGTACGCCGGCGAAGCCCGGCTGCGTGGCCCCGTCAATCGTCACCGAGTCGGAGATGATGGGCAGCGCGCTGACCGGTGAGATGAGCGTGGCCGTCCCGATGTTGAAGGCGATCACGTCGTTCGCGCTGAGGTTGGTGTTGGCCAGGCCGATGGCGTCGCGCAACGAACCTGCGCCAGTGTCGTTCGTGGTTGTCACGAGGTAGGTCACGCCCGCCACCGTGCTCACCGCCGCGACATTGGTCGAAAACTCGGACGTGTTTCCGAATGGGTCCGTGGCCGTGGCGGAAATGAACCGGCCGGTCAACGTCGTGACCGGCAGCACGGCGGTGAAGCCGCCATTGCCGCCGCCGTCCGTGGTGACATTGGTGGAGCCGAGATAGACCTGGCCTTCACCGCTGCCGGTCGCGTCGGCGGCCACGCTGGAGTAGAAGTCGAGCTCGAAGCTGGTGCTCGCGCGGCTGTTCAGTGTCCCGATGACGGTCGTCTCGGTCGGCGTGTTGGTTGCGGAGAGCAGCACGGGGAAGTTTTGAGTTTCGTTCGCGCCGGTGTCCGCGTCGCCCGTGTCGTTGCCGGTCACGCCATTGGCGGCCACGTCGATGCCGAGGCTGTTGGTGTTCGAGTAAATGGAGTTGCCGCGAATGGTGTTGTTTGTGCCTGAACCCACGAAGACGCCGTCCAGCGCATTGAAGGAGATCGTGTTTCCCTCGCCCGCGCCAATGCCGCCAATCGTGTTGGTGCGCGCGTTGGACGCGAATTGAACGCCGTGGCCCGAGTTGCCCAGGGCGTTCGTGCCGGTGACATCCGAGCCGATCAGGTTGCCATGCACGCGGACGAAGGCGCTGCCCGCACCGTTGAGTTCGATGCCGTCGTCGTTGTTGCCGGAGATCAGGTTCGCCTCGCCCGCACTCACGCCACCGATGACGGCGTTGGTCGCATTTATCAGGATGATGCCGTCCTGCACGTTGCCGCGGTCGAGCAAGCCGGTGGCGTCCGTGCCAATGTAATTGCCCTGCACAACATTGGTCGTGGCCGTCTCGATGCGGATGCCGGCGGTGGAGTTGCCGGAGATGACGTTGCGCCCGTCGCTGGTGGCGTTGCCGACGAAATTGCTCGGGGCGTTGATGAGGTGAACGCCGTTGGCGCCGTTGCCGCGATTGGTGGTGCCGGTAATTTCGAGTCCGATGTAGTTGCCGAGAATCTGGTTGGCCCAGGCTCCGGGGTTCTCGATGCGCACGCCGGAAACGGTGTTGCTGGAGATGACGTTGCGCGAGCCGGCCACGGTGCCGCCGATGAGGTTGCTGCGGGCGTTGAAGACGAGCACGCCGTTCTGCGAGTTGGGCACGTTGTTGCTGCCGTTGACGGCGAGGCCGATGATGTTGCCGAGGACTTGATTGCCAAACGAGTTGATCCCGCCGATGTGGACGCCTTGCTGGTTGTTGCCGGAGATGATGTTGCGGTTGGTGGCGTTCGTGCCGCCGATGACGTTGAAGGCAGAGTTCGTCGCGAAGATGCCGGAGAGGGTGTTGCCCAGATCGTTCGTGCCGAACGCCCCCGTGCCGATGTAGCAGCCCTCGATGAGGTTGTTGCCGTTGGTCATCAACTCGATGCCGTCGCCGGGGAAGCGGTTGATGATGAGGCTGCGAATGGTGCAACTGCCGGCGCTGATGCGCAGCCCATCGACCGCCGCGCCCGCGCTCAGTCCCTGGATCTCGATCAGCGGCACACCGGCGAAGCCCGGTTGCGTGGCGCCATCTATCGTCACCGGATCGGCGATGATGGGCAGCGCGCTAGCCGGGGAGATGAGGGTGGCGGTGGCGATATTGAAGTCGATGAGGTCCGCGCCGACACTGCCATTGGCGTCCAGAATGGCCTGCCGCAGTGAGCCGATCCCGCTGTCGTTGGTGACCGTGACGGTGAAGGTGGCCGCGTTCGCGGATAAGCAGGCTGCCAAAGCGCAGAAGCCGAAGCCGAATCGAATAGTCATAGGTAAAACTAGTTTGGGTGCGTCCGACAGGGCGGAATCACATCAGAATGAGGGCCGATGGGCAATGCGGAACCGCGGCCCGGTGGGTAACATTTTGAAAGCTGATTCAACGGAAGCGGCGGTAAACCGCAGGGCTGCCAGTGGAATACCTCGGTGCCGAACTCGCCTTTACCGTGGCTCTTGGGGTGTTGGAGACTTGCCATCGCGAGGATTGGCGTCGTTGGACGCAGGCGACCACTGAAGCCGCCCAGCCGTTCAGGCCGGCCCCTTCCACTTGGCCAAAGCCGGGTAGAAGTCCTGCCACCGCCGCCACGTTGCAGGCGGCACCGAATCGCCGTCCTCCTCGCTCCCTATCGCAACAGCGAGGCGATAAAAGGCAGGTCGGCGGGCACGGTGACTTTGGGGTTGGGCTGCTTGCTTTCCACCAGCCGGACGGATTGCCCGATGAGCTCGCAGGCGGCGGTGTCATCGGTCAGTTTTAGCCCACGCGCTTGAGCGGCCGCGAGGGCGCGGCGAATCACGGTCACGCGAAAAGCCTGGGGCGTTTGCACGGACCACAGTTGGGAACGATCCACCGTACGGGAGATGGTCGCCCCATCGGCGGATTCCTTGATGGTGTCCGTGATCCGCTGGGCGGCGACGGCAGCACCGTGCTCCCGCGCCGCCCGCACTGTTTCAGCGATGAGTAGTTGCGAAGCGCACGGTCGTGCGCCGTCATGGATGGCGACAACGTCGGTCCCGACGCCCAGCGCAGCCAATCCGTGAGACACGGAATCCTGCCGCTCCGCGCCGCCGAGAGCGAAACGATGCGGCTTCTTCACCCCGAGCCGGGCACCGATTTCACGGAAGGACTCCTCCATGCCCCCGCGGATTACGAGCACGATTTCATCGATGCACGCCGCCGCCTCGAAGGCCGTCCAAGTGTGGGCGATGACGGGTAGCCCGGCCACTTCCAGGAAGAGCTTGTCGATGTCCGGTCCCATGCGGGTGCCGCGTCCGGCGGCGACGATGATGGCGCTGGTCACGCGGATCAAAGTCCGAAGTCCGAAGTCCGAAGTCCAGCCGTGAGTGAGATTGGGGGAGTGACTCGCTCCGCGTTCGCTCGCGGAACGCAGGCGGGGTTTCCGTGCGCCACCTATTTCTCCACCACGCAGTAAAGGAATTTTTCCCCGCGCAGATAAAGCTCCCGGTCCACCAGCGCGGCGCTCGCGCTGAAGGAGTCGTCGAGCTGGTTCACGGCCAGCGTGGCGTTCTCCTGGTCGTGACGGAGAACGACCGTCCGGCCGTCGCGTCCCGTGATGTAGATGCGGCCCGCCGCGCCGACCGGTGAGGAGAAGATGAAATCGCGCAGACCGTCGAGCCGGAGTGGTTCGCCGCGGAACCCGCCCGTGGCCGGGTCGAGCCGCACGAGAATGTTCTGGTTGTGGCGGAGGTGATAGAGCGTGTCGTCATAGAGCAGGGGGGAGGAGACGTAGGGTGTCAGGCGGTTGAGCCGCCACGCGACGTTGGTCGTGTTGCTGATGTCGCCCTTGGCACCGGCCAGTCGGATCGCCACCATGGCCTGCGAGTAGTAGCTGTTGCCCGCGATGATCAACCCGCGCCAAGAGACCGGCGAGGAGACGACGTTATCCGTGAGACCGGCGCATTCCCATAGTTGCGCGCCCGTCGCGAGGTCGTAGCCGCGCACGCGCTTGGTGGCACTGACGATGACCTGCGGTTTGCCGTCCTGCTCCACGACGAGCGGCGTGGACCACGAAGTCTTTTCATCACGCGCGACTTTCCAGAGCTGTTTGCCGGTGCGCTTGTGGAAGGCGTAAAGGAAGGAACTGCCTTCGTGGTCCCAGTTGACGATGAGCGTGTCGCCGTGGAGAACCGGCGAACTGCCTTCGCCGTGCGCGTGCAAGGTCTGCATTTTGCCAAGGTCGGCCTGCCATTGCACCACGCCGTTCGTGTCGAGGCAGTAAAGCCCGCGCGAGCCGAAGAAGGCGTAAAGGAATTGGCCATCAGTGGTCGGCGAATTCGAGGCCGGGCTGCCCGTATTGTGCCCGCCCTCGTGCGGCCACTCCTCGCGCACGATCTTCTTCCACAACACGCGGCCATCATTGCGGCCCAGCGCCATGACCATGTATTGGTTGGTGTGGGTCACCGGCACGCTGTCATGCACGCCCGGCGCGGAGTCATGCACCGGCTTCTGCTCCCGGCCCACCGCCGTCGCCGCCATCACATACACGCGGTCGCCGATGACGATGGGGGAGGAATGGCCCTGGCCGGGCAATTCGATCTTCCAGCGGATATTCTTCTTCTCGCTCCACTCGATGGGCGGATTGGCGAGCGGGGCTACGCCATTGGCGAGCGGCCCGCGCCATTGCGTCCAAAAACGAGGTGGGGGAACCGTGGGCTGATCGTGTGCCGCCGCCAGCGGGGCCGGCCGCCCCAGCAGGCAGACCAGCAGTATCCATGCACGAACCGGCGTCAACTTGGTTCCCACGGGCGGGACTTTACCCAGTCCAGTCATGCTCCGCGATGATTCTTCGCGGTCTATTTCGCCGGCCCGCGCCAGCGCCTCGCCCGACGACGACGAGTCATTCGATGAGCGCCTCTTCCTGTCCCACCCACTTGCGGGCGGCGCGTTGACGTCGCTCGCTCGCCTGGCGTAACTTCTGGCCATGCAAACCGCGTCCGATGCCCGACCGCTGAACAGCCTCGACGAATGGGAAGATTCACTGGTCGAGCGTTACCCTACGCCCGCGACGAAACTGGTCGGCCCGAACCCGGACAAGACCAAGGAGCAGTTTCGCAACTACGAAGCCAACGCCCGGCCGACCGTGCGCGAGTTCTACCGGCTGAATCACACGAACCAGAGTTATGATTTCGTGCAGGCCAAACGTAAGGAGTTCCTGTCGCTGTCGCGCAAGACGATGAGCGTGTGGGAGGCGATGGAGTTTCTGAACACGCTGGTCGATGACAGCGACCCTGACACGGACATGACGCAGCTCGAGCATCTGCTCCAGACGGCGGAGCAGATTCGCCAGGACGGACGTCCGCGCTGGTTCATTCTCACCGGGTTGATTCACGACCTCGGGAAAATCCTGTGTCTCTACGGCGAGCCGCAGTGGGCGGTCGTGGGTGACACTTTTCCCGTCGGCTGCGCTTACGCGGACAGCATCGTCTTCAAGGATTTCTTCAAAGCGAACCCGGACTCGGGGAACCCGCGCTTTCAAACACGCCTCGGCGTTTACGAGGAGGGCGGTGGACTGGACAAGGTGTGCCTGTCGTGGGGCCACGACGAATACCTCTACCACGTCACCAAGGATTATCTGCCCGAGGAAGCGCTTTACATGATTCGCTATCACTCGTTCTACCCGGCGCATCGCGAGCGCGATTACGAGTACCTGATGAATGCCAGGGACCAGGCGCTGTTCGACCAGGTGCGGGCTTTCAACCCCTACGACCTCTACACCAAGAGCCACGCCAAGCCGGACTCGAAGGCGTTGCGCCCGTTTTACGAGGATCTGATCGCGGAGTTTTTCCCCAAGCAATTGAACTGGTAAGTGCGGGTGTTCAACGTGGCGGCGCTCATTTGGATTGCGGCGGCAAGTCAGACGCTGGTCGCGAAGTGACCCGTCTTGACCTTCAGTTCCATTCTCAACGCCGCTTCCGCACGGGCATGGATTGGCCTCACGCGAAGTCCGCCAAGGTCGCGAAGAAAGAAACCTTTGCGTCCTTCGCGGACTTGGCGTGAGGCCTTGCTCGGTGAGCGGTGTCTGCGTGCTTGAAAGCGCCGTCGCCGCAGCCACTCTGCCGGCGCAGTCCAAATGATTTCGACCCGCGCCTGGCCCGTGCGCTTTTCGATTGCTTGTCCCGCCCGTCCGCATTTCCCTTTCGCCCATGACAATCACACTCCGTGACCTGGCCAAGATGATCGACCACTCGTTGCTGCACCCGACGATGACCGATGCGGACATTCGTCAAGGTTGCGAACTGGCCCGCCAATACGACGTGGCGACGGCCTGCGTGAAGCCCTACGCCATTCCGCTCGCCCGCGAAGTGCTGGCCGGTTCCAGCGTGCTGGTCTGTCCAGTGATTGGCTTTCCCCACGGCAACAGCACCACGGCTAACAAAGTGCGCGAGGCTGAAGAGGCTGCGCGCGCCGGCGGTGCGGAAATCGACATGGTCATCAACATCGGCCAGGCGCTGGGGGGCGAATGGACTTACGTGCGCGATGAAATCAAGGCCATCAACGACGTGGTGGTGGCGAACGGCGCGATCCTGAAAGTGATTTTTGAGAACGACTATTTGCAGGACGCGCACATCATCCGGCTCTGCGCCATCTGCTCGGAGATTGGCGTGGCCTTCGTCAAGACTTCGACGGGCTACGGTTTCGTGAAGCAACCGGACGGTTCATACAACTACAAAGGCGCAACCGTTGCGCACCTCACACTCATGCGCGCCAACTGCCCGCCCAGTGTGCAAATCAAGGCGGCGGGCGGCGTCCGCACGCTGGATGATTTGTTGCTCGTGCGTTCGCTCGGTGTCACCCGCATCGGTGCGACGGCTACGGCGGCGATCTTGCAGGAGGCAAAAAGGCGCGGCCTCGGCGAGCAGCCGGTTGAGATCACGACCCAGGCGAAGGGCTTGGGAGCAGGCGCTTACTGAACTGCGTGGCCTCGAAACAAGAGTCCGGCTAGCTTCCGAGGCATCATGCAAAGCAAAGCCACCACTGTTCAGCAGTACCTTTCGGAACTGCCCGCCGAACGCCGGTCGGCCATCGAGGGCGTGCGTGCGGTCATTCTCCAGCACCTCGACCCGGTGTTCGAGGAAGGCATGCAGTACGGAATGATCGGCTACTATGTGCCGCACCGGGTTTATCCGCCGGGCTACCATTGCGACCCGAGGCAGCCGCTGCCTTTCATCTGTCTCGCAGCGCAGAAGAATTACATGTCCCTCTATCTGGGCTGCGCGTATGGCCCGGATCGCGAGAAACCGTTTCGCGAAGCCTGGGCGAAGACGGGCAAGAAACTCGACATGGGGAAGTCCTGCGTGCGTTTTAGGAAACTGGAAGACCTGGCACTGGAAGTGATCGGCAACTCCATCCGGCGCACCTCCGCCAAGGGATTCATCAGTTACTACGAATCAGTGATCAAAACAATGATGCGCCGGGGATCGCAAAAGGTTAGCAGTGCCAAGCCGCCGAAGGCAAAAGCCGGAAAGCGCGCGCTCAAGTCCTCCCCGGCCCGGCGGAAAAATTAGTGGAGGCTGGCTTTCACAGATCGTGGAGCGGCAGTCGGCCGCTTGAAGATTCCGCAGCGTCCTGGGCCGGAAATAAAACAGCCGGATGTGAGTGCATCCGGCGGCTGGGCCATCCAGAAAAAGTTAGAACGAAGCGCCAAGGTTGCGCTGCGCGGGATCCAGGAACCAAAGGTTGACCGGGTTGAGGGACTGGCCAAACCGCAAGCTGCGCGCGCTGCCGTCCGCGAAGGCAAAGTTGGACACGCCCGAGGCTGTCGCCGTTCTTCCGTGGCGAGTCTGGTCGAGTTCCTTGTAATCATCGCCGGCCCAGTAATCCATCCACCAGTGGCCTGAACCCGGATTGGCGGGCGTTCCGTCGCCGCTGTCTTTCTCGCCAAACAAAACCGTTTCACTGCTTGTCTGGACGGCGCTCTCTGGCACTTTCGCTTCCGAGCCGCCGGGCGGCAGACCGGAGAAGTAGTCATTGAAGCCGTTGAACAGATAGCTGCGCTTGGCGCTGAGTGCGGCGAATGGACTGCTCGACCCGAAATTCGGCGGGTTGGCTATGTCACTTGGGCAGTACAGCACCTTGGTTTCCACGTAATAGGGCTGGAGCAGGAGCGGCCAATAATTGCTGGTGCTGCTCGGGGTGTTCCCACGCTCGGGGAAATAGCCTTCGTGTTCATCCACATACATCACCACGGCCATGCCGATCTGACGGAGGTCATTGACGCACTGGATGCGCTTGGCGGATTCCTTGGCCTTGGCCAGCGCGGGCAGAAGCAGACTGGCCAGGATGGCGATGATGGCGATGACCACGAGCAACTCGATGAGCGTGAACGCCTGACGCGCGCCGCGAGTTTCCGTCTTCCAATTTGATTTTGTATCCATGCTGAGTTGCTGGTGATGACTGCTGTGAGCCATCGGTCGCACCGGAAATTGACTTGAGAGCCGCGCGGGAAATTCAAGGCAAGTGCGGGAGACCAGGACGTGTCGCGCTGTGCCTCGCCCGGCGCCTTCCACCCGCTCACTTCGCCAGATGGCACGACACCCAATGGCCCGGCTCCACTTCCCGCCGTGCGGGAATCTCCGTCGCGCAGCGCGGTTCCTGCACCGGACAACGCGGATGAAAGGGGCAGCCTGGCGGCGGCGTGATAGGCGAGGGGACATCACCGGAGAGCACGATGCGCCGGCGCTTCGAGTCGGGATCGACGACGGGCACGGCGGAGAGCAAGGCCTGGGTGTAGGGATGCTTCGAAGCACGGACGAGCTTCCGCGCCTCGGCGATCTCCACGGCCCGGCCCAGGTACATGACCATGACGCGGTGGCTGATGTGTTCGACCACCGCGAGATCGTGGGCGATGAACAGGTAGGCCAGTCCGTGTTGCTGCTGGAGGTCCATGAGCAGGTTCACGATTTGCGCCTGCACCGAGACATCCAGCGCACTCACCGGCTCGTCGCAGACGATGAGTTTTGGCTCAATCGCTAATGCCCGCGCGATTCCGATGCGCTGCCGCTGGCCACCGCTGAACTCGTGCGGATAACGCTCGGCATGAGTCGCATCAAGCCCGACGGCACGCAGGAGATCCTGAATGCGTGCCCGCCGCGCCGTCGGGCTGTCCGCGAGACGGTGAATGTCGATGGCCTCGCCGATAATCTGGTTCACGGTCAGGCGCGGATTGAGCGAGCTAAAGGGATCTTGAAAGATCATCTGGAACTTCCGTCGGCGCGCACGCAGCGCCTCGCCCTCCAGTCCGGTGATGTCTTCTCCGTCAAACAGAACACTGCCAGCGGTCGGTTCGACGAGACGGATAATGGCGCGACCCAAGGTAGTCTTGCCGCAGCCGCTTTCACCGACCAACCCGAGCGTCTCACCTGGCGCGATGGTCAGGCTCACGTCATCCACGGCTTTCACCTGTCCGGCCACACGGCTGAACAGTCCGCGCTTCACCGGGAAATGAACTTTGAGGTTTTTGACTTCGAGCAGGTTCACGGTTGTTCCGATTTATGTTCCGCGAGAATCCGGCGCGCGGTGTCGGCGTCGCGAGCCGCCACGCGCACCGTGACGCTCTCGATGGGACTGAGGGCAAAGTTCCAGAAAATCTGCGGCGTGAGTTCCTCGGGAATGCAGGCGTTGAGGCCGCGGCCCTCCAACAGCGCCTGCACCAGGCTGGCCTCGACCACGCTCGGGTATTCGCCGACCACCACGAGATTGTCCGCCGGATCGTCGAGCCGGCCCTGGAGGTATTCCAGCTTAACGAAAAACGCCGTGCCGCAGTGCCGGCAGGTGTCGGCGTCATCCTGATTCCACAGTTCGCACTCGGGACATTCCTTCATGCGAGCTCCTGGCTGTAGAGACAACGCACCCAGCGGCCGGGTTCGACTTCGGTGAGGGGTGGCGCTTGTTCCGCGCACTCGGGATGCTTGGGTCCGTTCGGACAGCGCGGGTAAAACCGGCAGCCCTTCGGCCACGCGCCGAGGTTCGGCACCGTGCCGCCGATGGCCTGGAGGCGCTCCAGCCCGTGGCCGAGCTTGGGCACGGAGTTCATGAGCGCGCGAGTGTAAGGATGCAGCGGGCGGCGCAGTAAATCGGTTGCAGGCGCCATCTCGACAATCTGCCCCGCATACATCACGGCGAGACGATCCGCGATGTCGCTCACGATGCCGAGATTGTGCGTGATGAGCAGCATGGCCATGCCGAGGCGCTGCTTGAGATCGAGCAGCAGTTCGAGAATCTGCGCCTGAATGGTCACGTCGAGCGCCGTGGTTGGTTCGTCGGCAATGAGCAGCTTCGGTTCGGAGGCGAGCGCCATGGCGATCATCACCCGTTGCTGCATGCCGCCGGAAAGCTGGTGCGGATAATCTTGCCTCCGCGACTCCGGCGCCGAGATGCCCACCAGCTTGAGCAGCCGGATCACCTCGGCGTCGGTGGCCTGCTCGGGCCGGTGGAGACGTAGCGATTCCTTAATCTGGCTGCCGATGCGGAAGACAGGGTTGAGCGAAGCGCCCGGCTCCTGGAAAATGTAGCTGACCACGCCGCCGCGAATCCGCCGCAACTCGGCCTGGTTCATCTTCAGCACATCGCGTCCGTTCAGAAGTATCTCGCCGCCCGTGTAACGCACGGGTGGCGCCGGCAGCAGCCGGGCGATGGAGAGGGCCGTGACGCTCTTGCCGCAACCGCTCTCGCCCACCAGACAAACCGTTTCACCGGCGTCGATGCTGAACGACACTCCATCCACGGCGCGCAAGGGTCGCTCGCGTGACCCGAACTCAAGCTGGAGATTTTTGATTTCGAGCAGGGGCATTTAGGAATGACGAATGACGAATGACTGAAGGCGCACTTCCAAGGCAACTGGTCGTCCGGATTTCATTGGCGAGCGTCTCTTACGTGATCGTCGGGGAAGTTGAAAGCGCGAACGCAGCAGGACCGGCTTTGCCGGACAAGTCGCCGGCTTGATCGACTCGCGCTCCAAAATTAAGAAGGCCGGACCCGTGCCAGGGTCCGGCCTCTGGAGTTGCGCTCACCGCTTACGCGGCGGCTTTCAGGACGGTGGGGACGGGCACCACGTTGGTGGCGGCGCGGGTCAGACCACTCTTGCGGTCGTCCTTGCGGATGTAACCGAAGGACGCATACAGCGCGCTGTTCTCACCGAAGTTGGAATCGCCCTTCACCGAGTTCACCACGTTGAGCGTGAATTCCTCGCTGATGACATCCGCGTTATTGCGGTCCACGCGCTTGCCGTCCCGTTGACGGTCGAGGTCTTCGATCTCCACGCGGGTATCGAGGGAAGGTTGCACCTTCTCCTTGAACTGCGCGAGGGTGAGACCGCTGAACTGCGCGTCGGGCGCGTGTTCGGTCCAGCCGTCTATGATGGCGTTGATGTGATCACCGGTTGCTTTAGGATTTGTAGCCATGTTTATTCACCCCCTTTCGGGTAGGCAAAAGATTGCCTTGCGTTGCTAAATTTAAGATTTGAATTTTCCATTGAACCCAGGACACGAGTCTGCCCGTGAACGAAGTTTTGTTGCTGATGAGAAGGGTTAGCTAGCACCGTGCCAAGGCTCTGCGCTTGGAGGCGCGTGCGTGATGTCTGCCAGTTGGACACTTTGCTGAAACGAGATGTCTCATAGTCTGAATTTTGAGCGCAGGAACGAAACGGTGCCTTCTTTGGCACCCAAATCTCCACCGGCGAAGCCCAAGCTGGCACTATGTAACGTCGGCTTTCCAGCCGGCAGGGTAGAGAGACTTTCCAGTCTCGTGTTGTTGGTGCCTTCAAGGTGCGCTCAATCCTCTAAACTGTGGTGGAAAGCTGCCGCCGCCGGTGGCTAGATCCCTACGCCTACCTGCGCGACGTCCTCACCCGCCTGCCCAAGATGACCAACCGGCAAACCATCGAAGTCACCTCCGAAGCCTGGGCCAAAGCCCGGCGCCAGACTCCGCTTCAGAAAGCATCATAGACGTCAGAGCGTACCTGCTCTGACGTTGACGAACCCTCTGAAGACCTCCTGTCGATAAGGTGCTCGGAGAATCGTTTACTTCGCTGTTCGGCTGCGAGGTTGGCAGCTGCGGTGGCAAGCAGAAGGACTCGCGGCAGACCAAAGAGTTGATGCTCTGCGGCTCGCACGACGCGTTTGCGAACTCAAAAGCCCCCGGCGCGCCACAGACTCGGAACAAGTTTCATGCTTTTCAAGGCAGGAAAGCTCCCATCAAACCACAAAAACCAGCCTGTGGTAAAATCTCCCCCATGTTTCAACAACCCGCTATGGCAAACTGAACGGATAAGATCGACCAGCGCCAGAATTCCAGAGAAAATCCCTCTGTTCTGTGGATAACAAAAACGGGAAAAATCCCGTGTCGTCGATATCCAAGGTTCCGCCGCTGCCACCAGTAATTGAAAATCGCGGAAACCAGATCAACCCCAAGCTCGAATTGAGTGAATACACAGCTCCGCTATGATCGAATTCCACCTGGAGCACAGCCGATGGTGTCAGCTCCAAAACATAAAAATGCCACTCATTCTCGGAAAGCATCGGGTATGGAGTAGTTGTTGCTGAAGTGAACAGTGCGTCCTTGGTTAGCCTGTAACCGCCTGATGCGGTTAGGCTAATTGAAAACGAGCTATTCTCACTTGCCAGCGAATACCGAAACCAACCGCACATGGTCATCCCACCGCCAAATCTCAAACCCGGAGTGGCGATGTTGGCAAGGCGCGCGATGTTTCCGAAAGAAGTAAGTCGTGTGGCGTTGGTAAATTTACCGGTGATGGATGTCATAGTGCTACCGATAAGAAAAACATGGAGTTGCAAGCCTTGAACAATGTCAGTTCGGGTGCTTGTCGAAGCTTCATCCATTTGCCAATAGGCATGGAGCGGGAGAAATGACTTTGCCGCGATGGCGATGCCTTGGTCGATGGGGTCTGATGCTTGAGAGGTGCCGCCTGTGCCAATGGTGCCCTTGTACAAGATGAGGAATCTTGCAGCTCCAAAAGGTGGGGTAAATGTGGTCACCAGGGCAGCGTTAGTAGGCAGGTCGCTGGTCGTCGGGTTCCAATCATTCAAGAAGCCGTTGCCCTCGCTGGCCAATTCGGTTCGATTGCCCGAAATGTCATCGTAGAAAAGGTGAAACGTGCCACCTCGGAAATTTTGGCTAGACATGTTTGTAATGATTAACTGATGCGTGCCGCCACTGCCGCTGGTGTTAAGAGACACGGTGGTCTCCAAGCGGCCGCGGAAGAAGTAGTCGAGGAGGCCGGCGCTGTAGTAGATCGCGTTCGTGATCACGATGGCGTGGTAATCATTCAGCACCTTCTCGTCGTTGACCGTGCAAAAGGGACGAGGCTCAAAGTGTTTCGCTTCCTTCAGCTTGGCACCGAGATAATTCATGCGGCTATGGTGACCCACAGCGATGCCGTCCGCGATTTTCTTGATGTAAAGGCCGGCGCCTTCTTGCCCATTCTTGAGTGTAAATGTTTCCGCAACTGGCAGCCTTTTTTGCTGTTCGTAATCCGTGCTCGTGTCGCGCGAGGGGTAGGGATAGTAGCCAAACTCTTTTCTTTCCGTGACGACAGACTGGCGGTAGCCAAACTCGAACCGGGTCGCGGTCATCAATTCAGCGTACAGATGGCGCTCGCCTAGAAAATTGCCATTGATTAGCTCCGCCAGACCAAGTTTTGATCCACCGTTGGCGTGAGCGGCGAGGGCAGAGGCATTGCCGTTGTACAAGTGGCGGTCCCAAAAATCTTCCAGCTTTGTGAATCCAGCATTTCTCCAGTCCAGCATGCCGTGTTGGTAATTGAGGTTCGCCAGATTCGCCTTTCCATAATCTTCAATTGAGCTGCGCCAAGGGCTGCGTACCATGCTATGCCAAGAGTCTGGTATGCAGGGAATAATTGGAATGTGTTGTTCATTGCGGGCATGCTGCGGTTGGCTCGTGTCTTCCAAGAGATGCATCACTTGGCCGAGCGCACGGAACATGTAGGTCAGTGCCACGTTTCGATCTTCTCTGCTCGACCTCGTCAAGCCGTCCCACTGATCAACGCGCGCATTTTGCCACGACCACCCGTTAAGCGGGTTTTCATTGCTCAGGCATTCCGGACCAGCCCGAGGTATTCCCAAACCATTGTGTATTGAGGCCCAGCTGAATGAATCTTTGCCAAGAGTATCCGCTGGATCATTAGCAAGTGGATTGTCAATGCCACGTCCCGTCAACGGATCGTAAAAGTGGTTGAGAACCCTTACGCCGCCCGGGTCTTTTCGCGTGTAATCCTCTTGGAAGCTCCCGAAAATCATCGTATTCGTCGCCGTTTTCAAGTCGCAATCCAACGAAATCGCATTCAAAAACGTATTGAACGACGTCGAACTGGATAAAGCTGAAGCTGCGGCATTTGCGGTAATGGCCATGTGAACCGACTCGACGTGACCCAACACTCCGGCAGTGAACATCCATAAGCCAATACCAGCCGCCACTCTACGTTTAACGTTGACGCTCATATTGCCTTAATTTTGAAAACGTGCGCTGAAGTACTTCACGACACGTACCCGTTGATTCTCTCTATTGTAGAAAAGAACATGCGTCCATTGCTGTTGCGGAGGATGGTGGACGCCGATTGAAACTGCATGTTGCCCTTTCCCATCTCCAAAAAGATTAACGCCGCCCACGTATAGTCTCTCTGCCTGTGGAAGATTTTGAATGTATGCCTGATAGTCGTCCCTGATTGCTTTGTCGAGCTTGTCGGGATCTTGGCTAAAAAGAAGTTTCCAACCATCGGCCGGATTCAAAGGACTTTGCTCTGTTGGTGGGCTGGTGCATCCGACAACAAAGATGAGAGCGGTGATCAGCGCGCAAAAGGTGAAACGCATTGCATTCATAAATCGAGTGCTCGGTTCTTGTTTTTTTAGAATTCCAGAATCTTCCAAACGCCGTTTTCTTTCACGAATTCCACGGGGAACGTGAAGGTCGTTCCCTCGATGACATCTTCAAAATAGTACTGAGCGGTGGCTCCGTCGATAGCAACGGCGGTCAGCGTTTTGTCCATTATGGACGAAAGGACGGTGGCTCCCGCGGAAGTAAACGAGCGACGGTAACCTTCCACCGAATCAATGGAATAGTGACCGAGCGCCTGAGCGATGTTGCCCGCCAATAGACTCGTCTTCATTTGGTTCCAGATGGCGTCGGGTGTGGTTGCTTCCGGCAGGGTGGCCTTGATCACGCGATCCTTTCCCGTGTCGGCAATGTAGATTTTTTCCGCCAGGAAATCGGCGATAGGCGCAATGGCATTAGGTTGGTCGAGCCCGCCAAATTGAGTCGAGAGGGCGAGCCGGAAATCAAAAGGCGTAGGCTCGGCGCCGTGTCCACTGCGAAGCGGCTCGAAAATCTGGAAACGGTCGTTCCCGGCGTCTCCAACGTAGATGCCGCGAGGACCGACACACAGATTCACTGCGCCCTGAAAGTAGCCGAGCGCCGTCCCCGAGCTGCCGCTGGTGCCAATAGCGGACGAAGAAAGCCACACCGCGACGCGATTATTTCCAGAATCCACGACGTATAGATAACCCGCGCCGTCATAGGTAAGGCCCTTGGGCGTGTTGAACTGCCCATTGCCGGTGCCGGACGCACCAAATAGTCCAACGAAGTCACCGTTCGAGGTTTTGAACTGTTGAATGCGGTGATTGGCGGAATCCGAAACAGAGATCTGTGCGCCATCTGGTGTGACCGCCACATCGTATGGTGTGTTGAACTCGCCATTGCCGGTGCCCGAAGTTTGATTGGCTTTACCAATCAGGCCGGTGGTGTGGAAGGCGGTGTCGAGGCCGAAGGTGCCGCTGGTGAGTTTGCATTTGGCGACTTGATGGTGACCGCTCAGAGCCACGTACACGTTGCCGGCACTGTCCACATCCAGGCCGGTGGGAACGGAGCCGGAAGGAAGCGTGATGGAGCGAACATAGGTTGGAGTTGAATCATACTCCTTCACCACTTCGCCGCTCCGCGACAGGATGAAGAGATGTCCTGCGGGGCCAATTTTCAGGTCAACAGGATCGGCGATGCTAATGTCACCTCCAACCTGCTCGGGTGACTCCTGCACGTTGATGCGCAAGCCGCCAACGTTCCATCCCCCCACGCTGGAGAAACGGCCCGCCGTGGTTTTAACCGTCACGACGGGAAAATACTGGCCAGCGTCGTTATAGGTGTGATTGATGGACGCGGTCGTGGTCTCAGTTTGGTCGGTTATCCCATCTCCTTCGAAGTCATAGTAAACATTTTCGAGCGTGCCGGGCAGGCTTCCTGAAACAGTCACGCTGAACGTCGTGCTCAAAGGCTTAAACCCGGCCACGGGTGTCACCGTCAATTGCACCGGATCGACGGGCGTGGCGCTGCCAGTGACGCTGATGGTGTAGGCGTTGGTGTTCCCGGAAATGTCCTCGGCAAGGGCGGTGATGGTGTTCGCGCCTTGGGGTAGAAAGACATTGCGGGCTTCAAAGTTGCCGGGGCCGGTGATGAAGGCCAGCACGCCGTTAACCGTGATGCGCTTGAGCGAGGATTCAGAGAAGGTGCCGATGACGTTGATGCGGTCCGTGCCAAAAGTGGAGTTATTTGCTGGAGCAGTGATGGCAATCGAGGGTACGGCGGTGTCCAGATAGACCTTGGTGGTGGCGGAGACAGTGCCATTGGCCAGGAGGGTAAAGGTGTTCTCGCCTTCCGTGAGCGCCGGGAAGAGCATGAAGCTGCCCGCCGTCTTGGGCACTGCATTGCCATTCAAGGTCAGGCTGGTCAGAGTGCCGGGATTGACGCCGGTGATCGTGGCGAGCAATGCGCCGGGGGACGAAGTAAAGAAGGGCTGGGCACCGACGAGCGAGAGCGACGGGCCACCTGCGCTGATGGTTACGCTGACGCTAGAGGAGACGCCAACGGCCCCTTTGTTATCAATGGCCCGCGCGGTGAAGGCGTAGCTGCCGGACGGAACATTGCGCAAGGTGAAGCGCAACGGACCCGGTGTGGCCTCGGCCACTTTGAGATCACCACGGTAAAGTTGGATATTGGTTACCGATCCGCCGGTATTCGGATCGGAAGCCTGGACGAGGAATTCGATACTGTCCGAAGCGCCAAAGGTCAGCCCGGTGCCGGGGAGGACGGAAACGGTGGGGACTGTGTTTGCCGCAGCGTGGTAACCTTCGGTTTCCGTATCGCTCGGGGTCCAACCTGTTTTGAACGCCTTGGCTTTCAGTGTTTTGTTGATCGCCAGACTGAATGGGGCCGAGTAGGGCGTGCTGGAAGTCGTCGGTTCGCTGCCATCAATGGTGTAGTAAATAGCCGCGCCAGTCGTGGGGCAGGTGATGGCCACGTTCTGTGCAGAGGCATACGTGCCGCCAAGAGGACTGAAACGCGGCGTGGCTACGTCCGGCACCCGCGGATTCTTGCCGGACTGAAGTTCCTCCTGATTGAACAAATCATCGTTGTCCGAATCCTTGTAAGCGTCGCTGCCGCCTGTTCCGCCCGTTACCGCCACGGTCGGATCGGTCAGGGTGGAGAGATACTCATAGCCATCCTCCAAGCCGTCGCCGTCCGAATCGCTGTTCTGGAAATTACTGAGATCACCGGAAGCAAAGAGGCCGTTGCCCGTAGTGTCTTCAAAGTAATCGGCCAGTCCGTCGCCATCGAAATCGGCGGCAGCCACCGAGGATTCCCCGCTGCTCACAGCCACGTAGTGAAAGCCATAATCAAGGACAGAATTGCCTTCCTTGGCCTGATCGGCACGGGTGGTGAAGTGGTAGAGGCTCCGCAGGTTGGCCGTGACGATCCCGCGATTGCGGAGGAAATCGTCGCCGAGATAGAATCGCCCCAAGGGGCCATTGGCGTAGGCCAGAGTGGGTGTGGGAACCACGGCGAAGCTGTCCTCTTGAAACGATTGAGTGAGGCCGACGTAGCCGTTGTGCTCGCCAGCATAGGAACCATCCGTATAAATGGTCGGGCGGTCAAAGATGTTGTATTCCAGCCGCCAGTCCTCGTTGCCGCCGGTGGAAGTGATCGTGCCGTCCTTGAATGTGTTGTTGTAAGCGAAGAGATAGGCGGGCGAGGAGGCTTGCAATACCACCCCCACGTAGCGGAACAGGTTGTTGGTGAGTCCCACCGTCTGATAAACGCCGCCATAGAGGCTGGTGAAGAATGATCCGTTGTAGAAGCTGCTGTGGCAGGCTTCCAATTTACGGAGGTCGTTCCAGACATAGGCAAGGTAAGGCTCGCCGGCGAGGCTGGACATTTCGGTGAAGCGCAGCCGCAATTCGGGATAGAACTCGCCATCGTGGTATCCGTCCCCAATGAGCGCGGAGCCGCGGGCCGTGACGTTTTCCTGGATTTGATTGAGCCGCAGGATGCGGTTCATCCTGGTGGGCGTGCCCGTGCTGAGGAGTCGGCCCGGGTTGAGATGGATGGAAGTCGAGGGATTGCCCGTCGTATGCGTTCCCGCCAGCACCACGCCTCCTTGGAGCGTCAAGGTGCTGTTTTGCAGCGTCAGGTTTTTGGCCACGTAATCGACGGCGGGATAATGGTATCCGAGCGTAGCCACGTCCCTCGCAATGACCGGAGCCAGTGTCTGATCAGTGGTCAAAGTACCAGTCAGGAGGTTTGGCTTATAGGTGGTCATCTCCGCCAACTCTCTCTTAAGAGCCGCGTCAATGTTCGTGACGCCGATCCCACGGTGCGAGGTCGTCGTAGGCAAATAGTGCGCCCCGCCTTCTATCGTTTCAAATACGCCAGTGTCACTGGCCGGTTGCTCCACCTGCTCGAGGGTTGGGGGATAACCCGCGTAGTTGGGCGGATAGTCGGCAGCCACGAGCAAACTGTTGCGGACCACAGCGGTGGACGACTCAGGGGTGTAAGCGTAGCCCAGCACCACCATGGCATTGTGAGTGTTCAAATCATTGTGAGTCGTCAAATGTTCGCCCCGGAATAGGGTCACGTCACCCGCGTAGAAATAATCGCAGTCCTTGGCCAGCGCATTGAAGACATTGAGGCTGAAGGTTCCGCCATAAGACCAAAAGCACGCGTAGGCATTCACGAACTGCATGTTGCGGGCGGTGATGCTGGTTCCGTTGTCGCACTGGATGGGGTTCCCGATGTGCCGGAAGCGGAGGTTGCGCAGTTCATAGCTGCCGCCATAAAAATTCAACGCGGCGCTGCCCAATTGCCACGGGTCACCGGTGCTGCCGGGCATGACTTCGCCGACGGTATTGTCATCGATGGAACAAAATATAGCGGGGAGCCAATTTGTGGTGTCGCAAATGAGAGTGCCACCTTCGGCGATATAGAGGCCGGTGCCGTCATTCATTTTTATTATTGCTCCGCCTTCAATCGTTGTGATGCCCGCCATTTGAATGGTGGTGCTGACCAGGTAATTGGTCCCGCCGCGAAAGGTGAAATCCGTTTCGTCGGTGACGGTGACAAGCTGATAGTCCAAAATTAAACCGGCAGGCTCGGTTTTCTTCGTGTTGGCAACCAATGGACCATTCGCAGTCAATGGATCGGGTGAAACGGCGCGAATCGAAGCCCGGCGACCGGCCCTGGACTGTTCCGAGGAAACATTGACCAAAGCAGGAAGACGCCGCGTTTTCGTCACCAGCATTTCATTTGTGGAGAATTTATTCAGGGCGGCATTGGTAATTCCGGAAGAAGTGCCGGCCGGGGGCAATTGGTTCAGGAGTGGCAGGACGCGCTGGTGCTCCACGGCCTCAACCAGGACACGCCGCTGCTGAATGTTGAGGAAGCTCTTGCCCACGGGACTGGGAAGGTGAGCGAGGCCATTGGTCCGTTTGCCAATGCCGAAGGCCTTGCCCTGGACCATTTTCATGGAACCGAAGCTCAATTCAGCGTCGATGAAATGAGGCTCGACCATCTGGGCAATCTTGACCGGATTGTGTTCGCGATGAATGAACTTGTATCGCTCCACTGGTGAACTGCCGTTGAACTGTTCGGTCAGCATCTCCAAACGGGCGGCGCTGGTCAGCCCGACCGAGATTGGGTCCGGCGGCGCTTCATGCAGTATGAGATCGGACTCGAGGCCCCACGACATGTTGCGGATGCGAATCGAGGCCTTGATCCGGGTCAGGCAGTTGCTGAAGACGATTTCATTGGAAGCGGTGAGCCAGCCCACCGCGTTGGTCACGGCATCCAGCAGAACGCTGCGGCCGTCCGTCGGGTCGTAGTAGTCTATGCCCAATGGCTGGAAAACGACCTGTGCGCCGTCCGGCTTCGTGACTTTAATGCCATCTCCGAGCCAGAGGTCGCCGGGCACCGCCAGTCGGTGCCCAGTGTGATTGGCTTCCGCACCCCCATTGGTCAGGACAAACGAAGGATTGGCCGGCACGAATTGTCCGCTGGAGTTGGTGATGTTCAGGCCTCCGCCCAGTTCAATGAAGGCGTTGGTGTAAGAATGGATTTTGCCGGTGGCGGTGTTGGTGCGGAGGGTGGCGGATTGCCATTGCGTTTGGTGTGCGGTGCGGGCGGCGGGCCGCCAGGCGGTTTTCGCCGGAGCAGAAAGCCGGGTATCGGCGGCGCTGCTGATCAGGGAGGCCAGCGCAAAAATCAGAGTGGTTGCAAGAGCCGCCATTGGGGACTTATCAGGCAGCCACGAACTACAAGGAATGGGATTTGTGCTCATGGTGACAGGAAGGTGTTGCGGAAGGTTCCGTGGAAAGGCGCTGCGCGACTGAATCGTCGGGGCTTTCATGCGGTAGGCTTTGTAGCCAGGCGTGCGCGTTGGCACAAGAGATATTTGTAAGATATTTGCCGGTATCACCCCCCCCTAATAATCGGACGCGCCTGAGAGTGATTTAGCAGTGATTCATCGGCCCTTGCGTCTCTTTTCAAGGCATTTGTCCGCATCGTAAACAAGGGTGTCCAGAAGATGAGCTGAGGGGGACAGATTTGCCTTCCGGGTGCGCGCGTTCGCCTTCCGGTTATGCAAATCCGAGCTTCGGATGTGCGCACCCGGAAGGCGAATGTCGATAATCGCTCATCGAATGTGCGCGCACCGAAGGTGGATATGCACATCCCAAGCCCGGATGCGCGCATCCGGTGTCTCAATGTGTCCCCCCGCTGTCTCATTATGCGAATCCGAAGTCGGAACAGGCGCGTTCCAGGTCGAAGGGACAGGGTGCTGAGTTGCTTTCTGAATCAACACGCGGGCAATTTTGCGTTGGCGCACTTCATCGCCGCCGATAACTTGGCCAGCACATGAAAGTGAATCTCGCCTACGGTCAAGGCTGGTTGCCGGTGGAGTTTCCGGAGGGCCGCACCACGGTCATCGCGCCCAGCCACAAGCCAGGCCTGCCGGATGAAAAAGCCGCCGTGCTCCAGGCGCTGCAATCTCCCATCGGCGCGAAACCGCTCCGCGAACTGGTCGGGCCGACGACCAAAATCTGCATCCTGTTCACCGACATCACCCGCGCCACGCCGAATGACCGCATCATTCCCTGGCTGCTCGAACATCTCTCCCACATCCCGCGCGAGAACATTACGCTGCTCAACCAACTCGGCACGCATCGGCCCAACACCAAGGCCGAACTGGAGCAGATGCTCACGCCGGAAGTGGTGGCGAATTATCGCGTGCTCAATCACGAACCCGAGAACGACGACGCGCTCCAGCAAGTGGGCGTGATGCACGACGGCACCCCTGCCCTGCTGAACAAGCACGCGCTCGCGGCGGATCTGCGCATCGTCACCGGTTTCATCGAGCCGCATTTCTTCGCGGGCTTCAGCGGCGGCATCAAGGGCATCATGCCCGGCGTGGCGGGGCTGCGCTCGGTGATGAGCAATCACGGTTTCCGCAACATCGGCGATCCGAATGCCACCTTCGGTATCAATCAGGGCAACCCGCTCTGGGAGGAATTGCGCGGCATCGCGCTCAAGGCCGGCCCCAGCTTCCTGCTCAACGTCACGCTCAACGAGGAGCGCGCCATCACCGGCGTGTTCGCGGGCGACATTCTCGAAGCACACCGGACCGGCACTGAGTTCGTGCGCAAGTCCGCCATGCAATCCGTGGACGGAGCGTTTGATGTCGTCGTGACCACGAACAGCGGCTATCCGCTCGACATGAATTTGTATCAGGGCGTGAAGGGCATGAGCGCGGGCGCACGCATCATCAAGCCTGGGGGCACGCTGATTCTCGCCGCCGAATGCCGGGAGGGTGTTCCCGCCCATAGCCCGCTCGACAAACTGCTCCGCACCGTGAACAGCTCGGAGGAATTGCTCGGCTTGCTGGCGCAACCGGGCTTTGTGCGGGCTGAACAATGGCAGGCGCAAATCCAGGCCATCATCCAGCGCAAGGCCCGCGTGCTCGTGCATAGCCAGATTCCCGACGACGTGATCCGCGCCGCGCACTTGCAGCCGTGCCACGACATCGCGGCGGAAGTAGCCGGCGCGTTGCGCGAGGCCGGTCCTTCGGCGCGCGTGGCGGTGCTGCCACAAGGGCCTCTGACCATCCCGTATCTCACCGGCGGCGTGGCGGAATTAAAGCAGGCGGCATGAAAGCGATCCTCGCATCAATCCTGTTTGGTCTGGCGATGACGCAGGGCTTTGCCGCCATTCCCAATCTTCGCGACCTCCGCGCCCACGCGCCGAACATCATCTTCATCCTGGCCGACGATCTGGGCTACGGCGACCTCGGCTGCTACGGGCAGAAGAAAATCAAGACGCCCCACCTCGACCGGCTTGCGGCCGAGGGCCTGCGCTTCACCCACTGCTACGCGGGCACCACCGTCTGCGCGCCATCGCGTAGCAGCCTGATGACCGGCCAGCACACCGGCCATACGCGCATCCGCGGCAATGACGCTTATCCGCTCCAGGAGAGCGACGTGACCGTGGCGCAACTGCTCCAGCAGGCCGGCTACAAGACCGGCCTGATCGGCAAGTGGGGGCTGGGCTTGCAGGACACCACCGGTACGCCGGGCAAGAAGGGCTTCGAGGAATTCTTCGGCTACCTGAGCCAGACCGCCGCCCACGCCTATTACCCGAGCAACATCTGGCGGAACGACAACCTGATGCTGCTCGAACTCAACCACGACGACGCCCGGCGCATTTACATCCACGATCTGTTCAGCCGCGCCGCGACCAACTTCATTCGCGTCAACCAGTA
Source organism: Pedosphaera sp. (assembly GCA_031414955.1). Taxonomy (GTDB): domain Bacteria; phylum Verrucomicrobiota; class Verrucomicrobiia; order Limisphaerales; family SIBH01; genus JANNGC01. The sequence continues at coordinate 18,129 of JANOQV010000137.1, read as the reverse complement.
TGAGCCGTTCTTTCTCTATCTTGCCTACACCATTCCGCACGCGAATAACGAACGGGGTCGCCAGACCGGCAACGGCATGGAGATTCCCACGGACGCGCCCTATTCAAACGAAGACTGGCCGCAGCCCGAGAAGAACAAGGCCGCCATGATCACGCGCCTGGACCGCGATATCGGCGCGCTGCTGGACATTCTCAAAGGCTACAAGCTCGACACCAACACCGTGGTCTTCTTCGCCAGCGACAACGGCGCGCATAAGGAAGGCGGAGTGGATCCGGAGTTCTTCAAAAGCTCGGGGCCGTTGCGCGGGATCAAGCGCGACCTGTATGAAGGCGGCCTCCGCGTGCCCATGATCGTGCGTTGGACCGGGCGCATCCCCGCCGGTCGCACCAGTGATTTCCCGTGGGCCTTCTGGGATTTCCTCCCCACCGCGCTCGACATCGCCGGGGTCAAGGCCAAGGCCCCCGCGAACCTCGACGGGCAGTCCGTGCTTCCCACCCTGCTGGGCCAGACGCAAAGGCCGCACGAGTTCCTTTACTGGGAATTCCACGAGCAAGGCTCCAAGCAAGCCGTGCGCATGGGCCACTGGAAAGCGGTGCGCCTCGCGGTGGGACAACCGCTCGAACTTTACGATTTGAGCCAAGACCCCGCCGAGACCGCCAACGTGGCCCGAGCCAACCCCGCCGTGGTCGCGCAGATTGAGAATTACTTGCAGGTGGCCCGCACCGAATCACCCCGCTGGCCGCTCCGGTCCAAGTCCGACCAGCCGATGAAGAATGATCCCAAGGCGGCGAATTGAATTCGCTCTCCGCGGCGGCTGGCTAAGAGCCGGTCTGAAAATCCAGAATCCGGTTGCACCAGACCTGGCCGGGGTGCGCCCGTCCCGGGCGCAGCAACGCCCGAACTGCGGCTGGCGTGGATTTTTGCAGCGCCTTCCACCTTTTCAAGCTTCTGCACCCGAGACGGGCGCACTCCGTCCGCCTGATTTTCAGACCGGCTCTAAAGTAATTTCCGGCCCGGACAGGGCGCGGTGTCCTGGCCGCGCCGAAACGGGCGGAGTGTTTTGGAAACAACCCCGAACTCACTCCGGCGCGCGGGGGATAGCGCCTTCGCCCCGCCGCTTTCTGCGCTCGAACGGCGGAGAAACGGCGGGGTGTCCGGCCGGTGGCCGGCGGCTCGTCACCCTGGTTTGCTTTGCCGGAACTTGTCCAACGCCACCGCGAGCACAATCACGATCCCGATGATGATCTCCTGCATGTAAGTCGGCCAGCCCATCTGGTTCGAGCCGTTGCGCAACACGGCCATGATGACCGCGCCAATCATGGATCCGAGAATACTCCCGGTGCCGCCGCTCAGGCTGGCCCCGCCAATCACCACGGCGGCGATGATGTCGAGTTCCAGTCCGACGGCCACCGTGGGGTCGCCCTGCGTGAGGCGCGAGAGCTGCATCAAGCCCGCCACACCGAAGAGCAATCCGGCCAGCGCGTAGATGATCACCTTCTGCATCCGCACCCGGATGCCGCAGAGCCGCGCGGTGGCTTCGTTGGATCCGAGGGCAAAAACATAGCGGCCGAAGACGGTTTGCCGCAGCACGATGGTCATCACCACCGCCAGGATGATGGTGATCCACACCCCCGTCGGCAGGGGGAAGAACTGGTACGGCTCGTCCAAAGCCATGATGTTGTTGACCGTCGCGTTCTCGTCGTAGTTCACGGTCTGGTTTTCCCCGAGCCACTTGGCCGCGCCGCGCGCCACGCCCATCATGCCAAGGGTCACAATGAAAGGCATCATGCGAAACCCAGCGATAAGCGAACCGTTGATGGCTCCCACCGCTCCTCCCGCCAGCACCGTGGCGGCGATCACCGCGGGCAGACTCCACGGCTGCGGCAACGAAAGCAGCTTCGCCCCCACGACGCTGGTCAGAGCCACGATCGAGCCGACACTCAGATCGATCCCGCCGCTCACGATGATCAGCGTCATGCCCAGCGCGCCGAGGGCGACGATGACGGTTTGCGTGAAGATGATTTTGAAATTGCCGCCGGTGAGAAAGACGGCGCGCACCTCGGGTTTCGTGGAAAAAACCGCGATGACAAATGCGAGGCCGAGAAAGGGGCCGAGCAGGGTCAATAATTGACGAATAGTCGGTCGCCTCATCGGACAAGGGATTGAGGATTGGAGATTGTTGACGGGACGGGTGGTGCGATTCGTTCAGGCTTTGGCTTCCCTTTGGCAGTGGCAATCGAAGATGTGAGAATCCGTGACAATTGCTCGCTCTCATCGACCAGTAGAGCAATGCGTTTTACCGGCAGCATTTCCAGCTTGCCGATGAAGCGCAGCCAACCGCGTGTCTCTCGCATCTCTTTCCAAGCGATGTTGATCTTGTGAACAAAATCAGCCCGGCTTTCAGCCACGGAAACTTCATCATAATTGGGCGCGCTTGAAGTTCCACACCGGCAGAGCTGGCCCGCAAGGTGGCGACCCATGCGCGTGTCTGGAAGAGTATCAACGACTTTCGCCACGCGCACGGAAAAATTCCACAACCGCTCAGAAAGTTCGCTCGGTGTCATGCGGCCATCTTCATTCTCCAATCCTCAATCCTCAATCCTCAATGCATTACTGTCCGAGGTCCCCACGGCCGTCGCGATGATGCTGTGCTCCGTCCACTCGCTCACGGGTTTCACTTCGCTCAAAACCCCCCGGCACATCACGGCGATGGTGTCGCACACGCCGAGCAGTTCTGGAAGATAAGAGCTGACGAAGACAATGGATTTTCCCTGCGCCGCCAGCTCCCCCATGAGCCGGTAAACCTGCGCCTTGCTCCCCACGTCAATGCCACGCGTGGGTTCATCGAGGAGAAAAATCTTCGCCTCGTGATGAAGCAGGCGGCCAATGGCGATCTTTTGCTGGTTGCCTCCCGAGAGTTCGGAGATGGGCTGAGCGGCATCACGCGCGCGAACTTGCAGCTTCTCCATCCAGTCCTGCGTGCATCGTCCCTGGCGTGAGGTGCGCACGAACCCCGCCTGGGCCACCGGCGCGAAGCGCGTGATGGTGAGGTTGTCGGCCAGCGAGCGATTCAGCATCAGGCCTTCCTCTTTGCGGTTCTCGCTCAACAGCCCGATGCCGTCGCGCAGTCGCGAGGAAGGATTGGCGTGAGTGCGCTCTTCCCCGTTGACCAGCACCACGCCATCGCGAATCCGATCCAGTCCAAAGAGCGCGCGCAAGGTTTCCGTGCGCCCGGCGCCAACCAACCCGGCGAGGCCGAGGATTTCCCCCTCGCGCAGGGTGAAGCTGACCGAGCGGGGTTTGGGCCGGGCGGAGATGTTTCGCACTTCCAGCACCGCCCCACCGAGTTGATGTGGGGTGCGTGGATAAATCTCCGCCAAATCGCGGCCCACCATCAGCCGGATGATTTCCGGGAGCCTCACGGAGGCCATGTCCCCAGTGCCCACGCTCTCGCCATCGCGTAGCACGGTGTAGCGCTGGCAAAGGCGCTGGCACTCTTCGAGAAAGTGACTGATGTAAATCACGCTCACCCCCCGCGTGCGTAACCGGCCGACCACTTGAAACAAATTCTCGGCATCGACCTGGGTGAGGCTGCTTGTCGGTTCATCCATCACCAGCACCTTCGGCTCGCCGATGAGGGCGCGGGCGATTTCCACGATTTGTTGCTGTGCGACCAAGAGCGCGGAGACGAGCGAGGACAAGGGAATGCTTTCACTGTGCAGTTCTGCCAACGCCCGGCGTGCCAGGTCCCGGCGCTTGGAGCGGTTCAACCAACCCAGCGTCGCTGGTTCCGCGCCGAGCAGAATGTTCTCCTCCACGCTCAAGTGCGGGGCGAGGGTCAGTTCCTGGTAAATCATCGCGATCCCGCCGCGCCGCGCGTGATGGGGATTCTCCGGCGTGAACGGCTGGCCATCGATTGCAATCGTCCCGGCATCCGCGCGATAGGCGCCGCTGAGAATCTTCATTAACGTGCTCTTGCCCGCGCCGTTCTCGCCGATGAGGGCGTGGACTTCGCCGGGCGCGACGGCGAAGGAAACATTCCTTAAGGCGCGTGTGGCGCCGAACGCCTTCTGCACGCCGGACATTTGGAGACGGGAGGGGGGCATCGCCATAGAGGCACAGAGATACGCAGGAAGCACGGCCAATGGGTTCGTGCCTCGGCGGCTCTGCGATTATTTCAAATACTCATCCAACGGTGGCTTGATCAGCTTCTGCATGTCCGGCTCGTTGATATTCGCCGGGGTGACCAGATAGACGCCGGTGTCAATTTTCGCCTCCACCTTCTGGCCTTGCAGGTGCGCCACCATCGTCATCACGCAGTCGTAGCCCATGCGGAGCGGGTTCTGGACGACCAGACCCTGCACGTCGCCCTTCTTCAGCGCCTCCACCGCGGCGGTGCCCACATCGAAGCCGACCAGTTTCACCGTGCCGCCCGCGCGCCCGATGTTCCGCAGGGCCATGTTCATGCCCACGGTGAGCGTTTCGTTGACGCAGAAGATGCCGTCCACGTTCTTGCCGTGGCGGTTCAAAAGGTTCTGCGAAACCTGGTAAGCCGTCTCGCGTGTCGCACCGCCGTATTGGTCACTGGAAATCAGTTTCAAGTCGGGGAACTTCGCCTTCACCGTGTCAAGGAAACCGGACTCCCGCTCCTCGGTCGCGGCGGAACCGATGGCGTAGCGCAGCAGGATGATGTTGCCCTTGCCGCCCAAAAGTTTGCCCAGATGCTCCGCGCCCAGCACGCCGCCCTTGTAATTGTCCGTGGCGATGTAGCTGATGGGCTTGTCCGACTTCACCGCCGAGTCGAAGACGATGATGGGAATCTTCGCCCGCGTGGCCGTGTTGATGGGCGGCACCAGCGCTTTCGAATCTAGCGGCGCGATGCAGATGCCGTTGACCTTGCGCGCGATCAGGTTCTCGACCACGCGAATCTGGTAATCCCGATCATCCTCGCGCAACGGCGCCTGCCACATCACGTCCACCTTCACGCCCTTCGCCTCCAGTTCCCGCTGCGCTTTCAAGGCTCCGGCATGGACCGTCTTCCAATGCTCATGCGTCGAGCCTTTCGGGATCACGGCGATGGTATAAGTGTCGGCGGCGAAGAGTGGCAGCCCGGCAAGTAACGCGCCGATGGCAAGAATTCTCATTGGCTTCATGCGCCGGAGCGTAGGGAAGGCGACCCTAAGTGGGCAATGCTTTTGGACTTTGCCGGGCCATGCTGGTCCCGTCTGGTGAAGCCGTGCGGCGGGAATGGTTTTTAATGCGGCTCCAGCCCCAGAGCGACTATTTCCTTCAACTCCGGCGTTTGCATTTTCTCCGGCCCAGCGACTAGGAGGCCGGTATTCATGCCCTGCTCTCCAGGCTTGTGCTTCAACCGATGGGGCGTATGACACCATCCCACACCGTCCCGCGTGACTCGTCCTCACGCAGATGCGAAATTTGTTCGAGAAAGAAGCGGGAGGGACCATCCTGGCCGCTGCGATCTGATATGACCTGGGTGAACAGATCCACGGCTCTGTCCCACTCACGAATTTCCAGGGCGGACAAGGCTTTCTCGAAATGACTGACCCACGCCGGTGCCGTCGGCCCGGCTTTCCCCGTGCCCAAAACTTCATAGACACGGAACGGTTTGGAAATGCCTTTGGCGAGGAACTGGCCGAGGTGACGCACCTGGATACGGTCGCTCAAGTTCCGGCGCGTTGCCTCGGTGATGAGGACGTCGGTGCCCAAGTCGTGGTTCATCTTTTCGAGGCGCGCCGCCAGATTGGTCGTGGCCCCGATGACGGCGTAATCGAAGCGGAAATCGGAGCCCAAGTTTCCGGCGAGCGCGCGTCCCGAGTTGATGCCGATACGGGTGCGCAGGCGGCGCCCGTGGAATTCGCCGCGGCCAGACTCGATGATGCCGCAGGCAGCGATCACGGCCCGTTCCTCGGGGTTTTCGACGGCGAGAGGCGCACCCCACACCGCCATCACGGCGTCGCCGACGTATTGGATGATCGCGCCATCCTGTTCGTGAATGTGGCGGGTGGTCTGGTTGAAGTAGCTCGTGAGAATGCGGGAGACTTCGCCGGGCGGAAGATTCTCCGACATGGGAGTGAAGCCCTGCAGGTCGGTAAAGAGGATGGTGGCCTGCACTTCCACGCCACCGAGCGCGGGGTCGAAATCGCTCTCGGCCACGCGGCGGGCGAGATGTTGGGGCAGATACAGGCCGAAGGCGCGTTGCAACTGGCGACGGCGGCGGCCCTCCACCGCGTATTGATAACCGATGGCCCAAAGCAGCGCGGCGGGCGCCTGCACGGCCACCGGCACGAGCCAGGACCACCAAAGATTCCGGTGCCACGGCAGGTAAAACGAAACGACGGCGATCAACAGGCCCGCAGCCAGCATGGCGATGGTGGCGGACCAGGGACGCAGGGTGAGAAGTCCGCCGCCCAGCGCGGCGCCGCAAGCGATGACGAGGAACGTCTGCCAGCCGGTGGCAATACGCCGCAGCGTTTCGCCGTGCTGGAGATTCAGGAAGGCCGTGGCGTGAATCTCCACTCCGCTGAAGAGGCCATTGTCGAGGCGGGCACGCGCGCGGTTGGAGGACGCGTCGTGCGTGCGCGCCGGTTCCTCCCGGACGAATCGATTGTAGGGCGTGGCGAAACTCTCGCCCGGAAAGGCGGCGGGGTGTCCACCGATGAACACGAACTTTCCGCGAAAGAAATCCTTGGGCAGGCCACCCGGTTCCAACGCCTGGGCCAGACTCACGGAGGCGAATTGGTTCGCGGGCCCGTGAAAATTCAACCAGCGGGGCGCGAGGCGATCTCTGGTGGTGGACGGAAGCCTGGCTCCGGCCAGGCGCGCGGCGATCCAGGTCGCCGATTCGCGTTCCGGCGTTCCGGTGAACAGGCGGCGCTGGATGGGTTCCTGCGCGAGCATAAGCAAACCGACGCCAGCGGCCGCTTCGCGCAAGGCGGGAATGGGCTGGCGCAATTCCGACGTCGCTGCGCCCGCGTTGCCGGTCGCATTCGCGGAGGATTCGACCAGGCGGCTGCCCAGCACCACGCGTCCGTGGCGGCGCATGGCCTCGGACAGCCGGCGGTCCGAGGCCGGATCACGTTCGGTCTCGAAGAACACGTCGGCGAAAACAAGCGCGGCCTTTTCGTCCGCGAGCCTCTCGATCAGTCGCGCGTGCAGGGAGCGATCCCAGGGTCCGTCCTTCTGCGCGAGCCGTTGCTGGCTGTCACGATCGAGATAGACAATCACCGCTTTGGGCGAGTCCACAGCCGTGCGCCAAAGGAAGGGGAGATCGTAGCTCCAATCCGCGAGGCCGGCCCCGAAGTTGAGCGTGAGGCAGGCGAGTCCAAGCAACGGAATGATTAGCACGCCACCCAGCAGGCCGAGTCGTTTCTGTCGCGTGAGGCTGAGGGCGGGCATGAAGCGGCGTGGTGCTGGTTAGAAATTGAAACGCAGGCGCGCGACGAATTCACGCTGACGGGAAATGTCGTTATGCGGCGTGAGCGGGTTCAAGCGATAGTCCTGGTCGGTGAAATTGATCAGGCCGAGCGTGGTATCCACATGGTTGCGCCAGAAGCGCCAGCCGACGAAGACATCGAACTGCCAGAAATCCTCAACAGGACGGATCGGTGTGTAGCCTTCGTTGTCCTGATGGTTCCAGCGTGCCTGGAAGATGCAGTAAAGTCCGTCGGCATATTCCTGCTTCAGGAAGAGCGTGAGCTGATGAAGGTCCGCTTCTTCATGGTTTTTGGCACCGGGATAAACTGCGGTTGAAACTTCGCTCAGACTGCGATCGAGTTCCGACTGAGTGAAGCGATAGCGCACACCCGCAGTGAGTTCGGTGGTGAAATGATGGGCGAGCACGGCCGAAATGGAGCGCTCGTCGTAATTCAGATTCTCGCGTGTCGTCGCAGCCTCGAAGCGCTCCGGCACAATCGTGAAATCGAAGACACCAATCTGATGCGAGGCATCCGCGCGCAACCATTCGGCCTGCACCCCGAAAAAGGATCCGGGCAGAAACGGCCAGTCCAGCGCGAGTCCCACGGTCTCATGCCGGCCGCCGGAGATTGAACCCGCGAGCGACTCGGGAACAATGTTGCGGAAGGACTGGATGAAGCCCGCGAGTTGCGTCGGTTCGAGACGCACGCTGTCCTCGAAACTCACGCCCGTGAGCGATTGCGCGTAGGCTGCGCGGAGCGTGACTCGTGAGAAGGGCGTCCATTGCAGGCCGGCTTTGGGAGAGATTTGGTCCCGTTCGGTTTCGCCGACGGATACAGGCGTGTTGCGCAGGTTCTCGGGATAGCGCAGGCGATCGTAAGAAACTCCCGCCGTGAGATAGCACTGCGGCAGCACTTCCACCGTGTCGTAGAGATAAGTGGCGATGCGTTCCATCGAGGAATTCTGATCGCCCGACGGTGAAGGCTCCAAGGCCGCACCCGCGCCCAGCACATCGGTGATCTGATTGGCGGTCTCGTAAGAACCATTCTGGTAACGCGCTCCCGCGATGAACGTCTGCCGATCGAACTTTAGCATTTGATTCAACTCAACGGTGTAGGTTTCGAAACGATTTTCATAATCGAGATCGTAGCGTGTGGTATCGACGGCAATCACGGGGGCGGCAGCCGCGTCGCGAATGAAAACGTATTCGTTCACTTCGAGGTCGCGGTAACGGAGATCGTTCACGAGACGGCCAGCAAGGAAAAGGGTTTGAATGCCCTCGGCCCACTGATGCTGGTAGCCCGCGAAAACCAGCGGCTCCTGCTTTTCGGAAAAGCGGAGGTCTTTCCGCGCCTGGGTCGGGTCGTAGTATTGAATCACATCGCCGGAACTCAGATCCTGATACTTCGTCTGCACAAAAATGGAATCATCGCGGCTGAGCTTGAATTTGGCCTGGGTAAACCATTCGAGGCGGTCGAGATCGGTGTTGGGTTGATCGCCATTGACGTGTTGATACTCGACGTCGAATGCGTAGGAGAATTTGTCGAACGTCCCGAACTGCGAGGCGGTCTCGCGCCAGTCGCCGTTGCTCCCGTATTCGGTTGCGTTGAAAAGTCCCGTGCCGGTCTCGCGAAACTGCGTGGAGTATTCCTGCTCGGACACGAAGCGCGAGAGCGAGCCGCCGCCGCCCGCGCCGAGCAGGTTGGCGATGAGCGTCTCGCTGGACCAGATGGCTTCGTCGCGCAGGTTCACGCGTTTGGGATCGCGCAACGCGTTGTAGCTGTCGGCCAGGAAACGATGCGGGTTGTAGTCCGCGTAGTTCTCCGTCACGGCGCGCGCGGCTTGTTGCAGGCTCAATTCGAGCAGGCCGGCGCGCTGATAAACGCGCGCGAGGTTCGCGTTGCGCACGGCGCGGTCTTCATCCAGCAACAGGCGGGAGCGAAAGACCTGGCGGTTGTCGTTCAACGCCACGGATTTTTCGAGATCCCGCACGGCTTCGACCGTGCGATTTTCCTGCTCGTGCAACAGCGCGGAGTAAAGCCACGGCGTGGGATCGAGCGGATCCTGGCGTTTGGCCAGATCGAGTTCCTCCTCGGCGAGCATCAGGAAGCGCGCTCGCTTCTCATCCGGCTGCCGCGCATCCGCGGCGAGCGAAAAAGCTTTGCCGAGATAGCTGCGCAGCAACCAGCGGTTCGGTTCCATGGCGGCAGCTTGCTCGATGGCTTGCAGTCCTTCCGTCGCGCGCCGCTGGCGGAGCAGCGCCAGGCCGCGCCCTAGCCAGGCGTTGCCGAGGCGCATGTCAATGGTGATGGTCGCGTCAAAAGCCTTCAACGCTTCGTCGAGCTGATCGCGGCTCAAAAGAAAAAAGCCGTTGAGCGCGTGCGACTGTGCGTTGCGAGGCGCGAGGCGGAGCGCCTCCTTCAAAGCCTCCTCCGCGCGCGGCAACCGGCCGAGGCTGAATTCCAATTCCGCCACGCGTGCCCAGGCGAAGCCGAAGTTCGGCGCGCGCAGCACGGCGGCCCGCGCGTCTTTGAGGGCGTCAGCAAGCTGGTAACGCGACTGGCGCAGGTAGGAGTTTGCGAGCAACTGGCTGGCGTTCGTTGCTGTGGGCTGGACGAAGTTGGTCTCAGAATTGACCGCGGCGACCAGCGTCCGCAGTGCGCTCGCCAGAGGGTTGGGTTCGAGGGCGGAAAGTTGGGCCACGAAATCCGTGTAATTCGTGACGCGACCGGAGGAAAGTTGCAGCCCCAGATGGAAGGCTCGTTCTGCGGGCGAACGCGGCTGGACCAGCCTCGCCTCGGGATAGGTGGCGGAGGCTTGCAGAAGATCTCCATTGCGATAGGCGGAAAGAGACGTCGCCAGCGCCGCCGTCTCGGCGGCCGACCAGCCGAGTTCATCGGGGTCCAGCACTCCGGGGTAGTAGATGCACCATTGGATGATGTTGCGGGCATCGATGCGAGCGGTCTTCACCGGAGCCTGGCCGGGCACGGTCACGGCCTGCTCACCGCTGACGAGCTGCAACGTGCCGAAAGGATTCGAGAGCGTGACCCGGCCGTCAATCAGCGTGAGCGTCGTGCGTCCGTCGGCTTCGACGAGCAGATGAAACTCCGTGCCGTCGATGCCGGCACGGACTGCAGGCGTCTCGACGCCAATCTGCCTGGGTTCATTGCGATGCAGGAAATAGGCCGCGCCAACTTTGAGGCTGAACTCTGCCTTCGCGGAAGCCTCGCGTGGGGCGAGCATTTCAAGCGTGGTCCATTCCTTGAGGCGGACGATGGAAAGATCCTGCATCTCCACCGCGGCCTGGGCGAGGGCCAGCGTGCGCAGTCGATCCTGCGCAACTAATCGCTGCGCATTGGTGGGTGAAATCCAGTTGGAGCGCGCCGCGGCCGCGAATTCCACCGGACCCTGCCGGGACAGAAGCACGCCCGCGGGCGATTTGGTCTGCGCGTTGGCGGGAAGAATCGTGGAAAGCGCGAGCAGCCCGACGACGCTAAACCAGCGCCGAAAGAGCCGCGATCTTGTGCCGAGCACTGTGGAACTCGCTGCACGGGTCATTTCTTGGAGAGCGCCAAGCGGATTCATGCTCGGGCGAAGTCTGAGAGATTCACCGTTCAATACAACGGAAAATTCCATCCCGGTTATGCGACTTGAATGAAAAGGTGATTTTAATACTATCTCGCTCAGGAGAGCGGACTAGGATGGCTTCCCGGATCGAGTTTGAAAAACTTCTCAAGCACTCATGAAAAATCGCTTTGCGTTTCGTTGGCTGACTATTCTCGTTGTCGTCACGATGGTGGGTGGGTTTCTCGTCGGCACTCGTGCCGCCGCCGCAACGATCACCCTCGTCGGCGTGAGCAACGGGCAGGTTTACACCAATCCAGCTTCGCTCTCGATGACGGCTTCCACAACCGGCGCCGTGGGCAGCGACAGCCGTATCTACATCTATAACGGGAACACCCTGTTGTTCTTCCGCCCGTTCAACGTGGCGAATTACTCGATGAACTTCATCTGGGTGGATCCTCCCATCGGCAGTCACGCGTTGCGCGCTTCCGTCAAGGATAGCTCCGTCAGCAATGTCACTTCCGCGGTCAATATCTCCGTCGTGGGAAGCGGACTGGGATTCTACGGTGTCAGCAATTTCGTAACCATCCCGGCGGTGCCAAACAAGGATACTCCCACCGTCCTCGGGGCGAACCTTGTCGTCAGCAATCGCTCCTCCTCTGCATCCGGTCCCTTGCGAGTGCGTTTTTTCACGACGCAGACGTACTTCCACGACACGAACCAGCCGCCGAATCCTATCTTCAATGAAAATGTTCAAGGCCCGGTCCTGATCAACTCCGGCATTGTTTCCAATGCCACGGCCACGTTTACGCTGCTTGCCAGCAGCAACGTGACGTGCCCGATTTCAACCGGCGAATTCGGGCAGGAAGGATTGCAATTCCACATTTACGCCGTGTTGGAGGAGCAGGTCGGTATCAAATGGGCGCAGATTGATCGCACCAAGATGTTCTCCAGCGTGCCGGTGATTTTCTTTCCCTACAACGACGGCGTGGTGGGCATCGAACCGCTCCCCAACACCAACACCTTTTCCTACCTCACCAACCTCGTAATCTTTGGACCGACCAACATCATCGAAGGCACGGTGACAAACCTCTTTGCCATCGCTGCCTTGAGCGACGGAGCCACCGGCACCGTGAACGCCGCGTGGAGCGCCACACCCATTCCCATCGGTGCCACTGGAACCATGACCGCGCCGCTCGTCGGCATGGATACACCGACCACGGTCACTGCCAGCTTTCAGCGAAGGACCACCCGCACTGCGACGAGAACCGTCATCATCCGCGACCAGGTCCAGCCACCCGTCATCACTGCCCAACCGACGAACACCTTCGTGGCCATCGGCAGCAATGCCACCTTCAGCGTCACCGCCACGGGCGCTCCGCCGATCACCTATCGATGGCGGCGCAACGGGACCAACGTGATCAATGGCACCAACAACACGCTGGTCATCACCAACGCCCAATTCTTCACCAACGGTACTTTCACCGTCGTCGTCACCAACGCTGCGCTGGCCGTCATCAGCAACCCTGCGTTGCTCACCGTCGTCGCCCGGCCCGGCTTTGCTTCACCAAAGGTGCTGACCAACAAGACCTTTCAGTTCAGGATCAGCGGCACGACGGGCAGCGTCATCCGGATCGAGCAATCCACGAACCTCTCGAGTTGGTTGTTCCTCTCCAACCTCACGATCCTGAGCAACCCCGTCACGTTCACGGACCCGGGGGCAACCAATCTGCCGAAACGCTTCTATCGTGCGTGGGTCGGCCCGTGACGCAAATCCGCGGCGGCGGGTGGGATTGGTTTAGGAACCGGTAGCGGAATGGGAATCTGCAACCCAGCTTCACTTCAAATACTTCTCCAGCGGCGGGTAGAGCAGTTCCTTCATCTCCGGCGTGTCCATGTTCTCGGGAGTGACGACATAGACGCCCGTGTCGATGCGTTTCTCGACGGCCTTGCCTTGCAGGTGCTCGACCATCGTTTTGACGGCGAGATAGCTCATGCGCACGGGGTTCTGGACGATGATGCCCTGCACGTCGCCTTTCTTCATGGCCTCGATGGTCTGCGTGCCGGCGTCGAAGCCGATGACCTTCACTTTGCCGCCCGCTTTGCCCGCGTTGCGCAGGGCCATGACGATGCCGTTGGCCACCGGTTCGCACGGGCCGAAGATGCCGTTCACTTCCTTGCCGTAACGGTTGAGAACATTCTGCGCGGCCTGATAACAAAGCTCACGCGTCGCGCCGCCGCGCTGGTCGCTGGAGATGAGTTTGATGCCGGGAAACTTTTTCAGCGCATCAAGGAATCCCGCCTCGCGCGCCTCGGTGCTGGCGGAGCCGACCTGGTAGCGGAGGAGAATGACGTTGCCTTTGCCGCCGAGCAGCTTTGCCATCGCTTCGCCGGCGAGCTGACCGCCCTTGAAATTGTCCGTGGCCACGAAGCTCACGTAGTTCGTCGATTGCAAATCGGAGTCGAAGACAACGACGGGCACCTTGGCGCGCGCGGCGGTGTTGACCGGCTGCACTAGCGCCTTCGAGTCCAGCGGCGCGAGCACGATGCCGCTGACGCGGCGGCTGATGAAGTTCTCGACCACTTGAATCTGCTGGTCGCGGTCGTCCTCCCGCAGTGGGCCTTTCCAGATGATCTCGACCTTGGCGCCTCCGGCAGTGAGTTCCTGCTGCGCCTTGATCGCGCCGGCGTGGATGGCCTTCCAGAACTCGTGCGTGGTGCCCTTGGGGATGACGGCAATGGTGTAATTCTCAGCGGCGTGTGAGCCAGTAAATGCGGCGAGGCACAATGCGCCCAGGACAAGCAATGGGAGTGGCTTCATGCGCGGGAAAATAGCGAGCCGGGCGCGCGTGGTTCAACGCTTTCTTCCGGGCGCAAGCCAGACGGCATGGCCGGCCGGCGAATGCCTGGGGCCGGAGTTTATCGGCGGAGCGCTTCGGGACCAGACCTCTCCCCCCTCAGATGGTGAAGTCATCGTACTCCGGCTTCACCAGTTCCGTCGGCGCGTGCAACATGCCGGCGGCCACGGTGTGGTTGGTGCCCTGTTCGATGAGCACAAAGGAACCCGTCAGCCGGTTGCTGCTGTAGCCGTCGAAGACGAGCGGCTTGGCCGTGCGCAACCGGACCTCGCCGATGTCATTCATGCCCAGCTCCGTGGCCGGCTCCGAATCGAAGGTCTGGATGTTGATGCGGCTGTCCAGCGACGTGACGATGGCCTGCACGGTCTGCGTGGTGTGCTTGAGGAAATACTTCCGGCCCGGCTGCAAGGGCTTGGGATTCATCCAGCACACGCGCGCCTCCAACTCGGTGCTCATGCCCGGCCTGTTCTCTGAGGCGATAATCATGTCGCCGCGGCTTACGTCGATGTCGTGTTGCAGCACCAGCGTCACGCTCTGCGGGCAGAAGGCTTCCTGGAGCGGACCGTCATAGGTCCAGATTTCCTTCACCGTGCTTTTCATGCCGCTGGGCAACACCATCACCGGCTGGCCGACCTTGACGATGCCTCCACACACTTGTCCGCTCAGGCCACGGAAGTCATGGAGGGCTTTGTCGGTGGGACTGTTCGGGCGGTTGACCCACTGCACGGGGAAGCGGAAGCCGCTCATGTTCCAGTCGCTGGCGATGTGGACGGACTCCAAATGGCCGAGCAGGTTCGGCCCGCAATACCACGGTGTGTGCTTGGAAGTGTCCACCACGTTATCGCCGTTGAGAGCGCTCATCGGGAGAAACTTCACGTCTTTGAACGCGTCCAGCTTGGGCAGGAAGTCCTCAATGGCGTCGCGGATTTCGAGGAAGCGATCCTCGCTCCAATCCACCAGGTCCATCTTGTTTACTGCGATGACGAGATGCGGAATGCCGAGCAGGGCCGCGAGGTAGGTGTGCCGCCGCGTTTGCTCGATCACGCCCTGGCGCGCATCGACCAGCACGATGGAAAGGTTGGCCGTGCTCGCGCCCGTGACCATGTTGCGCGTGTACTGCACATGGCCCGGCGTGTCGGCGACGATGAACTTGCGCTTGGGCGTGGCGAAGTAGCGGTAGGCCACGTCGATGGTGATGCCCTGTTCGCGCTCGGCCCGCAAACCGTCGGTGAGGTTGGCGAGATTGATCTGCCCGCCGCCCGTAATGTCGGCGGAAATCTGGAGTGCCTCCAGTTGATCCTCCATCAACGACTTCGAGTCGTAGAGCAGGCGGCCGATGAGCGTGGACTTGCCATCATCGACGGAGCCACAAGTGTTGAAGCGCAGGAGTTCGACGGGATGTTGGGTGTGGGACATGGGTTGTTGAAAATTAGTCGATGCGCGGAACCTCGGCGCGGACGGCTTCAAGTTTCTGGCGTGTGCCGTGAACGGCAGTCCAATGGTGGATGTGCTTCCAGTCGAGGCCGTCGGCCCCTTGGACGGAGATGACGTCCTTGACGTCCTCCAAATCCTTCGCCCTGGCCCAGCGGAGCTTGGTGATGATGACATCCTCCGCCGTCAGGATGGAAACACGCGCTTCCAGCGAAGGATAAGCGACGGTCAGGCGGCGACAAAAACGTTCCTGATCATGCGGGTCGTTGCTGAGTTGAAATACTTCGACCTTAAATTTTCCGTCCTTGGCCACCAGGATGTGCCGCAGTGTTCCGGTGACGGTCTCGAAGCTGGCCTGCGGATCGAGGTCGAACCATTCTTCCACCGCCTTGAATAACCGATCGAGACCCGCCGGGTCGGTCTGCACCACGAGGTCCATGTCCTTGGTCGAGCGCGCGAACCCATGCACGTTGCTCGACATGGAGCCAACCAGCACATGCGGAATGTCGGCCGCCTGGAGCGCCTGGGCAAACTTCCTCATCAGGTGAACGTGATCCTCCAACATCTCAGGCAGGCTTGTAATAGCCGTGATCCGAAACGCGCCAGGATTTTCTGATGCGACTGATCAACAGCCGTTCCACTTCATCCGGGGAGGCCCCTGGATTATTGATCTGAACGCCAAGCCGCATCCGCTCCACCGCTTGATCGTAGAGCCGGATGCCGTCGAGCAGACGTTCTTCTGGCGGCGTCTTCCGGGCGCGGAGCACCCGTTCGCGGTAGATGGCGTCGGCCAGCGGTTTGAATTCGTCGTTCACGTTCAGCGGCAAAATACCAAGGGCCAGCCTGACAATTCAATGCCTTGTCTCAGGTTCTTCAAGCCAGCACGGCATCCACCATGTGCCCATGCACATCCGTCAGGCGTCGGTCGATGCCGTTCTGCCGCACGGTGAGCTTTTCGTGATCGATGCCTAACAGGTGCAGCACGGTGGCGTGCAGATCGTAGCAGTAGGTCTTATTCTCCGCAGCCTGGTAGCCCCAGTCATCGCTGCGACCGTGCGCAACGCCGGGCTTGATGCCTGCGCCCCAGAGCCAGGTCACGAAGCTGCCGCCGTTGTGGTCGCGACCGACCGAGCCTTGCGCGAAGGGCGTGCGGCCAAACTCCGTGGTCCAGATAACGAGTGTGTCCTTGTCGAGGCCGCGAGATTTCAAATCGCGCAGCAACGCAGCGATGGGCTTGTCCACGCTGGCGGCCATGGGTGGCAGTTCGTCCTTGATGCTGGCGTGGTTGTCCCAGTTGCCGGTTGCGCCCTGCGGCCCGCTCCAGACTTGCACGAAACGCACACCACGCTCGGCCAGTCGTGTCGCCAACAGGCAGCGGCGCCCGAAGTCCTCGGTGACTTTGTTGTCGAGGCCGTAGCTCTTGCGCACGGACTCTGGCTCGCGCATCACATCGAACGCTTCGGGCGCGCTGAGTTGCATCTTTGCGGCCAGTTCGTAGCTCGCGATGCGCGCCTCCAGTCGTGAGTCGCCGCGATGTTGTTCCGCGTGCGCGCGGTTCATTTTGTTCAACAACGCCAGACTCGCTGCATCATGCTCTCGCTTGGCAAAGGCAAACTTCTCGCTGGCGAACAGATCCGGGACAGGCCGCGGACTCGCTGCATTGATTGTGGTGCCTTGATGCACGGCGGGAAGGAACCCGGACGTGAAGCAGCCACGTTGGTTGTAGGGCAGCCCCTTCGCATCCGGCAGCACGACGAAGGTCGGCAGGTTGTCCGTGAGATTCCCGAGCGCATAGGAAATCCACGCGCCCATGCAGGGAAAGCCCGGCAGCAGAAAGCCGCTGTTCATCATGTAGGTGCCGGGCCCGTGAACGTTCGTCTTCGTGGTCATGGCCATGAGGAACGCCATTTCATCCACGAGTTTGGCCTGCTCGGGAAAGACGCTGCTCACCCAGCGCCCGCTTTGCCCGTGCTGCGCGAATTGAAACGGGCTTTTCATCATCGCCCCGGCGGGCGCGGTGAAACCTTCGGGCTTCTCCTTGGGCCCGAGCATCTGGCCGTGGAGCTTCTCCAGCGCGGGCTTGTAATCGAACGTGTCCATCGGGCTCGCGCCGCCAGTCATGAAGAGCTGGATGACGCGCTTCACCTTCGCCGGATGATGGGTGATGCCGGCGGCTAGCGCATCGCGGGCAAACAAATCTGACAGCGCGAGACCAGCGAAACCTCCGCCCAGTTTCCACAGGAAGTCGCGACGGTTGTGAAGCGGGTTGGTGATCATGGTCAGTTCACGAAAAGGAATTCGTTACTGTTCAGCAGCAGCCGGCAGAGCGCGGGCAAGCCTTGGCGGCGGGCGAACTCGGTGAACTCACGACGTTCCTCGTCCTTCGGCTCACGCAGCCAGAGGAGTTGCAACGCGCGGTTGACCTGCGCCTCCAGCGTCGTTGCCTCGCGTTCCACGCGCTTCGCCAGAACCTCGCTGTGGTGCAGTACGAAGTCGTTGTTGTAGAGCGTGAGCGCTTGCAGCGACGACACGGAGAAACCGCGCACTGGCGTGAGCAGACCGAGGTCGGGGAAATCGAGCGCCTCCATGAATGGGTCCGCAATGCCGCGCCAGACGTAGCGGTAGACGCTGCGCCGGTTCGCCTCCGGCTTCGCCCAATCGTAGGTCGCGTAATCCAGAGCCGGTGTGTTCTGCGGACCTTTGCTCTGCTTGAAATGCTGGATGGCCGGACCGCCCATCTTCAGATCGAGCGCGCCGGAAGCCGCGAGCGTGAAGTCGCGGAACGAATCCGCGTCGAGCCTCTGACGGTTCTGCCGCCAGAGCAGCCGGTTGTCGCCGTCGA
>JANOQV010000136.1:0-3949 GCA_031414955.1 Pedosphaera sp. | reverse complement strand
GTCCGTAGCCAACAGCTACGCGAATATTTTTTGGTTTCGTCTTCTACATTTTTTCTGCACTGCGATTGCGCGTTGAAACTGCGCGGTCAGGAAAATTTGTCGAGTTGTTTATGGTGTGGGCGGAGTCGGCGCAGGCGTGCCGCCGTTGCCGCGCCCGGTGCCGGAGTCCACAATGATGCGGGCACGTTTCCACGCCTCGATGAAGCGGCGTCCGTCTTCCGTGCCGTCGAATTGCACGGCGAGATCATCCATGTCACTCACGGCGGCGACTAGGGCGGCGGTGTCGGTTTCCACTTCGCGCAACAGGGCGCTGCGGTTCACGATCTGTCCGCGTGGCGTGCTCATCACGTTGCTGAAATTGGTGATGGAAGTATTCAGCGTGGCGAGGCGGGCGGCGGTCACGCCACGTCCGCCGGCTCCGGTTTCATTGATGGCGACGGCGGCGAGATCGCGGATGGCGGTGGCTTTGTTGACGAGTTCCTGCGTCCGCAGTTTCACGATGTCGCTCTTGCTCAAGTCCACTTTGCCGTGGCGATTCAGGTCGCCAATTTTCTTGAAGTGATTCGCCAGCGCACGAGCGAGGACATGCGCGGCGTCTTCGAGCGCGGTTTCAGCCACGCTTTTGGCATCGGCAGCACCGCCGGTGGCGGCCTCGGCCTGCGCGGCTTTGGCGGTCACGCCTCCATAATCGAGTTGGAGTCGGGCCATGTCCGAACCGAAGTCAGCAGGCGGCTGGCCGGTCCAGATGTTTTTGTAGTCGTTGCTGTTGGCGACCGTGATGCAGGCACCAACCATGTTGAGTTGATTTTGGAGGCGGAGGTTCATGCGCCGGAGCCTAAACATTCGATCTGCCTCTGCAAGACGAAAATGGGGGTGATTTTTGCCTAAATCCCTCAGAAATGGAGGAAAACCCAGGTGGCGCGGTCATTACTTCTCCGCTGGCGGCGATTTCACGGCTGTTCAGGCCGATTTCTGCAATGTTTGCGGCCATTTCCTGAGCGTCAGCGGCGATTTCTTCGATGTAAGTGGCGATTTCTGCTCAGTCGGTGGCGATAGCATGAATGTTCACGGAGATTGCCGTCTTGCTCATGTCAATTGCTTGTCTGTTGGCGTTGATCACCAAGCTGTCAATGGCGATGGCGTAATGGTGAATTGCGATTCGTCTTCTGCAGATCGCAAGCCCGTCCTACTCCAACATCTCCGCCGCCACCACGCCTTCGCTCACCTTCGTCACCGGCCCGGTCATGCGGATGGCGTAGTCCTCGCCGATCTCGATGCCCAGCGTGCCGCCCGGCATGTGGACGGTCACGGCGTGGTCCACCAGGCCCAGCTTGCGCGCGACGGCGGCGGACGCGCTGCTGCTGCTGCCCGAGGCCAGCGTGTAGCCCGCGCCGCGTTCCCAGATCTCGATGCGGATGTTTTTCCGGTCCAGCACTTGCAGGAACTGCACGTTCGTCTTGCGCGGGAACGACGGGTGAACCTCGATCTGCGAACCGTATTTGCGCGCGACCTCCTCGCTCACTTCCGTCGAGGGAATCACGCAATGCGGATTCCCAATCGTCGCCGCGCAAATTTGGAAAGTCTGGTCGCCCACCGTCAGCGCCTCGCGCAAGACCTCGCGGCGCGCGCCCGTCATGGGGATTTCGTCGCTCCAGAAACTCACGCGGCCCATGTCCACGCGAATCATCTTCGCCCCGTCCAGAATCGTCGCGCGCACCACGCCGCCCAGCGTGTCCACGAGGAACTCCTGGTTCTCCTGCACCCGCTTCTGGTCGAAGAGATAACGGCAGAAGATGCGCAGCCCGTTGCCGCTCTTCTCCGCCTCGCTGCCGTCGGGATTGAAGATGCGCAGCCGGAAGGGCGCGCGCTCCGAGGGCAGGGGCCCGTAGAGAATGCCGTCCGAGCCGAGGCCGAAGTTGCGATGACAGATGCGCTGGATGGCGGGCACGTCGAGTGCGGGCGAGAAGGACTTCGGATCGAGCACCAGGTAGTCATTCCCCAGCGCGTGGTATTTGAAAAAGTTCAAGTTCATCAATGGCGCGCGAACGTAGGGAACCGGTGCGAGCGGGCAAAGGGGAAAGATGGCGTGGTGGAAGTGGCATCTCGATGCAGGCGAAGTCTGGAAAATATCGCGCGTTCTCCCTCACCCCGGCCCTCTCCCTCCGGGAGAGGGAGAAAGTCAGCCAGCGTCCGAACAAGATAACGCTGCTCTCACACAGAAGACCGGATGCGATTCCCCCTCTCCCAGCGGGAGAGGGCTGGGGTGAGGGAGAAGACGTGCGAGGTCTGGCGGCGTGCGAACGTGCTTGGACGTTCCGGCTTTTCTCCCTCACCTCATTCCTCTCCCGCTGGGAGAGGAGGTCAGGCGGGGCGCGTCCCGGCGAAAGAGCGCGTCCCTACCGTGGAGAGTGCAGAAATTTCTTTTTCCATTCTTGCCAGCTTTCCGCCGCCTCGCCCAAAGTCCACATCGTAGTGGTCACGCAAACGCAAAGCACAGGAGCGCGCCTCTCAGAACCTCGCGGCGCGAAAACCCTTTCCGCCGCCGACGACGCCCTTGCGAAGTCGCAGCAATATCTATTGAGCATCCAGAAGCCGGAAGGCTACTGGGTGGGCGAGCTGATGGTGGACTCCACGCTGGTCTCGGACATGGTGGCGTATCATCACTGGGCGGGCGACATCGATCCGGAGTGGCAGCGCAAGGCGGTGAACCACATCCTGTCAATGCAGTTGCCGGACGGTGGCTGGAACATTTACACCGGCGGCCCGGCGGAGGTGAACGCCACGATCAAGGCCTATCTCGCGTTGAAACTCGCGGGCGTATCCGTCACCGATCCGCGGATGCTGCGCGCGCGAGAAATCGCCACGAACCTCGGCGGCGTGCCGCGGATGAACACGTTCTCGAAGCTGTATCTCGCGCTGCTCGGACTGTTCCCGTGGAATTACGTGCCGACCATTCCCGCCGAAGTCATCCTCATCGGCAAATGGTTCCACGTTAATTTCCACGACATGAGCAACTGGTCGCGCTCCATGATCGTGCCGCTGGCCATCATCAATCACTTCCAGCCCACGCGCCGCGTGCATGTGGTGATCGATGAATTGTTTCCGCAGGGTTATCACGAGCGCGACCTGGCGCTGGCGCAAGACCCGGAGACCTTCACGTTCCGCAATTTCTTTTTCATCCTCGATGGCTTCCTCAAGCTGTTGGAGCAATACCATCTGCGTCCGTTCCGCAAACTCGCGCTGAAGAAGGCCGAGCAGTGGATGCTCGAACGCTTCGAGAACACGGACGGGCTGGCGGCGATTTTCCCGGCCATGCTCAACTCGCTCATCGCGCTCAAGGCGCTGGGCTATGCAGATGATCATCCGCAGGTCGTGCGCGCGGAGCGGGAGCTGAAGCGGCTGGAGCATGAGACCGAGGATCGCGTGCGCATCGAGCCGTGCTTCTCGCCGGTGTGGGACAGCGCCATCGTCGCCATCTGTTTGCATGAGTCGGGCGTGCCGTCGAATCATCCAGCGTTGAAGAAGGCGTGCTCGTGGATCATGGATCACGAGATTCGTTTTCGCGGCGATTGGAAATACAAGAACCCTGCCGACGTGGAGCCGAGCGGCTGGGTCTTCGAGTACAACAACCAGTGGAACCCCGACGTGGACGACACCGCGATGGTGCTGCTCGCGTTGCGGAAAATTCCCACCGACGATCCGCAGCGGCGCAACGAGTGTTTCGCGCGCGGCCTGAAGTGGATGATGACTTTCCAGTGCAAGGACGGCGGCTGGGCGGCCTTCGACAAGGATTGCACGAAGAGCATTCTGGACAAGGTGCCCTTCGCTGATCACAACGCGATGCTGGACCCTGAGTGCGCGGACATCACGGCGCGCATTCTGGAATTGCTGGGATACGAAGGCTGGGATCCCAAGCACTTCAACCGCGAGGCAGGCGGCGGCATGGCGC
>JANOQV010000135.1:0-16783 GCA_031414955.1 Pedosphaera sp. | reverse complement strand
GTCCAGTTCGTGTCGCTCAAATTGGTCTTGCTGAGAATCTGGTAATTGGTGCCGGGAATGGTGTTGTGCAACGTCACCACCACGTTGCTGGCATTGTTGGTCGCGCGGACGATCTCCAGCCAGAGCGCGCAGCCGTAGCTCTCCGCGCTCATCGCCGCCTGGGCGCTGCCGGCCTCAGCGCTGGCCGCTTGCATCGCGGCCAACTGTTCGGCCGTTGGCCTCGTTTGATACTGGGCCACCGCCTTCAACGAGGCTTCATACATTTTCATCAGCAGAAAATCTCGCGGGTCTTCCTGCTCGCCGCCTGCGCCGATCCGCCGCAAATAACGAGACCAAGCAGCACACCCAAAAGGCGGCGAAGCAGCAAATGATGGAAACGCAAACCGCCTGCGCGCTGGACGAAAAAAGACAAGAGATTGGCATTCATGGAGGGTTCTGAATGGATTCGGCTTGATCCATGAAGCGATTTGGCTCCTAAACCTCCGCGCTGTCAAGGACCGGCTGGACGCCGTGAGACTCCATGATCCTCTTCGTCCGTATGCCAAGCCGGATCGGTCTGAACGGCTGCGCTCTGACGCCTGCCCCGGCCAGTTGGACTGGCCTCGTTTGTTTCTCCGCGCGAAAGTCCTGCGCCGCGTTGCCCGGCGTCGGCTCGTTACTTCAAGGTGATCGATCCCCGCACTCCTCCGCTGGCGATCTTCGTGCCGCGGGGCGTGAAGATGAGCGTGCAGTTGAAGGGCGCAGTTGTGTTCCTTCAGGCCGCTTGATTTACTGCGCGCGAAGATGAGCGAGACGCCCAACCAACAACACAGCGTGTCCGTGCAGGTGCGCGGATTGCGCAAGAGCTATAGCGGCGTGGAGGTGCTGCATGGCGTGTCCTTCGCCGTGGAGCGCGGCGAGGTGTTTGTCATCATGGGACCAAGCGGCAGCGGCAAGAGCGTGCTGCTCAAACACCTCATTGGTCTGGAACCGGCGGAAGCCGGTGAAATTTTGATCGAGAACGAACGCATCGATCTGGAGGGCGTGCTCGACAAGTACCGGATGGCCATGGTCTTCCAGTCGGGCGCGCTGCTCAACTCGCTCAACGTGGGCGACAACGTGGGCCTTTACCTGCGCGAGCATCGGCTGAAGCCGCCGGCGGAGATCGACCGCATTGTGCTGGAGAAGCTCGAACTGCTCGGGCTGAAGGGCGTGGAAAAGAAGATGCCGGGCGAGCTTTCCGGCGGCATGAAAAAGCGCGTGGCCATCGCCCGCGCCCTGGTCATCGACCCGCAGTTGATTCTTTACGATGAGCCAACGAGCGAGTTGGATCCGCTCATGGCCGTGACCATCGGGCAGGAGATTCTGGATTTGAAGGACCGCATTGATGTGACCTCCATCGTGGTCACGCACGATCGGGATCTGGCCTTCGGCGTGGCGGACCGGATCGCGCTGATGAGCGAGGGCAACATTGTCGCCCTGGGCAAGCCCGAGGAAGTGCGGCGCAACCCGGACCCGCTGGTGCAGAAATTTTTGACGGTCGATTTCAAACCCCAACCCCGGGAGAATTGAGTTATGAGAAACACACTGGAGACACGGCTCGGCATTTTCTTCGCGGTCACGCTCGTCGTGGCGGTCATCATCCTCGAAATGGTCGGCGTGGCCGACTTTTTCAAACCCGGCTTCAAGGTCCACGCCGACTTCAAGACCGTGCAGGAATTGAAGAAGGGCGACCTGGTCAAGATGGCCGGGGTCGAGATTGGGCGCGTGGATTCCATCAGCCTGACCAACGAGCGAGTGCGGGTGACGATGAAGATCAAGAAAGCCGACGCGGGGCTGCGCACCGACAGCAAGGCGACCATCCGGTTCACCGGCCTGCTCGGGCAGAACTTCGTGGCCGTGGATTTCGGCTCGCCCACGGCGCCGGTGGCCACGGCCAACACCACGCTCACCGCCGTGGAGCAACCGGACCTCAGCTCGATCATGGCCAAGCTGGACAATGTGGCGGGCGACATCCAGGGACTGACCAAAAGTTTTTCGCCGGACAATCTCGCGCCGCTCTTCGGTCCCATCACCGACTTCATGAAGAACAACACCACCAACCTGAGCGCCATCCTGGCCAACACCCGGGAGGTGACGGAACAAATCTCCAACGGTCGCGGCAGCGTGGGCAAACTGTTGTACGACGACACGCTCTACAACACGGCCTTGAGCGCGGTGGTCGGGTTGCAGGCGGGCACGGTCGAACTGAAATCCACCGTGCTGGAAGCGAAGGCCATGATGACCAACGCCAATTCCATCATCATGCAGATCAGCAGCGGCGAAGGCACGCTGGGCAAGCTGGCCAAGGACGACACCCTCTACAAGGAGTCCACCCTGGCCATGACCAACATGCGTGAGATTCTGGAAAAGATGAACAAGGGCCAGGGCACCATTGGCAAACTGATCAACGACGATTCCTTTTACAAGAACGCCAAGGTGAGCTTGCAGAAACTGGACAAGGCGACGGAAGGGCTGGAGGACCAGGGTCCGCTCAGCATCCTGGGCATCGCGGTGCAGAGTTTGTTTTAGTCGGATCGTGGAGGGTGAGGTTTGTGCCGGGGCATCACCCACATCTCGATGGATCGTTCCTCAATCCTGAAAGGATTGCATCGCCTAGCCCAGGGTTGCGAGTCCGCGAGCTACCCTGGGTAAGCCCGCCGCAAGATTGGCCAGCCCCGAAGGGGTTGAAGCAACGGTTGCGTGGTGCGATGCGATGAGAACATTCGGAGCGTGATGCAACCCTTTCGGGGTTGGAGGGAATTCAATTCAAGCGAACCCAGGGTAGCTCGCGGACTCGCAACCCTGGGCTGGATGATGGAATCCCTTCAGGATTCAGGCTGGCCGATAAACAATGCGGCCGATAAGTAGGCACCAAGGCCGCGCTCCGAAGACACGGACATGGAACAACTCGTCGAAGATTTTCTCGTTTACCTGCGCCACGAACGCGGACAGTCGGAGAACACCGCCGAGACCTATCACGGCCTGTTGCGGCGGTTCACCTTGTGGGCCGGCACTCAGTCGCTCGGGGATTGGAAGCAAGTCGAGTTTAAGCATCTGATGCTCTTCCTCGAACACGAGCGAGCACGACAGCTTGAGAACCAGCCCAAGGAATCCACCCGCCGCCTCAGCTCGGAGAGTGTCTATTTGCAAATCGCCGCGCTGCGTGCCTTCTATCGCTTCGCCGAAAACGAAAAACTGCTGCCGGCCAACCTCGCGGAAAACCTGTCCCTGCCCGGCCGTTGGAAACGGCTGCCCAAGGCGTTGACCAACGGCGAAATCGACCAACTTCTCCAGCCATTGCCCATTCAGACACCCTCGGCGCAGTGCGATCAGGCGGTGCTGGAACTGGCCTACGCGTCCGGCCTGCGGCTTTCCGAGTTGTGCCACCTGAGGCTGGAGCAACTGCATCTTGAGGCCGGATTCGTCACCGTCATCGGCAAGGGCAACAAGGAGCGCGTGGTGCCGGTCGGACGCCAGGCGGTCGAGGCGCTGAACGATTATCTCGCCACGGGCCGGCCGAAATTGGTCACGCCGCGCTCGCCCGGCACAGTTTTCCTGACCCGGCGTGGCACGCCCTTCGCGCGCGAGACGATGTGGGCGCACATCAAGAAACTCGTCCGGCTCTCGGGAGTGGAACGAAACGTCACGCCGCACATGCTGCGGCACAGCTTCGCCACCCACCTGCTGGAACACGGCGCGGACCTGCGCGTGATCCAGGAACTGCTCGGCCACGCGCAGATCAACACCACGGAGGTTTACACCCACGTCAGTGGCAGCCGGCTGCGGGAAGTGCACCGCCAGTTTCATCCGCGGGCCAAAGGGCCCAGGTCAGGGTGAAGTCGAGGATGAAGCGCCTTCAGCATCAGACCAGTCCGAAACCTTTCCGATACTGTTTGCGGATGAGCGCCTCGGCTTCCGGGGCGTTCGTCGCGCGCATGGCGATGGAATCCCACTCGATGCGCTTTTGCAGGCGCGTGGCCAGGTTGCCCACCAGCAGCGCCTCGGTGAACGGGCCGGAGTAGGCGAAGCCCGCCTTGGCGTCCTCGGGCTTGCGCGCCTTGCACGCCTGCACCCATTCCACGCGATGACCCGGTGAGCGCGCGAGGGTCTTGGGCGGAAGTTTGAATTCCATGCGCCGCTTCTCCGGGAATAACTTCGGCGCGCCCGACCAGCCACCACACACCATCGTGCCTTTGTCCCCGACGAAATAGATTCCGTTGTCGGGCAAGTCCAACTCGTCACCGAGGTCCGCCGGCTTGGCGGGCATTTTGCCGCCGTCGTACCAAAACGCCTTCAACGCCGGCCGTGTGCCCTTGGCCGCGAACTCGAACGTGATGATCTGCCACTCGGGATAGGTCTCTGCCTGCGGCGCGCTGCTCCGGCATTCCGTGGCGACGGGCGCGTCGAGGTCGAGCGCGTAGAACGCGGGATCGATGTTGTGAACCGCCATGTCGCCGAGCGCGCCGGTGCCGAAATCGAACCAGCCCCGCCACGCGCTTGGATGATAAGTGGGATGATAGGGACGTTGCGGCGCGGCCCCGAGCCACAGATTCCAGTCGAGTGTGTTGGGCGCAGGCGGCGTGTCAGTGGGGCGGGCGATCGCCTGCTTCCAAAACTTGCCGGGACGATCGCTCCAACAATGCACTTCGCGCACCGTGCCGATGGCCCCGGCCTGTATCCACTCGCGTGTCACGCGCAGACCCTCGCCGGCGTGGCCGTTGTTGCCCATTTGCGTGACCAACCCCGTCTCCTTCGCCACCCGCGTCATGATTCGCGCCTCCTCGATCGAGTGGGCCATCGGCTTCTCGACATACACATGCTTGCCCGCGCGCAGCGCCGCCAGCGTGATGGGCGCGTGCATGTGGTCGGGCGTGGCAATCATCACCGCGTCGATGTCCTTCCGCTTCTCCAGCAGCACGCGATAGTCC
Source organism: Pedosphaera sp. (assembly GCA_031414955.1). GTDB lineage: Bacteria > Verrucomicrobiota > Verrucomicrobiia > Limisphaerales > SIBH01 > JANNGC01. The sequence continues at coordinate 11,834 of JANOQV010000135.1, read as the reverse complement.
GCAAACCGTTCGGCGTTCGGAAACGCCTTGGCCGTGTGCGCGGCCTTGCCCCAGTCCACGTCGCACATCGCGACGATGTTCTCGCTCTTGAGATCATTCAGCACGCCGCCGCCCTGACCGCCCACACCGATGCCGGCGATGTTGAGCTTCCCGCTCGGCGGCGTCTGTCCCTGGCCGAGAACGTGGCGCGGGACGAATTGAAAGGCGAAGGCCGACGTGGCGGCCACCTTGAGGAACTGGCGACGTTTCATCATAAGTTGGCGAGTTGGACTGAGGCGGGCAACCGCCTCTTCACAATCAGTGGCGCGGCCTACTGCCCGCAGCACTTCTTGTATTTTTTCCCGCTGCCGCAAGGGCAGGGATCGTTGCGTCCGACCTTGGGCGGGGCACGGAAAGGCTGGGCCACCGGCCAGGATGACGGCGTTGGCGACAAATCCGCCTCTGGCCCTGGCAGCAGATTCTCGATGAACTTCCGGGAGCGTTTCCGGTCTTTCTCCAGAACTGGATCTTCACGGAAGCATGACCACCAGGCGGTATCGCGGAGCACATCGATGGCGGCGGGGTGGCGCTCGCGGAATGTCGCCAGCCCGGTTCCGCGCGGACGGTTTTCAACATCGTCCAGTTCCTCCTCCGACATGAAACCAGGATTAATCAACCCCTCCTCATAAGCGCGGCGCAGTTCTGAAAAGACGCCCAGCGCCTCGATGTCGGCGCTCGTCGCCGCGAGATTGTCCCACACATGGCAGTGCTCGCGCTCCAGTCCCTCCCGCGCCAGCCACACGAAGTAATCCGTCACCTCTTGATGCGGCACTTCCCGCCACGCCGCCAGCAGGCCCAGCGCGATCACCGCCTGACCGCGGCAGTATTCATTGGCCTCGCGGTTCAGGATGAGCGTCTTGACGGGCTGTAAATTGCCACCGCACACCAGCGCGAGAAACCGTCCTCCCTCCTCCGTCACCGTGTCGCTACCGAGGTCAAACGCGCCCTGATCCGGCAGCGACAGCCACCGGATGAACGCCGGATACGCGCGCGGCTCGCGCCAACGGGCCAGCAGATAGGTGGCGAAGCTGAACAACAACCCTTTGCCTTCCGGCGCGTTCTTTGGGTCAGCCACGCCACGCTCGACCGCATGAATCAACGGCTCAACCAACTCCGCGCGATGCGTGTCAGCCGCGAGAATGGCCTCGCGCGGCTGACGGTTCCGCACGCTGGTGAGCTCCGTGAGGATTTGCGCCGGCGTGAACTCGGGCGAGGGCGGCAGCAGTTCGTGGGTGAATCGGTCGCGGTTGTGCCAGAACGGACAATGCGGACACACGCCGCCCTGCGGGTAATCTTTTCCCTCCTCGTGCGGACAGCCGATGATGCGCTCGGTGATGATGCGCTGCTTCACACCGTGTTGTTTCAGGAACGCCTCCACCTCGGCTGTGATGGCCTCGTCCTCCCGGATGTCCCCGGCCTGCGTGATCCACCGGTGCAGCGGGCCGTCCCGCTCGCTCTCATCGCGCAGCACCGACACCACGAGTTTCGTCGCGCGCGTGTTGTCCGGCCCGTAGTAAGCGAGCGAGGCCAGCGGATAGCGCCCGCGCTGGCCGGTGATGCGCACGGGCAACTTCTCGATACCGCTCGGCTTGGAAGCGGGCGCGGAAAACTGCTCCAGAAACTGCTGCGTGGACGCGCCCGATTCCCTCATGCCGCACGCCTCGCAAAAGTGACCGCCCCCCTTGAGCGTGTAGCCGTCCTGGGCGAGGCGGATGACCACGCCGCATCCGGCGCAATGCGTCAGCTCGAACTTCGGCGGATTTGCCAGCTTCTCGAAATTGTATTCGTTGGTCGCGCTGTGGATGTACATCTCCAGCGGCTGGGACTCCCGGCACTGCGCGCAATCCTGCCAGCGGCCTCCGTGGGCTTCGTTGTAGTGAAAGGCGCAGATCGTGTACTTGGTGTGATTGGTGAAACAACTGTTCCGCGCGTAGGAGAAGACCACGTATTGGTCCGAGTCGTTGCAAATCCAGTTCCCGCAGCAGGACGTGCGCGTGAGTTTGCCCGTCTTGCCGCACAGGCCGCAGCGCGGTTTTTCGCGAGGCTGGACAGCGCCCGGTTTGATTGGAGATTTTTTGCTCATGGTGCCGCCCGCACTTCTGCCCGTTTCAAAACTGCCATTCAAACCAAATGAACTGTTGCCACAGTCGGGTGACGCGGATTTTTTCCTCGCCCTCGGACAACCGCCACTCGCCGGGCTTCTCCCGTTCGATCAAGCCCAGATCCACCAGCGGCTCCAAAACGTGACCGCCCAGAATCCATTCCTCCGTGTCATGCGCCGGATGCGTCATGGCCGCGCGCAAGAGATCGTGGACCTTGGGCAGCAGGATTTCCTGCGCCAGCCCGCGCACCGGCACCCAGTCCCGCGCCGCGCTGTCCAGCCGCCACAACACCGCCGCGATTGTCTGTTGAATCGCCGGCACCGGCCGCAGATGAAAATCATAGGCAGATCGAAGAGGCGGAAATACGCAATGAACACCGCGCGAAACAAAGCCCCAGCCTGATCGTCCGGCAGCAACTCCCAGCCCTGGGCGGTGAGCGCGAACCGCTTGCCCCGCCGCCGCACCAAACCGGCGCACTCCGCCACGATGCGCGCCAGGTGCAACGACCACACATCCTGCTCGTTGATCACCTTGCAGATCCGACGCGTGGATTCGCGAAAAGTCTTGGGCAATTCCATCCGTTCGAACATCCGCCCGACGAAGGCGCGCGTGAGATTGCCGGTCGCCGTGGCGTCCGCGCCGACCTCCTCGGCCAGCGTTTGCAGCAATCGCCGCAGATTCACGAAAAACACCGCGCCTTCCAGATCCGCGAGTGGCACCCGGCCGCTCAGGCGCATCGGCCCGTCCGTCGCGTTCCAGTTCATCCGCTGCAACGCGTGCAGGTGCTCTTGCACCCGCGCCACTCAGGCCCGTTTTAATGCTTCTTCGTCTGGAATCATGACGGCGGTGAAGTTAGGCCGGAGCGTGTGCGAAGCGAGCCGTTACCGCTTTGAAGTTCACTTTGATGGTTCTCGCTTCCTGGTCGGAAGTTAATCAGCAGCCGCCATTCCGGATCGGTCCAACTGGTGGAGTCCTTCAGGTGGTGAAGCCGTAAATGCGCGCCAGATTTGCGTCCAGCAATACCATCTCACGGCGCAAGCACCCAATGCGGTCGGCGATTCGCTCCGCCGCGAGCCGCATTACCCCTATGACTTTCTGAGACCTGACCTGGCTCGTTGCGGCTGGGAATGGAGACTGGAATTCCAGTTGTGGGCTTCCGGCCCGCCTCGCTAGTTTTCCGGCCACGCATGAAAATACTTTTTCGCTGGTCATCCGCGCTGCTCTTTGCCGCAGCCACTCCTGTGTTCGCCGCAGACGCCGTCGCGCCGGTCGCAGTCCACGCGCGCACGGTTGGGGAGGCGCTGCTCTATATGCTGGTGTTCGCGGTGGCGGGAATTGTCATGGCCATCCTCGGCTACAAACTTTTCGACAAGTTCACCCCCGGCGATCTGCACAAGGAAATCGTGGAAAAGCAGAACGTGGCCGCGGCGGTCATCGCCGCCGCCGTGGTGCTGGGCATCTGCATCATCATCGCGGCGTCCATGATTGGCTGAACGCCCGTTGATGCAGTGAAACGCAGCCGAAGCATTCGTCTCGTGTTGGTGGGCGGCCTGTCGGTCAGCGCGCTCACCAGTTGCGGACCATCCTCGCCGCCCGTGAACACCACCGGCGTGTTCACCAACAATCATTACGTGCCGGGCGTGGGTTATTATCACGCCCCGTACCGGGCGTGGTACGCGCTGCCTTACAATCAGTATGACTCCAAGAGCGCACGCTATTTTCATGGCGGGCAATGGGCTGCTGCGCCGCACGAGAGCGTCATCAACATCTCCACACCCACGGCGGCGGCGGTCCAGCAGGCCACCGCGCAACGCTCGGATGTGCGACGCGGCGGATTCGGGAGCAGCTCGCGTCATCACGGGATTGGATCCTGATGCAAAGACACCTTCGCCAACCCAGAGCCGACTGGCGCGAGCGCGTCGCCGAAGTCGGGCTGACCTATCATTCTCACGAGCAGGGGCCGTATTGGGATGAGGCGGCGTGCTACGAACTCACGCGCGCAGAAGTGGAGCAACTCGAAAACGCCGCGAACACGTTGCACCGCCTTTGCCTCGACGCGGCGCAAGCCGTCATTGATCACGCGTGGTGGCCGCGACTGGGCATTCCCGAGCACGCCGTGCCCGCGCTTCTCCGCTCTTGGGAACGCGACGACTTCAGTGTGTATGGCCGGTTCGACCTCGCCTTCGTTCCAGGCGAAGAGCCGAAGCTGCTCGAATACAACGCCGACACGCCCACCGCTCTCGTCGAAGCTTCCGTCGCGCAATGGTTCTGGCTGCAAGATGTGTTTCCCGATGCGGACCAGTTCAACTCCATTCACGAGCGGTTGATTGAAGCCTGGCGTCGCTGCTCTGCCACCAGTGGCCCAAACGCCCTTCACTTCAGCAGCATCAAAGAACACCCCGAGGACGAACAGACCGTGCTGTATCTGCGCGACACTTGTGAACAGGCCGGCCTTGCCACGCGCAGCGTGTTCGTCGAGGACATCGGCTGGGACGAGCGCGCGCAGTGCTTCGTGGACCTCGATGCTCAACCCATCCAACGCTGCTTCAAGCTCTACCCGTGGGAATGGATGTGGCACGAGGAGTTCGCGCCGCAACTCGCAAAGTCCAAGACGCAGTTCGTCGAGCCGGTTTGGAAAATGTTGTTGAGCAATAAAGGGCTGCTGCCCGTGCTCTGGGAACTTTTCCCGGATCATCCGAATCTTCTGCCGGCCTACGATGAGGCCGCGCCGCTGGCCGGCTCCTACGTGCGCAAGCCGCGCCTCAGTCGCGAGGGGAGCAATGTCACTCTCATCGAACGCGGCGTGATGGTGGAGGAAACCTCCGGCGAATACGGCGAGGAAGGGCACGTCTTTCAGGCCGTCGCGCACCTGCCGGAGTTCGACGGCCATCGCCCGATCTTCGGCGTGTGGATCGTGGACCACGAGGCCGCCGGGCTGGGCATTCGCGAAGACACGCGCCGCATCACCGGCAATCTGAGCCGCTTCGTGCCGCATTTTTTCCACTGACATGCGCCACGCGAACCCCACGTCACTGAGGCTCGGCATGAGCGGCTCGTTCCTGGGCCAGAACTACCGCATCGCGGGCCGCGTCGTCCTATCCATGGAGGAGGCGGGCGAGACGTATTACTGGAACGAGTTTCACTTGATCGGCGACGACGGGCGATGCGCCACCCTCGTCTTTGAGCAAACTGACGAGGGACCGGAATGGAAAATGTTCACCCTCGTCGAAGCGGTCCGCCCCATGAGCGCCTCCGAAGCCGCGCTCAAAAGCGTCGGCGATCAAATCTATTTCCAGGATAAAACCCTGGCCGTTACCTGCGTGGATGAATCGCTCGTGTGCGAGATCGAAGGCGAGGCTCCCGAGGGCGTAGAACTCGGCGATGTCGCTCATTACTTCAACGCCGAGTCCGACGATACGATGGTGGTGGTGAGTTGGACGGGCGCGGAAGTGGAGTTCTATCGCGGCCTCAACATCCCGATGCGCGCCGTCTCCAGCGCCTTCGGCGTGTCGGCGATCCCATCCGGCGCGCTAAACCATCTCAGCAGCGCCAACGCCGACGCGGGCAGGATGCGCTCGGGCATGTTCGCACTCGTGGTGCTCGTGGTGCCGCTGATGCTGTTCGTCTTCTCACGCTCCGGCTGCCAGCGCGTGGCGAAATCTCCCAAGCTGCCGCCCGCGCAACTTTCCCTCGGCAGCACGGGCCAGTTGAACGCCTTGCACTATCGCATCACGGGTCACGCCGTCGTCGAGATCGCGCGCGTCGGCCAGCGCTACCTGCGCCACGAATACTCCGCCGTCGATGACGCGGGCAATGAAGTGTTGCTCTGGCAAGGCACCGAACAGGGCGAGAAGCATTGGATGCTGGCGCGGCCCGCCACGTCCTCCCGCCCGCTGCCGCCCACGACGGCTGCCGCGTTGCAGTTGGGCCAGCCCGTGGTGCTGGACGGCGTGGCGGCACCCGTCAGTGATTTTTTCCTGTCGCGCGTTGGCAAAGTAGAAGGTGCCGTTCCATGGGCGGGCGGAACTGAACTGTATGGCTTCGCCGCGCGCGGAGCGAAAGAGACGATCATCGCGCGTTGGAATGGAACCGCGATCACCTTTTATCGTGCGGCTCCGGTGACGCAGAAAAATCCGGGCCAGGCGTTCCGCTAGTTGCCTTCGCGGAACTCCTGCATCAGCTTCAGCACGCCCTCGCGAATCTCGTGCAGCTCCTTCCGCGCCTCCGCGACGAGCGTCTCCGGCAGCGGTGTGCCGCCAGCGTCCCGCTGGCGTTTGGTCTTCGCTGACTTCTTCTTCGCGACCGCCTCCAGCCCCGCCTGCGCCTTGTGCAAATGATCCAGCGCACGCTTCAACGCGGCGACGATGAACGCCCCGTCGCGCGAACTGCGACCTTCCGCGACACCGACGAGCGCGCCGCCGAGCTTCACCGCCGTGGTTTGAAATTCAAAAATGAACTGCGCGAGATCGTCGTCCTCCGCCTTGCTCAAGCCCAAATCTTTGCACTGATGCCAGACCTTCATCGCGCTCTCGAAACAGCGATGCTGGAGCGGGTGCGCGATGTCGCCATCCTCGGTGCGAATCCAGTCAATCCCCTCGCGCGCCGGATCAGGCGGCGGCAACGGCTCGTCCAGCGCGGCCTCGCAGGCGGCGTTGATTTCCTCGATGCGCCGTGATTCCTCCTCCGCCTCCTCGGGCGTCAGTTCGCGATCCCAGCCCATCTCCTTCGCGATTTGCTTCTCGGCCTCGTCCGAGTCGCCGTAATTTTCCAGCAACTCCAGGTATTTGTCCGTGCGCGCGTCGGACTCCTTCATCAGCCGCTCGTAATCATGCTCGTCCCATTTTTCCTCCGGGTCTTTCTGCCCCAGCTTCTGCTGCTCCAACGCCGCGTCGAGTTTTCCGACAAAACCTTCCCAGCCCGCCGCCGCGTCGCGCCCGCGCTGCGCCTCGTCCTCCTTCGTGAGCCGCCACTCCGGCGCGGAAATTTCCAGTTCGTAATCCGTGCTCTGGATGACCACGCGCCCGTTCGCCTCGCTGAACCATTCGAGATAAAGGCAGTTGGCCATGTGCTCCGGCGGCTTTTCCCCGCGATCCATCATCGCGAACGCTTCGGCGTTCGGCACATCAAACACCCGCACTTTACGCGACGCCGTGAGGTCGCCAATGCGCCCGCGCTGCTCCAAGGCGAAACCACCCTCTCCGCCTCGAACGGGGAGAGTCCGACGCCACCCTCGCCCATCTGATGGGAGAGGGGCTGGGGGTGAGGGCAATGGGTGCGGTGTCGCCTTCTCCGTGCCTCGCATCGGCACCGGCGTTTTGGAATTTTTGAACGTGAGCAGACACCCAGCGAGGTCGCGATGCGCGTTGCCGCTGAGTTGCAACTTCACCGGCTCCGCGATCCCTTCGAGCCACAGCCGTCCGCGCACGACACCCTTCATGCGGTTGTCGATCTCGCCGCGAACCACCGATTCCTCAATGCGCCAGGCCATGCCGCGATTACGCCGGAAGCGCGACGCTGTTTCAAGCGGCGCGCGGGCGCTTGCCCTGAGGCTTGCGCCGCGTCTTTGGCATGGGCCGAAAGATGTCCACGCCGACCAGATTGCCCTTCGTATCAAACTCCACGAGCAGCGGAAATTTCTTCAACATGCGCTTTGGCAGTTCCGCCACGAATGCGCCGCACGGCGGACGTTCGCCCATCTTGTGCTTCTTCAACCGCAGCCGCACTTGGCTCCCGCTGAAGGAGCATTCGATCCCGTCCTCTCCACGCGCACGATGCGTTCGGCGGCGACGGCGATGTCCAGCTTGCTCCGGCGAAAGAGCTTCGAGCGATACGAGTTGTGAACGTCAGCGGTCACGGTCGCGCCGTGGAACTGAATCGTGTCGTGGACCACCGTGGTCGCCTTCTTGTTCGCAAATGTTTCCTTTGAATTCGGAACCGCCTTCCACCCGATGACTTTCCTTCCCTGGCGCGGCAGCAAAAGCCATTGCTCATGCACCCCGCGCAGCAGACCGCACACCTTGCACGCCAACTTTCCCTCGCGCGCTCTCCGCCAGCCGGAGCGATGCGGGCATTGCAGCGCCAGAAATTCCCCAAGCTGCCCGAACTGCTGATAAACCTCCGCCAGCCGCTCACCTTCCTTGCCGCGCCGATTTAGCGCCGGATGCCGTGACACAAAATCCATGCTGCGGAACAGCCGCTTGAATTCACGTTTGAGTGCGTTGGTCGTGTTTTTCACAGAGATGGTTTAACAGATCTCGCGAGTGAACTGGATCGGCAATCTTCACTGCGCCTCGTTGAATCGAGTTGTTTCACGATGAAGCAACAGTGGTGGTGTGTGTCCTTCACAAGCAGGCTTTACGGGGGGGGCACGGCCTCTTGATGATACAGGCCGAAGACATCGCTGTCCGGCTGCGGCTTGCGGTGGACAGGCAAATTGGCTCAATCGCGCGCGCCCCAAGATTCCCATCGGGAAAGCCAGGCATCGAATCGCGGACAACGTGGGCGAATCTGGTCGAGACCCGCTTCTTGGATTACGAACAAGCCATTGGAAGCTTTGAGCGGTCCGTAACTTGGGGCTGCCTGCTTCAACCGCGCCGCTGGATGCGTATCGCGACCGCCGTTGATATCCTCTGCAGAAGCATAAACAGCGATGGCTGTTTCAAGGTCTGTAAGCGCAGATGCCTGTGTTGGAAAAATAGCTCGCAAAGCCGGAGGGCAAGCGAGGACAAGCGCCTCGAACTCGTACCGTTGCAAATATGGAACGAATCGCGGTTCTCCGAAGTGCGCCGCCCACGCCGACTCAATGGCATCGACTTCAGCAGCACTACGGCTTGAGTTGGCAGCCAGTGTGAATCCCGGAACTTCCTTCGGCAGGGCATACACATCGAGTAATGTCGTGATGCGCAAATCTGGATCCGCATCTTGGGCGAATATGATTCGCAAGTCCGCCTCGACCGTCGGCCAGCTTACGAATCCTCCGCGCAACCCGCCGGGCTTGGCGGCAAGAATTGGTTTTTCCACCTTCACGCCATGCGCGAGCAAATGGTTGCGCAACACCCTGTTCACCAAAAACTCCTCGGATTCGCCTTCGACGTAAACCAGCAGGCGCTTGCTCATGGCCGACCCCCGATGAGGTCTTTCTGCCAAATCTGCCCCATCGTGTAGCGCTCCAGCCAGACGTTCAGGGTGTCTTGAGACTGCCGAGTGAATGAACTGCGACCTTCTTCATTCTCGACCACGATGATATCTTCAGGAGCAAAATGATCGAGTAAGGTTGCGGACTGCGTTGCGACCACCACTTGGCGTGATTGTGCTGCGGCTTTGAGCAGACCGGCAATAATTGACTCTGCCGCCGGGTGCAGACCGAGTTCCGGCTCGTCGATGGCGATGAGAAGCGGCTTTCTGGATTCGGGCTGCAACAAAAGTGCGACCAGAGCCATGATACGCAACGAACCGTCGGAGAGCTGGCCAGGCCCGAATTCGTAATCTGGACGTCCAGCCATTCGCCAGCGCAGAAGGACATCCTGATCTCTTGGGTTTCCCTCTGGCTGCAGAACGAAATCGTCGAACCACGGAAGTACGAGTCGCAATGTTCGGACAATCGCTGTGTAACTGTCAGGAGCTTCCTGCCTCAGTTTTAAGAGAAATGCCGGCAGATTCCCGCCATTCGCCATCAGGTACGGAGATGATTCCAACTTCGCCCGGCCTCTGATAAAAGATTCCAAACTGGTGTCGTGAAACTGATAGACCCGGCACCGATTCAAGAAACCTTTGGCGAACCTGGCCGTTGCATCTTCATCCGCCCACAATTCGGAAAGGCCGCTTTCACGATGCCCGCCGGGACCCAAAGGTATGGCAGGTGATGCATGGAGAGAACCCTCGCGATGAAACTGCGTTTCCTCGTGCGTAAAAATGAGCGAGTCACCAGCCGCGTGCGCGAGGTTAAAACGATATTCGTTGCGGCCAGAGTCGCTCTTGAATTCAAGCATCCCCTTCATGATTGGGGTGATCTTTGGGCCAAAATGCAGAAGGCCGGAACCGGGGCCACGGGTCTGCACATACGTTTGAAATCCGCGCGAAAGCATGAAGTTCTGCATCTGCAAAAACGCGATGAGATTTGACTTCCCAGCTCCGTTGGCACCGATGAAGACGTTCAGCGGACGCAACTCGACCGTGGCCGAGTGAATCGACCTGAACCCTTCAATGGTGATGCGCGAAAGTGTGTTCATGTGTTGTTACTGCGCCGTCGCTTCAGGAAGGCTACTGTGCATCCCTGTCGGTCGCCAGCTTCCAAACGGTTCAGAACGTGTTCTTCCTATACGCGCCCATCGCCGGGGCGGTCGGGTTCACCTCGGGGCCGAAGTAGCGGAGGGTGACGAGCGGCTCGGTCTCGCTGGTGTTCTCGAAGGTCACGCCCTGCTTCGCGCCGTCTTCGGTGCAGAAGTATTCGTCCTCGGTCAGTTCATGGAAGCGGATGAGCTTCGGGCTGTTGAGCGGCTGGCCATTGATCTTGCCGGAACCTTGCACGCAGATGAGTCCGTAGGCGCCGGTGTCCGTGATGGTGCATTTGGTGCCGGGATCGACGGTGAGTTCCTTCGCAGTGAAGAGCTGTTCGCCGTCCACCTTGCCATAGACGATCCAGCGATCCACGAATCCTTCCTTGCGCGTGTCGGCGACGGGCACGGGTTCGAGGTAATGATGATCCTTGAACTTGGGATCGACGTTCTTCTCCCAGTCGAGCTGGTCCACGATGAAGTCGAGATCCTTGTGCTTGCTCTTGGGCATGTCCTTGACGAGCAGGCTCCAGGGGACTTCGCGGCCTTCGACGAGGTTTTGATACATGCCGAAGACGTCGCTGCCCCACTGCGGCTCGTAGGTGCAGAGGCTGCCGGGCGCGTGGAGAATGCACGGGTCAATGAGCCAGCCGCTGCCGGGCTTGAGGCGATAGGCTTTCGAGAGATCGAGGATGCCGTTGTCGCCCTTGTTCCAGTTCTCGATGCACTTGCGGACCTGGGCTTTGGTGGTGCCGGGTTCGAAGCCCATGAAGGTGTAGGGGAAGTTGTTGCCCACGTTGTTGTGCTGCGGAGGGAAGTAGTAGGACTCGGGCTTGCCTTCCTGGCCGACCAGCGCGGCCTGCTTCTTTGACTGATGCAAGTGGCCGGTGTACTCGAAGTTCTTCGACAACATGGGGCCGATCCCGCATCACATGCACCAGAGCGCGGCGCAGGCGAAGCTCGTCGGACAGGAAGGCAAGCCGGAGTCGTATTATTTTCCGCCGCAGCACAACAACGTCGGGAATAATTTCCCCTACACGTTCATGGGCTTTGAACCCGGCACGACGAAAGCGCAGGTGCGGCAGTGCATCGAAAATTGGAACAAGGGCGACAACGGCATCCTCGATCTCTCGAAGGCCTATCGCCTCAAGCCCGGCAGCGGCTGGCTCATCGACCCGTGCATTCTTCACGCGCCCGGTTCGCTCTGCACCTACGAGCCGCAATGGGGCAGCGATGTCTTCGGTATGTATCAGAATCTCGTCGAAGGGCGCGAAGTGCCGTGGAGCCTGCTGGTCAAGGACATGCCCAAGTCGAAGCACAAGGATCTCGACTTCATCGTGGACCAGCTCGATTGGGATAAGAACGTCGATCCCAAGTTCAAGGAGCATCACTACCTCGAACCCATCCCCGTGGCCGACAC
>JANOQV010000134.1:0-8836 GCA_031414955.1 Pedosphaera sp. | reverse complement strand
GCCGAAATCTATTACAACCGCGTGCGGCGCCACAGCGCACTCGGCTCCAGGTCCCCTGTGGACTTTGAACAGCAACTCAACTAAACAACACCCATGCGCCCCGCCTCTCCAAGGTGTCCATCAAACCGGGTGAAGCCCAAGCCGCATCGTCTGCAACTCCGGCCCGCTGATTGCCCTCGGCCTGCTTGACCGGCTCGATTTGCTCAAGGAGTTGTTCAGCGAAGTTCTCGTTCCCGAAACAGTTCAACGTGAAGTCGAATCTGGTGGTGCGGCGGACATCGGCCTGCGCGCTTTTCGGGCGGCGACCTGGCTGCGCGTCCTGCCACTGAAAAATCCGGACCCGCTTCTGGAATCCTTGCTGGATGCCGGCGAGGCCGCCGTCATCACTCTGGCGCGGGAACAGGCCGTGAGCGTCGTGCTCATTGACGAACGCAAAGCGCGCAAGGTCGCGCGCAACATTCACGGCCTGCAAGTCGTCGGCACCGCGCGCGTGCTCGTGGAGGCAAAGAAGAAAGGTTTGCTGGATGCAGTTCGGCCTGCGCTCGAGAAACTTCGGCAACACGGCTACTGGATTGACGACGCCATCGTTGCGGTGGCGTTGAGCGAAGCAGGGGAGAAGTAGGCGGCTCGCGCTCACCCTGCGGCATCATGGTGTGACCGAATTCGCCACGCGCAATGAGGGCCAGTTCACTTCGTTCGGCTTCGCGCGCGTTTTCAATCCGCTGGAGCAGTCGAGGTCGCGAGGCGCGTGAGTTTCATGCCGGCGATTGGGTTTGAACGGGAAAAGTTATTCACAATCCGTGTCGCAAAAAGACAACTTTTTGTGCTTGCCGATTCTCCGCACAAGCGCAGGCTCGCGCTTGTGAAACGAGTCCCGAAAAAGCAGGGACAGCAGAGGAATCAAAGCTCGCCAAAGTTTTCTTTCCGGCGGTGGAGTATTGTCGTTTGTCTTGCCGCTTTGATGTGCATCGCCGGTGGACTGCTCTACTCAAAAAGCCAGCGGCCCAAGAACGGGAGTGAAATAGCGCGAGCATCCCGGAATTCGGACCCCAAGCCAGGGACCTTGAATGAACTGCTCGCGTTGTCTCCGGCAGAGATCGAACGCTGTGACATTGCTCGCTTGAATTTGCTTTGTGCCGAAGGATTGTAGGGCGCGGAGAATCTGAACGTGGAGAGCTTCCTCTCGCGGCTCGACGGAATCGCGCAGCACGTAGAATTGGAAACGCGCCGCCACTACTACCGGTTTCAGAACAACAAGGCCGAGTTCAACAACTCGGAAGGTTACTTTCGCATGCTGCTGATGGCGGTGACTCTTCAGGAGGACTTGGAAATTCGCTACAATCCTGAACGAATCACCCCCGTGGGAGTGTTCGAGCCGAACGAAGCTTTCTTTGCTGACTCACGCGATGTGTTCCTGCACGGACTGATCGCGGAAGACCGGCGAATGGGAACTTGCGCATCTCTGCCCGCGCTTTACGTCGCGATTGGACGGCGGCTTGGCTATCCACTCAAGCTCGTGCCGACGCAGAATCATCTATTCGTTCGATGGGAAGACAGCCGTGAGCGCTTCAACGTGGATGCGACGGGCAGAGGGATGAACATGCACGATGACAATCACTATCGGCAGTGGCCGATGCCCATCTCACGTGAGACAGAACAGGAGTTTGGCTATTTGAAGTCGATGAACGCCACTGATGAACTCACGGCGTTTCTGAGTCTCCGGGGAGCTTGCTTAATGGCAGCGGGGAGAGCGGAGGAGGCAATCGCAGCACAAGAAGCTGCATTGCGATTCTCGCCTCAGTCGCGTTTGCAACTAGCGGTTCTTGCGAAGGCACGCCAACACGCAATCGGAAGAGCGGCGCTGAGCCTCTTGCCACCAGAGCAGCAACCGTATTGGCCGCGTCCTGGCGGCAACTCCAGCTTTGCGCCCGGACTCACCGATCCCAATCCACTCAATGCAATCCGAAACCAATGAAAGGAACACCATGAAAACAATATCCAATCGAATCAAACAGTGCTTGCTCTTCTTTGCGGCTTTCGTCGTGGTCGAATCGGCATCTGCATTTTACGACGCTGGCCTCGGTCGCTGGATTAACCGCGACCCGATTGGAGAACCGGGCTTTGAGGAATTGAATCTTGGAGGTGTAGATCCGTTAGGTGATGGGCCGAATCTTTACGCTTTCGTGGCCAATAATCCAATAACGCGCGTCGATTCTTTCGGCCTTGATTCGCCTGGTTGTGACGGTGTACCGGGAAAGCTGGAGTCTCCGTGCAGACTCGAATGCTGTGCTCAACACGATAAGTGCTATCACGATAACAAATGCAAAGCGAGTTCTTGGTGCCTTGAGTCGGCATCCATGGCTTGCAGAAAGTGCAACAAAGATGCGTTGAAATGTATGGCGAAATGTCTCGGAAGCAAAAAGGACGATCCCAAGAAACCAAATTATTATTGTGGAGTCCATGATGTGCTCTTCAGTGACTCAACCAGTCCCCACATGGGTCACTCTACTCCTTGAACTGCACACCGGATGTGATACTCAAGTCGTCCATTCAGAACGCCCTTGCGGTCGTTCTTGTCATGGTAATGGGTCTTCTGTGTGTGATCCTCCCAGCTTTTTGGGGTGAGATACCCCGCCTTCATGACGCTCCGCTATTTCCCGTTTTGCGGACGGCTGTGGAGAATATGCAGATACTTCCGACTCTCATTCTTATGTTTTTCCTGGGAGGCATTGCTGGGTTCATTTCTCCGGACAAGTGGCCAATACTCGGTGTCTTCGCTGGAGCGGGTCTTCCGATGGCGACTGTGTTCGAGGTAATCGTCGCGCCCTCTTCCCATAACTTGTGGCCAATTGAAATTGCCTTTTATTGGTCGCTGGGGCTCGCAAGTCTTTGCGGAGCTTTTTTGGGTGCTGTTGTTGCTAAGCGCAGACGCGCACGAAATCGAAAAACTGTCGGCCCTCAGAGTTAACAGCCGTCTCTCGCTGTCGCCCCGTTTAATCATTGCATTGCAAACTTCCCCGTTGACTCGCCTTCACTTCTTCGTATCTTCAAATCCAGATACGTCGATATTTTGCTTCGACGTCGTAATTGTCGGTTAAAAATAACATGAGCAATCGATTCATCTTTTCATCGGAGTCCGTGGGCGAAGGCCATCCGGACAAGGTCGCAGATACCATTTCGGACGCGGTGCTGGACGCCTGCCTCGCGGTGGACAAGTTCAGCCGCGTGGCCTGCGAAACCTACGTGAAGTCGAACATCGTCGTCGTGGGCGGCGAGATCACGACCAAGGCCAAGCTGGATTTCACCCAACTCGCACGCGAAGCCATCCGCGAAATCGGCTACGTGAACGACGACGATGTGTTTCATGCCGACCGCGTGTTCATCATGAACATCGTCACGCAGCAGTCGCCCGACATCGCGCAGGGCGTGGACGCGCGCAAGGTGAAGGGCAAGAAGACGGCGAAGCAGGGCGCGGGCGACCAGGGTTTGATGTTCGGCTACGCGTGCAATGAGACGCCGGAGCTGATGCCCGCGCCGATCATGTTCGCGCATCGCCTCGGTCGTGAGCTGACGAAGATTCGCAAGAGCGGCAAGGTGCCGTGGCTGCGCCCGGACGCGAAGTCGCAGGTCTCGGTGATTTACGAGAACAACAAGCCGGTGGCGATTTCCAACGTCGTCATCTCCACCCAGCACGCGGACAAGATCGACGGACGCAGCGTCACGCACGCGGAGATCGAAAAGTTTTGCATCGAGAACATCATCCGCAAGG
The DNA here is from genome assembly GCA_031414955.1 of Pedosphaera sp. Lineage (GTDB taxonomy): Bacteria > Verrucomicrobiota > Verrucomicrobiia > Limisphaerales > SIBH01 > JANNGC01. The sequence goes on along the minus strand of JANOQV010000134.1, from coordinate 5,067 downwards.
TGCTGCCCAAGCGCCTGCTCACGAACAAGACGGAGTTCCTCATCAATCCCACGGGGCGTTTTGTGGTCGGCGGTCCGCAGGGCGACACGGGTTTGACCGGCCGCAAGATCATCGTGGACAGCTACGGTGGCATGGGCCGTCACGGCGGTGGCGCGTTCTCGGGCAAAGACCCGACGAAGGTGGATCGCAGCGCCGCTTACATGGGGCGCTGGGTGGCGAAGAACATCGTGGCCGCTGACCTCGCCACGCGCTGCGAAGTGCAGTTCGCCTACGCCATCGGGCATCCTGATCCGGTGAGCGTGCATGTCGATACCTTCGGCACCAACACGGTGTCGGACGCGAAAATCATCCGGGGCGTCAACCGGGTCTTCAGCTTCCAGCCGTCGGACATCATCGACCAGTTGAACCTGCGCCGTCCGATTTACTCGAAGACGACGAACTACGGTCACTTCGGCAAGAACGACAAGGACATCACCTGGGAAAAGACGGACAAGGCGGCGGCGCTCAAAGCTGCGGCTCATTAACTCTCAACACTCAACTTTCAACTCTCAACAATTACGAATATGGCCACTGTGAAACTGCCCCCGTCCCGCGCGAAGATTGCCAAGACTGGCAACGGCGCACCGAAACAAGACTTCAAAGTCAAAGACCTGAGCCTCGCCGATTGGGGCCGCAAGACCATCGACGTGTCCGAGCAGGAAATGCCCGGCCTCATGTCCATCCGCAAGAAGTACGCGACGAGCAAGCCGCTCAAGGGCGTGCGCGTCACCGGCTCGCTGCACATGACCACGGAGACGGCGATTCTCATCGAGACGCTCGTTGATCTCGGCGCGAACGTGCGCTGGGCGAGCTGCAACATTTTCTCCACGCAGGATCAGGCCGCCGCCGCCATCGCGAAGGCCGGCATTCCGGTGTTCGCGTGGAAGGGCGAAACGCTCGAAGAGTATTGGGAGTGCACGCTCGATGCGGTGACGTTCCCCGGCAACAAAGGCCCGGAACTCGTCGTCGATGACGGCGGCGACGTGACGCTGCTCATCCACAAAGGATTTCAGCAAGAGAACGGCGACAACTGGGTTAACAGCCCGAGCGGTTCGCACGAGGAACAAGTCATCAAGAACCTGCTCAAACGCGTCGCGAAGGAACGTCCCGGCTTCTGGCACAACATCGTGAAGGAATGGCGCGGCGTCTCCGAGGAAACGACCACCGGCGTGCATCGCCTCTACCAGATGCTCGAACAGGGCAAGCTGCTCGTCCCCGCCATCAACGTGAACGACTCCGTGACCAAGTCGAAGTTCGACAACCTCTACGGCTGCCGCGAATCGCTGGCGGACGGCATCAAGCGCGCCACCGACGTGATGATCGCCGGCAAGGTCGCGTGCGTCTGCGGCTACGGCGACGTGGGCAAAGGCTCGGCACATTCGCTGCGCGGCTTCGGCGCCCGCGTCATCGTCACCGAGATTGATCCCATCAACGCGCTCCAGGCCGCGATGGAAGGCTTCGAGGTCAACACGTTGGAAAGCACGCTCGGCACGGCGGACATCTACGTCACCACGACCGGCAACTGCGACATCATCACCTTCGAGCACATGACGAAGATGAAGGACCAGGCCATCGTGTGTAACATCGGCCACTTCGACAACGAGATCCAAATGGACCGCCTGAACACCGCGAAGGGCGTGAAGAAGATCAACATCAAGCCGCAGTACGACAAATACGTCTTCGCCAACGGCAAGGCCATGTTCATCCTAGCGGAAGGCCGGCTCGTGAACCTCGGCTGCGCCACCGGCCATCCGAGCTTCGTGATGTCGAACTCGTTCTCCAACCAGGTGCTCGCGCAGCTTGACCTGTGGCGGAACAAGGGCACCTACAAGGTCGGCGTCTATCGCCTGCCCAAGAAGCTCGACGAGGAAGTCGCCCGCCTGCACCTCGAAAAAATCGGCGTCGTGCTGACCAGGCTCTCGAAGAAGCAGGCCGAGTATCTCGGCGTGTCAGCGGACGGCCCTTACAAGCCGGAGCACTACCGCTACTGAGCGGATTCAAATCTGAAAACACGAAAGGCGAACGGGAGACCGTTCGCCTTTTTTTCTTCCGAGTTCAGGATTGGCTCAATCGCCAGTGTTACGCTTGCCTCCACGGTTGAAAAGTTCGCAGGCCTTGCAGTCTGGGTAAGGGCTGTGACCTCCACGCATTCAAAGGCATTAAGCCTCAAGGGGCACAAGCGTGCTCAGATGATCATGCCTGTCTCTTGGCGAGAGAGCCTGAAATATTCGATCATCACCTGCTCTGGCTTCTGCGGTGGCAGGAGCGCGACGGGCCAGCCAAAGTCTTTCGGCGTTGGAGCCGCTTCTCGGTTCCGAACTACTTCAAAGCCCCGCTGCAGCCTATTAGACAGCCGGCACCTGCTCACCAAATCGAGTCAAGCTCGCCGTTTTATTCAACCGTCGGCACCACCGAGAGCTGGCGCAAAACATTCGTCGGGTGACCGGCGGTGCGGATGCTCAGGAGCATGAGTGCCACATTGGTGCTGCCAGTGATGGAGAATTCGGGATCGTCCACCGTCAGCCGACGTGTGTGAAAAGGGGGTAGCCGGGCCGGCTTGGGCACGACGAAAGGTTGCTCGCTCGACCATCGTACGAGCACTTCCACCCCGCTTTCGCGCTGGAAATCCGCGCGCACTCTATAGCGCTGACCGGCCCGCAAGGCCAGCACTTCACCTTCCCAAGCCGAATGCATTTTTATCCAGAAGTCCGGCCCGTGAGTCGCGCCCCAGTGAGTTTGGAAGTCGTGATTGCGCACCAGGTTTGCGTTGGGCCGTGGCGTAAAGACCAGGTTAGTCAGGGAAGTAGTGATATTCAGATTCGTCACCAATGTTTCATGGCCTGGCAAAACGATGCTGAGGCGGTGCAGGCCGGCGCTCAGACCACGCAATGAGAAATGCCCCGAAGCGTCCGCCAAGGTGGAAATGATCGTATCGTGGATTAGGAGTTTTGCCGAATAGCGTCCGTCGGTCACGGTTCGAGCCGCAGAGACACTCCCGCTGATTATTAATCCTCCCGCTGGATTGTTTGCCGCGAGCGTTCCCAACGTGTGCAGCAGGTCGGCACTGGCGCGCGCACTTTCAAGCGCTGATTCCAATTCAATCGGTTCGGCGCTGCTGCGATTCGATAGCAAGACTGGCAGGCGTAGCTTTTGCGCGCGCAGTTTGGAGAACTCAATCAATCGGTTCATCCGCGTGACCAGTCCTCGCACCGCGTCCTGGTCATTGGTTCCAAGCAGTTGCGGCTCGTAGCCTGGAATGGAAATCTTCGTTCGGTCCACCCAGTTCTCCATTTTTGAGTGCATATCGCCGCGAATCTGGGCTGCGTGCGGCGGTGAACCGGTGTCTTGAACAAAGTGAAGTATCGAGCCGGCCCATCGTGCCGCGTTCGCTGGTGATTCCATCCGCAGCGCTTGCAACGCGCGCCGGAAGTATGGGTCGTAGGTTTGCTCCACTTCTGGACAGATGTGATCGTAGTGTTTCGCCACGCTTGGAAACAAAAGGTAGTCATCCGCATAAAAATCCTGATCTGGCACGCGGAAAGGGATGCGCTTGAAATCTGGAATCCAGCAGTAGTTTGTCAGTGGCAGGAGTTCGGCCCCAAGCTGCGTTCTCAGAGGATGATCATTATCCAGGACATCAATCGCCGCGCGCGTGATGTGCCAGTGCGGACCCCAAGCTTGTACCAGCACCGGCCACCAGATCACAGCGGAGGCGATGATTCGTGCGAGTATCATCTTGGAAACGCCGTGAGATTCGCTGGCACAGTGCCGCCTGTCAACACGGGCTGAGAGCTGGGGTGCGATTGAAAGTGGCAGGCAACTGGAGCGCCGTAGGCGCGGCGAGAGAGTAGCCCACGGCGTGAGCCATTGGTATCTACACAAGTCAGGAAGTGTCCGATTTCATTGATCTTTCTCCCTCTCCTCCTGACGAAGGAAGGAGGAGAGGGCCGGGGAGAGGAGGCCTGTTTTGCTGGGGATTCCCCTCTCCCTGACCCTCTCCCCACTCCTGCGTCGTGGGGAGCAACGGTGTTCAAAAGCAAGGGAAAGTTAAGCGGGTTGGGTTTGGCTTTTGGCCTCGATTTCCAGGGCGTGGGCCTGGAGGACGCGGTTCATTTGGAGCAGGAGTTTTCGCATCACCGCCGTCAGGGCGACTTTGGCCGGTTTACCGGCCGCGCGCAGCCGCGCATAAAATTTCCCCAGGGTCGTGTCCTTCATCCGGGCCAGTCCGACCGCGCTCATGTAGAGCGCGCGCCGCACCGCCGCCCGGCCGCCTCCGATGTGCCGCTGCCCTTCCCACGGCCCGCTCGGCCGCACCCAGGGGGCCAGGCCCGCCAGGGCCGCCGCCTCCTGCCGGTTGAGCGTGCCCAGTTCGGGCAGGTGGCTCAGGACGCTCAGCGCCGTGATCGGCCCCACCGCGTCCAGCTCTTCGAGCACCCGGACTTGGGCCTGCAACTCCGGCGTGCGGGCCAGCGACTGCTGGCATTCCTTTTCCACTTGGGCCATTTGTTTTCCCAACTGGGCCACCAGTTTCTTTTGCTGGCCCGCGATCCAGGCCGGCAGACCGTGCTCGGCGGTCTGGCGCGTGCGCGCCAGTTGCTCCTTCAGGTGGTCGCGCCATTGGACCAGAGCGCGCAGTTCGTCGCGGGCGGGGGTGCGGGCCGGGGTGGACTCGGGGCGCAGCGCGGTGCCGTAGTCGGTCAACACTTCGGCATCGATGGGATCGTTTTTGGCCCGCTGCCCTTGGGCCCGGGCGAAGTGACGGACGAGGGCGGGGTTGAGCACGCTGACCGGCTGGGCGGCCGCGTGGAGCGCGGCCACCACGCCTTTTTCGTAGCCGCCGGTGGCTTCGCAGACGATCGGCACGCCGGCCCCGGCGCGGATCTTTTCGAGCAGCTTGGCGTGGCCTTTGGGGTTGTTGTCCAGGACGTGGTGGACGTTCTGGAGGTGGAGTTGGAGGGTGGCCTTGGCGATGTCCAGGCCGGCATAGACGGTCGGTTTGTTTTCGTTCATGGTTTTACGGGTGTTCGA
>JANOQV010000133.1:0-9629 GCA_031414955.1 Pedosphaera sp. | reverse complement strand
CGGCGCGGGGCCGCAGACCTCTTAACCAAGGAGCGTTCATCATTCATGAACACCTCTCTTATCCATCAAAACCCCATCGTACCAGGCCAAAATGGCACACTCCGCATTTTCTTTTTGCCCGCCACTTTCAATCTCACCCGGTCAACTCTGGCAGCTTGCGCCCGAACTCGCCGATGATGTGATTCGCCACCGGCTTGATGAGTAGCAACCGCCAGTTCTCGTCCGCGTTCGGATCAAAGTCCGCGCCGAACAGCCGCCGACGGATGAACGCATCCACCCAACCGGCGAGTTGCGGCAGGTTCACTTGCAGGAATGGAAACGCCGCGATGTTCGCGAACACTTTGGAACTACTCGTCACTTCTCGGTTCAAGCCGTCCGAAATGCGCCGCGCCATGCGGCTCAGAGAATCGTTGTAGCCCGTGGCCGTCATCACGCCGCCGTCCACGCGGTAATCACCAAACTGCGTGCCCGTCTGCACGTCGGTCGAACGGAACACATCGCCCTTACCGATCTCCTTCTTCAAGTGCTGCACGGCCAGCGGAAACTCCGGGAGCGTCATCACATCGAGTTCGCGCTGGATCAATTCTTCCTCGCGCTCGCGTAGCGCGAACGGGATGGCGAAGTCGAACGCCTCGAAGCCCTCGCGCAAGCCGACGGAAATCAAATCACCTGTGCTCGGTTTCTCGGTGTCCGTCGGTGTCGCCTCGGCGAACTCGTAGCCTTCCTTCCGCAACTGTTCGTAGAACTCCTCGAATTTGGGATGCTCCACGATGCTCAGCACATCAATCAGACTCCTCGGTTCCTGCCCGGTCTTGATGAGTTCGCGGTTCTCGCGCTTCTGGTCGTCGTATTCGTTGCCGCGCCACATCAGGCGCAAGCCGCGCCCTACGGTCTGCTCCAGCAAAATCTTCGCGCCGGTGGTGCGGAGCGCAACGATGACGCAGATGTTGTTCACGTCGAAACCCTCGCGCAGCATCAGCACGCTGATGACCACGCGCGGCTGGGCGTGCGCGTCCATGTCGAACAGCCGCTCAACACCGCCCACTCCGCCTCCGGCAAATCGCCCTTGCGGTTGGAGTCCACGCGCAGGATTTCGTCTTCGTTCAAGCCGAGGTCGCGAAGGAACGCTTCGACCAGCGGCGTCACCGTGGTGTCTTCGCATACCACCAGCATCTTCGGATGCCGAGTCGGATCGAGGACGGCGAACTCCTTCTCTAACTTGATCAGCTTCACCAGGCCGGCGCGCACCATGATGCGCTGGCCTTCGGACAGCACAGGGTTCCCGTGTTCGTCGCGGTCGGCTTTGAACTGCAACTCCGCGTTGGGCAGCGCGCCCAGTTCGCGCCGTTTGTCCAGCACGAGCGACTTCACCAAGCCTTCGCGCATGGCAGCGCGCAGATCGAAGTCCGCGATGATGTGCGGGAAATAAACCGCCTTCGCCTTCTGGCCGCTGCCAATCTGGTTGTAGGGCGTGGCCGAGAAATCCATCTGGATGAAGCGCCGCCCCTTCGGCGCGGCAATCAGGCGCAAACTTTTCTGCCACTCGACTTCCGTGATCTCGCCCTCGCTGCGGACCTCGTGGATGTGATGCGCCTCGTCGTTGAATGAAAGCAGGCTCGGCAGGTCGCGCAAATAATTCAGCACCCCGCCGCGCTCGAAACGGCGGTTCAACATTTCGAGCGAGTTCCCCGCGCTCGTGCCGGGCGAGAGTGGCAGTGCCGACGCGGCCACGTCCTTCGGGTCGGGCGTCACGCCGGGCGTTTCCACGTCGGTGTCCGTGTCGATTTCCTCGCCGGCATCGGCCAGCGCGTGCCAGTTGCAGATGCCGATGAAGCCGCCAGCCGTCACCTTCACGCCGACTTCGTCTTTCGGGCAGACGTTGCCCTGCACGAAGCGAAACACTTCGTCGCGATACACGTCTGGCACGAACAAGTCGCGGTAACGCGCCAGGTCGGACGTTTCCCAATCCGGCTTGCCCTCTCGCATCTTGCCGCGAAAGGCGTCGAGCAACCGCTGATAAACAATCAGCCCCGGCGCGACGACGAGAAAGTTCCGGGTGAAGCGCGCATCCTCGGGCGCGCGCGCCGCGTTGAGCAGTTGCCAATACATCAATGCCTGCAACACCCACGTCTTGCCCGTACCCGTCGCCATCTTGAGGCAATACTTGGGATGCCCGCTGCGCATCACTTCCTCCAGCCGCCGCGCGGTCAGCAAATCTTCGGCGGCCAGTTTCTGGTAAAGGTCCACCAGCGTTTCGCACTGCAAGACTTCGTGCGCGTAGATCGCATGGAGAATGGCCTGCCGTTGGCCGTCGTGAAAATTCACCGCCCGCGCATCCACGCAATCCTGTTGAAACCACCAACGCAGAAGATCGGCGGTGATGGGCGAAACTTTTTCGAGGATGGGTGCCGCGCCCGATTCCAGCCCGGCGCATTCCTCCGCGACGCGAGGCGTGAGCGACTTGACGAGAGGAAGCATCATGGCGTCACCTCTGAATCCCGTTGGGATTCGGGGCGGGTCGGCGCGCGGCGTTCACGCCGCTTCACCATTCGCATGACCGAGGACGACCGATTTTCAAACGCGCTCGTGATGTTGCATGCTGAAGCGGCCTGAAGGCCGCGCTCCGTTCCCCATCTGTGTTGATCCGTGTTCATCGTGGTTAAACCGTTTTGATCACCTCGGCCTCGAAGCCGAACACATCGACCACCCGCACGCAGACGCGGCGCGGACCGGACTTCACCGGCAGCGCGCTCAACTGTGCCTTGCTGACAACGTGCAGCGCGTCGTCGTCGTTCGCGGTGTTGCCGCGATAGTCCTGCCACACGCTGCGGAAAACCTCGCCGTCGTAGTCGGGATCGACGCTCCAATACTCCACCAGCGCCAGCGGGTCGCGGTTCACCACGGCTTGCAAACGCTCCTTGTCCGCCGGCTCCAGGTTCAGGGCGTCGGGCGAAAGCAAAACGTAGTTGTCGAGTTCCACGGTCAGCACTTCGCCACTCGGTTTGGTTTCTCGCGTGATGGGTTTCAACGTCACGTATTGCAGCGAGGAGAAACGCACCTCGTCGGCCTTGAGCTTGGTGCCTTTCTTTTTCAGGCGGTCGAGCAGGTCGGGCGGGATGACGAGGACTTCCAATTTCGGATCGTTCAGGCCGGCGATGACGTGGCCGATGTCCGCCGTGAAATTTCAGCCCAGCACCACCACGTTGTCCCAGCCGCCGAGATGCGACGCGCGCAATTCCTGCGCCCGCTTCAACGTCGCCAGCCCGGTGAGCTTCTGCGGCGAGTCCACGAAGATGAGCGTCCTCTTGTTAGTAGCAGCCGACGTAAGGAGGCTCTGATCTTTCGGGGAAGAAATTGGAGCCTCGTTACCTCGGCTGCTACCAGTGGAGAGATAGCCGAGGTTGCGGTTCGGGTTGTCCTCGGGCGCGAGGGGCAGCGCGCCGAAGAGTTTGAGGACGACTTGCGAGAGATCGCCCACGCGGAACTTGCGGCCCAGCGTGGAGCGGGCGGCCTCGACCTGATAATCGCCGATGGCCTGGTAGAGAAACGGCTGGGCGTTCTGATCAAACAGCCGCTTGCGCATGATCATGCAGGCGGGTTTGCCGAGATCAGAAGTGATCCAGCGCCGGCCCAGTTTCTCCTCGACGGCGGCGGTCGTGCCGGAACCGCCGAAAAAGTCGGCGACGATGGAGCCTTCGTTCGATGAAGCTTTGATGATGCGGTCGAGAACGGCTTCGGGCTTTTGCGTCGCGTAACCAATTCTCTCAATCGACTGGTTGTGAATGATGCGCACGTTGGTCCAGATGTCCTGAAGCGGAACCCCCCCACTTTCTTCACTGTATCGTTTCAGACGAGGAATACCGTTTTTCGGGAAGAAGATTTTTCCCTTTGCAAAGTAATCGTCCATTTTGGCGCGAGGGACGGCCCAACACTGACGCTTAACAGCCCATTCAAGAAGCCCCCATTTCCGCCATGCGAGGCTCGCGGCGGTTAATCAGGCCACCGGCCAAGACGGATAGGAACAGCACGGTGACGCCCCAGAACCAGAAAATCGTTGGCGTTGGATTCAGATCCAGCCGGATGATGCCAAGGGTCAGGAACAGCCCCAGGAGGAAAAACAAGCTAGCCGCGACCGCCGCGCTGCGCGGCTTGCTCATGCCATAGCACTTGCTCAAGATCAGTCCCAAATTACAGCTCGCGCACCGCAGCAGGTGACTCTTGGTCGCGTTGTCCAGGCCGCGCAGCCACAGGCGCCGCCCGCCGCCCGTCTCGCACACATGGGCAAAACTGCGTTCGCACTTCTCGCTGCGCCAGCGGTTCAGGCGCCGCCCCTTGTCGCTTCGCACCCGCCGCCGGTTGGCCCGAAACGCCGCCTCGAACTCGGCCGGCTTGTCCGTCCAGACCCGGCTCTTTTGTTTGCGTTCCGGCACGTAGGTGCGCACGCCCCAGGCCGCGATCCGCGCCAGCGCTTTGTTGTCGTGATAGCCTTTGTCCTGCACCACTTCTTTGATCTCAGCCTGGCTCCCGCTGCGCACCAGATGGACCTGGGCCAGGATCAAGGTCTCTTCTCCGGTCGCCGTGTCGCCGCGCTCGGCGGTGGTGACGTGCGCGGCCACAATCGCCGTGCTCTCCAAGTCCACCGCGTGCTCGGCCTTGTAGGCCACCCCCGCGGGCAGGCGCGGGCGGCTGACCGTCATGGAGTTGTGCGCGGGCGTCGCGTCCGTGAGTTCGGCCCCGAGGAACTCACGCAAGGAACGGCTGTCCGCACAACGCCAGGCGATGCCGCGCTGGGAATCGATCCCCTCGAAGTAACCGATGAAGAGCATGCGAAAGTAAGTACCCGGCGGGATGGAGGGACGTCCACCCTCTTTATAGTACGGCTCGCAGAGCTTTTCCACGTAGGGATCAAAGGCCGACTCAGCCAGCAGCCCGTTGAGTTTGGCGTAGAAGGGGTGCGCGGGCGACTTGGGCAGTTGCGCCACCGGCACGAAGAGTTCGGTTTGTTTGGCGGTGCGTTTTCCCAGAGCCATATGTGCCAGATCGGATCGTCGCCGCCTCTCTTTTGTTCAAAATGATTTCATGGAATCTGACATTTTGAACGGGCTGTTAACGCAGCTTGTCCCTCCTGACCGGTGAGCATCCGTGTCCATCCGTGGCTGAAAAAATTCCGCGAGGCCCTGAGTTCTGCGCTCCGGTGTCAGCGGTTCCACTCTTCGCACTCCCCCGTTCAGAGTTCAAAATTCAATGTTCCGTGCTACAACTCACCCTTTGCCCCGGCCTGCGCCCATCGAGTGGCCCGGCCGCCAGATGGGCATCGTCTCCGCCGTCAGGCGCAGGTTCTCGCGGTCATCCTTCTTCGGATCGTCCTTGAACCCCATGGCCCGGCAAACGCTCGGATCCTCCTGCTGCTTGCGCCTCCATACCCCATAGCTCTGGCTGACCGCTGCTTTGCCCTTGCGCTCCGCCAGCAGTCGGTCGATCGCCCCCTCCAGTTGGAAATCTTCCCGCGTCTGCTCGCACCACTCGATGAAGGACTCCAGCACCGCTGGCAGGCACTTCGTTCCCGTCCCGTCGGCCCCGCCCGCTGCCGCCAGCAGGATCAGTCCCAGGGCGTCCGCACCGTTTTTCAGATGCCGCCGAGCCGCTGCTTCGTCCGTGGCTCCCCAATGGCTCTGCCGATGCCGCTGAAACGTCTCCGCCGTCAGCGGCAACCGCCCGGCCATCGGCACATAAGTCATCAGCGTGCTTCGCCCACGCATGAGATCCTCCGCCTCCACCCCGGTGGCCAGGGCGATGCGGCGGGCGAACTGCCGCGACAGCTTGTTCCGCCCCACTTCCCAGCTCGCCACCGTGTCCTTCGAGGCCCCGATGATCGCCGCAAACTCGCCCTGCGTGAGGTTGATGATGTCCCGCAATTCCCGAATGGCCTGGCCTGTTTTTGTTTTCACAGATTGTATCTAAAAAAACAAATACAACTTGCCACTTGCGCCCGGCAAGGGAAATCAGAAACTGTAGTCAAGTTTATAAATACAAGTTTCGGAATCGCCCTTATGCACGCTGCTGACACCCGACATCGATTCATCGAATTGCGCGCCCAAGGCTGGAGTCTGGCCCGCATCGCCGCCGAGTTGCACCTCGCCAAGCGCACCCTGGTCGAATGGAACCGACAGGCGCAGCAAGAGATCCGGGATTTGAAGGACGTCGAAGTGGAGGCATTGCAGGAGCGCATTCTCGTGTCGCACGAAGTGGAACTGGAGCGGCTCACGGCGCAACTCAATCGCATCGAGAGTGTCCTCGCAAAACGGAACCTCGATTGCCTCTCCACCGAATCGCTCTTTTTCCTCGCGGCCACGGTGCGCGCGCAATTGCGTCGCCTCACCATCGCTCCGGTGACGCCGACCGCCGCCGGTGCTCTGGTCGCCAGCCTGGAGGAGGTGAAGCCATGATCCGCCCCGCCTTCTTTGTCGCTTCGCGCCTTGGTGGTCACCCGGCTGGCGGGAACCAAAACTGCACCGTTTCTGCACCGGTTCCGGGGGCGGTTCCGGTTCCCGCGGAGGGACGAGTTTCACGAGTCCCAAACGGTAAGCGGTCACTGTTTGCGTCCCGTCGCTCTCAACACTCAACCATGAACCCTCAACCTGATCCCGCCCATGAATGCCAATGATCCAAACCCCAACGCCGTCGTCCCTGCTGGCGCGGCGCCGCCGTCTTTCGCCGATCGCAAGGTTCGCCAGAAGCTGCGCGAAGAATTGCGCGCCGAGGAATGGGACATGCACCAGGAACTCATGACCGTGGCCCGGGCCATCGTGAAAAGTTTCCACGACAATCCGCACAGGAGCACCGTGGCGGACCTGTAGCGGGTGACGGATTTGGCCTCAAAACTGGGCCGTCTCGCCACCGAGCCAGACTGTGATCTGGATCTGGGGGACGATGGCACGGCCGTGATGATCGAGTTTCACGCTGCGCTCCGAAAGGTGTACACACGACGTGAGTCGGAGGGACGACCGTTGCCCAAGAGCGTGATCATCGAGGCGGAGACGGTGCGTGGTGAAACGGCTTCAACCGCACCAGCCACGGGGCAGGGGAGTGATTCAACCATTGGAGGCTGCCCCATGGTTGAACTGGAGGATTACATTGAGTCGGGACTGGATGCCGGTTGCCCTGTGGATCAGCTCGCCAACTTCACCAAGGCCGGCATCACCTTGCAGCCGCGCCAGCTCATGGCCAGCGCAACGGCGCGCTCCTGCGATCTCGCTGATGGTCCCACCGCCATCGGCTACGGCGGGGCGTGGGGTGGCGGCAAGTCGCACTGGCTGCTGGCCCAGATGGGTGCGGATGATTGCCAGCGCGTGCCCGGCTTGAAGTGTTTGTTGCTCCGCAAAGTCGGCAAGTCGAACCTGGAGAACTTCGAGGATTTGCGCCGCCGACTGTTCAACAAGCTGTCGCACGACTTCGCCGCCTCGCGCGGAACGCTCATCTTCGCCAATGGCTCGCGTATCATCTCAGGGCATTTCCAGAACGAGAAGGACATCGACGCTTACCTCGGGCTGGAATACGACATCATCGGCATCGAGGAGGCCACCACCCTCACCTCGCGCAAACACCAGGACATCACCACCTGTTGTCGCAGCTCGAAGGTGCAACCCGACGGCCGGCCCTGGCGTCCGCGCATGTATTCCACGACCAATCCGGGCGGAGTCGGGCATGCGTGGTATCGAGAGAAATTCATCGTGCCACACGAGCGCGGCGAAGAGCGCGACTCCCGTTTCGGCTCGGCCCGCGTGACTGATAATCGCTTTACCAATCCCGAATACGTGGGCGTGCTCCAGAACCTCACCGGCTGGCAGAAACGTGCCTGGTTCGAGGGCGACTGGGACATTGCGGCCGGGCAGTTTTTCACCAACTTCCGTCGCGACCTTCACGTCATCGAAGACTTCGACGATCTGCGGGCGCGGGAATGGTTTTGCGCGCTCGACTACGGTTACACTCATTACACCGTGGTGCGGCTCGGATGCCGCGATGCTGACGGCAACATCTTCGTCGTCTCCCTAAGGAAGCGCTGAATAAAGCCAGGTTTTCAGATTTCAGTTTGTGCTGACGGGAAAGTGATCCGCAAGCGGAGGCGATTTGCTTCTGGCAGCCTGGGTTCGCGGGCCGGTTCCGGGCTGGTCAGGGTGGTTTTCCGCTTTTTCCGACCCGCTTTTGCGGCTCGCTCACGGTTTTCTCACGCCGTGGCCCGCCGCGCTCCCATCACCACGTTGGCCAGGCCAAAGAGCGTGTAAAGTTGATGCCCGTTCTTCGCCAGTCCCCGATACCGCACTTTCCGATGCCGAAATAAATTCTTCACGATGTGGAAGGGATGTTCCACAAATGCCCGCACCGACGCCTTCGTTTTCTCCACCGCTTGGCGCGCCTCCTTCTCCGCGCCTTCGGCCAGCGCCTTGATCAGGCCGCGTTTGCACGCGATCTGCCAGTCAATCTTCCGTTCCAGCGCCACGATCTCCGCCCGTTTCTCCACGCCGGTGTAGCCGGCGTCGGCATGCACTTGTGGCTCCTCGCCGTGCAGCAGTTCCGCGGTCTTCGTGATGTCGGCCACATTCGCCGCCGTCACGACGACGGTATGCACCAGCTTGCTGTCCCGATCCGCGCCCATGTGCGCTTTCATCCCGAAATACCATTGGTGGCCCTTCTTGGTCTGGTGCATTTCGGGGTCGCGTGCCTTCTTCTCATTCTTGGTGGAGGGCGGCGCGGCAAGCAGTGTGGCGTCCACCAGCGTGCCTTCGCGCAGCAGCAGGCCGCGCGCGGCGAGGTCGGCGTTGATGGCGGTGAACAGGCCTTTGCACAGGTCGTGCGTTTCGAGCAGCCGCCGGAATTTCAGGAGCGTGGTGGCGTCGGGCACGCCGTCTTCGGCCAGACCAATGCGGGCGAAGCCGCGCAGGGCCTGGCTGTCGTAGAGGGCATCTTCGAGGGCTTCGTCGGCCAGGGCATACCATTGCTGGAGGAAATAAACCCGCAGCATCCGCTCCAGTCCGATAGGCGGGCGACCACGCTCACCTTTGGGATAATGCGGCTTGATGACGGCCAGCAGTTGGGCCCACGGGATGACTTCCTCCATACGCGCGAGGAACTTCTCGCGCCGGGTGATCTTCTTCTTATCCGCAAACTCGGCCTGGGCAAAACTGGTCTGGTGGGTCATGCCCTCCAGTTTAGAAAACACCCGCCGCGCCGTCTGTAACAAATCGAAAACCAGTGGATTAAATCAGCGTCTCCCTAGGGTCCCATGGAGCGGAGTGAAGAAGTTGACGGGACTGTGAACGCCGCGCGGGAATGGAGGTCAGGACGAGGTGCGGCGGGTGACAGTGACCAGGTTGCGAATAAGTTTTGTGGAAAGCCATTGCCTTGGCCCTCGCGGGAATTACGCCTCGCACCCCTCGGGAACGACGGCAAAAGTTTCCCGGGGAAGTCGCTGGTTCAAAAAAAGTTTGACGTGTCGCGTTGCGAGCAAAGGCGAACAGTGTGCGATCAAACCCGGACCAGCGTGCGAGCAAAGGCGAACACTTTGCAGTCCCATTCCCGCGTCTGCGAGCGGAGTTGGACGTACTCGCGCCGTTTATTCGTGGTGGCGGGTG
>JANOQV010000132.1:0-56948 GCA_031414955.1 Pedosphaera sp. | reverse complement strand
GCGCCGCGAGCCGAACGCGGCGCTGAAGGGTCCACACACCAAACGCTGGCGCGCAGACCCACCCCCCTCGTGCCGCGCGATGCGTTTGGTGTGCGGTCGCTTCAGCGCCGCTTTTTCCCACGACCGCCGCGCACCCAGCCGGCATGTTCACCTGCTTCCTCATGGTTTGAGCGCTTTCACGCGATAAAACGCACCGCCCGTCAGCGCGTTCGTGTCGAGCAACTGCATTGCGCCGCCGGTGCCGGCGTTCGTGGGCGAGGCGGTTGTCCAGGTGACGAGGTTCAGCGTCCGCTCCCAAGAGTAGAACCAGTTCGTCCGGCTTACGAATGTGCCGCGCCAGATCGCGTTTGATCTCGCGCTCGTGAAATTCCCCACCGGCGGATCGGGCACCGTGACCGCGAAGTTGTCCACCGTGCCGTGCGCCCGCACCGAGCCCCAGAACTGCGTGGGTCCAATCTGCAAGGCGTCGCTGTAGTTCATCACCGCCAGCCGGTCCACGCGGAAGTCCGGGTGCGTGGCGAGCGACAAATCCCGGATCGTGTTGCTCGGCGACAACCCGTACGGCGCGCCGTTGCGTGTCACCGTCGTCTTCAAAACCTGATTGCTCGCGGTGTAAGCCATCGCGATGTGGAACAGATCGTTCGTCGTCATCACGAGTGGGTGATTGTCGCTGAACTTGATGACGTTGTTGCTCGAAATAACCGTCGGCGCAAACGTCGCGCTGATCACCGCCGTGGCCGGGAAGTAATCGAACTCGATGGTGTTCTTCACCCCATAAGCCGCGCTCACCCCCATGCCGCGAAAGTAGTTCGTTTTAGTGGAGTTCACCGAGTTGAGGAAGCCGATCGCGATCTCAAACGTATCCGGCTTGCCCGGGTTCACGCCCACGGCGATGTCCCTCAGGCGCAAATCAAACGCCAGTGAGAAGTCATCGCTCTTCGACAGAATGGTCCCGAGCGGCAGTTGAAAGTAACTGTTGGTGCGCGACGAATCCCAGGTGACTTCGAGATTCTGATTGGTCGGGTTCCAATGGAACAGCGTGGCCTCGCCGAAGGTCCGCCAGCCGCGGGCCAGCGGGTCCGTGGCAAAGCCTTCGCCGATGGTCGCCGCGCGCAGCAGGCACGCGGCGACCAGAAAGACGAAGTGGATGATTCCCGATGCCGTTCGCATGGGCCGGCGGTGTTCAATACCTTGGCTTCGCCGCCGTCCGGGCCACGCCTGAAATCCCGTCGATTTCCGCCTTGCCCGACAACACTTCGACGCGGATGTAGCGGATGTAGGGCAGCCAAACCCGCCGGGACTGCCATTGCGCCCAGCCGATGTTGAAGCCCGCGCCGCCCGCCGAACCGGCGTAGAGCGAGCGCATCTGCTTCAGGGTGGCTCCGGCAAAGATCGCCGCCGTCAACTCAGGATTCACCGGCACATCGAATCTTCCGGCCGCATCCGTCGGGAACAGCGTGTCCACCGTCGGCAGGAGTGGCGAAGACAACGGCACGAAATGGAGGCCATCCGCGCTGACCGAGACGAGTGTCGTGCCTTCATTGGCTCCAAACATCGAGCCGTCCGTGGCTGGCGTGCCGAGCCAATCATACGTGTTCAGATCGAACTCATTGGTGATGATGAAGCCGGCATTGCCGAAGATGATGAAGTCGAGGCCGAAGGGCTTGCGCGGCGTGTTGTAGATGGGGCGGTCCATTTTGACCACGAGCGAGCCGCCCTCGCCGATGGAGAGAATCTGGTCGGTGCCGTAAGGCGGATTGAACGGATCGACCGCCTCGGTGTAAGGGTTCACGCGCGACGGCTCACCGAGCACGGCGGAGGTGTTGGTGTAGCCCTGGGCGAAGTTCAGGCCTGGGTTGTAGCTGATGACGCGCGCCGCGAAATTGGTCGCGGCGTGGGAGTGGAGGACGAAGCCGGCCAGGGCCAGCAGAACTAAACTGATTTTCTTCATGTGACTGATCTGTAGTTTTTGTCCCCGCGAAACGAGTTCACGGGCACGGTTCACTGCGAGACCAGGGCGAAGGAGAAGGCGGCTGTTCCAGCCACGGTGGGCGAAAAACAAAAGCCTTCATCCCGCGTCAAAACGAAATGAAGGCATCATCACGAATCCCGAATGCGACAGGCATCCGGGTCTGGCCTCATCCTTCTCTTTGACGGAGAAGTTGATTCGCCCGCAAAGCGAACGAATCACGACGAGCACAACCCAACCGGTATCCTGACTTGGAGCCTGACCTCACTCCGGCCTTCCCGATTCTTTCAAACCAGTGGCTTTTCACCGCGAGCGGACTCGCGGTTGGAATTCGTATCTCCTGACAGTGGCGCAACCGTCCCGGATTCTCACCGGGTTCCCTGACGTTGGACTGCGACTGAATCCCGCACGCGCGGGACTCTTTCAAAGAGCGGCACGTTCGTACGTCCGCTCGAAAAAGTTGCCAAGGAGATTTTTAGAAAAACTTTTCCGGAGCGCCCCGGCTCGCAATGTTTCTTGTTTTCTGCGCCGTTCGCTTTATTCACATCCGCGATGAAAGAACTCGTCCCGGCACCACCGCCGATCGTGCATAACCAGTTCGAGACCGTGAAGGAACTCTTCACGCGCTACGTCGTGCCTACTTACGCGCGCTACGACCTCGCTTTCACGCGTGGTGAAGGCAGCTATGTCTGGGATGTGCGCGGACGGCGTTACCTCGATCTCGGCGGCGGCATTGCGGTCAACACGCTCGGGCATGCTCATCCGGAAATCACCGCCGCGCTCATTGAGCAGTCGAAGCAACTCGTGCATATCTCGAACCTTTATTACCACGAGCCGCAGGGTCGGCTGGCGCAGCAGATCGTGAAGCATCTCGCGCCCGGCAAGGTCTTCTTCTGCAACAGCGGCGCGGAGGCCAATGAGGGCCTCTACAAACTGGCGCGCAAGTTCGGCCACGACGAGGGACGCTTCGAAATTCTCACCGCGACCAACTCCTTTCACGGGCGCACGCTCGCGAGCATCGCGGCCACGGGCCAGGAAAAGATCAAGAAAGGCTTCGACCCGGCGACGCCCGGCTTTCGCCATGTGCCCTACAACGATCTGGACGCGGTGCGCGACGCCATCTCGCCCGCGACGGTCGCAGTGTTGATCGAAGGCATCCAGGGCGAAGGCGGCATCACGCCCGCGTCGCCGGAGTTCCTGCTCGGGCTGCGCGAACTGTGTGACCAACACAAACTGCTGCTCATGATCGACGCGGTGCAGTGCGGCTACTTCCGCACCGGCCGATTCCAGAGCTTTCAACGCACACTGGAGAGCGCCGGCGCGCGCGGAACGGCCTTCCTGCCGGACGCCGTCTCGATGGCCAAGGCGCTCGGCGGCGGTTTTCCCATCGGAGCTTTCTGGGTAAGAGAGCAGCATGCGGACGTGCTCGGCGCCGGGACCCACGGGACGACGTTTGGCGGCACGCCGCTGGCCTGCGCGGTGGCGTTGAAAGTATTTGAAGTCGTGGAGCGTGACCGGCTGGCGGACAACGCGCGCCACACCGGTGATTTCCTGAAGGGCGAGTTGCAGCGGCTGGTCGATGAATTCCCGCACATCATCGCGGCCGTGCGCGGCCTCGGCTTCATGCTCGGGATTGAATTGGCGGAGAAAGAAAAAATCCCGGCCTTCGCGGCGAGTGACAAGCCAGCCTCCAGTCAGTTCGTGGGTCGCCTGCACGAAGCGGGCGTGCTGACCATTCCCTCCGGCACCCAGAAGTTGCGGCTGCTGCCGCCACTGAACCTCTCTCGCGCGCAAGCGGAGGAAGGCGTGGCCATCATCCGTGGCGTTGTCCAGCAACTCGCGTGAACACGACTCTGAAGTGCGTCGCGTTGTTCGTCGTGGGGGAGCAGATCGCGCTCGGTTGGTCGCCCTCGGCCGATCGTTTCACCTGGATGATGGAGAATGCGCCGGTGTGGATCGGCGGCATCGCCATCGCGCTGACGTGGAAGAAGTTTCCGCTCTCGAACCTGGGCCTCGTTCTCCTCACGGTGCATTCGCTGATTCTTGCCGTGGGCGGTCATTACACCTACGCCATGGTTCCGCTCGGCGACTGGGTGCGCGACGCCTTGCATCTCTCCCGCAATCACTACGACCGGCTGGGCCACGTCGCGCAGGGTTTCATTCCCGCCGTTTTGGTCCGGGAGTTTCTCATGCGGAAACTGGCCTTGCGCGGTGTCGCGGTTGCGATGTTGTCCATCGCCTGCTGTCTCGCCTTCAGCGCATTCTACGAACTAATCGAGTGGTGGACCGCCGTGCTCACGGGCGAAGGGGCGAGCGCATTCCTCGGCACCCAAGGCGACGTATGGGACACGCAATGGGACATGTTCCTCGCCCTGATCGGCTCAGGCGCAGCGATGCTCTTGCTGCCCAAACTGCATGATGGATCGATGGCGAGACTCGCGGCTCCGGCCGAGGTCTCAAGGGGCTGAAGCAGGAAAACACGCGGACTCAGCGATCCGCGCTCCGCTCACTTCACCGGGACGAACACGGCCGCGACCGGTGCAGGCACTTCCACCTTCTCGCCCGTCGGGGTGAGTTTGCCGGTCTTCGGATCGATTTTGAAAACCACCACCGTGCCGCTGTCCTGATTCTCCGCGAGGAGAAACTTCCCCGGCGGGTCGATGGCGAAATGCCGCGGCGTCTTGCCTTGCGTTTCGGTGTGCTCGATCAATGTGAGCCGCCCAGTCTTCGCGTCACAGGCGTAGCCCACGATGCTGTTGTGCCCGCGATTCGATCCGTAAACGAATTGGCCGGAGGGATGCACATAAACCTCCGCCGTGCTGTCGCCGCGCTGGCGTTCGCCGGGCAGCGTGGAGATGGTTTGCAATTCCTTGAGCACGCCCGTCCTGCTGTTCCACGCGAACGCCGTCATGGTGCAGAGCATTTCGTTGATCACGTAGGCGAACTTGCCGTTGGGATGGAACGCGAGGTGACGCGGTCCCGAGCCGGGGGCCAGGGTGGCAAACGGAGGATTGTTCGGCGTGAGCGTGCCCTTGGCCGCGTCGAGCTTGTAAATGAGCACCTGGTCGAGGCCGAGATCGCAGGCCAGGGCGAAGCGCTGCGAGGGATCGACGAGGATGCAATGTCCATGCGGCCCCTCCTGCCGCCCCTTGTCCGCGCTGGAACCGACGTGCTGAATGAACGTGCCCGGTTCACCGAGCGAGCCGTCCGCTTTCAGTGGCAAAGATTCCACGCTGCCGCCGCCGTAGTTCGCCACCACGGCGCAACGGCCCTTCTCATCGAGCGCGATGTGGCAGGGACCAGTGCCGCCAGCGGTTTGTTGATTCAATGCGGTCAGCATTCCGGTCTTGGCATCAATTGAGAACGCGCTCACGAACCCGGCCTTCCGCTCGCCGAACTTCGAGACCTCATTGACCGAGTAGAGGAACTTTTTGTTCGGATGTAGCGCCAGATAAGTAGGGTTCGGCGTTTCGGCCGCCAGGCCGAGCGAGGTCAACTTGCCCTCATCGCTCATGCGGAAGGCGTAGATGCCCTTGCTCTTCGCGCCGGTGTAGGTGCCGAAGTAAACGAGATGATCTGCCTGCGCCACAGTGGCGGCAAGCCAGGCGAGGGCGACGATCCGACGAAGGAGCGAGTGGAATTTCATGGGCGCCAGCAAAGCCGAGGGTGGCCAATGATTCAAGCACAGAGGCTCCGGCTCGACAAACCGGCCCCGGTGGGTCTTCCTTGGCGCGTGGGGAAAAAACTTTTCCTGTGGTCGGGCTTGTTCCTGGCCGGCCTGGTGGTCGGACTGGAGATCGCCTGGCTGGTGGGCTTCTTCAGGCCGCACCAAGAATCTCCGGTTCGTCCGGGAGTCCAGTCAGTGCACGGCACAGTGGCCATCACGGTTTCGGCCACCGTGGATGGGAGCGAACGTTTCATGTTCACGGCGCAGGGCGTTCAACACGAGCACGGTCAGTGGCAACCGCCGAAGAACGTCCTGTTCAATGACCAGCCGTGGGAGGATTTGACGCAGCCGCCGCCCGGCTGGGCGGAGCTGGCGGTGGGATTGGACTTGAAGCGCGCGGTCATCACCGAGCGCAGTGGCCGTGACGTCATCAGCCTCGAAGCCACGCACGAGGGATTCGATCTGTTCCTAGCCGACTCGCAAATGGGCGCGGGAAAATACGCCGTCACCATTTCCATCCCGCGCAAGTGAAGCCATGCGCCGCGTGGCGGCCCACACTGCTCAGTGCGAGCGCCCGGCCAGATCGCGCAGCGCTTCCTCCATGCGCGGGTAGCAAAAACTGAAGCCGCTCGCGAGCAGCTTGCCGGGAATCACGTTGCGGCTCTTGAGCATCAACTCGGTTTCGGTGCGCAGGAAGAACGCGCCGACCTCAAGCATCCATTCAGCCGCGGGCAGGCCGATGGAAACACCGCAGACGCGTCGGAACGTCTCCATCATCTCCCGGTTGGTCACTGGATGCGGCGCAGCCAGGTTTACCGGGCCGCTCATTTCGGGATGTTCGAGTATCCACTCGACCGCGCGGCAGAAATCCTCCTCGTGAATCCAGGACACATATTGCCGGCCACTGCCCATTCTGCCGCCGAGTTGGAACCGCGTCAGCCGTCGGAGAATTTGAAACACGCCGCCCGGAACGGTGCCGAACACGAGCGTGATGCGCAGGGCGACTTTGCGCGTCTGGCGGGCCTGCGCGCCGTCCAGCGCCTGTTCCCAGGCCCGCGCCACTTCCACGGAAAAGGCATCCCTGGCCTCCGGCGTGGGACTGAAGTCCGTCGAGGATTCGTCGTTCGGTCGATCGAACGAGTGTTTGTAAATCGTCGCCGTGCTGGAGTTCAGCCAGGTTTTGGGTGGCTGCGAGCAACGGGCAATCGCTTCGCCCAGCACGCGCGTGGATTCGACGCGAGAATTCATGATGGCGAGTCGGTTGGCCGGCGTGCCGCGGCAGTTCACCGAGCGTCCGGCCAGGTTGATGACCGCCTCCGCTCCGTCAAGCGCGTGTGCCCAGTCGCCCAGCGTGCGCGCGTCCCAGGCCAGTTCCTTGAACTTGGCCCGGGCCGCAGGCGAACGGGTCAACACGACCGGTTCCCAGCCGCGCGGCTGGAGAAATTCGCCGAGCAGTTGCCCTAGAAAACCGCTGCCGCCCGCCAGGATGATGCGCCGGTTCATGCTTCCTCCGAGAGTTGCTTCACATGGCGCAGCACGCGCAGGTGAATGGTGTGAATGATGTAGTCCGACCACCAGCGCCAATACGTCGCCGGCCACATGTGATGCTGGTACCAAGTAGTGCCCTCAAGTCGAGTGCGCCCGCCGGGCAACGGCACCAGATGAAACTGCCCAGCCTGTGAGGCGAGAAAACCATCGAGATGCGCCGGGTGTAAATCGTCGTAAGGCGTCCACTCCTGCATCGGAGGAGGATTCTTGGTCACGGAGAACTTCAACAAGCGCGGCTCGTCCCAGACTTCAATCGGCTCCACGAACGCACCGGTGGAAAACTCACAGTGCCGTTCCGCTCCCACGCCCCGGCCGTAAATGCGCGCCCGCATCGGATAGGCCACGCCGGCGCGAAAGATGAACTCACGCGCCGGTGGCAAGTCGGTAAAGCTGACGACGTGACCCCAGACCTTTTCCGGCGGCGCATCGACGGTCACGGTGGAGGTCACGCTGAAGAGGGGCAGCATCGGCGGATTCACATGTTCGGCCACCATGAGCAGCGGTGCGAAGAGAGCGACGCAAAAGACCTGCGCTGGTTTGCCCTGCCACCAATCCGCCGCCTGGATGTGATAGGCCGCGCAGCCGCCGACCATCGCCATCGGTGCGGCCAGCGGGACGGCCATGATGAGACAAATCACTCCTTCGATGGCGACGATCAGCAAAGCAACACCAGCCGCCCCAATGGCCAGCGCGGACACCGCCATGCATCCGCCAAACGAACGCCTTTCGTGGTAGCCATACACCAGCACCGAAAGAAACCCGGACGCGAACGGCAGCCCGACGAACAGCGACCATCCGTAGTCGCGTAACACGGTGGTGCCAATCCACACGCACAGCGCCGACGACACCGTGGCAAAAATGATTCCCGCTGCCGCGCTGCCCTTCCCGCTGCGCGGAATGAACATCCCCAGCCAACCTTTCAGTCCGCCCGGCCCCGTCGCCTCGCGCTCCAACCGTTCGCGCGACGGCAGCACACAGAGCAGCAGGAAGAAGATGAGTTTGATGACCGGCACGAAGAAGAACAGCACGAGCCACGGCTGAAGACCGGCGGAACGCAACCGTTTCAAGGTAAGCAGGACGCCCGCGGCCATAAAAGGCAGGGCCAGCAGGAGCAGCACGGCAAAGTCTCCCACTCCGCGAAAAGCCGGCAGCTTGGGCCAGAGATACTCGCTGACCTTGGTGTAATCGAGCAGCGACCAGCGCTGGCCGGACATCCGCCACATGAGCAACCGGTCAAGGTTGTACTTGATGGCGAACAAGACCACGCCCCAGAAAATGAACTCCGCCCGCTTGATCGAGCCGCGCCAGGTCCAGAGGTCGGAGCATTGAATATTCATTTGCGATTCCTTGCTCGTGGCAGCAAGAGCGCCAGTGCGAGCAGGAGTGCGAGTTCCAGAACCAGGCCGGCGTGCCGCCGCCGGCCAGGGTTGCGGGACGCGGGCTTCGCCTTGTCGCGGCCCCCACAGAGCGCCCATCCGCCCAGTTCAGTTTCCATGGTCATAAGCACCTCACTTCAATCCGATCCACCTGGAGATTTTGCCGCCCAGCTTCACGAACTTGATCACGGCCGGGGTCGGCAGTTGATCCACCTGCTCGTACCACTTGCCCATCGTCTCGAAGAACTCCCGCATGGCGGCAAGACGATCGTGAGTGGTGCGATCCTTGTCCTTCGCGGCGGCCTCCGTGCATTGGCGCAACATCTCGATGGTCGGATCGATCTCGCGCTTCTTCCGTTCGTCCAGCACCTGGCGGAACATCTCCCACACGTCGGCCATGGATTCAAAATGGTCGCGCCGGTCGCCCATGAGGTGGACCACCTTGATCACGCCCCAGTTCTGCAACTCGCGCAGGCTGTTGCTGGCGTTGGAACGGGCCACGCCCAGCGTGTCACAAATGGCTTCGGCGTGCAGCGGTTGGGGCGAGAGATAGAGCAGCGCGTGAATCTGGGCCATGGTGCGGTTGATGCCCCAGCGCACCCCCATCTCGCCCCAGTGGAGGATGAACCGTTGCTGGACTGGGGTCAGGTCTTTCATTTCCTTAAATTCTGTTTAGACAGAAATATCAGAATACAAAGGATTGTCAACGAAGGGCTTTTCCGCCCGGTTTTAGCGCGGGTTCCGGGCTGCGCCCTGTCCAATGGAGGAGATGCATCTGGACACTGTTCTTGATGGCCAACGGGCATGGAGCGCGACGTCTACACCGTTTCACCGTTCGCAAACCGGCAGGTCAATCGGTCCGCTTTCGCCCGCTTGGAGGCGGAAGCGGCCAGGGCAGACGCACCTACTGAGACTTGTGCAATAGGGTGATCGGTTGTCACTCTATTGTGCAAGTCTCAGTAGGTTCATCGGTGTCCATTCGTGGTGGCTTTGAACCTGATTTCCGCACCCTTTCACCTCGATGAGCCGCATGTGAACCGTGGGGGCCACGCCCAAAAGATTTTTTGCCGATGGGTGAAAGATCGAGGCGGTATCGAGCGTATTATTGGTGTGAGCGCACATCTTCTCCGAACGGACGACCACAGGTGGCAATCCGGCAAAAACGATTCTGCGTCAAAGCTTTGGCGGCGCACCTCGGGCTGGACGTGCGCACGCTGGAGCGGCGTTTCCGCGCGCAACTCCGTACCACGCCCAAGGCCTGGATCAGGCGCGCGCGAATGAGCCTGGCGCCGCCGCTGCTGGCCGAGGGTCTTTCCAACAAAGAGATCGCGGCGTCCCTGAGCTACACCTGCGCGTCCAACTTTTGCCGTGACTTCAAACCATGCTTCGACTGTGCGCCGCAGCAATACCCATGCACCTACTGAGACTCGTGACCTGGAGTAAAAGCCATGATGTGGCCGGCGGGCCAGGAGCCGGAGCGCCGAGCATGGCTCGGCCTGAGTGGACCGACGCGCCTTCGTGCCGAGCAATGCTCGGCGCTCCGGCTTTCCCTGGCACGATCCACAATAAGCCGGCCGTTCGCCTGTCTCGTTTTGATAAACATGCGGAGTTGCGCCGACAAAGCTGTGGCTAAACCCTGTGACCAATGAACCTCCGACTCATTGTTGTCCAAACGGCGAGACTCGTCGGCGAAGGTTCTGTGCAGCACTACTCCCCATGAAAACCAAACCCGCTCCGCTTTATTCTGGGCCGCCCCGAAAATCTCGCCTGGCCGCCGTGGCGATGGCCGCAGTGCTGGCCCTGGCCGGCGTGGTCGGGACCGCCGCCGATTCGCGCTACTCGCCACTGGTGCGGACACCGTGGCACGCGGCCTCCCGCTCGGCCAACCAGACTCACTGGCAGGCCGTGACGCTGCGCACCAACACCGTCACGGGCAAGGTCCACGCGCGGACCAATGCCTATGTCGAGCTGGGCGCGGGCTTGAACGTGCGTCGCGCGGACGGACAGTTCGTGTCGGCCGATCCGTCCTTTCAAATCACCACTTCGGGCGCGGAGGCCACGGGCACCACGCACCAGGTGGTCGTGCCGGCGGACCTCTGGCTGGGCGAGGGCATCAAGGTCATTCAACCGGGCGGCCAGTCGGTCACGTTTCAGCCGCTCGGCCTGGATTATTTTGATCCGGTGGATGGCCGCTCGGTCTTGCTCGACGCAGTGACGAATGCGGTGGGCTGGCTCACGGACTCGAATGAAATCATCTACAGCAATTGCTTCACGCGCATCAAAGCCTCGATTCGCCTTCGCAATACGGCCTCGGGGCTGACCCACGACGTGCTGCTGCATGAGCGTCCGCCGGACCCGGCCAGCCTCGGGCTTTCGCCCGATTCGCGGTTGGAGATGTTGACCGAGCAGGTGCAGGGCAGTGCTCCGACGGGACAGGCCAAATTCATCCGCCGCGAAACCAACCCCCAAAAGCTCGCCAGCATGGTCGCGCCGGATTTTCTCGATGCGGATTTGAATTTTTCAGGGCGAATGAAGCTGGCCCACGGCAAAGCGTTCAGCACGGCACGGCGCACCAATGGCTTCGCCAACTTGCCGCATCCCGTGGGCAAGTCGCTCGAAGTGATCCAGTCGAGGCGTATCCTCATTGAGAGCATCGAGCATCGGCAGGCCGCGCCGGCCTTGCGGGAACTGCCGCTCAACACCAACACCTTGAACCAGACCACGGCGGCGGTGGATTTAGGTAGTCCCGCTCGCGCTGCGAGCGGTGTTCCCAACCCTGCGCCCAGCCTCCTGGCCTCGCAGCGCGAGTCTAGCCACCTGCCGGCCATTCGGTTGCTCCCGCCGCTGGCCGCCGCCGGCACCGGTAACAAGACGGCGCAGCGCGCCGCCATCCAGCGCCCAGGTGGCACCGCTCGCGCTGCGAGCGGAACTCCCAACTCGCCTCGGAGCGCGAGGCTCTCCACCCCGGCCGGAGCGCCGGGTGGCCGGGCCTCCCTGCCCGTGAACCTCCTCTCCCCATCCCTCTCCTCCACTCGGAGTGGAGGAGAGGGTGCCCGAAGGGCGGGAGAGGAGGTGCGGCAAGGCCCAGGGATGAGCCTGACTCGATTGGGTGGCGAGGGAGTCAATGCCGCTCCGCTCTTCGTGCTCGACTATGAACTGGTGCCCGAGGCGGGCGAAACCAATTTTACCTTCCGGGGCGACACCACGTATTTCGTCAGCGGGGAAGTGCCGCTCTACGGCACCACGACCCTGGAGAGCGGGGTGAGTGACTCACAGGCTGTTTCAGCTCGGCAAACCCACGTTCACGGCCTGCGCAGGCGGTAGAATTTGCTTCCCGTGGACGTGGGGATGGTGATGGAGATGTGCGTGGCGTTGGTTTGATATGCGGCCAGCGGAACCTGCGCCCACCCGATGGCGGCGGGCGGGGACGTCAACGCCGCCGTCTGGTCGAGCACGAAGTCCGTGGCGGGCCACGGCCAGAAGACGCGCACGCTGCCACCGATCCGCTGCACCGAGAGGAGCGGTGCGCCGGGTGTCTGGAGGGCCGAGACCACGCCCCAGAAGCCGCCCACGAGCGAATAATTCCCGCCGGCCATCGGCACGCCCGCGTCCGGCTGGCCGATAGTGCCGCTGACGGAATACACGCCGCCCGTGCTTGTCCCGCCGCCGCCGTCGATGGTGTGCCAGTTGATGGAATAGACCTGCGCGCGGGCCGCGAGTCCCAGGGACAGCAGGAACACGAGGGCGGGGAGAGTTTTGTGTTTCATGGCGTTATTCCTTTCCGTTGGCGAGCTTGGAGACGAGGGCTTCCAGTTGGGTCAGGCGCTGCTTCAAGGCCGCGTTCTCCGCGCTGGTCTCGTGGAATTCTTTTTCCAGGCGGTTCGCCCGGTCTTCCAGCTTCTGGTTCAAGCCCTGGATGGCGGCCAGGGCCACGCCGTGGAGGTCGGCGGTGTTGAGGGTGGTGTCGTTGGTGTTGAGCGGGAAGGCAGCGTGGAAATCCTGCGCCATGGGTCCGATGTGCCGCTGCGGATAGCCTTTGTAATTCCATTCGCTGATGGGCAGGCGCGCTACACGTTCCAAAACCGCGCGGCCTTCGACCGGCACGAGCGCCTCCTTGGTTTCGCGGTCGCTGGTAAAACTCCACGCGCCCGTTCCGGGTATCCACGACACGGTCTGGTTGGCCGAGCCGCTGCCGCTGGTGAAGCGCACACCACCCTGGCAACGGAAGCTCACTTCGTTGTTCGCGGTGGAACTGAAGAAGAGATCTTGTGAGTCCGCCCAGACAAAAGCTCCGGTGTGACTGGCTCTGGCATGCGACCCGGCGGCAAAGGCGCGGTTCGTGGCGAAGTTGTAGTCGCCGCCCGGAATCATCGCATAGGCGGCATTGCGGGCGATCTGGTTATTCGTTCCTCCGCCGATGGTGCTGGCCGGTGAGTTAGTGCCAATGCGGTTGAAATATCCCCCGCCGATGGTGCTTTGTTTTGAGTTGGCATCTATGTAGTTGATGTGACCTCCGCCGATAGTGCTTGCATAGGAAACATCGGCAATGGAGTTGCCGTAGCCTCCTCCAATGGCGCTGGAATCTGAGGTCTTGCCGATGTCGTTACCATTTCCGCCGGCGATCGTCGCGTTATAGGAATTGGCAACGTAGTTATCATTACCTCCGGCGATGGTGCTGTAGCCTGCGTTGGTACCAATACTGTTATCTGATCCTCCGCCGATGGCGGCACCAAAGGCACCGTACCGAATGATGTTATTGGTGCCGCCAGGGATGGTCCCGTAACGGGCGTTGTTCTGAATGCCGTTCTGCCACCCGCCCCCGATGGCACTGAAAAATGCGTTCGAGCCGATGTAGTTGCTCAGACCTCCGGCGATGACGCTGAGCGCGGCATTGTTCGCGATGCTGTTGGTGCTGCCCCCGCCGATGACGCTCTGACCGGAGTTGGTGCCAATGCTGTTGAAGTGCCCTCCGGCGACGGTGCTCGCCGGGGAGGATGAGGCCACGGCGTTGGAACGTCCCCCGCCAATCGCGCTGTAAGTCGAGTTGGTGCCAATGTCGTTCTGCCGGCCGCCGCTGATGACCGCCGCCACAGCCCCGCTCCGAATCAGGTTGTTCGTGCCGCCGCCGATGGTCGCGCTGGTCGCGCCGGCGGTGTTGTTCTGCCCGCCACCCACCGTCGCACTGACCGCTCCGGCCGTGTTGAGCAAGCCGCCGCCCACCGTCGCGTTCCACGCGCTCGCGAGAACGGTGTTGGCCCAGCCACCGTCAATGTTCGCGTTTTGGGCGTCGCTCTGGATGACATTCAATCCACCTCCGCCGATGGTGGCATTTTGCGCCACGCTCTGGATGGCGTTGCCCAGGCCGCCGCCAATGGTGGCGTAGCCCGAAGGCGCGATGTAGTTGCTCAGGCCCAAGGTTCCGCCGCCGGAAATCGTCGCGCCGTAGGCCGAGTCCACGAAATTATCCCGGTATCCCCAGATGATGTTCGGGCTTTCAAAATCCGGTTCCAACCGCAGCACGCGCAGATTGCCGACTTTTATTTCCATGGGCCGGAAGTCCAGGGTGCCGAGGAAGGGCGTGCCGGTCGCATTCGTGTTGCCGCCGATCCGCCAGAAGGTGTTGTTGAAACTCGCGGCGTTCACATCCGCCGCGCCGATGGTGCCGTCGGCGATGTCCCCGCCGGTGATGCTCCCGTCTAGAATCTGGAGCGAGGTGACCGCGCCCGTGGCGATGTTGGCCGCACCGATGGTCCCGCTGACGCTGCCCGCCACTCGCGCCCGGCTGGCGTAGGGCGTGGTCGTGAGGGCTTGCACGGGACTCAGGGCTGCGAACCCGTTGACACCATCATTGAACCAGACCCGCATCTGGAGATTGGTCTGGTCGAACACGGACGCGCCGATGGCCTGCATATTTGGCAGGCCGGGGCCGCCCAGCACCACGGTGAAGAGTCCATTGGAGACGGGCACGCTGACGGCAGCGGAGGGTTCGCTCCCGTTCACGCTGGTGCCGTCATTGCTCCAGTAGGTGGTGTAAAGAATGGCGTCAAGCGGCGGGGCGATGACGATGGCGGGCAGGCTCACATAGCCGCCGCCGGGGTTGTTGACAGTGATACTGATCACCGCGCCGCCGGAAACATTGGCCGTCAGCACGGCCCCCGCGCCGCCTCCGCCGACAGCAGTGACTGCTGGAGCCGAGACATATCCCGCGCCTCCATCCGTGACATTGACGATGGTGACGAAGCCGCCGCTGGTCGTGACCGTGGCGGTGGCCTGGCGGCTGGCGTTGGTGCTGATGACGAGTGCGAACTTGAACTGGCCGGCGCCGGTGAAGTCGGCGCCATTGGCCTGCACGCGGCCCTGGTAGGTGAAGGCGGTGGATTGGGCGGAAACGGCACCCGCTATCGCAAGCCAGGTCGCGAGTAACAGCAGGGAACGGAGTGAATTTTTCATACGATGATGTTGGTCAGTTTGTTTTTTGGGCCGCTCTTCCGGTCGCAGCGCGACCGGAGCCACCGCTATCGGTTCACGGAATTTTTTCAGGGTCGTCCCGGATGTTTCCTCAAGGCGGCTTTTCACTTCGCGCCTCCGATCTTCGCGACGGCGGGCGTGGTTGCCACGGGAGATTTCCTCTCCAGCAGCGCTTCCAGCCGGGCCAGCCGGTCTTGGGTCGCGCGCAGGGATTTTACTTCGGTCTCCAGCGCATCAATCCGCTTTTGCTGCGCCTGGGCCAGAGCCGTGGACTGAGCGCCCCGGCTGTCGCGCTGGAAGCTCTCGAAGAGGACGGAAATCTTGACGCGCTTCACGCCCTGCGCATCCGCCTTCACGTCGTTCCAGTCCACCGGCTCGGCGGCCCGCGCGCAGATGTGGCCGATGGGGAAGGCCGCCGGATCGTCCTTCATCGCGCAGCCCGGCACGGCGGCGGAGATCAGGAAATCGCCGGGCTGGATGTTTCCGGATTTGCTTTCCGTCACCCACATTTCGCCGTTGCCGACGGACATAATTTGATGCGGGTTGCCGTTGCCGGACGGGCGATTGGGTTCTTCCAATCCGAGATACGCTCCCAGACAGCGCGAATCGTTTGCCGTCTGCGTCGCGGCGACGCCGTAAATGATTTCTCCATCCGGGCCGGGCCGCTGCCGGCGGTTCTCCCCCGTCATGGAGACCAGCGTTCCCCGTTCGATCTTCTCGTCCGTCCAGCCGTAATGCGAGCCGGTGAAGGCGTTATAGATGACGGTGTTGCCGGCGACCGTGATGCTGCCCTCGTTGAAGCCGTCGCGCTGGAAATACACAATCACGCCATCGTCGCCGGTGCGATTGAACTGTGCGACGCGATCGGCGGCTTGCCGCACATCCAAGCGCGCGCCTGGTGAGGTTTCGCCAATGCCGACGAGACCCGCATCCGTGACCCGTAAACGTTCAGCACCGCCCGTGGCCAGGCCCAGATAGTTGGCAGCGGGGTGAAAAATCCCCGTGTCGGCGTCTCCGTTGAACGCGACGCCCGGAGCGGAGGCTGGAGCGATGTCGGCGAGAAGTTGCACGCCGCTGCCAAATGTTTTGTCGCTGGTGAAGGTTTGGGCCGTGTTGAGCAGGGCGACATTGGCCGGGAGTCGGAAATCCGAGAGCGTCCCGCTGCTGATGTTCGCGGCATTGAGCGCGGTCAGGCCGCTGCCGTTGCCGGTGAAACTGTTGGCGGCATTGTTGAAGGTGTTCGCGGCGTTGAAGGTCTGGATGGTGTTGAGGCGTGCGACGTTGGCCGAGAGTCGGAAATCCGAGAGCGTGCCGCCGCTGATGTTTACGGCATTGAGTTCGGTCAGGCCGCTGCCGTTGCCGGTGAAGCTGCCGGTAAAACTGTTGGCGGCGTTTGTAAAACTGTTCGTGCTGGCGAAGGTCTGGCTGGCATTGAGCAAAGCGACATTGGAGGAGAGCACAGCGTCCAGAAGCTTGCCGGTTGTGATCTTCGAGGCGGCAAGTTCGGGAATTTGCGAGGAGTCGAGAACTCCGCCGATCTTGGCCGCCGTGACCGCACCGTCGGCAATTTTATCAGCATCAATCGCCCCGGCCCCGATCTTTTCCGCAGTGATCGTGTCATTGACAATGTGTTCCGTGCGGATGCTGTTGAACCGGACGGAATCGCCGGCCAAGCCAGGCACGAATCCCGGCGCGAAAAACTGGTCGTCGCCGAGGCCGAAAAGATAGGCGTCACCACTGGACGCGGAGCCACCGAGCGAGGAGGCGAGCACGTAGTTCGACCCGAGGCCGGTGACGATCGTGCCAAAGCCCACCGCGCCCATCGGCAGAGGATTGGTCAACACCGTCCGCACCGTGCCATTCGTGTCGAAGACATAACAGGCGCCGACTTGCTGGGCGGGCGCGGAAAAGATCAATTTGTCCGGCGCCAGGTAGCCCACCCCGACCTCGGCGCTGAAGGGCGGCTGCGCTCCCACCGGATTGGTCAGCACGGTCAGAAGCTGGCCGTTGGTGCTGAACAAATAGGCTTTGGTCGGACGTGCAATCCCGGCGATCGGGGCTTCCTGGATCAGGAGGCGGTCGGGGCCGACGGCCACCAGCGAGTTGCCAAAGCGCAACAGCGGCTCCGGGGACGGATTGTGAAACGTCGTCACAAGTTGTCCGCTCGTGTTAAAAAGATAAACCACGCCGGAGTTCCCATCCTGGCGATGGGCCGCAATGGCCACCATGGTGGGATTGAGCGCCGCGAGGGCGTGTCCGAACACTCCGTTCGAGGACGGAACCGGATTAGTGAACGTGGTGAGCCGGGTGCCATTGGTCGAAAATAAATACGCCGCCCCGGCGGCTCCGAACCCCAGCGGCGGCGACGCCGCCACCAGCAACTGCGTGGGACCGACCCCCACCACACTGTCTCCAAAATTTAGGCCTAAACCGGGGGAAGGGTTGGGGATGGAGCGAATGTATGAACCGGAACTATTGAACAGGAACACCATGCCAACATCGAAGTTTGCCTGTGAATCTCCCACGGCAATGACGGTGGGACTGATGGCCGCGACCGCCGCGCCGAACGTATTGCTCACGGGGACAAAAGACGGGATGGAAAGCGGCGTGATCGTCGCTTCTACCGCGCCGGAAATATTCACGATCTGAACCGCCTGTGTGCCCGACCGGCCGACCAGAAAAGAGTCCGCATCCAGCGGCGCAAAAGCGCGGCCATACGAGCTGCCGCTGAATTCACTGGTGAACACCTGGGGCTGCGGAATCCTCCGTATTTTCTGCGCCGTGACGGCATCATCGGCCAGGGCTGACGTCGTCACGCTGTTGCTCGCGAGATGCACGGCTTGAACGCTGCCCGCCGCGAGCATGGGGCCGCTGATGCTGCCGGAAGCAATGTTCCCCGCCAGGATGAAACCCGTCAGTTGCCCCGCCGACACGCCACCCGTCACACCGCCGGCCGTGATGGCGTACGGCGAAGCCGTGATTTTCTGCCTTGGGATGAGCACGGTGTATGGATTGGGATCTCCGTTGGTCCGCACACCGATCTCCAGCCAGCGATCCGAACCCGTGAACACGCCGGCCCCAAAATCCAGCGTGACGGTGAACAGGCCGTTGCTCACGACCGTGGATCCGACGTCCACTGGCCCGGAGACAATCGGCTGTCCGCTGCTGGAACCGAAAATTGTGAACTGCAAATCGTAAATCCCGCTGGTCGCGTTGCCGCCCTGAGTGAGCCGGCCTTGATAAGTGAACGCCGTGGATTGGGCGGAAGCGGCACCTACGGCCGCGAGCCAGATCGTGAGAACCAGTAGGGAACGTAGTGAGTTTTTCATATTGTGGTTTTGGTCAGTTTGTCTTTCCAACCGCGCCGCCGGGCGAAGTCGTGGGTTGACAACGGATTGGATAGCAAAAAAGGCCCGCGTGCGGAAGGAGATACATTCCGCCGGGACGAAGCGGAGCGACAGACCGCCCTGTGCTCCAAAGGGGAAGGTTCTTTCGCCCTGCTGGGGCTGGGGCAGCCTGGCCCGACCATCCTGCGGCCGACGCGGCGGGCTACTTTCTGCCGCCGCTTCGCCGCGCAAGCACACCCGCATTTCGATCCTGCTTCCACCATGCGCCTCCAGATTTTTCCTGCTCACGGGAAGATCACTTCCGTGGTGCGCACGGTGGCGACCCAGCGAATGGTGGTGGCGGCGACGCCGGTGACGCGGATGGCCAGCGCATCGTTGATGTTGTCGGCCACGGCGGTGGCGTTCCAAGCGGCCACGTCCTCTTTGGTCATGGCCACATCCACGGTACCGACTAGCGCGGTCACGCCGACGACGTTCTCGATCACACCCCGGAGATTGTAGCCCGCCGTCTGTCCGCCTTGGGTGCGCCCCACGATTTGAACCTCGAACGTCCAGGCGGCCGCGGCCGGAATGGTCAGAAGCTCGGTGGAGGTGAAACCGTCGAGGAGCAGGTCCGTGGTCGTGGCATCCGTGGTCTGGCGGCGCAGGATGTGGGTCGAAGTTTGCGCGTCGCCGTCGGTGGCGAAGCGTCCGCTGGCGTGGGCCAGTTGCCCCTGGTGGGTGGCACGGGCGTGCCAGCCGCCGGGAATGGAGGCGAAGTAGGCATTGGTGTGGATGAGGTTGTTCGCACCGCCGGCAATGGTGGCTCCGCGGGCGCCGGATTGGATTTTGTTCAGTTGGCCGCCGCTGATCACGGACTGGCTGGCCTGGGTCTCGATGGTGTTTTGCATGCCGCCGCCGATGGTCGCGGACACGGCGTAGGTCTGGACGCGGTTGTTGGTGCCGCCGCCGATGGTGGCTTCGGAAGCATGGGACTCAATCGTGTTGATCCGCCCGCCGCCAATGGTCGCGGTGGAGACTATGTCGAAAATGCTGTTCCCGGCCCCGCCGCCGATGGTGGAAAATCTGGAGATGCTTTGGATGACGTTGCTCATGCCGCCGCTGACGGTGCTGCCCTCGCCGGATGACTGGATGGTGTTGTAACGGCCGCCCCCGATGGAGGCCGAGAGCGCGTCGGACTGGATGTTGTTGGCGAAGCCGCCGCTGACGGTGGCGTAGTCGGCGTTCAACCAGACGTGGTTCCCCCCGCCGCCGCCGATTGTCCCGCCTCTGGCATTGGCCTGAATCACGTTGCCCGAGCCACCGCCAATAGACGCAAATTCGGATCCTTCTTGGATGGTGTTGACCGCGCCGCCACCAATGGTCGCGGATTCTGCGTAGGCATTGATGCTGTTACCAGAGCCGCCGCTGATGGACGCGTAGAGGGTGTTGGACTGGATGGTGTTTTGGAAGCCGCCGCCGACGGTTCCGTAAGAGGCGCCGGACTGAATGATGTTCAGCCGGCCGCCGGCAATGGTGGTGTGGGTGGCGTTAGTCTCGATCAGGTTGTACTGGCCGCCCCCGATGGTCGCGGCTGAAGAATTTGTCTGAATGAGGTTTTCGCCGCCGCCGCTGATCGTCGAGTAACGCGCGTCCGCCTGAATGCTGTTCAAGTAACCGCCGCCGATGGTTGCCTGCTCGGCGTTGGTGCGGATGGTGTTCAATCTGCCGCCCGAGATGGTGGCGTGGTCGGCACGGCCCTGGATGAAATTGATGAACCCGCCGCCGATGGTCGCGTAATCGGCGTCGGTCTGGACGATGTTCCCGTAGCCGCCCGCCACCGTCGAGTTGTCCGCGTCCGCCTGAATTCTGTTCACCTCGCCCCCGGCGATGACGGAGTGGTCGGCGCCGGCCTCAATGAAATTTCCCTCGCCTCCGCTGATCGTGTCGAACGAGGCATAGACCCGGTTGTTGCGGAGCGCACTTCCGCCGCCGCCAATCACCGATCCAAACGCGCCGGGCGCCGCGTAATTGGCGCTGAATCCGCCGATGAGTTTCGGGCTGACGGGGTCCGGCTCAAACCGGAACACGCGGGCGTAGTTGGCCCGGAGTTCTAGCGGCTGGTTGTCCGTGGTGCCCAGGAAATTGGTGGTGGCATCCGTGCCCGCATTGCCGTTGAGCAGCCAGACCTGGTTGGCCCGGGCGATGTTGGGACTTAACCGCTCGTCCGGCACGGTGCCGCTGTCCAGTCGCTGGATATTTGCCGAAAGCCGCGCATCGGGAATGATTCCACTGATGCCCGCCGCATCGGCACCCCCGGCGAAGATGGCGTAAGGCGTGGGCGTGAGTTCGGTGCGGGGTGTGAGTTGCGTGTAAGCTCCCGCCCCATTCGTTTGCACCTTGAGATCCAGCCAGCGGGCAGGTCCGGTGAACACGCCGCTGCCGAAATCGAGCCGAACCGTGAACAGGCCATTGGTCACCGGCACGGCGACGAAGCTCTGCAACGGTCCTTGGGGCAAGCCCAGCGTCGCGGCGTCGTACACTCGAAATTGGAAATCATAAAGACCAGTGGCGGGGATGGGGGCGGAGGGAATCCCGAAGTCCAGCCGGCCTTCATAGGTGAACGCCGTGCCTTGGGCGACGGCTCGACCGAGGCCCGACGCGAGTGCCAGTGCGGCGAGGATGGAACGTAGTTTTATTTTCATAATTTGGTTGGGAAGTTTGGAATTGAACTGCGGAACAGGTTCGTTGTTGGGAAAAATCGTGTGCATGTCATTGCGTCCTTGCTTCACGATTCATCACCGGAATTTTACGACCTTCTTGGCCGGGATGTTTATCAATTCACCGGTCTGGGCGCGGAGCATTGAATTGGTCACGGACGAAAACGGCATGATGATGAAGAGGCAGGTGCCGTTGGTCTGGTGAGGATACGTGGCCACCGTCCAGACCACGGGTACCGTGTCGAGGGATTCGGTCTCCTCCAGAACAAAGTCCCCCGCCGCCAGCGGCCATGAAATCCGCACGCCCGTTTCCATCCGCTCGATGCTCAACGGCGGGGCCAGCCGCGGCGGCATGATGTCGAACAACGCGCGGAAGCCGGTGGCGAGCGAAACGCTGCCGCCGCGGACGGTGGCCGCCTGCGCCTGGCCGGCCGTGCCTCGGACGCGATAGACGCCGCCCGTGCTCGTGCCGCCGCCACCAGCGATCACATGTCCGAACAGGACGGGTTGCGCCGCGCCGAGCAGCGGCGTCAGGAGGAGAGTCATCAGCAAGAGTTTCATTGTTTAGTTTCTTTCTCAGGTTGTTTGGCCCATCGAGATCGCGTCCCACCTCTTCCCAAAGATTTTTTGGCGGAAGGTTACAGAGAGAGTTGCCGCACCGGCTTTGAACCTCAAACGTGTAGTGGGAAGGGAGCCAGGGAACGCAGCACGGGGAGTCGCACCCAAGCGGAGCATGGCGTTCACGCCGCTTCGACGTTCCTAAGCCCCATGGCAATTCGCACGCTGAAGCGGCGTGAACGCGGCGCTGCGGAGTTTTGCCATCGCTCGACTTGGAAATGCGAACCGGGTTGAGTCAGAGACGGCTCTCCGCGGGGATTTCTCAGCGCGGCGGTTCTTTCGGCGGGTCTTGTTTTCTAATCTCGAAGAAATCGAAGCTAGCGTCGAACTCGACGCTCGAATTACTGCCCTCGGCAAGAAGACCCAGTTTTTTCGGCTGCCCGTCGCCCCAGTTTCCGCTTCCTTCAAACACGTATCTGCGCCCGTCCAGACTGTAATAGAAGGCGTACCGTTTGCCACTCTTGACGATTCGCAGCCAGATTCGTTCGGGCACCTGAGTAAAACGCGTTGTCCCTGGAACGAGGGTCACTTTCCCGTCCGTTTCAAAGAGGCGGGCGAGCCTCACCTTGCCCGTGCTGAGAATATACTCTAGCGACAGCTTCAGGTAATTGTCATCGTCGTTGTAAATCAACAGCCCTGCTTGGTGATTTGCAACGTGTGGATTGAAGCCGACCAGGCAGGTGGTGATCATCAGTGGAACCTCGGCCGGCTGGGTGTTGGTCAGCAGGTGAAGATTGCGCGCCAAAAAAACATTGGTGGGGGCATTGGTCGGGAACAAACCGAAGATGCCACCGTTTTGGCCGACGATAGTCAGGCAGCCAGGCGCGTTGGTCAGGTTCACATGCGCCGGGTCGGGCCGCACCACTTGCCAGCCGAGCGTCGTCTGGCCGCTGAATTCATCCAGGGCCAGCACCTGAAAATTTGTTTCCGCCTGATCCCTGGCGACGAAGGAGACGGTGCCCGGTCGATCAAGCAGGTTCGTCCGAGAAACATTGGACCGGGGTTCGGCGGCTAAAGTCACCCGCGATTCCATTTTGGCCAGACGATTGCTCAAGGCCGCGTCATCGGGCCGGGCGGCGGCGATCTGGTGGAGATGCCGGGCCGCCAACGCCCAGCGTTGCGCGGTTTCGGAGCGTTTGGCCTCCCGCTCATGCCAGGCCAGTTTCATTTCCGGCAGGGGCGTGAAGTCTTTCGGATACCTGGTGCGGATGGTGTTCCAATCTTTTTGGAAAGCTTCCGCCTCCAACGGAACCAGACTGCTGGTGGAGTCGATGCGATGGCCGGCCAGCAGTTGGGCCAGCAATCGCAAATCCTCGACGGGCCTTTCATCGGAGGTGAGTTCCCAGATGGAAACGTTGGTTTCCAGCCGGGAACCAACCACCAGGCTCTGTTCGAGCGCGGCGATTACACGCCGGCTGTCCGGAGTGAAAGCAACATGGAACACGAAACCCGGATGGCGGAACAGCGGTGCCAGCAACTCGCCGGTGACGGCATCCCACACGCGGGTTGTTCGATCACCGCTGCCGGTGAGGACAGCTCGGCCATCGGCGCTGAAGCACGCGTCAAAAACAAAGTAGTTGTGCATCAGTGGCGGGGTGCGCGGCTCTCCGGTCGCGGCATTCCAAACCCGCGCCACACCATCGCGGCTGCCCGTCACCACCCAGCGTCCATCCGGGCTGAAAGCGGCCGTGCAGACCTCAGCTTGATGAACCAATGGAGGAGACAGCGGCTGGCCCGTTTCAGCGTCCCAGACCTGCGCTTCGCCGACTCCGACTACACTGCTCACAACCCCGTCGGCGGTGACAATCCGGCGGCCATCAGGACTGAAGCGCAGACAGGTCATGGCCGACCGGGGTGTGATTCGAACGAGCGGCCTTCCTGAGACGGTTTCCCAGATGACCACGCTCTGGTCATCACAAGGCGTGGCGACCCGCTGCCGGTCAGGACTGAATTCGGCAAAATTCTGCGATCGATCCAGAGACACGGGCGGTGACACCGGGGCTCCCGTTTTTGAATTCCAAGTCTGCACTTTGATCACGCCGCGGTTGACTGCGGCTCGCCGGGTGAGAGAGCGAAAAGTAACTTCCTCGCCACCCGCTGCGGACACTGTTTCGCCATCCTCGCTGAAGGCGATGCGGAAAAGCGGCTCCTTTGAAATGATCGGCGAACCCACCGGCGTTCCGGTCCCGGTGTCCCACTGCCGGATGGTTCCGTCCAAACCTGCCGTCGCGATGCGGCGTCCATCGGGGCTGAATCTGAGATCACCTATCTCCAGATCGTTCGTAAGTGCCGTGGTTGTGGGTTGACCGGACAGCGTATGCCACAGCCGAACCTGCTTGTCCAAGGATGCGGTGGCCACGATGCTACCGTCCGGGCTGACTGCAATCTGCCGCACAAATTTTTTGTGCGGCAACACCAGGGATTCAATCCCGCCCGTGGCCATGTCCCAAAGCCGCACCATCCCATCGACTCCGGCCGTCAACACGTACGCGCCGTCCGGACTGAAGCTGGCTCCGGTCAGCCGGCCACTGTGTTTCAGGGGAGGACAGATCAGTTCGCGCTGTGCGGTGTCGTAGAGGCGTGCCATCCCATCATCGCTCGCGGTGATGATGGCCTGGCCGTCAGGGCTGAATGAAGCGCTGCGCAGCGCATGAGTGTGCTTCACCGGCGCACCCAGAGCCTCGCCCGTGGTTGAGTTCCAGACTTGAAAGGTTTGATCTTCGCTTGCGGTAAGAACCTGTCGCCCGTCCGGACTGAACTCCGCGCTAATGATGCCTTGGGTATGGCGAAGAGGCAAAGTGATCGCCAAGCCCGTTTGCGCATCATTCACGCCGGCTTTCCCCCAGGCATTCCACAGGACGCGGCGGCTGTCCGCGCTGAAACTGACATTGTAAACATAGCGGCCCACTCCTGAAAGCGCGCGAATCATCCCGGCCGTTTCCGCATCCCAGACGCGGACATTTGAATCAGCACCAATGGTGGCAACCCTTTGCCCGTTGGGACTCCAGGCGGCGTCCACCACCTCCTTGTCGTGTGCCAGCGGGGTCAGAAGTGGTTCGCCCGTGGCCGCATTCCAGATGCGTGAGGTCTGGTCTTTGCTGGCGGTGACAATTCTTCGACCGTCC
This sequence comes from Pedosphaera sp., assembly GCA_031414955.1. GTDB lineage: Bacteria > Verrucomicrobiota > Verrucomicrobiia > Limisphaerales > SIBH01 > JANNGC01. The sequence continues at coordinate 32,131 of JANOQV010000132.1, read as the reverse complement.
GGACTGAATCGGGCCACCCTGATCAAAAGTGCGTGGTGCATGGGTACGCCCACGGGCTTCCCAGTGGTTCCGTCCCAGACCTGAGCGGACAAGCCTTGCACCGTGACCACCCGCCCGCCATCGGGGCTGAAGGCGGCATGAGAAACTTTTCCCGTGTGTTGCAGGGTGAGCAGCAGCCGGCCGGAAGCGACCTCCCAGACCCGTGCGGTTCCATCCTCGCTGGCCGTCAGGACACGGTCGCCGTCCGGACTGAATTCGGCCTGGTTGACTGGGCCGGCATGGAACCAGTTATGCACGAGCCGGGGCGCGTAGCGCAGGACATTGCCAATTCTGAGCCGGTGATTCTGCTCCCGTGCTTTATCACCTTCCTGCAGGCTCAGCGCCTCGACGAACCAGGGCAGCGAGCCAAACGAATCTCCCTGTTCCAGCAACTTCATGCCGCTGGCGACGTTGATGCGAACGAGCCGCTGGCGGTTTTCTTCGCGCTGCTTTTCCGCGCGGGCCAGCATGGTCTCGGCGATGCCTTCCTGCTTCTGCGCGTAAAGTTTCGCCTGGGTTTCGGACGCGGCTCTTTGGTTGGCTTTGCGCGCCTGCCACACGCTGGTCACGGTGCCGACCAAAGACACGGCGGCAAAAGCGGAAGCGACCACCAGGGCGACGCGATGGCGGCGGGCGAACTTCCTCGCCTGGTAGCTGGCACTCGGAGCCACCGCCTGCACCGGTTCATGGTTGAGATGCCGCTCCAGATCCCGCGCCAGCCCGTTGGCGGATTCGTAGCGCCGCGTCCGATCCTTCTCCATCGCCTTCATCACGATCCAGTCCAACTCGCCGCGCACCAGCCGGTTCAACTTTTCGGGCGCGGAACGGCGCTGAGTGGCAATGGTCAGTCGCTCCTCGTCCGTCAATTCACTCAGTCGCGTGGAAGGCTTGGGCGGCTCGCGGTCGCGGATGATACGCAGCACTTCCTCCAGACCGGCTTTCAGGAGTTCGTCCCGCGCGAAGGGCGGACGGCCCGTCAGCAATTCGTAGAGCAGCACGCCGAGCGAGTAGATGTCGCTGCGCGTGTCGATGTCCAATCCGCCCAGGCCCGTCTGCTCGGGACTCATGTAGGCGGGCGTGCCGATCATCTGGTTGAAACCGGTGAAAAACGTCTTGTCTGTCAACACCGCGCCCGTGGCCTTGGCGATGCCGAAGTCGATGACTTTGGGCACGGGCTGGTCGTCCTGCACCGTGACCAGCACGTTCGAGGGCTTGAGGTCGCGGTGGATTATGCCCTTCTGATGTGCGTGTTGCACCGCGTGGCAGACTTGCATGAAGAGTTTCAGCCGCTCCTCGGTGCTGAGACGGTTCACGTCGCAGTAGTCGGTGATGCGCGCGCCGCGCACCAGTTCCATGACGAAATAGGGCCGGCCATTTTCCGTCGCGCCGCCATCGAATACGCGCGCGATGTTCGGGTGGTCCATCATGGCCAGCGCCTGCCGCTCGGCCTCGAAGCGGGCGATGACTTCCTTGGTGTCCATGCCCAGCTTGATGATCTTGAGCGCGACGCGACGGCGCACCGGCTCCTGCTGCTCGGCCATCCACACGGTGCCGAAGCCGCCTTCGCCAATTTGTTCGAGGAGTTTGTAGCGCCCGATCCGTTCGCCCGGTTCGGCCATTGGGGGCAATTGGATCGTTTCCGGGCGGGATGGTGCCGCCGCGAGTCCTAGCGCGAGCAGGCAGGTCGGACACGCGCCATCCGGCGCACCGGCTGGCTTCGTCTTTCCGCACTCAGGGCAAAGTTGTTTCGACATCTCCATAAGCTTCCCAAAGGAAAATCGCGGCGAGGTTACAGCAGTTCACGCTGCAAGGTGGTCCCGTTCGCGCTGCGAACGGAGGCCGGAGCCAACTCGCCTCGCAGCGCGAGGCTTTCCACCTTCCAACTCACCGTCCGACCACGCTGATCAAGTAGCGCAATTCATCGTCCACTTCCGAAGGACTGCTCACGGTGCGGGCGATGGCTTGCCGCAGCAGTTCGCCATAACGCTGTCGCAGGCGATGCACGGCCACCTTCACCGCGCCTTCGCTCATCCTGCACTGCGCGGCGACGGTCGCGTAGGCCGGCCCGGAGCGGTCGCCTTGCAGCGAGCTGCGGAGTTGATCGAACAGCACGGCTTTGTCCGCCGCGGCGTACTCATCGCACAAACGCTCCGCGACATGTTCGAGCAAGGTGAAAGCCCACCGCTTGTCAAAAATGGATTCGGGAGTTTCCCCGTCCGGTGCATCGAGGGCGAAACGGGCTTCTCCCTCTTCCACGTCGAGCGAAAGCAGGCGCTGGCCTCCACCGCGCTTTTGCGCCTGGGCGCGCTGCCATTCGTTGGCCAGGAAATTATCGAGCGACTTGAGCAGGAAGGAGCGGAAGCGACCGCCATCACGCCGCACGCCGGAGAGCGCCTGCTTGCTCACGAGGCGCATGAAGAAATCCTGGATGACGTCCTCGGTTTCGACCGGCGAGAGTCCGCGCCGCCGGGCGAAAGCGTAAAGCGGAGGCCAGTAGGCGAGATAGAGATCGGCGAAGGCGGTGTTGTCGAAAGAGGCATCCGGATGCGCGGCTTCCAGAACCAGAGTCCAATGTGTCGTTTGAAAAACCGCCAGCGCCGTGCGTCCCGTGTTCATTCAGTGTCGGAGTTGCGCCGTTGATAGTCGAGGCGCGGACGAAGTGCAATACTGGCGTGCGGCTTAGGAACATCGGAACCACGAACAGCAGTGTCCGCCGTTCGCCGGACCTCGGAGCGGATGGGTTTCCGACGGTGGCGCGGCCTTCGGACAAGGCTGTCCGCCGCTTCTATCTGGTGTTCCCTTGCTGGTTCACCTGCCACGCCAGGCGCAGTCCCTTCAAGGTCAGCAGCGGATCGACGGCGGAGATTTCCGGCAGCCGTTTGGCCATGAGTTCCGCATAGCCGCCCGTGGCGACGACGGGCAGGTGGTCGCAGTTCAATTCCACTTTCAATTTCTGGATCAGTTCACGAATCAAGCCGCGATAGCCATGCACCGCGCCGATGAGCATCGCCTGCTCAGTGCTCTTGCCGATAATGGAGTTGATCTCCCGAATCTTGATCTCCGGGAGCAGCGCGGTCTTTTCGTGCAGGTAGCTGGTCATGGCCGCGAGTCCGGGCGCGATGATGCCGCCGACGTAGTTGCCCCGGCGGTTCACGATGTCGAAGGCCACGGCCGTGCCGAACCCCACCACCACGACGGGTGTCCCGTGGAGGGCGCGGGCGCCGATGGCGTTGGCGAGGCGGTCGGGGCCGATGCTGGAGGGGTTCGGATAGTCGATGCCGATGCCACGCGCGGAGCGGTTGGTAAGTTGAAACGGTTTGAGTCCCCAAGCCTTGAACAGGGCGTGCCGGGCGTGGAGGGTCGCCGCCGGCACCACGCTGCACAGGGCCACGGCGGAGGGAACACGGCCGCGCAGTTGCCGCGCGAGCAGCGGGAGCATCTTCCCCGGCGCCCAGGCGGTGGTCGGCCAGTCCGCCGGATTTATCACCCGGCCTCGTTCCCAGCAGGCCGCGTGAGTGTGGGTGTTTCCAATGTCGAGCAAGAGCAGCACGAGGCTGGAGTTTGGACAGTTCGGGGAGGGAAAGGAAGCGCGAAGGCCGCAGGTGAATATAAATTCACGCCTCCACGGAACTGCCGTATTGCAATGGCGGAGGTGCTGGGTATATTTCCGCCAACCCATGCACAACCAGCGGCCAGCCCTTTGCCACGTTGCCGTGTACTCAGGCGAGTACTGCGCGGTTGTGTTGCGCCCCATCCATTATGGCGGCGCGCATTTCTCGGCCTCTGTTTCTGAACATAAATATCTATGCACAAACTACGCTTCCTGTTCCTGATTCCGGCGCTTCTGGCCGTCGGCAGCTCAACTCCATCCGCGCGGGCGGCTTCGGTCACCGGCGCGGGCTACACCAATAGTTTTAACTTCCAGCCTTCGATTGCGGACTGGAGCACGTTCTCCGTCGCGGGCGCGGGTACGGACGTCACGGCGGCCGGGGCCGCCGATGCGGCGGTGCAAACCATCGCCGCCGCCAGCGTCAACACGAGCACGGTGTCAGACGCCACGGTGCCGCCGGCCGCGAATGGCATGGCGACCTGGAGTTCAGCCGGGCTGTTGCTGCAAACTCGGCCCACCGGCAACCAGGCCACGCTCCTGATGTGTACTTTGGTCAACAATATCGGCCTCAACGCCAGCAGCGTGACGATCGGTTACGATTTGGCCACCTCCGCTCCGGTGGCCGAGGAAGTGGATGGGCACCGGGCCTTCTACAGCCTGACCGGCGCGGCGGGGAGCTGGGTGCTGATCGACAACTTCGCGACGAACGGCCCGGGGCGGTTGACGGCCACGTTGAGCGTCGCCTGGACCAGCGGCACGTCACTTTACCTCCTCTGGTCGGATGACAATGGCTCGGGCACGCCGGACACTGTGTACCAGATCGACAACTTCTCCGCCACGGCGGTGCCGGCCATTCAGATTCCGGTGGCCATCACCGGCCACCCCGCGAACCAGACGGTGGCGGAGTTGCAGCAGGCGACGAGCTTCACGGTGGGCGCGAGTGGCAATCCGTCTCCGGTTTACCAGTGGTACACGAATGACGTGGCGCTTCCTGGGGCGACGGCGGCGACTTACAATATCGCGGCCGCGCCATTGCATTTTAATGGACTACAGTTCAAGGCCGTGGCGCAGAACGTCGTCACCAGCATCACCTATTACGCGACGAGCACGGTGGCGACCTTGACCGTGAATGCGGATGGGGTGGCTCCGGTGCTGCTCAGTCTGGCGCAGGCCGGCAACAATCAAGTGCTGGCCTCCTTCTCGGAACGGCTGCTCCTGGCCAGCGCGACCAATCTGGCGAATTACTCCATCACCAGCGCGCTTGGGGTGCTGACCATCTCCAACATCGTGCTCGATGCCACGCAGACTAATGTCATCTTCACGGTGACGCCGCTGACTCCGGGGACGAACTACAGGGTGACGGTCAATGGCGTGACGGATCAATCTGCGGCCGCGAATCCCGTGACCGCGAACAGCCAGGCTTCCTTCACTGCCGCGAATATCACTTACGCGGACATTGGTTCGCCCGGCCTTCCTGGGTCGGTCGTGGAAGCGGGCAATGGATTCAATGTCACCGGCAGTGGCGCAAACATTTCTGGGACGTCGGACCAGTTCACCCTGGGCTACCAGCAGATCGCCGGCGACTTCGACGTCAAGGTGCGAGTGGAATCCTTTTCGGCAAGCAACGCCCTGGCCGTGTCGAGCTTGATGGCGCGTGAAACTCTGACTGCCACCAGCCGGTTCGCCGCCAGTGTGGCCACGCCGAGCGTGATGGGTTCCTACTTTCAGTCCCGCGCCACGACGGCGGCTGCGGCTACGACGGCGGGCTGGTTCCCGGTGAATTATCCTTACACCTGGCTGCGCTTGCAGCGGGTCGGCACCGTGTTCACCGGCTTCGGCAGTTTTGATGGCAGCAGTTGGGTGCAACTGGGCAGTGTGAATCTCGGGGCTGCGCCGGCTTCCATGTTCGTCGGTTTCGCCGTCACCAGCGGCACCAGCGGGCAGGCCGCCACCGCGCGGTTCCGCGATTATGGCACGGCGGTGGGCGGCACGGTGGTGCCTTACTCGGCCAACCGCGAGCCGCTCGGTGCCTCCTCCCGTCGCACCGGGTTGGTCATTTCGGAAATCCATTACCATCCGAAGGATCGTCCCGATGGCAAGCAAGTCGAGTTCATCGAGATCTACAATTCCCTTCCCATCTGGGAAGACTTGACCGGCCAACGCTTGTCGGGCGACGTGAATTACGCCTTCCCGAGCAACACGATTTTACCCGGCGGAGGATTCCTGGTGCTGGCCAAGATCAAGGCGGACGTGCAGTCGGTTTATGGTATCAGCGGCGTGCTGGAGTACGGCGTGACCAACGGCCTCGACATCGACGAGCAACCGATCATCACGAACGGACTGAACAACGCGGGCGGCACCGTGAAGTTGCACGGCATGGCCGGGCAGGTGTTGTTGGATGCGAGCTTCGGCACCAAATATCCCTGGCCCATCGAGGCCGATGGCGGCGGGCATTCTTTGGTGCTGGCCCGACCTTCCTACGGTGAGGGCAGCCGGCAAGCTTGGGCGGCGAGCGATTCCGTGGGCGGTTCACCGGGGCGCTACGATCCGATCGGATCGTCCGAACCGGCGCGCAATGTCGTGATCAACGAATTCCTGGCCCACACCGATTTGCCGCTGGAAGACGGAATAGAACTCTACAACCACGGCACAACCCCGGTGGACATCTCCGGTTTCTGGTTGAGCGACACCGTGACCACGAACAAATACCGTATTGCCGACGGCACGGTGCTGGCGGGGCGCGGGTTCATCGCCTTCACCGCCACGACTGTTCCCGGCCCGCTCAATCTGGGCTTTGCGCTCTCCTCGAGCGGCGAGCAGATCGTGCTGGTCAACTCCAACCAGACGCGCGTGATCGACGCGATCGGCTTCGACGGCCAGGAGAATGGTGTTTCCTCGGGCCGTTATCCGGATGGCGCGCCCCGCTTCCAACGCCTGTCGGCCCTTACGCCCGGCACGACCAACTCCGCACCGACCAACAGTCCGATCGTGATCAACGAAATGATGTACAACCCGATCTCCGGGGACAGCGATGATGAGTTCGTGGAACTCTACAACCGGGGCAGCAGCGCGGTAAACCTCGGCGACTGGCGTTTCACCGACGGCATCGATTACACGTTCCCGAAGAACACCATGATTCAGCCTGGGGCTTATGTCGTCGTGGGCCGGAACAAGGATCAATTGCTGGCCAACAATTACACGACCCTGAACAGCACCAACCTCTTCGGCAATTACGACGGCTCGCTGGCCAATGGCGGCGAACACGTCGTGCTCTCGGCGCCCGATTACGAAGTGACGACCAACGGCAGCGGCCAGGTTCTGACCAACGTGTCGTTCCGTTACGCGATGAACGACGTGACCTACAGCAAGGGCGGGCGCTGGGGCCTGTGGTCCGATGGCGGCGGCAGCAGCCTGGAGCTGATCGATCCCCGCAGCGACACCCAGTTGGCGGCCAACTGGGCGGACAGCGATGAGACGGCCAAGAGCACCTGGACCAGCTTCGAGGCCACGGGCAGCGTCGATGATGAATGGACCCAGACCCATGACAACATTCACGTCTATATGCTCGGCGTCGGCGAAGCCTTGGTGGACGACATCGAGGTTCGTCCCCAACCCGGCAACGCCAACATCATGATCAACGGCGGTTTCGAGACCGACCTGTCGAACTGGACGCCGCAAGGTTCTCACGACCAATCGTCCATTGAGAATGTCGGTTTCACCGGGGCCAAGAGCCTGCACATCCGAGGCGCTTCCCGTGGCGACACCGGCTCGAACAAGGTGCGCTCGAATACGGGCAATTCCTTCACGGCCACGTTCGCGTTGAACACCATCGTCACGCTGCGCGCCAAGGCGCGCTGGTTGCGGGGATTCCCGGAAGTGTTGCTCCGATTCCACGGTGGCGGCATGGAAGCCCCAGGGCGTCTGCCCGTGCCGAAGAACCTCGGCACACCCGGAGCGGTCAACAGCCGTTACCAGGGCAACTCCGCTCCGGCGATTTCGGACGTGGTCCACAGCCCGATTCTCCCTGCGGCCAGCGCGGCGGTGGTGGTGACAGCCCGCGCCAGCGACCCAGATGGACTTTCCACCCTGCTGCTCCGCTACCGCCTCGATCCCAGCCAAACCTTCAACAACGTGACCATGGTGGACAACGGCACGGCGGGCGATGTGGTGGCGGGTGATGGTTTGTACAGCGCCACCATTCCCGGCCAGGTCTCGGGCACGCTCGCGGCCTTTCACATCCAGGCGGCGGACAACGCCGTGGTCAAGGCCACGAACCTCTTCCCGGCCAACGCGCTGACCCGTGTTTTCCCGGTCGATTCACCCAAGCGCGAATGCATGATCCGCTGGGGCGAAGAGCAGTTGCCCGGCAGCTACTCCACCTACCATTTTTGGATCACGCAGGAAACAATCGACCGCTGGGTGGCTCGCGTGCGTTTGAACAACGCCGGGCTGGACGCGACCTTCGTCTATAACAACTTCCGCGTGATCTATAACTTGCAGCCGCAGTACGGCGGCAGCGTCTGGCATGTGGGCCAAATGGTCAGCCCGGTGGCACCGAGCACCCGGGTGGATTATGTGCTCAACTTCCCGGAGGACGATTTGCTGCTGGGCCAGACGGACTTCGTGCTCAACACCATCGGCAATCCGTCCGGCGACACGGGCAGCGACGGTAGCGCCCAGTCCGAACAGACCACCTACATCCTCTTCCGGCAGATGGGGATCCACTACAATTACCGTCGCTACATTCATCTGTTCGTGAACGGCAACCGGCGCAGCACCACGGGCGGCGTGCCTTTCATCATGGAGGACTCGCAGCAGCCCAACGGCGACGCGATCAAGGAATGGTGGCCCAATGAGAGTGAAGGGCAGCTCTACAAGATCGAAGACCGCTTCGAGTACAATGACGCGGGCGATGCCCATGGCGGCGAAGGCAACGCCCAGTTGACCCGGACCATGTCGCCCTACAACGGCGTGAACCAGCTCAAGATGGCCCATTACCGTTTCATGTGGCGCAAACGCTCCGTGAGCGCCTCCGAGTCGGCCAACGACTACACCAATCTCTTCGCGCTGGTGGACATCATCAGTCCGACCACCAACTCGGCCATCAACCCTCTGCCTGATTACATGGTGAAGCAGTTGAGCCAGGTCGCGGACCTGGAGCAGTGGATGCGGATTTTTTGCGCGCAGCACACTTGCGGCAACTGGGACAGCTACGGCTACCGCCGGGGTAAGAACGCCTACACCTACCGGCCCAACAACAGCAAGTTCGGCATGTTGACCTGGGACATCGACTTCACCATGGGCGTGGGCGGGGACGGCACCGGCCAGGATATTTTCCAGGTGAACGATCCGAGAATCGCGGCCCTCTATGCCACGCCGGAGATTCGTCGCATGTATTGGCGAGCCATGCGGGACATGACCGACGGGCCGCTCAATAACACCTATCTCGATCCCATTCTGGATGCGAAGATGGCGGCGCATCTGGCCAACGGTGTCACTGCGGCCAACGCCGGGACGGTGTCCACCATCAAGGCCTACGTGGCCGGGCGCCGCGCCTACATCTTGACCCAGATCCCATCCGCCAGTTTCAACTTCACCAGCGCGACGAACTTCACCTCCGGCAGCAACATCGTCACGCTCACCGGCACGGCTCCGATCGAGATCAAGTTTTTCGAGATCAACGGCATCGCCTATCCGATCACCTGGACGAGCCAGACGGACTGGAGCGTGCGCGTCCCGGTCAGTGTCACCGGCTTGAACGACTTCGCCTTCCAGGGCTACGGGCGGTTGAGCAACGCCATTCCCGGCACGGCTCGCGTAGTTTCGGTTAATTACACCGGCGTGGTCGAAAACCCGGTGGGCAACCTGGTGTTCAACGAGATCATGTCCAACCCGCTGGTCTTCGGCGCGGAATATGTGGAGATCTTCAACCGCGCCACCAACTTCACCTTTGACCTCTCCGGTTGGCGCGTGAATGGCCTCGACTACACTTTCCCTGAGGGCGCGACCATCGGGCCGCGCGGCTTCCTCGTCCTGACCAAGGACCGAGTGCAATATGCGAATGCCTACGGCGGTCTGGTGCCGGCCTTCGATCAGTTCCCTGGTGGCCTCCAGACCGACGGCGAGACGCTCTCGCTCATCAAACCGGCTCCCACCACCAACGACGTTGATCTCGTCGTGGACCGGGTGCGTTACGATGGGCCTCTGCCGTGGCCGGACGCCGCCAGCGGCACTGGCTCCTCCTTCCAGTTGATCGACGCGGCCCAGGAAAATGCCCGCGTGGGCAACTGGTTTAGCAGCTATCTGCCCGCCGTGTACGGTGGTGGCATCTCCACGCCGGAAACGGTCTATTCCGGTTGGCGTTTTGTCAGCGCCACGGGAATCGCCGGACCTGGGGCTGGCGGCAACCAGATGCGCCTCGTCATCAACTTGGGCAACGGGGAGATCAACGGGGCCAACGTGGTGATTGATGACATCGTGGTGGTGGTCGGCACGAATGTCGGGGTCGGGACCAACTTAGTACGCAATGGCGACTTTGAAACCGGCCCGCTGCTCGAAGCCGTGCCGGTCACGAACAGTTGGCACATTGGCACCAATTACACCAACACCCTCATCGTCGGCAACCCGGTGCATGGCGGCAGCGGCGCGTTGAAGGTAGATTGCCTGAGCTTCGGCAATGCCCAACCGCGCGTGATCTCCCAGTTGCTCTCGCCCGCGCCCCTGACCAACGCGGTTCACAACCTTAGCTTCTGGTATTACGCCACCAACTTGCCCGGCAACAAGGCCACCAACCTGACGGTGAAAATCCTCAACAGCGGCCCGCTCAACGTGCTCACCAACATCGGCGTGTTCACCACTCCGTCGAACTACATCCCGCCCACCTTGGTCAGTCCCGCCATCAACTCCCTCACTCCGGGCACGGCCAACCAGGGCACGACCAATCTGCCCGCCTTCCCCACGCTCTGGATCAATGAACTCCAAGCCGACAACGTGAACGGACTCTTGGACAACAACGGCGAACGCGAGCCTTGGATTGAAATCTACAATGCCAGCACCAGCCCCGTGTCTCTCGACGGGTTGTATCTCTCGACGACCTACACGAACCTGACCAGCTTCGCCATCCCGGCGGGTTACAGCATCGGCCCGACGCAGTTCATGATCATCATCTGCGACGGTGAAGCGGGCGAGAGCACGCCGGCCCAACTTCACACTGAATTCATCCTGCCCAGCGGCTCCGGATCCATCGCGCTCTCCTACCTCCACACCAACGCCCCGCGCGTGCTGGATTATGTGAATTACGCCGGCATTTCGGCCAACCGTTCCTATGGCTCGTTCCCGGACGGGCAGCCTTTCGACCGGCAGGAGTTCTTCTACGTCACGGCCGGAACCAACAATGACGGACGCTCCGGCCCGCTGGTGGTGTTCATCAACGAGTGGATGGCCAGCAACACCAACTACCTCGCCGACCCGGCCGACAACGACAACGACGACTGGTTCGAACTCTACAATCCATCCACCAACAGCGTCGACCTCGCCGGCTACTACTTGACCGATACGCTGGCCAACAAGTTCAAGTACCTGATTACGACCAACGGCCCGCACTTCATTCCCGGCCAGGGCTTCCTGCTCGTCTGGGCCGACAATGAAACGGGCCAGAATGTTTCCGGCGGACTGCCGCGCCCCGATCTGCACGTAAACTTCCAGCTCGCCACCGCCGGCGAGGCCATCGGACTGTTCGCCGCCGACGGCACGCAGATCGACGCCATCACCTTCACCAACGCCACGGGCAACGTGAGCGAAGGCCGCTATCCCAACGGCGGACCACTCGTTTACCACATGCCGACCAACCAGACCCCGCGCGCTTCCAATTACGTGCCTGGCATAGGTAACAATTCGCCCGTGCTCGACCCGATTGGTGGCAAGATCGTCTTCGTGAACCAGCCCCTGGCCTTCACCGCCACGGCCTCCGATTCCGATGGCGGACAGACGCTGGGCTTCACCCTCGATCCAGGTGCGCCTCCGGGCGCGGCCATTGACCTGAACTCCGGAGCCTTCACCTGGACGCCGGGTCTGGCTGGAACCAACCTCATCACCATTCGAGTCAGCGACAACGGCTCGCCCGTCCTGAGCGACTCCGAAAATGTGCAGGTCCGAGTGCTGTCGCTGCCCGACTTCGCCGTGCCCAGCCTGGTCGGCAATGAACTCACCCTGACCTGGGCCGCGACCGGCGGACGCACGTATCAGGTGAAATACAAAAATGCGCTGGGCGATTTGGAATGGACCAACCTTGGCTCCCCGCTCACCGTGGAAAGTGATAGCCTGTTGAGCATCAACGACGACATCTCTCTCTCCCCGACCGGACAGCGCTACTACCAACTGGTGGTTCTGCCCTGAGTCCGGACCAGGATTGAAACGCGAAGCGGCGGCCGAAATCGGCCGCCGCTTTTTCATTCCAGAGCCGGACTTTGAGGCGCCGGCCAGTCGCTGCGGTCGATCAGGCGAACAACGATCTGATGGCTTTCCCCTGACCGTCGCGGGTCACGTAGAACGGGCGCTTCTCGATGTCGTAGGCCAGCTTGGGCGAGATGCCCATGGCGGTGTAGAGCGTGGCGTGGAGATCCTCGATGACCACGCGGTCCTTGATCGTCTTGCACGGCCGTTCGGGCGCGGTCTCGCCGTGGACGTGGCCGCGCTTGAGCCCGCCGCCGAACATCAGCACGCAACCCGCATCCGTGAAGTGGCGGTGCATGCCGTAGTTCTTGATGTCCTCGATGGTATCTGGCACTGGCACCTGGCCCGGCACTTCCTTGCCCGGCTTGCCTTCGAGCAACGAGTCACGGCTGAACTCGCTGGCGAGAATGACCAGGGTGCGGTCGAGCAGGCCGCGTTCCTCCAGATCACGCACCAGTTGGGCCACGGGCGCGTCGATGGTCTTTTTCATGTTGGCGGCTTTCTCGTGGCCGCTCTCGTGCGTGTCCCAGTTGAGAAAGGGGATGTATTCGGTCGTAACTTCAACGTAGCGCGCACCCACTTCGGCCAACCGGCGGGCCAGCAGGCAGCCCAGACCGAAACGCCCAAGGTTCCCAGCCTCGTAGCTGCCGGTGCGGTTCATATCCGAGTTGTAGCGCTTGCCGGGCGTGTAATCGGGCACGTATTTCTTGATGCTCTCCAGAGGTTCGAGCGAGAGATCAAAGGCCTTCGCGGCGGGCGAACTGAGCAGGCGATGCGCGTTATCCATGGAGCGGAGCAACGACTCGCGTTGGAAGCCGCCGCCGTGCTGCATCACGGGCGAATTCTCGACCAACTTGCGGTAAAACTTGTCGCGATTCTCGAAGCGCCCCGGCGTCATGCCCATCGGGGGACGTACCGAGTCAGCGGCGGCTTCCGGGAACGGCACGTTGAACGGGCCAAACTCGCTCCCGAGAAAGCCCGCCGTGGTGAACGCCTTCAACTCCTCGCCTTCGCCCAGATCAAAGCGCTGTCCGATGTTGATGAACGCGGGCACAGCCGGATTTTTCGGCCCGAGCGTGCGCGCGATGAACGATCCGATATGCGGACAGGCCACGGTCTGCGGCGGCGCGTAGCCGGTGTGCCAGTGGAATTGATGCCGCGAGTGCAGGATAAACCCGAGGTCGCCCGCCGTGTAGCCACGGATGAGCGCGGCACGATCCATCACCTTCGCGATGTTCTCCAGCCCTTGTGAAATCTTGATGTGGTCCACCGCCGTGTCGATCGTCGGGAAGGTGCTCCACATGTCGCCGGGCTTCATGCCCTTGGTGAAGGGCGTGTAGCGCTTCGGGTCGAAAGTCTCCGTCTGGGCCATGCCGCCGGCCATCCAGAGCACAATGATGGTGTCGGCACGCGGCGCGATTTTTTCGAGGGCGTCTTCGCCCAGGGCCAGGCGCGGGTAGCCGGACGCCAGCGCACCGAGCGTGGCGGCGCTGGCCGTCTTGAGGAAGTCACGGCGTGAAGTCTTCATAGTTCAGTAAATCAATTGAAACTCCGGGAGCATGGCCACACTCCAGAGCAAATCCTCCAGGCCTTCCTGCTTCGCGGGAGTGCCAACCAGTTCGGCGGCCATTTTCATTTCGTTCTTCGTCGGCTTCCGGCCCAGCGACTTCGCGAAGACTTCGTTCACAACGTCATCCGTCTTGAGCTTGCTTCCCGCGAGCCATTTCTGCGCGCCGCGCTTCACAATCTTGTTCAACGTTTCGCCATTGGTGAGTTCGAGGCCCTGCAAGGTCGTCGCCGCGCTCGGGCGAGTGGTGGTGATCTGTTCGCGATTCGGACGTCCCAGGGCCACGGCCAGTGGGTCGGCGGCCACGAAGCTTGCGCGCACCGTGCCGTGTTCCTCGGCCAGCGCCAAGGTGGTGTCGAGCTTGGAGCCGACTTTCCAAGGTGCCATGTTGGCGGCTCCCAGTTCAGCGGCCATGCTCCATGTGCCGGAGTCGAATGGCATCGAGTGCCATCTGGGATCCAAGGCCTTTGAGACTTTCCAAGATTTGTCGGAAACAATCTCAGTCAGTTCCGCACCACGCAATTGCGCCGCGAAGATGAACCCGGCGGGATTCGCCTCGCTCTCCTTCGGAGCCTCGCCGGCGGGCGGCACTTTGTTCTCGGGCGTGTGGTTGATGGCCGCGACCGCAATGGTGTTCTCACCGGGAACGAGGTGCGGCAGCAGGTTCACGAAGTTCGGCTGACCGTAATCCTTGCCGCTGGCGATCTCTTTCCCGTTCACAAAAAGCGTGAAGCTGTTATCGCAAGCAACCGCTGCGTGCGCCCTTTTGGGCAGCGCTGCCAGCATGAAGGTCTTGCGCAGGTAAATCGGTTCCGCGAGCGCCTTCTTTTCGGCGTCGGCTTCGCTCCAAATCCACTTTGCCGCCTTGGGGAATTTCGCGGCACCAAGGCCGGCGGCCTCCGCGGTAAAGGCGGGCTTCTCGTAGTAAACGCCGGTCAATCCACCAAGCGCGTCGCGGAATTGCTCGGCGCTCAGACGACGGATGGCCGGCCCGGTGAAGACGAACTGATTTTCCGTGTGTTCGCCGAGATTCACCGAGGGCAACTGATAGGCGCGCGAAGTGAGAATCCATTTCATGGTGCGCTTCAGGTCGTAGCCGTGATCGGCCAGATCCTCGGACAGCCAGTCGAGCACGTCGACGTTCCAGGCGGGCGCGTCCATTTCATCCACTGGCTCGACGAGTCCGCGGCCCATGAACTTCGCCCAGAGCCGGTTCACCACAGTGCGCGTGAGCCGGCCGCCCTGGCGCGAGGTAAGAATTTCCGCGAGTCGCCGCGTGCGCTCCTGTTTGCCCAGCGTGAGATCGATCTCGCCCAGTTCGGGGTAGAGAAACTTCACCTTGGCGAACTGGCCGGTGGGCTTGTCGCATTCCGCGATCTCCAGCTTGTTGGTGGCGAAGATGGCGGCAATGCCATAAGCATCGGCGAGGGTGTAATCGTTGATGAAGCTGTCATGGCACGACGCGCACTTGAGATTCACGCCCATGAAAACCTGGCCCACGCTCTGCGCCGCTTGCATCACCGGGATCTGGCTGGCGTTGACGGCGCCGCGCCAGGAGATGCCGTTGATGAAGCCCTCGGACTCTTTGGTTGGGTTCACCAGTTCCGCCACGAACTGATCATACGGCTTGTTGGTGAGCAGCGCGGAGAACAACCAGGGCGTGATCTGTTTGCGCCCATTGTCGATGTAGCCCGCACCCTTGTAATCATTGCGCAGATGGTCGTTCCAGAAGGTGAGCCAGTGCTCGGCGTAACGGCGGTTGTCGCCGAGCAATTTTTCCACGAGCCGGAGGCGTCGGTCCGCGTGTGGGTCGGTCAGGAATTCGTCCAACTCCTTGGGCGTCGGCAACACGCCGACCGCATCGAGATAAATGCGCCGGGCAAACGTGCCATCCTCGATAATGTCCTTGGCCGAAACGCGGTGGGTGGAAAAGTAAGAGACAAGCAGGCGATCCACCGGATTCCCGCCCCCTTGGACCACGGGCAAATCCACCCGGCGCGGATGCAGATTGTTGATGGCCGCCTTCTTAAAGGTGATGTCCGCCGGCCAGTTCGCGCCCTGATCGATCCACGCGCGCAGCGTCGAGATTTCGCCGGGCTTCAGTTTCGAGCCTTTTTGGGGCATCACGGTTTCGGGATCGAAACCCGCGACCAGTTCGATGAGCAGACTCTCGGCGCTCTTGCCCGCGACAATGGGCGAACCGCTGTCACCGCCCTTGAGGAACGACGCGCTCGTCTCAATCGAGAGGCCGCCCTTCTCCTTGCCTTTGCCGTGACACTTCACGCAGGCGAGGTCGAGGATGGGCTTCACGTCCCGGGCGAAATCAATTTGGACCTGAGCAGGTGCGGGCAGCTTCGCGATCTGCTCGGGCGAGAGCTTCGCCTCAGCGGTCGCCACCAGCGCGACGAACAGAGCGCAGAGCGCAGGGCACGGGAATTTCATTGGTCGGCAAATCTAAGCAGCGCTTGTTTTGAAAACAAACCGTAGTTTGCCCCCAAGTCACAAATTGCTTGTGCGCTTAGTTGGATTCCTTGGGCCGGGTATGGCGAGCGATGCCTTCCCGGAGCCCATGATTGCTTGATGGAATAAGTGGTGCCAAACGGTCACCGTTGCCAGGTCATGAAATTGTATCTCCTGCGGCATGGTCCCGCCGTCGAGCGGACTGAGTTTGGCGGCCAGAACGATGACTTGCGTCCGCTCACTGCGGAAGGCCGGCAGAAAATGCGTGCTGCGGCCCGGGGCATGCGCGCGCTGGGATTGTCCTTCGATCTGATTCTCTCCAGCCCTTACGTGCGCGCGCATGACACGGCCGCTCTCGTAGCCCAGGTGTTAACGTGCCGCCGCCATTTGAAACTGACGCAACTGCTGACCCCGGAAGCCAATCCCGCCAGTCTGATCCGCCACCTCGCCACGCTGCCCCGGACGCACCGCGTAATGTTGGTCGGCCATGAGCCACAATTGAGCCGGACGCTGACCAGGCTGCTGAGCGCAGGCACCCCGGAAGCATGGAAGTTGCGGAAAGGGTCCCTGTGCCTCCTGACGGTCGAAACATTTCGCCGCCGCCCCGGTGCGCGGCTGGAGTGGCTGCTCCAGGCCAAGCAACTGGCCCGTCTCAAAACCTGATGGAACCACCATCCGCGTCGCTGGGCGGAGCGACGGACAACAAGTGATCGACCCGGCGCACCAGGTCACTCGGGCTGAAGGGCTTGCTCAGGAAGTCCGCCGCGCCCGCCGCCACACTGTTCAGCCGCGCCATTTCTCCGACCGCCGCGGTGAGGATGATGACGGGGATGTTTTTGGTCGAGGGTTGCGCGCGCAAGATCTCACACACGGTCAGCCCGTCCATTCCCTCCATCATCACGTCGAGCACGATCAGGTCGGGGAGGAGGCGTCGGGCCTTGTTCAAAGCGTCGAGGCCGTCATGTGCGGAGAGCACTTCGTAATCATGGGTGCGCAGGTTGAAACCGATCAGGTCTACGACATCAGGTTCATCATCAACGACTAAAATGGTGGCGCGCATGGAGGCAACATTCCCTCCTTCGATGCCAGGCCAGCAGCGGCCCGGTGAAGTCGGTGTGACATTTCTGAACATCTGATCCAACGGGTGCCGGATGGTTGGGAGCGAGCCGGCACCTCTGCACTTGCCGGTCTGGGCGAGCCTTCCGCTTGTCACGGTAACGTAACCTCGCCAGGCTTTCACCAAACCAGTGCCTGGGCGATAGAATCACCCCAATGAGTTCATTTGCGCCCGCGCATTTTCTGAATCGAGAGCTGAGTTGGCTGGAGTTCAATCGTCGCGTGCTGGCCGAAGCGTGCGACCCAGTTGTTCCACTGCTGGAGCGAGTGAAATTTTTCTCCATTTTCAGCTCCAACCTGGACGAGTTTTTTGAAGTGCGCGTGGCCGGAATCAAGCAGCAGATTGAGAGCGAAGTGGTGGGCCAGAGCGTGGACGGCCTGACGGCGACGGAACGCTTTCAAGCCATCCAGAAGCAAGTCCATCAGCTTGTGGATGAGCAATACGTTTGCTGGCGCGAGCAATTGCTGCCGGAACTTGCCACGCGCGGCATTCAATTTCTGCAAGTCAACCAATTGAGCGCGGAAGACTTGGGCTGGTTGAAGGAGTATTATCTGGCCCAGGTCCGTCCGGTGTTGACGCCTCTGGCCATCGATCCGGCTCATCCCTTTCCGCAACTGCTGAACAAGTCGCTGAACATGATCGTGCAGTTGGAAATGACGCAACACCACCAGACGCTGCAACATCTCGCGGTCGTCCAGGTGCCCCGCGTGTTGCCGCGGTTGGTGCGCCTGCCGCGCCAGGAGACCCGCGCCGACTTCGTTTTCATGGGCCAGATCATCGGGCACTTCCTGGCTGACCTGTTTCCCGGCACACGGATTCTGGGCTATTGCCACTTCCGGGTCACGCGCAACAGCGAGCTGTACATCGACGAGGAGGACATCGAGAACCTGCTCAAGGCGGTGGAGAACGAACTGCACAACCGGCGCAAGGGCGACGCGGTGCGCCTGGAGGTCGAACACATCTGCCCGCCGGAGGTGCGCAAGGCGCTGCTCGGCACGCTGCGGCTCGACGAGGAGGATTTGTATCTGATCGACGGCCCGCTCAACCCCACCCGGTTGATGGCCATCTATCACGGCGACCACTCGCCGGAGTTGCGCGACCCAGCCTTCATCGGCGCCACGGCCCCGGCCCTGCGCGGGAAGCGCGATCTCTTCGCCGCCATCGCCGAACGCGACATCCTGCTGCATCACCCCTACGAAAATTTCAACAGCGTGGTCGAGTTCCTCGAACAGGCGGCGGAAGATTCCAAGGTGCTGGCCATCAAGCAGACGCTTTATCGCACGGGGGGTGACCCGCGCATCATCGGTGCCTTGATGAATGCGGTGAAGAACGGCAAGCAGGTCACGGCCGTGGTGGAGTTGCGGGCCCGGTTCGACGAGGCCAACAACATCCACTGGTCGCGCCAACTCGAAGAGGCCGGCGTGCATGTTGTTTACGGATTGGTCGGCTACAAAATCCACGGGAAGATGATGCTCGTGGTGCGGCACGAGAACGACGGCATCCGCCGCTACGTGCATCTGAGCACGGGCAACTACAACCCGACCACGGCCAAGCTTTACACCGATCTGGGCTTCTTCACTTGCCGGCCGGATTTCGGCGAGGACGCGACCAACCTCTTCAATCTGCTCACCGGCATCGGCCAGTTCCAGGAGATGCGCAAGTTCCTCATCGCGCCCTTTGAGCTGCATGAGAAGATGATCGCCTTGATCGATCGCGAAGCGGAGAACGCGCGCAAAAAACTGCCCGCGGGCATCAAGGTGAAGATGAATTCCCTGGTTGATCCCCAGGTCATCCAGGCGCTCTACCGGGCCTCACAAGCCGGGGTGAAGATTGAACTGGTCATCCGCGGCATCTGCTGCCTGCGGCCAGGCGTGAAGGGGATCAGTGCCAACATCACCGTGCGCAGCATTGTGGATCGCTTCCTCGAGCACAGTCGCATCGCCTGCTTTGACAACGCCGGTCACCCCCAGGTGTTTGTGTCCAGCGCGGATTGGATGCCGCGCAATTTTGCTCGCCGCCTCGAAATAGCATTTCCGATCGAGGAACCAGCCTTGCGCAAACACATCTGCGAGCAGATTTTCCCCCTGTTCCTCGCCGACAATACCAAGGCCTGGCTGCTGCGTGCCGACGGGACCTACGCGCGCGCCCATCCTGGCAAGGAGGAGAAATCCTGCCGGAGCCAGATGGAATTCATACACCGACTGGAGGCGGTGGTGAAAACGGAGCGTAAGAAGACCACGCGGGTGCGGCGGTTGCCCACAGTGGAACTGCTGCCCAGCCCTTGGAAATAATCGGTGAATCCGCCGAGGCTGTTTCGCTCCCTTGTCCGTCCGCCGGATTACAATCCACTGAGCCTGTCCCTTATCGGGTCTTCTCCCGCGCCAGCACGGCCCCACCGGTGATGCCCGCGTTGTCGCCCAGCTTCGAGGCGATGATATCGACGTTGCGCAGGTTGCCCGTCAGGACGTGTGATTTCGCGCTCTTCACGATGGTCGGCATCATTTCATCGGCCAGAGCCTCGATCACGCCTCCACCCAATACGACCACTTCGGGATTGAGCAGGTTGATCAGGTTACCAATGGCGATGCCGGTGTAATCGGCGGCTTCCTCGACGATTTTCTCCACCACCTTGTCGCCGCGACGAATGGCTTTGCGGATGTCGCCGCTGCGCAAATCTTTCAAGTCATCGCCCAGCATTTCCGTGAGGACGCTCTTCTGGCCGCTTTTGATCGCCGCCTGCACGGCGCGGAAAATAGCCGTCCGGCTGGCAAAGACCTCGAAACAGCCCTTGTTGCCGCAACTGCACTTGGGGCCGTTCACATCCAGGACCATGTGGCCCAGTTCTCCGGCGGTGTGGCTGGAGCCACCGTATAACTCGCCGTTGAGGATCAGCCCGCCACCGATGCCGGTGCCGATGAAAATGCCCAGCACATGCCGCGGTTTGCTTTTCAACTCCTGCTCGTACACGCCCAGCATGCACGCTTTGCAGTCATTCTCGAGAAACACCGGAAGCTCGAGCCGCTGCTCCAGCTCCTTGACGATCGCCACGTCTTTCCAATCCAGATTGGGCGCAAAGATAACTTCACCATGTTCTGGATCCACCGCACCTGGCGCTCCAATTCCCACCGCTCGAACCTGCTTCAGGCTCAGATCGCACTCGTCAATCGCATCCTGCACGCAGCGCGCGACCCGCTCGATGACCGCCTCCGGCCCGCGCTGGGCCTTGGTGCTGAATTTGGTCGCACCCATCGGCTGGATCTTGAGGTCGAACACGCCGGCCAGAATTTTGGTGCCCCCGAGATCAACCCCGATGACGTAGTTACGACCAGAATTATCAGCCATAAGTCAGGCCCACAACGCCGCTGCGCGTGGTTGGATCAAGTTGAGTTTCAAACCCTGAAATTCTTGGAGCAGTGGCCCCAGACTGTCATGTGACAATCCGGTGTCGAGGGGGCGAGGATCGCGCCGTGTGAACAGGAACCCCGGGCGGTGCCACTGCGGGGCAGACATGCCGTCCGAACTGCGGCACTCCTCTTTCCTCTAAATTCTGTGGCTCCTGCCTTCAACTGGAGACCATGGGGCGCACGCGGCCTGCGCCAGCGTAAATGTTCATGCGTTCCGCACGCAGGAAGCCGATCAACGTCTGCCGACTGGCGCGGGCGAACTCCACCGCCAGACTTGAGGGGGCCGAGACCGCGCACAGGATCGGGATGCGCGCGGCCAGAGATTTCTGAAGAATCTCAAACGAGGCTCGCCCGCTCACCACGAGGATGTGGCGATCGAACGGCAGCAGACCGTGCAACAACCCAAAGCCAATCACCTTGTCCACCGCGTTGTGCCGGCCGATGTCTTCTCGCGCCACGATCAGTTCGCCCTCGGGCGTGAAAATGCCCGCAGCGTGCAAGCCTCCAGTGCGTTCGAAGGTGGGTTGGGCGGCCCGGAGTTTTTCCGGCAGGCCCGCCAGGAGTTTTGGATTTACCTTCAGTCGCGAACTGATCGCTTTGAGCCGGCGCTGCAAGGCTTGGATGGATTCCTTGCCGCACAGGCCGCAACTGGAGGAGGCATAGCCGCGCCGGGCCAGGCGCGACAAATCCGCGGGGACATCCGCAGAAAGAAACACATCCAGACTGTTGCCGGCGCGGTTGCGCGGATTCCGGCGGATGGCCCTTAGGTCGCCGCGCGTCTGCACCAGTCCCTCCGTGTGGAGAAATCCCGCCGCCAGTTCATCGTCGTGCCCCGGAGTGCGCATGGTCACAACGAGCGGTCTGGTGTCCAAGCGAATCTCCAGAGGTTCCTCGACGGCGAGTTCGTCCTTTTCGCGGCGCAGGCGACCTGCGCCGTAACGAAGGATCACCTTGCGCGACGAACTCATGCCGGCGTCTTTTCCACCCGCACAGTGGCGTTGTAATCCGGCACCCCGCCCAGCGTGTCGTTCCGTCCGCGCGGGATGATGACGTTGCCTTCTGGCCAATGGATTTGCAGGTTGCCGCGCGCGATGGCGGCGAGGAAGACGCGGCCTTCGTAACGGCCGGTGTCGTTGACGAGTGTGACGCGCTCGGAGTCGCGCAAGTTCAACGCCGCCGCGTCCTCGGCGTTCATCAGCACCGCGTCGCGGGACGCGCCGTTCAGCGGATCGACCTCAGCGTAGATGAGGGTGTTGAATTGTTTGCCGCGCCGGGTACTGACCATGAACTGGTAGGGCGCGCTGTCCTCAGCGCGCCGCGAGCGTTTCGGATCGGCACCAGTCGCGTTGAGGACACCTCGCTCTACCACTTCCGGCAATTCAACCACCCGAAAGTGCGCCTTCCCATCGCTGGTCTGAAACTTTCCATCGGCGCACAGGTGCGGCCCGCCATATTGAAACTGGTCGCCACCGTTCTTGAGATGCTGCACGCCGTCGTAGAACGGGACGACGCGCGCAATCTCCTCGCGCATGGCCTGGCCGGTTTCGCAACGCAGCAGGTGGGCGCGCTCGGGGAAGGCCGCAACCGCCAGTTCCCGCAGGATTTTCCATTCCGCTCTGGCTTCGCCAACTTGGCGCGAAATCTCTGGCGAGAAAATAACACGGCGCTCCGTCGTCGTCTCCGTTCCGCCATCGTCCTGTTCGTAGCGTGTCTTGGCCGGCAGCAGCAAAACTTCCTCCTGCGCTTCGATGAACATTTGATCGGTGAGGATGATGTCCTGATGCACACGCAGAGGCACATTGGCCATCGCCTTCGCGACGTAATCCGGCTCAGGCAGCGTGCGGAGAAAATTTCCCCCAAGGCAGTAAAGCAAATCCAGTTCGCCGCGTGCGCAGGACTCGACCATCTCGACGGCATTCAATCCGTTTTCGGGCGGGACTTCGAAGTCGTATTCGCGTGAGAGCCAGGCGGCGTTCTCCGCATTGATGGCCTTGCCGCCGGGGAAAGCCGTGGCATAGGCACCCATCTCCGCGCCGCCTTGCACGCTCGAGTGCCCGCGAATGGGCATCAGCCCGTTCTTGTCGCGGCCCACGTAGCCGCGGGCGAGGCCGAGGTTCAGAATCATCGACACGCCATCCCCGCCGTGCGTGTGCTGGGTGATGCCCATGCTCCAGACAAAGACGGCGTTCTTGGCGTCGCGCAGCAGTTCGGCGAATTCCTGCATGTCGGCGTGCGTCAGGCCGCTGGCGCGTTCGAGGTCGGGGAAGTTGAGAGTTGAGAGTTGAGAGTTGAGAGACTGGAAATCCACCGTGTGCTTGGCGATGAAATCCTGATTCACCCAGCCGCGCTCGACGAGAATCTTCAGCACGCCGTAGATGAAGGCGATGTCGCCGCCCTGCGACACGGGAAACCAGTAGTCCGTGATGTTCGTGCCGAAGAGCGCGCTGTCGGCGTTGGACGGCACCCAATACTGCTTCATGCCCGGCTCCAGGTACGGGTTCACCATCACCACCTTGGTGCCGAGTTTCTTGGCTAGGTGCAGATACTTGGTCGTAACGGGTTGGTCGTTGGCCGGGTTCGCGCCGAAGAAAACGATCAGGTCCGTGCCGAACCAGTCCTTGTAGCTGCAAGTGCTGGCCGCGACTCCTAGCGCATGCTTCATGGCGGCACCACTGGGTGAATGACAAAGGCGGGCGGCGTTATCGACGTTGTTGGTGCCGAGGAAACGGGCAACCTTCTGTGCCATGTAATAGACCTCGTTAGTCACGCCGCGCGAAGTGACGAAGAAGGCCAGTCGTTCGGGCGTGCTGGCGCGGATGCGCTTCGCGATCCGGGCGTAAGCGTCCTCCCACGAGATGCGGCGAAAGCCCTTGTCGCCGCGCGAACGCAGCATGGGGCAGGGGAGGCGGCCAAGTTCGCGCAACTCGGCATTGGACAGAGATTTCAAATTGGAAATCTCAGATAACAAATTCACATCAAGCGCCGGCATGGTGTTCAGCCGCAGCAGGTTCAGCCGCGTCATGCACAGGTGCGTGCCTTCAATCGTCCAGTCGTGGAAACCCGCCACGCCCAGCGCGCAGCCATCGCACACCCCCTTGCTCAACACTTTCCAGGCGTAGCCGAGATTGTCCCGGTTCTCCCACGCCACCTGGAGCATGGAGCGAAAGTGCGCCGGCTTGGTCCGTCCAATCCCGAACGGGATGGCGGACTTCAGCCGGTCGGCGGCGGAGATTTCAATGCGGCGGCTCATCGGCGCCGATGTTAATAGTGCCGGCCCAAAAAGCCATGCCGCGTTCCACGGAACAGAACCAACTGGAACTTTCCGGCTAAGAACGACCGTCCACCTGTCACTCCCAGCGCAACCGGTAGAAGCGATTCGTCGCGCTGAGGTCGTTCGTCACGGAATAGGATTTGAGCGTGCCGTTGTCGGTGATGCCGTTGGTCACGGTTTGCCACGAGGGGGGCGGGGCCAGGTTGTCGGTGCATTCCAGCACGTATCCCAGCGCCTCGGTCGGCCACGAGAGGGTCTGAGAGCCACCCGCACCGGCGATGCTCAAGGCCACGTCGCTCAACACCGTCACGGCGGCCTCCGCCGAGAACTCCGAGGTGTTCCCGTTCGCGTCCGTGGCGGTGGCGACGAGGCGGTTGGTTAATGAGAGCAGCACGAGCGGCGTGAAGGTGATGGCATTTGTTTCCTGAGGTGTCGCGTACGTTGCACGGTGAATCAACGTGCGGCCTGAGCCGTTCGGATCGGCGATGAAGAACTCGATGGTCATCGGATAGGCCGAGGCGGCGGCTGTCGATTCCACACGATACCTGAGTTGCATCGCGCCACCGCCGACGAGGGCACGGATGATTTCCGGGAAGTTCTGGAAGTGATTGGCGCCATCGTCGCCGTCGCCTGAATCGTTTGGTGTCACACCGCCAAAGTCTGTGGCCAGATCGATGCCGACGGTGCCGTTGGCAAAGATGCAGTTGCCGAGAACGGTGTTGTTGGTGGCCCCGGCTTCATTGATGCCCACGCCGGAATATGGACTGAAGGCAATGACGTTGCCCGCGCCGGGCGTCGTGCCGCCGATGGTGTTGCCGGGCGATCCTACGATGAGAATGCCCGCGACCCGATTGCTCACGGCCATCGTGCCAGTCGCGTCGGTGCCGATGAAGTTGCCTTGGATGACATTGCCCGCGCCGCCGTAGTAGATGGCGATGCCTTGGAGACCGTTGCCGGAAATCACATTGCCCGCGCCGGGCGTCGGGCCGCCAATGACGTTGCCCAAAGTGCCGCCAATAAAGACCCCGTAGTCCCCATTGCCCAGCGCGTTCGTGCCGGTGACATCGGTGCCGATGAGATTGCCGAGCACGACGTTGGTGTTCGCAACTACACCGCCAATGCTCAAGCCCGCACTGGAATTCCCAGAGAGAAGATTCCCCGCCCCCGCGGCAGTGCCCCCAATGAGGTTGTGGCTGGATTCGCTCACATGAATCCCAGACCCATTGGCGCGAGACAGAGTTCCGGAAGCATCCGTGCCGATGAAGTTGCCCTGGACGACGTTGCTCGCGCCGCCGATAAAATAGACACCGCTGCCGCTGCCGGCGATCACGTTACCCGCACCGGGCGCCGAGCCGCCGACGTGAACTTGGGAACTGATATGAATGTAGAAACCGGTGAAGACGTTCGGCAACGAGGTCACGCCGTCAGCTCCCACACCGATGTAGTTGCCGACGATTTCGTCGCCCACGGCCCCCGTCAGGTTAATGCCATACGAGTTGCCCGAGATGATGTTGCGCGACTCAGGAGTCAGCCCGCCGATCCGGTTTCCGGTCGTTCCCGAAAACGCAATCCCGGTGCCATTGCCCAGCACGTTGGTACCAGTGACATCCGTGCCGATGAGATTGCCGGCCACAACGTTGTTGGTCGCGATGTCCCCTTGGATTACCACGCCCGATTCGTTCCCCGAGATCAAATTCCCCTCTCCGATGACTGTCCCACCGATGAGATTGTTGCGTGATTCGGGGATATGGATTCCGTAGCGATTGCCTCGGGGCAGAGTGCCGAATGCATCGGTCCCGATGAAGTTGCCTTGGATCACGGTGCCTCCGCCAATCGAGCAACCAACCTGATTGCCGGAGATGATGTTACGAGCGCCAGGAGCAGACCCGCCGATTTGATTGTGGGCCTCGATCACGCCAATGCCGTGGCTGTTCGTGATGACGGTCAATCCATCCGCTCCCAGACCAATGTAATTACCGAAGACCTGGTTACTCGTGCAGACATAGGCCAGAGAGATGCCCGACGAATAGCTGCCGCCGATGATGTTGCGAGAGGATGGAGCCAGTCCGCCGATCCGGTTGCCCGTGCTGGAGTAAATCGCGATCCCGGTTCCATTCCCCAGCACGTTGGTGCCCGTGGCATCGGTGCCGATGAAGTTGCCTTCGATCACATTGTTGTCGGAGAACTGCACCAGAATTCCCGCCTCGTATTCGGTGAAACGGTTAATGACCAACCCGCGCACGGTGCAGTCGCCGGCTTGGATGTAGAGACCGATGGCCGACACGCCAGTGAGATTGGCACCGTTCAGTTCAATGAGCAGCACGGCGTTGTCCGCAACGGCCAGCGTGTTCGGACTGGCACCCGGTTGCGTGTAGCCGTCAATCGTGACCGCGTGCGTGATGGCGGGCAGCGGCGTCAGTGGCGCCATGCTCTGCACACCCGCGCCGGATATGTCGAAGCTGATCAGCACCGGGCCGGGGGCGCAACTCAGGTTCGCCAGCGTGATGGCTTCGCGCAAAGAACCGGGCCCGCTGTCGTTGGTGGTGACGACGACGAGGTTCGTGGGGCACAGCACGGTCAGCACACCGAGGTTGGTGCTCACGGTGTAATTGCCGAGCCTGAAGTCAGGATCCTGCAATTCGGGCGTGATGGGATAATCGCCCGCCGGACTGTCCGGTGTCGCCGTGGTGCTGAACGAGAAGGTGATGTTGTCTCCATTGGTCACGCCCGTGAGCGTTCCTGTGAAGGTCGGATTGGCCACGCCGTAGAAGCGACTGGCGTTGTCGGCCGTGGCCGTGAGCAACGCCGGAGCAATCAGAAAGTTGAACGCCGCGTTCGTGCTCAAGGCCGGCGTGCCATCATCCGTCGCCGTAACGGTCACGGCGTAGAGTCCGACGTTGGTCGGCGTTCCGCTCAAGGTGCGCGATGGCCCATCGAACACCACGCCGGGCGGAAATCCACTGGCGGTGTAGCTCAAGGTCTGGCCTGCATCAGGATCGCTGAACGTGTTCACGGCGAAGGTGAAGTTGTCAGCGGAACCGTAGCTTCCCAACTGGTCGGGAATCGCGATGTCCAGCGTGGGCGGCTGGTTCAAAAGCACCGGCTGAATCGCGAAGCGGAAGATCGCACCGAACTCATCCGCGCCACCCCGCTGGGCCGCGCCGTAAAACGCCCCATCGCTCGCCTGAAACGGCCAGCTCACGGGAAAGCTGTGGTCGCCAGATGCCGCGCTGAACCGGTGCAGCACGCAATATTCGGTGCCGTCCTTTTTCAGACGATAGATGCTCCCAAGGAGGGTGGGCGAAGGATAAGGATCGTAGCCTGCACCAAAACCGTAGAGGTAACCGTCGCTGCCCTCGGTGACGCCGTAGGGATTGATTTGATCTTGAGGCGGAAGATTGCACAAGACGCCATAGTTTGAGCCGTCTTTGTTCAACCCAAAGACACCGCCGCCGACAGTCCCGTAGAGCCGGCCATCGCTGCCTTCGATCATTCGGCCAACGGGTCCGCCGCCGGACCCCAGAAATTCGCCAAAGACATGAAGATTGGTGTAGGCCGAGCCATCGTCATTCACCCGGAACACCGCGCCGCCAGAATAATCGCCGCCGGAGAAAAGGATGCCGTAAAGCTGGCCGCCACTGGTTCGGAAAACGTGCTGCGGGGCGGTGCCGGATGAACTGTCGAAGCTGTCGAAGTATTGGAGCACGACGAATCCACTCCCGTCCTTGTTGAGCTTGAACAACGTTCCGCCGAACGAACTGCCGCCAAACGCCGCAGTGCCGTAGAGCGTGCCGTCCGCGCCTTCGGTCAACGAAGTCAGCCCATCACCTTCAGCGTATGTAAAGGCATGCAGGTTCGTATAGCCGGTGCCATCGCGGTTCAATCGGTAGAGCTTGTTGTCCGCCATTCCATACAGGATTCCGTCGCTGCCCTCGATGAGCGGCACCCTGGGATATATCGCGTCCGCCTCGCCGTTCGTGAACGAATGAAGCACCGTGGGACTGCTGCCGTCCTTGTTGACGCTGAAAACCGCGCCCACCGGACCGAAGCTCGGAGAGCCACCCGCGCCGCCATATTCCGTGACCCCGTAGAGTTTGCCATCACTGCCTTCGATCAACGCGGCGCTGGGAGCGCGTCCATCTCCGCCCGTCTGGTTGAAAGTCCAACGCACCACTGCTCCCGTGCCATCCTTGTTCACCTGAAACACCGTGCCTTGCTGGGCGTCGCCGCCACTGTTGCAAACTCCGTAAAGCTTCCCGTCACTGGCTTCAATGGCCCCCACGGGGCCGAAGCCCGCTGCACCGAGGTCGAGAACGATGCCGTAACCCGTGCCGTCCTTGTTCACCCGAAACAGGGTGCCGAATCCGGAGAAAAACGAGGACGAGGCGGTGGTGGAACCCCATTGCGTCGTGCCATAGATCATTCCGTCGCTGGCTTCGACCAGGCCACCCCGAGGTGATTTTCCATCCAACGTCGCTGCGAACGAGTGCAGGTTTGTGTAGCCCGAACCGTCTTTGTTCAGCTTGAAGATCGTTCCAAAACCCGCGTCGCCGTCCAGCAGCGTCGTGGCGTAGAGCGCGCCATCGCCGCCTTCCATCACGTCCTGGGGTGACATGGGGCTGGCGCTTACCAACCCGAATGCGCGCAGGACAGCGAACCCGGTTCCGTCCTCGTTGATCGTGAACACCGTGCCGCCGAAGGACGGCCCACCGATTCTCGTCGCGCCGTAAAGCATGCCATCGTTGCCCTGAATGATCGGCGTCGTTGGGTAGCGGCCAAACGTGCTGAAGTGGTGGAAGTTCGTGTAGCCCGTGCCGTCCTTGTTCAGCTTGAACAAGGTGCCGCGATCATTGACGCCGCCGAACTGGGTATTGCCGTATAACATTCCGTTCGTTCCCTCGATCAGCGCCGCGCTCGGCGACGAACCATCCGCCGCGCCGCCCGTGAAGTTGTGCAGCACCGAATACCCGCTGCCATCGCGGTTGAGTTGGAAGACAATTCCCAGCCCCGCTCCGGCATCTGCGTCCGCCGTGCCATACAACACGCCATCGCTGCCTTCCAGCAACGGCGACTTCGATCCGCTCGTGCTCAACACTGCATAACCGCTCCCGTCCCGGTTCACGCGATAGATCGTCTCGGGAGTCGTGCCGTAGAGCACTCCATCTGAACCTTCGATGACTTTCGCTCTGGGCCTGACGCCCATCTGGTTGGTGAATCCGAAGGAACGCACCAGCCGGTAATCCACGGAAAAATCCATCACCGTCAGTGTGCCGTTGGTCAGTCCGATGAACTCGTAATTGTCGTCCGACCCGCCACTCAAGACGATGGGATACGTGCCAGGCGGGCTGGCGGCCACCGCAATCGTGGACGCGACCGGCGGATTGACAAGGTAGGCAGGATCGCTGACCAGTCCGAAATAAGTGATCGAGAGCGGCGGATTCGCTTCACCGGACGGGCGGGCCACGTCGTTCGCCCTCGCGGTGACGGGCCTTTTCAAAACGACGAGTTCGATGACCACATTCGTGCTCAACGGTGGCACGCCATCGTCCGTGGCGGTTACGGTGAAGAGATTTGTCCCCACTGGCATGGAGGAGATGTGGATGGTGCGCGTCTCCGGAGTGAGGTAGGCAATGAAGCTGCCCTCCATCGAATACGTCAGCGTCCGCCCGGCATCGGGATCACTGAACGTGTCCGCCGGCAACTGATAGTCCAGATTATCCCCGAACACTCCGGTCAGCGTGGCAATCGGATTCGCCACCACCGGCGGATGGTTCTCCGGCAGCGCGCCCTCGAATGCGCCGATGTCGCAGCCCGCGCCCTCTGGCCGGGCGATGCCGCGCTGGTCCGCAGCCGGGCAAGTCGCGCCATCGCCCGCATCGAGCGCCGGACTGATGCTGGCCAGCCCGTGCGTGTGTGTCGCCCCGCCGTTGTCGGCCAAGGGTCCGAGCACCGGATCAATCCCCAGGAGGTTGTTCGTGCCCGGCACCACCAGGCCGTTCGTATTTTGAATCAGATTGTAATCGCCGCTCGTGATGACGCCGCCCACATCCTGACTGTCGTAATAAAACGTGAAGCTGTGCGCGACGATTGAGTTCTGGAGTGCCAGATAGCCACCACCGTTGAAAATCCCACCACCAAACCCGTAATTGGCCGTATTGCCTGAAATCGTGCTGCTGGCTGCCTCGGCAAAGCGGCTGCTGGCCACAGCACCCCCATGCATCACGGCGGTGTTGCCCGAAAACGTCGAGTTGGTCACATGCAGAAAACCTTGATTCGCGATCGCGCCGCCATCGCCGATATAGTCGAAGTAGTTGAACGCCGAGTTTCCCGCGAAGGTGCAATCGTTGACCACCAGTTCCGCCGTGCCACCCGCGTTCATCACCGCGCCGCCGGAGCCGAAGGCCGTGTTGTTCGTGAATTCGCAGGCGCTCAAGGTGAGTTGCGCCGTGTTGCGGATCGCCCCGCCGTCCGGCTGGGCCTCGGAAAAACTCGACGCCTCAATCAGCGTCAGCCCCGAGAGCGTCGTCGGTCCCGCCGTGATGTTGAAGATGCGATGATCGTTATCCCCGCTGATCACCAGGTTCTCGGGAGCCAGCGACGCACTGCCCTTGGACTTGGCGTGAACTGCAGCCGCAGCGGCGACCGAACCACGGATGTTCAACGGCTTGTCCACATTCAGGGGCCCGCTCAGATGAATGCTCCCGGTGACGCCGAGTTCAATCGTGTCTCCCGCCGCCGCATCCAGAATCGCCTGCCGCAACGAACCCGGCCCGCTGTCCTCCGTGCTGGTGACAACGATCGAAGTGGGGAGGACAATGTTGGTCAGTGTCACCGTGGCGTGGACGGTGCCCGCGTTCGCCAACGTGACCGTGGTCAGGTAGGTGCCGGGAATGGAAGAGGTGCAGGTGAGGGAGAAATGCATAGGCAATCCGGCGGTCACATCGACGAGGAAACTGTTAGTGTCCCACGCGGTCGTGCCGTTGGTACTGCTCAAGGCGGACACACCGAGGCTGGACGGCAGGTTGCCGAGCAGCGAGGCGCACTGGAAGGGGTAGCATGTCACGTTGCCGATGGTCATATTCCGCGTGACGCTTTGACCAGGGAGGGAAGTTACGGAGCCAAGATTGCCATTGATCGCGAGCCCCTCGTCCGGCGCTCCCAGGTCCACGCAGGTAGGAATCGGCAGGATTCCCCTGTCTCCGGGACCGGCCGGCCAGGGAATGCAGATCTTGCTCACGACGCCTCCGGAACCGGCTAAAAGCCGGTAGCCGCCGGGTGTATACTCCCGGAACACGATGGGTTCATAGGACGGTGCGTTGGTGGCAGCGACCGTGGCGTGGGCCATCGCCACTCCGTCAGTGCGACTTATCTGCCAGACTTTCCCGTCGTCTGAACCGACATAGAGCTCGCGTTCGTGGTTAAGAAGCGCAGGGGGTGCGGTCACTTTGGCCGGGATGCCTTTGAGGTCGGGCTTGAAATCCCATAACGCAGAACTGCTCGAACACGCGTCCTGGTAGGCATACAGAGTCCCGCCGGAATCCACGACATACACGGCACCGAACGCCGCGTCCACAACCAGACTGGTGGTGATCAACTCCGTGCTGGTGACAGAGCGGGACCAAATCGTGCCGCCTGTGGCCGGATCGAGCTTGTAGAGTGTGCCGGATCGGGTGGCCACGTAAACCCCGCCATTGTCCAAGACTGGCTCCGTAACAACTGCACCTATATCAACAGACCAACGCTTGGCACCGGTGATGGTATTCAGCGCCCACACCGTGCTTTGCGACGCAACGCCAGACTTGAAAGACGTCACGTAAACTGTATTTCGCGCGTAATCCACGGCCAGGCCGTACACCGCGTCGAGCTGCTGACTGCCAGTGGCATTGAACATCCAGAGGACCGCACCCGTGGCCGCATCAAGGCCATAAACTCGATTGGCAGTGGTGGTGCCGCATCCGTAATGAGTTCCGACCATCACGATATCTCCGTTCCGCGCCGCCTGAAAGTTGGTGTTCGAGAGGTTCCACAACTGAACCACAGGGGCAGCGGTGATGCTATCGCCATTACAACTGCGGGTGCATCTTGACACTGTTCTTAAAGTGAGGTGGTCACGGTTCCTCGACCGGCAAAAACAAGAACATGGCTGTCGTGTCGTCACATGAAAAAAGCATCGCCCCCAAGTCAACCCAGTCCCGCGCCCAAGCCCCGGCCC
>JANOQV010000131.1:0-4987 GCA_031414955.1 Pedosphaera sp. | reverse complement strand
TGCGCCCGTCCTCGGGCGCAGCAAGGTGATGACGCCGAGCGCGTTGGAGAAATCCACACCGGCCGACTTTTCCATCTGGCTGCGCCCGGGGACGGGCGCACTCCGGGGCCCGTGGCCTGCGCCGCCCAAGCGACTTTTCAGACAGGCTCTTAGAGCTTGGCCGGATTCTGCATCAGGGTGCCGATGTGTTGCAGCAGGCGGCCGGCGGCGCCACCGTCGAGCACGCGATGGTCGAAACTGAGGGTGAGAAAACATTCCGTCACCGGCACGAACTGCTGCTTCGCCTCGTCCCAACTCGGAACCTTGCGGCCCGCGCCCATGCCCAGCACGAGCGTCTGCTCAGGCAGCGGAATGGGCGTGGCCCAGGTGAGGCCGAAGGTGCCGAAGTTCGTGATCGTGGCGATGGAGCCGCCCGTGGCGTCGAGCGGCACCTTGCGTTCGCGGGCCAATTCCACCAGTTCGTTATAGCGCGCCACCAAATCCTGGAGCGGCTTCTTGTCGGCCCCGCGAATGACCGGCACCAGCACCCCATCCTCCGCTTCCACGGCCACACCGATGTCAATGGCCGGCGGGTGAACAATCTTGCTGCCGACCAGTCGTCCGGCGGGTGCGCTGTTCTCAGCCAGGGCGAGCGCGAGGGCGCGCAAAGCGTAGAGCGCCGGACCAGGCTTTGGGTTGGCGGTCTTGCGATGCGCCAGCACGGCATCGAGTTGCACGGGCAGGCCGACCGTGGCCAGCGGGCGCGTCCAACTGCGCCGCATGGCATCCGCCACGGCCACCCGCATGGTGGAGGCTTCCGTGAGCCGGAGCTTGTCCAGGCTGGCGAGATACTTCTCGAGATCTTCGATGGTGACGCGGCCCGCCGCGCCGCTGCCGGCGATGGCCGAGAGGTCGGCGGCGTGCAGACCGAGTTCGTTCATGCGCGCCTTCATGCGCGGCGACATGTAACTCGCGCCGGCGGCGTGCGCCGGCACGGGCAATCCGCGCACGGTGGGTTCCACGCCGCGTCGCTGTTCGCTGACGGCAGGGCTGGTCGGCCTGGCATTGGCTGCGCCAGGCTCGGGGGCGGCGGGTTCATCCAGACCGAGCCGCTCCGCATCCTCTTTTTTTACTTCCAGGTAGCCGAGTACTTCGCCCACGGCGTAACTCTCGTCCTTTTTCGCCGTCCAGCGGATAATCTTGCCGCGCGCCGGGCTGGAGACGTTCATCGTGGCCTTGTTCGTCTCAACTTCCACCACGTCCTGGTCGGCTTCCACGATGTCGCCGGGTTGGGCGAGGAAGCTGATGATGGTGGCCTCGGCGATGGCTTCGCCGAGCTGCGGCATGATGAAAGGAATTTGCTGCATGTTACATCTCCAGAAGATCGCGCGCGGCATCGACGATTGATTGCGCCATGGGCCGGTGCGCGGCCCAAAGATTCGGATGATACGGCACGGGCGTGTCCTTCGCGTTCAACCGCCGCGGCGGCGCATCGAGCATACCGAACGCCTCCGTGGCCACGCGCGCGATCACTTCCGCCGTCACGCCGCCCCACGGCCAGGCTTCACCGACGCACAACAAACGCCCGGTGCGCGCGACCGAGGCGATCACCGTGTCCGTGTCCATGGGTTTCACCGTGCGCAAGTCCACCACTTCGATTTCCCAGCCGTCGTGCATCAACTCCTCCGCCGCCGCGAGCGACTCGTGGACCATCGCGCTGTAGGTCACGATGGTCATGTCACGTCCGGCGCGGGCGATGCGAGCTTTGCCGGTGGGCAGCGCCTCGGTGGGCAGCTTGTCGGCCTTGAGATGGTAATAGAGAAACTTGTGCTCGCAGAAAATCACCGGGTCATCGATGGCCACCGCTTCGAGCAGCATGCTGTAGGCATCCTCCACCGTGGCGGGCGTCATCACCACCAGGCCGGGATAGTGCGCGTAAATCGCCTCCATCGTCTGGCTGTGAAACGGGCCGCCGCCTTCCGTGCCGCCGAAGGGCAGCCGCACCACGATGGGGCAGGGGACTTGCGTGCGCCAATAGAGCGTCGCCGCCTGGTTTACGATTTGATTGAAGCCCGCCGTGGAAAAATCCGCGAACTGCATCTCGATGATGGGCCGCATGCCCTGGATGGCCGCGCCCACCGCCGAGCCGACCATCGCATCTTCGCTGATCGGCGCGTCGATCACCCGTCCGGGAAATTCCTTGGCCAGATTCTTGGTCGCCTTGAACGCGCCGCCAAACGCCCCCACGTCCTGCCCGTAGATATAGACGCGCGGATCATCCCGCAGGGCTTTGGCCTGCGCTTCGCGAATGGCTTCGAGATAGGTGATGCTCATCGGACAAGTTCCCGTGACGGGGAAAGTCTGGCGGAAAGAAAGGGCGGGCGGCAAATGTTTCTTCGGCTGCGGGGCTTGTGACTTCGGAATCAGCGCGGGCGATTCCGCATCAGCGCCGCTTGAATCAATTCTTCATCCAGCCGGGCGTTGGTCTGCCGCAACCGCTGGATGACCGCCGTGAAATCTACCAACCCGCGCCCCGCCGCCGCCTCCAGCAACCCGATGGTGCCGGCCACGCGCAGTCCGCACCGCACCGCTTCGGCGCGGCCTTTGCGGTCGTCCATGAGAATCGCCACGGCCTTCACTTCGCGTGCGAGGCAGATGGCTTCCTTCTCCCCTTCATCCACGTTCAACGAGTCATCCACGACGGACGGTGCGCGGACTTTCACCCAGGCGGGAAGCGACTGCGCCCACGCCCGCACGCGCGGCGGAGTTTTCTGGTGTTGCAGTTCGCGATGCACCGTCGGCGGGATGAGGATTTCTTGAAACAACGCAGGAAGAATTTCAATCGTTTCGCACTCGACGAGATAGTGGAGCGGCGAGGTGTCGGAAACGACGGCGCTCACGGGCGGCCCAGCACTTCGTTCAACGTCGCTTGGTCCGCCTGCAAGTCACCGAGCGAGTAGTTCAACGGCACCTTGCGCTCGGTTAGAAAGCGTTCCGTCTGCCAGTAGTCCAGGCCGAGCATCTCGCCGACCTGACGCTGCGAAAGACGACCCGTGCGGTATTCCTCGATGGCCGCGTCTTCCGTAAGCCGCTGCGAGCGCGCTTCCGGCGTCGCGCCAAAAGCATGGGCCAGCAGGTCCGGCAACTTGATGGTGATTTCAACCATGACGGTGGGACCATAACAGACGGCGGCATGGCGCGGCAAACACTCCTTCCCTCGACTTCTTCACCAGAAGCGCAGGTGCTGGCATGGCCATGCTGCCCAATTCGCCCGCCCGCGCCCGACGAAATTCATCACGCCCGCCCGTTCGACCCCGTGTCCTGACTGGAACGGCCCTCCCACGCTGGCCTTCCCGACTCGGCGGGATTGGAAATTTGTGGAATTGCGACGAAACACACGCCTTCGGGAAATATGCCAATACCATTGACCGACCCCTTTCGGGCCGTGTCCTGACTGGAACGGCCCTCCCACGCTGGCCATCCCAACTCGGCGGGACAGGAAATTTTGGAACCGCTGGGCTGGCGAGTCTCCATGCCTAATTTGACTGCGAGTGTAGAGATGATTCCACAAACACACACGGCGTGTAACTTTGTGTTGACACTTCTGTGACAGCCTTGGAATCCTTCCGGCATGGAATCCATCCAAGCCGTGGTGAAAGCTGTTTTGGACGCCCACGCGGGCGATCCGCAACTGCTGGCGGTTCAACTCAAAGCTTCGCCCGTGTCTGTGCAACGTTGGTTGACCGGTGAAGCCCAGCCTCGGCCCGCTTATGAAGCAAAGCTGCGGGGAATTCACGCCGAGCTTGTGGCCCAGCCTGATGCCATGCGTGAAACACCGCCAGCGTATCGCGTGACGCCGCATCACCCCATGATCACGGAAGCGGTGGATCAGACGCTGCGTTCGATCCGCGAAATTCTTCACAAGCGCGGGCGGCTTTCCTCACGGAGCCAGGCGCTGGACGAACTCTGCAAACTGCTCTTTGCCCATGTCCGTGGCCTTCGGATGAACCGGGGCGGGATTTCAAAACGTGCTCTGAGTGAGGCAACCCAGAACGGAACGAGCCTCGCAGCCGCGCTCAAGGATTTCGTGGACGGCATCGTTCGGGAAAGTCTTCCCGAGTCCCTGGCGCACGAAGTTGATCTCAAGGATTTCGAGTTGAAGCTGAAACCGCAGGAGATCGAACTGGCTCTGGAGATTGTCGAGTGTTTTGAAACTTTGCAGCGGCAGACTTCCACGTTCAGCTTTGCGGGCTTCGATGTGCTGAATGAAGTCTTCGGCAAGTTCCTGAACGATTCCTTCATTGATGAAAAGGAACTCGGTCAATACCTGACGCCCCCGGAAGTAGTCCGGTTCATGGTCGATTTGGCGATTGAAAACCTGCCAGCGGATGACTTGGAAATTTTGACACGCGCCAAACACTGCGCGGACTTTGGACTGATACTGGATCCGTCCTGTGGTGTTGCTTCGTTCCTCGTGGAGACGGTTCACGGCTTGCAGGCGCGACTCGCGGACAGGATCGGCACGCCAGAACTTCAAGCCGTCTGGCTGCAAAACATGCTTGGGCGTGTTGCTGTCGGCATCGACAAGAGCGAACGCATGGTGCGGCTCGCGCTCACCAACAT
Source organism: Pedosphaera sp. (assembly GCA_031414955.1). Taxonomy (GTDB): domain Bacteria; phylum Verrucomicrobiota; class Verrucomicrobiia; order Limisphaerales; family SIBH01; genus JANNGC01. The sequence goes on along the minus strand of JANOQV010000131.1, from coordinate 385 downwards.
GGCGATGTTCGGGTTTCCATCCGCACGCCTGCATCTCGCCAATTCACTCGCGCGCGAGGGAGACGATGGCAAGCTGACTGACTCATTAAACGGCAAAGCCAAACTGATTTTAACGAACCCGCCTTTTGGTGCCTGCTTCCAAGGCAATGACCTGCTCAAATATCAGATCGCCACGACTTGGTCGCGGCGTGTTCCTGCACGACTGGATTCCGAGTTGTTGTTCATGGAGCGTTACTTGGAATGGCTTGCGCCGGGTGGACAACTCATCGCAATTGTTCCCGACAGTATCCTGACGAACAAAGCTGTCTTTGAAGACCTACGCCGCGCCCTCGCCGGAAAAATTGATCTGTTGAACGTGATCTCACTTCCGAGCGTGACCTTCGGC
>JANOQV010000130.1:0-9076 GCA_031414955.1 Pedosphaera sp. | reverse complement strand
CGGCATGGGGAGGTCCACGTAAACATGGATCACTTTGTGGGTGCCCAGCGCGGGGGCCAGAAACTTGATGAGTTGTCCGTAGCTGATGCTTGCGGGGGCGAACACCATGATCATCGGGGCCTTGGCGCGCTGGTCGGATTTCCTGGCGCGCTCGGCTTCGGCATCCAGTTCTTTGCGGAGTGACTTGGGGCCGGAGACGGGCAACTCGGTGAACTCCAATTCTGATAGCGAGGCATTCGTTTTCCAGATGGATTCGACATGCAAGAGTTTGCCCGAGACCTGGCCGTCCTTCACAGACAAGGCCAGCTCCCACGGGTGAAACAGTCTGGCCTCCCGATCCAGGAGTTCCCGATCCGGGGTGAACGCGCGGTAGTAAATCTGGCCCGCCGACGGAGGCTCGATGCGGATGCCTTGCTCGCGGTCGATGGTGGAAAGAATCCGGGCGAGCGACTGGGCCTGGCCCAGTTCGACGTTGTCGCCGAAATGGACAGTCACAAAATAGTCATGCTTCTTCCGGTCGAGCGCGGCCAGAGTTTGAATCACCGAGATCAACGTCTCCTCGCGATTGAGCACGGCCCCCGCGTCTTTGAGTTGTGGACGCAGGCTGGCCAGCCGGTCCACTTCGGTCGCAGGCTGATTGGTCGGCGTCCTGGCCGCCTCAATGTGCAGCACAAGATTTTTCACGCGCTTGGAGCCATCCTGGTTGGCCGGCTCGATGAGCAAAGTCAGGAGCGCTCCTTCCGGCAGCGGGTGCTCCGGATTGATAGCCGTGTTCTGGTAAACCGTTTCCTTCGCCGCCGCGTAGGGAACTTCGAGCACGGAGTAGGTCGAGTTGAAGAGCGAGACGATGGACTTCGGCTGATACTCGTCGGCGGCGTAAACCTGTTTCCGAGGATCATCCGGGGACGGCACCCTTCTCGAACCGGTGAACATGAACCCATCCTCGCGCAGTGTTTTGCCGGTGCGCCGGTCCACCAGCAGTTGTTCCAGCCGGAGCGGCGGTTCGTTCGTCCGGACGAGGCTCAGGACAAAAGATTCGCCCTTGGGCCAGTAACGGAGCGAGCCGGGGTCGAAGGATTCTCCCGGCTCCGCGCCGATGAACTGGAGTGCGCGATGCACGTCGCTCGGCTTGGCGAAGGAAATCAGGAGCGCCTCGTAGCCGTGGTCGCTGGACTCATCGATGACCGTGAACTCGCAGGGCGCATTCAGGCCGAGCGCCGTCCGTTCAACCATCACTTCCACGCGCCTCGTTTTCTTGTCGGCCACGAGTCCGGGCCGGACGAGGACGTTGGTGTCGCTGGCGTGTTTCTTCAGGTTGGCTTCGTAGGCGCGGGTGGCCTCTCGTTTGTTCTGCTCGTGGCCCTGCGGTTTGATTTTGTAAGGCGTGTCGTCCTGCGCCAGCAGAGGTGCGGCGAAGAGAAGCAACGAGGCCACGAGGTGAAGCCCGAAAAACAGCGGCGGCGCGACCGCGACCGCCGCGAAGATCAGCGCGGCGATGCCGTTGCTGCCGTGGAGCAGCTTCGCCAGGATGCGCGCGGTCTTCATGGGCATTTGAACGTGATACGACGCCAGATCGATTCGGTTCTTTCAACCCGAAAACCGAAGTTGGCCGCAAAGAACACAGAGGACACAAAGAATGACGGACCGACCCGCCAGGACAATGGCGGTCGTATTTTTCACTCCGCCCTCTGCCTTTCTTCTTTTCTCTGCGTTCTCTGCGGCCATTCCATTTTGAAATTCGGGTTCAAAGATGTTGCCCCTGAGTTCCGGCCCCGTCTTGGTGTGAAAACCCATGCCAGCGTGAATCTCGGCACAACCGGCCCCGCAGCCCGGCGGGCGAGGTTGGCGGATGGACGCCCGAATCAATTCCATGACAAAAAATCGGGGCGCGATTCAGGAACGCCCCGCCAGCCGAATTCCAGCTACTCACCAGACGCAATTCCCATCTTTGCAATCGCCTTCCCCTCCGCCATTCTCGCCCCGATGCCGACGCTGGAAAACAACGCAACGCAAACTTGGCTCATTGCACAACCCGGCAACGTGGCGAAAATCACCCGCCACCTCGCCGTGATGAACTTCGCCCAGCGCGGCATCAAGGCCGACTTCGGCCCCGACACCTTCCGCCGCGACCTCCTCGCCGGCTGCGCCAATTGACTGAATGAACCTTGAACACACGCTCTGCCTCTCGAAATAACTTTCACGAAAACAACTTTTATGAACGAATCACAAAGTCTCCTTCAGCGGTTTTTTGATGCAAGTTTGATCCCGGCGGATACGGACGACGACCGTCTCGGCCACTATCAGGCGGCGGCGGCTGACCTTGCCAAGCGCTTCGGTGAAACGCCGAGCGATGCGGTTTCGGCGAGCCGTGTCGCCATTGATCCGAAGTGTCCTGCAAGCGACCCTTGGTTCGCCGTGGTTCAAGATGCAGTGAAGGTGCATTGGAAGACTTTCCTTGCGAACCATCACGATGCGCCGCGCCAAATCTGTCGTGCGATTCTCTTGGAAGCCTTGAGTATTGCGGTAGCCGAGGATGAGAATTTGTCGGCTGCGGTTTGGAATGCCACCTCAAGCCTTTTGCTTCATCTCGGAAGCGGGCCGGAACAGGACATCACTCGCGAATTCATTTCAAAGCTGGGTGACGAATGCGAGGCCTACAGCTCCGAGGTTTGGCAGCTTGGCGGGAGTTCAGGCGGCAAACCGCCGGTGTTTGAGATTAAGCTTCCTGCCGTGAAGTCATCGAAGGTCGATGAGGCGGAGCTTACGAATGGGATGTCGGATGCTGCCGGGCCGCACAACGCACAATCGAAAAACTTCGGAAATCAGAATCCACACTGGCCGAATACGGGGCCTTCTTGGTCATATGAATTTCCAGCGCGTGCCGCGAAGACAATTGCGGCAGAAGTGAACAAGGCTCTCGCCGCAGTCTCGCCAATGCTCAAGGGGGTAAGTGAACAACTCGACCCTGCCCTCAACAAATACGCTACTGCACTCGGCAAATGGGTGATCGATTCCACTCAGCGAAACGAACAATTCACCAAGCTGGTGTGGTGGAAGCAGGCTTTGTATTCGCCTCGTTTGAAGCGCAGCTATCGTGGTCTCTCAGCGACCGGTATCTCAATTGCGACGTCGTTTGATCTCTCAGCCATTTCGGGAGCACCTGTGCCAGTCAGCGTCGAGTTTTTCCTCCGCGAAGTAATCCACGCACTTGCGCCCGAGAATCCGCGTTTAACTTTTGCCGATTTGGTTGAATCGATCAAGACGAGCGGTCCGCTTGAGCCATGTCTTCCCTCACCACCTACCGGTCCGACGCATCGCGTTTCGCTCCGTGAGTTTTTGGCACTCGCCCGGCAAGGAACCCCGCCTGCTGAAGCGGTCCAAGCCTACGTGGGGATTGAGCCAGCAACCGCCCTTGCTCTATCAGAATGGACTGTCTGGCTGTTGCGCGAACGGCTCGCCGATATCCTCGTCACCACCGAAAGTTAACATGAGCGCAGCCAACACGATGACGTGCAGCCATCCGCATTGCCACCCTGACGCTGGATGCGCGAAGGGTGAGCGGGTGCATGAATGTCCTCACTTCCTGAAAAACAAGGACGAGGAATCAGCGGTTCCAGCAGTTCCGTGTGATGGCGAAGGCGTGCCTTGGACAGGTAGCGCATTCGGCTTGGACGACATTGCGTGGCTGGCGAGTCGGCGACGGCCTTTGTTGTTTGCGCCGATCGGAGCCCACAACGTCGGCAAGACGACATTTCTGGCGTCGCTCTACATTGGGCTGTGCCGGGGCGTGTTGCCGGCTCAACACCAATTCGCTGGGTCATTCACGTTTGGCGGATGGGAAAAGTTGGCCGCCTATGTTCGCCACGCACCTGATGGGATTGGACCAGGCTTTCCGCCCCATACTCCCGTGACTGAGATTCGTTTGCCGGGCTGGTTGCATTTTGGATTTCGCGCCACAAGCGATGAAGTCCGCGACGTGCTTCTCGCAGATACGCCCGGAGAATGGTTTTCCCGGTGGGCGGTGCGCCCTGATGACGATGGAGCTTCGGGGGCACGCTGGATCGCTCGCCATGCGGATGGCTTTCTTTTTTTTGTGGATTCGGCCGGGCTGGTTGGCCCTGACAGGAGAATCGTTGCGGAGAAAACCGAATTCCTCGCGCAGCGGCTTGCGGGCGTTCTGGCGGGCCGACCGGTGGCGATCGTGTGGGCGAAAGCCGATCAAGAAGTTCGGGCCGAGCTTCGCAGTGATGTCGAAGCGTCACTCAAGCGCGCATTTCCAGACGCCACGGTTTTCCAAACTTCGGTTCACTCTGGGCCTGACAACACTGAACCAACCCGCCCGTTTTGGAATACGATTGAATGGCTGTTGCTTCGGGAAGCGCCGATCTCGCCGTTGAATGTCGCTGCTCCGGTTAATCCGGCGGATGCCTTTCTCGCGTTTCGCGGCTGAACTCCTATGCAAGACCAAACGATTCTAGTCCTTGGCGGGCCGAAGTCCGGCAAAACGCACTACGGTGCCCAACTCGTGATCCGCCTCAACAAAAAAGTCGGGGCGATTAAGTTCTATGCACAGCCAGAGAATTTAGAGCTGTTCGACGGGCCGATGGAATGCCTCGGTCGTGGGCGTTTGGCTACGCATACCCCTGTGGCTGTCAGCAAAGATGTCGTCATGCCCATCGAACTCGCGAACGGCTCCTGTGCTCGAGTGGTGTGGCCTGACTATGGAGGCGAGCAAGTGGAGCAGATGCTGAGGTCTCGGATTGCACCGCCCGCGTGGGGTGCCCGCGCAACGGATGCCGATGGGTGGCTGCTCATGGTTCGCTCTGAATTATTCCGCTCGTCTCGGGATTTGCTACATCGGCCACTCAAAGACTTTGAACCCAAAACTCCGCGTGCGGCGGCCTTGCCTGAGTGGATGCCAGAAGCGGCACTGGTCGAGTTGTTGCAGATGCTCCTGTTTATTCGCCGAAGTGGGCGCGAATCCCGGATTGCCAAACCACGGCTCGTAATCGCCATCACATGCTGGGATGAAGCGCGCAGCGAAAGCGCAGCAACCAAGCCCCACGATGAGATTCGGAAGTTAACCCCGATGCTGACAAACTTTGTCGAGGGTCTTTGGGAACCGGCCAGCCTGACCGTGGTTGGCGTTTCTGCTCTCGGAAAAACATTGTCTGCTGACGTGGATGATGAAGCCTTCGTTGATCGTGGGCCTCACCGGCAGGGATTTGTCGTTCTGCCAGACGGAAGCAAGACGGATGACCTCACATGGCCACTGACCAAACTGCTGTGCTAGACCAGGGAGGCATCACGGTTTGCGAGGCTCGGTTCGGCGACCAGAATGGTGCGCTCGCACTGCTGCAATACCCGGCTCAGATGCGGGAGTTCTTCCGGGGACTGTTGGACAAAGTTGATCTTCCCGACTCAGCGCCGGCAGGTGCGACTTGGGAGCCGTTTGTTCGCGGTTGGCGAGAGGGCGACCATTACCTCATCTCTCTAACCAGCGCGGATAATGCGGCTATCCGACCAGGAATGGTTGCGACTCGGATGATTGCGATTCCATTCCCGGACATCGAGAAGTGCGAAGGGCTGGGAGTGTTGTTCGATTTTCTCCGCGAGTCAGACCGGAGCTACGTCGCCGAGCAGACCATCGCGCTAAAACAGAAAGCTCTTCCGCCAGTGGCGGAGCCAGCCGTGCTTGGGTGTGTCGCGCACCGCCTCATTCACGAAACCAAGCCGGTGGCGATTCTGGGACAGGAAGGGTTCGAGAATCTTATTGCCGAGCTGTGGTGTAAACTGCCCCCGGAGTTGCGGCGCACATTCGGATTCGGGTTCAGCTTCACACCATCCGACCTCAGCGTATCGCGGGCTAACGTCGTCTCGGTGCCAACAAGTTGTGAGGCGCGGTGGCGCGGCTACCAGAATCAATGCAATACCACATGGAACCAACCACTCAGTGTCTCGACCGCAGCGTTTTTAAGTGACACGCAGGCGCAGGGTTTCTTGGCGTTCCTCGGTGACGTGGGATTGGTTTTTCAATCCTTCGGCGACTACGGCCGTTACGCCCGGTTGTGGAACGATTGGAAGCGCAGAACAGACCCTGACCCTGAAGTTGCGTTTTCACTGCTGCGGAACTTGGGCACGCTGATTCCCAGCCCCACACAAGCCGTGGCGCAAAAGGAAGAAGCGCTGCGCATTGCCGCAGGATGGCTTACGGATTCTGAGACGGAGCGGATTCTCGCTCAAAGGTCGGTCAAGGCAGGCGCATTTCCGGACAATGCAAACGTGTTGGGGCGCGCAATTGGCAGTTGGATTCAGTCCCGCTTTCTTTCAACCCCCGCAAACCCGACGGACAACTTGGCCAAAGTCATTCTCGCAATAGAGTCGTCCCAATCACCGGACTGGCAGACTTGGGTGTGCGATGGTTTGCAGCATCTGTTCAAACCCCTAGGAGAACCCGTTGCCCGAACACTGTGGACGATCAGCGGCGAGCAAGGGGTGTTTGCAGCAGTCGCCGCACAACTTCCAAATGACGATGCGACCGAAAAAGCGTTGGTTCGCACATTTCCCCCCACGGTCCCTTCTCATCTCTATGCATCGTTGAAGACATGGTGCGAAGAGCGAGGCTGGCTGAGTTTGTTGGCAACGGCCGCATTCTCTCATCTCGGGTTTAGCAAGGCAGTCGCGCTAATCTTGAGCCAGATGAACGGCACGGCCAAGCTACCTGCACTCGAACTCCTTTGCATCTCGGCGAAGCCGTTAGAAGTTTGGGATTCCGCATTTGAGCACGATGACGGAACGGTAGAGAAATGCGCCGTCACGGCTGCTCTCGCAAATCCACACCTTTGGATTGGGCCCACTGGCGACCTCAACCGTTGGGCTTCGCTGTTGGAAGCTGCTGCAACGCGGCAACCCAACTTCTTACTGAAGACAGATGCCGACGCCGTAACTGCACGCCTATTTGAAGCATGGGGGCAAGGCGCACCAATAAAGGCCGGAGTCTCGGAAGCTCTTGAGAAGGCCAACCGCCTCGAGTTCACCCGCTACGCAAACCGTGACCGACTCTGGGCCAAAGTGCCGTCGGCTTTCCTCCAACGCGCCCTGACCAACACCCTTCTTGCATGGCTTAGAGACTACTATTCACATCTGCCGGCAAAACCGCAGTTGGAGAAAGAGTTGGTTCAGATACTTTTCGAAAGCCGCCAGCTCGAATTCACATTTCCCCAGAGTTCACCTTCACTGGCAGAAGGCGGCTTCCTTCTGGTGAAGACATGGGGCGGCGAGCGAGATTGCGAAGCTTGGCTGCATGCCGTTGCGTCCAGCAACTCACGGCTGTCTGGGGCTTTCGCGAAGGAAGCCGGTGAGTTCGTATCCGGCAAGCAGTGGATGACTGTCGCCCGACATGCCAAACATTACGACTACGATTGGAAGCGCCATGATGTATGGCCTATCTGGCGTGCATGCTACGACCCCCTTGGGATGCTGGAGAAAATTGCTTTTGATTTTCTGCCGCTGTTTTCAAAGCCACGCTCCGACTCGCCGCATTCCGTTCCCAAAACATCTATGACCGACGCCATCTTTGTTACCGCACTTGCCGAAGAGTTCTCTGCCGTGACAGCGCACCTTTCAGACCAGCGCGAGCAGGTGGAGAACGGGACGATTTACAAAATCGGACGCTTCCAGGCTGGCGGAACAGATTGCACTGTAGCGGTGGTTCTAACGGGCATGGGGAATGCGCTCAGTGCTGCGGCAACTGAACGAGCACTGGCGCTGTTTAAGCCGACCTTCGCGTTCTTCGTTGGAATTGCGGGCGGACTACGAGACGACCTAGAGATTGGCGACGTGGTGACTGCGGATAAAGTTTATGGCTACGAAGCCGGCAAAGCTGCTGGCACGTTCAAAACGCGGCCCGAAGCAACGACGGTTTCCCATGAGGCACTACAGCGAGCCAATGCTGTCGTAATGGATAACGTCTGGCAAAAGAGAATCAATCCAGCCCCAGACCGCCGCCCAAAGGCACTCGTAAAGCCAATCGCTGCCGGAGAAAAGATTGTGGCATCAAAACGGTCGGAGGAATTTAAGCGGTTGAGAGAAACATATTCCGACGCCCACGCGGTCGCGATGGAGGAGCACGGTTTCTGCGTCTCGGTCAAGACTCACCCCAGAGTTTGCTTCGCCGTTGTTCGCGGCATTTCTGATTTGATTGTGAAGAAGGAAGAGGCTGACCTCGCTGGCTCACATGATGTCGCCGCAAGAAACGCCGCCGCATTTGCTTTTGAAATGCTCGCTGGCCTTTTGCGCGCTCGATTGAAGGCAGCGGAAGAAGAACGCCCATTCATCGACTGAGGACGACACAGCGTTCTGACGGAGAAGGAAAAGCTCAAGACGAAGTGGGCCGCGCTGGAGGCGCTGGTGGGCGATCCGAAACGCATCGCGCTCGTGGTCGCTGACCTGGTGATGCATTTCGAGAAGCGCGTGGAGGGAGAACGCTGTTCTGGTTCAACGCGCTGCTCATGGCCTCGGACGGCATGGACAGCCGTTCGTTTCGGCGGGGTCGCCCGCGCCACCTTTTGCAGAGAATCCGCGTAAAGCCCTGATTTTCTGGCCGTTGTTGCCAAAACCCGTCTGCGTGCGGTCATTCCCTGACTACGTGCAGCGGTGCGGCGGCTGTAGGTGCCGATCTCCCCAATGTTCACGGCCATTTCCTGACTGTCGGCGGCGATTTCCCGGATGTAACTGGCGATTTCTTGACTGTAAAACCCGATTTCCCGGCTGTCGGCGGCGGTCGCTCGAATGTAGATGCGGGTGGCGCGAATGTCGGCGGCGATGGCACGGTTGCGGATGGCGGTTGATTGAACGTGAATCCCGGTCGCGCGGATGTGAATGGAGTTCGACAGCTTGCTCACCGACACCTCATCCGGCCTTCGGCCACCTTCTCCCCATCTGATGCGGAGAAGGGAATCCGATGGGTGAGGGTAGCGTCGGTCTCTCCCCGTTCGAGGCGGAGCGGCGCCAAACGTGGGGGGCGGCGGAGCACCGCGCGGTTGCGCGCCCCCAAGATTGGGGGGCGCCGCGTGTT
>JANOQV010000129.1:0-7901 GCA_031414955.1 Pedosphaera sp. | reverse complement strand
CCGCACTCCAAACGCTCCGCGCGGCACGCGGCGTCTCCCCTTGCGCGGCAGCGTTTGGAGTGCGGTCGCTTCAGCGCCGCTTTCGGATAGCCGCACCTTCAAGATGCGCCTGGCCGGCGGCGCGTGGTCACGATTGTCGTGCAGCGCGCGCCGGGCTTTGCTAATGGTTCGCGCCGATGAACAACACCACCGCGCCCGCGATCCAAACCGTGGATCTCACGCGCCGCTTCGGCGACGTGACGGCGCTGGATCGCGTCTCGCTCACGGTTGCGCGCGGTGAGTTCTTTTCGCTGCTCGGCCCGTCGGGATGCGGCAAGACCACGCTGCTCCGCCTCATCGCCGGGCTGGATTTCCCCGACTCCGGCGAACTTCACCTCGCCGGCCTGGACGCCGCGCGCATCCCCGCGCATCAGCGTCACGTCAACACCGTGTTCCAGAGCTACGCGCTCTTTCCGCACCTGACCGTGCGGGACAACATCGCCTTCGGTCTGCGCATGAAGAAGGTGCCACGTCCCGAAATCGAAAGGCGCGTGCGCGACGTGATGGAACTGGTGCGAGTCAGCGAACTCGGGGCGCGCCGGCCGGCGGAACTTTCCGGCGGGCAAAAACAGCGCGTGGCCCTGGCCCGCGCGCTGGTCAACGAACCGCAAGTGTTGCTGCTCGACGAGCCGCTCGCGGCGCTGGACCTCAAGTTGCGCCAGGAATTGCAGGGCGAGCTGCGCGCGCTGCAACGGCGCACCGGGGTCACGTTCCTTTACGTGACGCACGACCAGGACGAGGCCTTGAGCATGAGCGACCGCATCGCCGTGATGGACGCCGGGCGCATGGTTCAACTGGGCACGGGCGAGGAACTGTACGAGCGGCCGCGCACCCGCTTCGTGGCGCAGTTCCTCGGCGGGTGCAATCTTCTCCGGGCCGCGGCACTCAATGGTTCCCAAGCGGCCCGGACCGCTCTGGGTGATTTGCAGTTGGCCAGCAGAGATTCACGCAGCGCCTTCACCCTCGCGATCCGCCCGGAGAGGATTCTCCTCGGCCAGGCCGGTGCGCCGAACACCTTCGACGGAGAGATTGTGGAGATGACTTACACCGGGCCGGAAACGCGCGGCCTGATCCGGGTGCGCGAGGAAATTTTGCGCGTCGTCTCCGTGAACACGGCCGGCACCCGACGACTGGCACCCGGGTCGCGCATCGCAATCACCCTGCCGCCCGAGGCGCTGATGGTGCTGGAGGATTGATGTCCCAGGCCGTTCCGCATCGACGGCAAGAAAGCACCCGGCTGGGTGGGCCGGTGCTGCTCTGGCTGGGGGTCTTCTTTCTGGTGCCCGTGGGGCTTATCCTGGGCGTGAGCTTTCTGACCAGCGGTTCATTCGGCGAACTGGAGGGCCCGCTCACCTTGGAGAGTTACCGGCGCTTCCTCGGCTTCGGCAGCTTTGGCTGGGAGGCGCTGTATCCCATCATCGTTGCGCGCAGCCTCGCGCTCGCGGCCAACACCATGATGCTGTGCCTCGGGCTGGCCCTGCCGCTGGCCTTCTTCCTCGCCGGGCTGCCGGCGCGCTGGAAAACCTTCGCCCTCACGCTGGTGGTTATTCCGCTCTGGACAAATCTGCTGGTCCGCACTTACGCGTGGCAGCTCTTGCTCGCGCCCGGCGGCGGGCTGGCCAAGCTGGCGGCGACGCTCGGCCTTGTCCCTTCCGGCGCGGCGCTTTATCCGAGCGCGTTCGCCGTGAGCCTCGGACTGGTTTGCGATTATCTCCCCTTCCTCGTGCTGCCGCTTTACGCATCCGTGGAGAAAATTGATTGGACTCAGGCCGAAGCCGCGCGCGACCTGGGAGCCTCGGGATGGCAGGTGTTTCGCCACGCAATCCTGCCGCAGATCCGGCCCGGACTGGCCGCGGGCATCACCCTGGTGTTCGTGCCAGCGACGGGACAGTTCGTGATTCCAGATCTGCTGGGTGGCGCGAAGACGGTGCTGCTGGGCAATGTGATTCAACAGCAGTTCGGCGCGAGCCGGGATTGGCCGTTCGGCTCGGCCATCGCCACGATCTCAATGCTGGTGGTGCTGCTGGCGCTTGGGCTCCACCACTGCGTGGCGAAGCGGAAAGGTGAAGTGGAATGGCCGTGAGCCTGGAAACGCCGGAGGCCAGACCGGCCCGCGCGGGAAGCACGCCCGGGCGGGAAACCCGGTTGCGCTCTCGGGCTTTGCTCGCCGTGAGCGTGGCGCTCTACGTGTTTCTGTATGCGCCCCTCGCCGTCGTCGTGGTCCAGTCGTTTAACCGCGCACCGCGCGGCACGGAATGGCGCGGCTTCACCACGCACTGGTACGCCGTGCTCGCGCACCACGAAGCGGCGCTCCACGCCACGGGCGTCACCTTGAGCCTCGCGACCATGAGCACGGTGGTTTCCACTCTGCTGGGAACCATGCTGGCGCTGGCCCTCAGCCAGGGAAAAATCCGCGGCCAACGGGCCGCCGAGTGGACTCTGCAATCCATGCTCGTGGTGCCCGACATCGTGATGGCCATCGGGCTGCTGATGTTCTACGCCGTGCTGCGGCGCTGGCTGGAGTTCCTCGAGCCGGGCCTGCTCACGATGACGCTCGCGCACATCACCCTTCAAATTCCCTTCGTCACCCTGGTCGTGCGCGCCCGGTTGGCGGGACTGGATCCGGCGCTGGCCGAGGCCGCGCGCGATCTGGGCGCGAGCGGCGGGCAAACTTTCCGTCATGTCTTGCTCCCGCTGATTTGGCCGGGTCTGCTGGCCAGTGCGCTGCTCGCCTTCACCTTGAGTCTGGATGATTTTGTCCTCAGCTTCTTCACCTCCGGTCCGGGTGCAACCACGCTGTCGATCCTGATCTACTCCTCCGTCAAGCGTGGCCTCACCCCGGACATCCATGCCCTCTCGACGCTGCTCGTGCTGGTGGCGGTGGGGGCAACGACCGTGGCCATGCTGGTGCGAAGAGCCACCCCGGTCGAAAAACCAAACCGGCCGGATCAAGCACCGCCCCGGCGGCAATTCCGCAGCAGCCAGCCCCGTGGCTGAAACGGGCCAGTGCTTTGGCCCCCGGGGATCGGAAAGCCGCCCGGACCTCCGCTTTTTGGGAGTGCGAAGTATTTTTTCACTAGGGCCGTATTTGTCCCACCCCCCTCCGTAGGTTTGTGCGCATGAATACGACACAAATCGAATTGAGCTTGGAACAAAACAACGAAGTGAAGCCGTGCCGGACGGTGCGCACGCGCCGAACCCCGGGGGCGCGCTGGTGGTTCGACCAGATGCACTCGGTCGTGGATCGCGCCTTCGAGTGGAGCCGCACGAGCCAGCCCCGTCCCGAGCAGATTTACATCTCGTTCGGCGGCCGCGCCCGGCACGGTGGCCGACCCTGATCCAGGCGGGCCGGCTCAGAAGCCGAGGCGCGCGAGTTCGTTCTGCAACTGCGCCTGGAACTCCGCAACGTCGCCCGGGGAAGGACGGTAGCCCTGCTGATCCGTGACCAGACCAGGCCGTCCCATCTGGTCAATGAGCCAGGCCCCGCCCTGGCCGTCGCTGAACTGAACCCGGCCGCTGACCACCGCGCCAGGACGCGCGACGTGATCGACGGTCACGGAGACGCCGCCCACCGCGGCGGATTCGTCGGCGGGCTTGGGTGCGGGTGGCACCGCCGGGGCCGCGACAGGAGCAGCCAGGGCCGAGGACGGCGCGAGGACGGCCGGAGCCACGGGCGGCGGATCCTTGGGCTGCAACTTCAAGTCATCGATCAGGAACCGCACGTCCATGTAAGTCATGGTCACGCCCAACTCCTTGGAAATTTTGGTCTGAATCTCCGACAGTTTCAGCCCCTGCTCGATCCAGCCGGCGACCGTCTTGCGTTGTGCCTCGTCCAATTTCATATCCAGTTTCAAAGCTCGACCGTTCCATATCCCGCGCCGGGCGGGAAGACAATACGGTTGCGGCGAAGGCCGGACACCGTGGGTGCCCTCAAAATCAGCGCGGGCTTTTTGCTCAGAACTTGGGCACAGACGGCTCCGGTTCCTTTCGGCTGGCCGGGCGCTGGATGAACACATCCACCTGCTGCCCGACGTAAAGCGGCACGGCCGGTCGGTCCAGCTCGAAGATGATTTGCAACACGCGCGTATCGACCCGCTCGGTGCTGTCGCCCGTCAGCGAGCGCTTCGGCACGACGAGAGGCTCGATGCGCACGAAACGGACGGGCAGGGCATTTTTCGTGTCCCCCTTGAGAAAGGCGACCGCCGGCTCGTTCGCGCGCACTTGCCAGGCGTTTTGCTCGTCCACGTCCGCGCGAATCTGGAGCGTGTCCACTTCGCCGAGGATGATGAGCGGCTCGCTCGGGTTCACATTGGCGTACTCGCCTTCGCGCACGTTCACCTGCAAGGCCTCGCCACTGCGCGGGGCGCGCACGATCAGGATGTCCAGGTCGGTCTGAGCCGAGGACACCTGCGCCTGGGTGGCGATGAGGTCGGCCTGGATTTTTGCCACGCGCGCTTTCCAGTGCTCGAGCTGAAATTGTTTGCGCTTCAACTCATCTTCCGAGGCCACGTTCTCGGCGCGCAATTTGCCCGTGCGCTCAAACTGATCGGCCGCGTCGGCCAGCATGGCCTGTTCGGCCAGCAAGGCCGCGCGCCACGAACCGAGCTGGGCTTCGGCCGTGATCAAACGCGCCTGCGCCTCGCGGTCATCGAGTTGGAAGAGCGGTGCGCCCTTCTTGACCTTCCCGCCCACGGCGACGAACAGCTTTACCACCAGCCCAGGCTTGGTCGTGGCGATGCGCACATTCTCCTGGCGCGCCTCGATGATGCCGGTGGCGGCCACGGAGTTGGGAAAAGGCGAGCGGGCCGGCTCCACCAGCGGCGCAGGTCTCGGCGGCTTCGTTTGTTGCTGCCGGATCAGCAGTCCCGCGCTGAACAGGCCCGCCACCGCGAGCCAGAAGGTAATTCTCTTGAAGATGATCATGGTTCGGTCTGGGTTGGGCCGCACGGCGGCGGCATTTCGTGGACGCGCTGCACCTGACCGTCCTCCATCTCGGTCATCCGGTCGGCGTATTGGAACACGCGCGGGTCGTGCGTCACCACGATCACGGTGCGATTGGGGGCGCGAGCCACGGAGCGCAGCAGTTCCATGATGGTCGCGCCTGTTTCCTTGTCCAGGGCCGAGGTCGGCTCATCGCAGATCAACAGCCTTGGTTCGTGAACCAGCGCCCGGGCAATGGCGACACGTTGCTGCTGTCCGCCCGAGAGGTTATTCGGATGGTCCTGCTCCCGTCCGGCCAGGCCGACCGTCTTGAGCAACTGCGCGGCCTTTTCCTCGGCGGCCTTGCGCCGCACACCCTGGATGAGAAGCGGGACGCTGACATTTTCCACCAGGCTCAAAGTGGGGATGAGATTGAACTGCTGAAAGATGAAGCCCACGGTGTGTTTGCGGAACTCCGTAATCTCGCTCCGCCTCAGGCGGTGCAGCGCGCGGCCGAAGACATCGATCTCGCCACAGTCGAATTGCAAGGTGCCGGCGATGACGCTGAGCAAGGTCGTCTTGCCGCAGCCCGACGGTCCGACGATGAGCAGCATCTCGCCCTGACGCGCGTCGAAGTTCACGCCCTTGAGCGCATGCGTCCGCGCCTCGCCCACGCCGAACGACTTGCTGACGTTGCGAACGTGGACCGCCAGATCATGGCCGTTGCTGTTGCCGTTCGAGCCCATGAGCTATCCGCGGAAGACGATGGCCGGCTCCACCTTGCGAATTTTCAGGATGCCGATGATGGCCGCAAGGGTGCAGATGAGCATGATGACTCCGAAGGTCGCGAGCGGCAGTTGATAGGGCATCAAGAACGGGGGCTGCCCCTGCTTCAACACCGCCCGCCCGAACAGCGCGGTGAGGCCGATGCCCAGGCCGTAGCCGATGACACCGACCGTCCACGCCTGAATGAGCAACATGCGCGCAAGCGTGAAGTTGCTCGCGCCCATGGCCTTGAGCGCGCCGAGATGCCGCAAGTTTTCCAGCACGAAAGTGTAGAACGTCTGACCGCAGATCGCGATGCCGACGATGAAGCCGAGGATGATCGTGGTGCCGAAGGAGAACGGAATGCCGGTGTTGCGGAAATACCACCAGATGGTGGACCACTTGAATTCCTCCTCCGTGAAGGCGCGCAGTCCGGTCTCGCGCTCAATGGTCCGCGCCGCTTCGGTGGCGGTCAGGCCCGGGGCCGGCTCCGCGATGACCATGCTGAGCATCTTGCGCTGCTTGGGGGCGAATTGGAGCGCCTGATCGTAGGTCGTGTAGATGTAGGGATAGCCGAAGAAATGCCGCTCCGCCTGGCAGATGCCGACAATGCGCGCCTCCTTGTCGTTGATCTCGAAGCTGTCACCGAGGCCAAGGGGCTTGGCCCGCCCCGCGCTCAACCGCTGCACCGCCAGTTCGTCGATGATGACGCTGTTCGGCAACCGCATGTCCTCCAGCTTGCCGGCGACGATCACACCCGGCCGGCCGACCAGGGTGGAATTGTCGAGACCGACGAGGAGGATGGATTTGAAATTGCCGTCGCTTAACTTGGCGCTGTGAACCGAGGTGTAGAGTGGCACCGCCCAGGCCACGCCGGTCACGGACCGCACCCGGCTGACATCCGTATCGCGCAGCGGCTTCACTTCGTTGGCCTGTTCGACCTTGCGATCCACCACCCAGATGAGGCCGCGGATGTTGCGAATGTGGCTGGTGGTCCAGTTCATCAGGCCGAAGAACACCGCCGACTGCTGCGTCATGAGCAGCGCGGCAAAGGTCAGACCGCCGATCAGCATGAGATACTTGCTGCGGTCTCCGATGAGCATTTTTAGCGCGATGTGGATCATTCCAACTCCGGCGCAGTAAACGGGGAAGGTTCCATTCACCGCAAGAGTCAAAGGCGCGGAGCGTCGCGCCCGCGCCCGCGCCAATTCCAGAAACCCACGCCAGCCCAGCAGGAATGACCTCTGCCGCCGCAGGGCCGTGCGCCGCCCAGTGCATCTTGTTCTGCACCGTGGCGAAAAACTGTTGCGACGCCTCTACGCTCGGACGTAATCAATGCTCGTCGCGTAAATCGCCAGCACCTTGCGCCAGAACACCTTCTCCGAAGACCGGATGTTGCGGATGCGCGCCAGCAACTCCTCGAAGTATTGCCCGCCGCCGCGCTGCTTCAGCCGCTCGTCATCCATCGCGAAACCCTTCACAATGTATTCCCGCAACCGCTGCGTGGCCCAGATGCGGAACTGGGTCGCGACCCGCGATTTGACCCGGTAGCCCACGGAAATAATCGCGTCGAGATTGTAGTAATCGAGGCGGCGCTGCACGTCGCGGCTTCCCTCCCGGCGAACTGACAAGAATTCCTTGTGAGTTGCCGCCAGCATCAGTTCACCTTCCTCGAAGATGTTCTGGAGATGCAGGCTGACGTTTTGCTGCGTGGTTCGGAACAACTCCGCAATCTGCGCCTGCGACAGCCAGACCGTCTCGTCCTGGACGCGCACTTGCAGCCGCGTGCGACCGTCCTCCGTCTGGTAGAACAGAAACTCGCCACCGGGTGTGGGCGAGGATGGAATCAGGTCGCTCATGGGGTTCGAGATTCCGCCGGCTTCATTCTGTTCGCCGTGAGGTCGGCGAAGTCCCAAGGTTGTTGCTGTCCGCCGCTGTTGATCCCGTTCGAGGTGGAGTCCACTGAATCGCGCACGCGGTGTGTTTATCACAGGGCCGATCGATGTCGAACACCAAAGACTTGGCACAGGCTGCCCCGAGTTGACTCACATTAAATGTTACCGGGGCGGGGTGGTGGACGAGGCGTCCGACGATACGTTGACTCACATTCGTGGTTACCCAAACAACGAACATGAGTCTGTCCACCAAACGCGAGTCTCTGGCTCGCATCCACGGCC
>JANOQV010000128.1:0-16546 GCA_031414955.1 Pedosphaera sp. | reverse complement strand
TTTTCCGACGCGCTCCAAGTCATCATGTGGCTGCGCCCGAGGACGGGCGCACTCCGCCTCCAAATTTTCAGACCGGCTCTTATTGGGGCGCGCGCAAGTGGCAGCCCTGATTCGACGGGCGTCGGCGCCCGCCTCAAGAATGAAAAGCGGCCTTGGGCTGCCCCAAGGCCGCGTGCTTTCAAACTCTGGAGTCTCCCGCCCCGCCAGCCTTACTGCGCCGGTGGAATCTGGACGCGATAGAAGCGCGTGGGCGTCGTGTAATTGTTGGTGAAAGACAACGAGCGATTGGTGGTCACAGGCGCGATGGAATACAGATTCGTCCACGCATTGGCCAGGGTGTCCTGGAAATCAATCCCGTAGGTCCGGTTCGACACGGCGGCGAATTGCAGGATGGCGTTGTTGCCGGGCAGGAATTGCAGCGGCTCCAGCCTCAAGTAGCTCGCCCCGTTGGTCGGCACCGTGCCCGCGATGTACTCGTGCAGGTTGATGAACTGGTCGGTGTCCGGATCTTGCCCACCGTCCGCCGGATTGCCCGAGTTCAAAATGCTCGGGTAAGAGGATTCGTAGCTGTCCGGGATGCCGTCGCCGTCGGTGTCAGTCAGCACCGTCAGTTGCACCGTGCTGCTGTTCACGTTGCCGGCCAGGTTGACCACGTTCACGCGCACGCTGCGACTGAGCTGGACATTGACGAAGGTGTAGCTCGGCACGGAACTGGTGGCAATGCCCACGCCATTGGTCAGCCATCGATAGGTCAGGGGCAGCAACGGATGGATCGGACCCGCCACCAGGCTGAAGGTGGCGTTCTGCCCCTGCAACACGGTCTTGGCCACGATCTGGTTGCTGATGCCCGGCCGCACCAGCACGATGCCGGTGACGATCTGACTGAAGCGCGTGCCGACGTTGTCGGTAATGAACACATCGTAGAGGCCGGTGTGCGGGGTGAGTTGGGCATTGGTGAAGTAGATAATCGGGTTGGTGCCGCCATTAATGTTCACACCGTTGAAGCGCCATTGATAAAGCAGCGGGCCAGTCCCAGAAGCCTGCACCTGGAAGTTGAAATTCGAGCCGGGCGGCACGTTGGTGGAGGCCGGCTGAAGCGAGATGGCGGGGATGGACACCACATTCACCGCGGCCGAGGTGGTGGCGAGACCGCCGCCACCGTTGAAGATGGTGGCGTGGTACGTGCCCGCCTGGTTGAGTTGAATGCTCGGGAAATTCAACGTCGCGCTGATGGCTCCGGGCACCGCATTGCTGTTCCGCCACCATTGATAGGTGACCGGCGTGGCACTGGAAACCACCACACTGATGTTCGTGGGGCTGGTTTCGATCACGGTGATGTCCTGCGGTTGCTGCAAGATTATCGGCGGAGCGCCACCGAGGACAGGGCTGCCAGGAGTGGGGGCGGCGGCATTCCAGTTGGTGGCGTCATTTCCGTAATCGCCCACCACCAGACGCTGCAAGGAAGCTCCCAGACCGTCCGCAATCGCGTTCCACGGCGGCAGGTCGGCGTAATCCACCTGGTCCACTCGGATCTGCGGGACATCACGACCGTTGGGTGCATCGGGGCGGCTCAACCGTACGCGCTCGCCGGAATTGTCGAGCTTCCCGGAATAAGGTCCGTAGAGCGGGACCTCGGGTGCCACACCGTATCTGGCGCGGAAGGCCGGCCCGTCCACCGCCGGGTTGAAACTCACCACCACCACGTAACTCGTCGGGGCGATGGAGACATTGGTCGGGAACGTGAAGTCCACCCCGCCGCTCAACTGCCAGGTGTTGACCGGGAAAAGACCGTGATAGAGCGGCACGTTCGTGCTCGTGATGTTGTGCAACTCGATGAATTCATCCAGCGAATTATCCGTGAGGAAAGGCGGCGTGCCCGATTCCGGCGGATGATACATGATCTCGCTGATAGTCACCGGGCCGACGAAGGGCAGCGAATTGTTCGTGCCGAGCGTGTTCGCGGCCTGGGCCACGAAGTGAATCGCGCCCTGGCTGTTGGTGTGGCGGCCGAAGGTCTGGCCATTCTGGGCCGCGCCGAAATCGTAACCCTGATAGTAACCGGTGATAAATCCATTGGTCCCGGAGAAGACCCACACCTCGTCGCCCGACGAACTGAGCGCGAAGCCGTTCGTGCCGCCGGGATTGAACAGGTCCTCATCGAAGGTGATGAAGCTGCCCGCCGGCAAAATGGTGCCGGGCGGAATCTCGTACTTCTTCGGGTTCCCCTTGTCGTCGCTCAACCACCAGCCGCCGATCACGGCGTCATTGGTCCCGGCGTTGAACAGCTCGATCGTGTCCAGTGCGGGCAGGTCGGTGTGCGTGAGGGCTTCGGTGATGACCACGAGGTCAGTGACGATGACCGGCGACGGATTGGCTGCGCCGGGCGATCCGCCATCCACACTGCTGCTCCGCCAACTGGTGTTGGTGCTGAGATCGGTGACCGCGCCATCATTCTGCACCACCAGCGCGAAGCCGCCGCCATCGGTCAGTTCAAACCAGGCGTCGCTGTAAACAAAGTCAAACACCGGCTCGAGCGCGGGGCCAACCATGGCCACGCGTTCACCACTGTTGTCGAAATTGCCTCCGTAGGGACCGGCCAGACCGGCGAGATAGCCAAAGCGCTGGGTGAAGGAGTTGGTATTCTTGGCCACGACGATGTAACCGCCCGGGGCCAGCACGGTCGCCCCGTTCGTCGCGCCGAAAAGGAAGTCAATGCCGTTGGTAAACCGGAATCCGGCCAGGTTCAGGGCATTGGTCCCGATGTTCTTCAACTCGATGTACTCGAAGTTGTCCGCGTCGTTGGTGTCGGACTCCGAGGTCGGTCCGGGCGGATGATACATCAACTCCGTGACAATCAACGGCGGCACGATGGTGTAATAAGTGCCGGCCTTCTCGCCCGACCAGCGGCTGCTCAACACTGGGTTGCGCGTGCCGGCTGGCACCGCGCCCGAAATGCCGGTGATGCCGGTCTGGTTGCTATGGCTGGCATTTACCGCGCGGGCCCGCACGCGCACGTTGTTCGTGATGGTGACGGGACCGGCATAAAGAATGGCCGCCGGATTGGTCAGCCCTTGGGGCGCGCGCGGATCGCTGCCATCCAGCGTGTAATAAATGGCCGTGCCCGCCTTGCCGGTCAGGTCGTTCAGGTTCAGCACCGTGCCGGAAGCCACCAGGCCCGGCGCGACACTCAGGCCTGGGCGAGCGAGCAGGTTCGTGTCGAAGAATTGGATGCGGTCGATGATCCAGCGCTTCTGGAAAGCAATCTCACCCGCGTAAGTGCCATTAAAGGTATGTGTGTAGTCGGCGTTGTAGGTTGTCAGCGTGCCATTGCGCGGCCCGGTGTCGGAGCTGCCGCCACCCACCCAGCGTTTGGCCTCGCGCACTTGGGCTTCATTCAACTCCGCGGCAAATTGATCGATGACCGCGTTGACGTGATTGCTGCTCAGGATGCCGTTGCCGCCGCTCCATTCCTGATAGCGGTCGATCCAGCGCTGCCAGAAGTCCAGGTCGGCGAACATCCGGCCCAGCCAACTGGGCGAGGTCGAGCCTTGGAAGAAATCCGTGCCGTTGTCCGTGCCGCCGTTGCCGGAGGGATTGGAGGCCTGCCAGCAACGCGGATTCAGCGGACGACCGTCCCCCTTGGTGGTGCCCAGTCCGCGATCCACGTCCCAGAGCGGGCCGAAGACAATCTTCCCGCTGCGCGGCTTGTAGATGTAACCGCTCAACCGGTAGCCATCCACATTCAGCGTCAGCACGTTCATGATGTGATAGTCGATCGTCTCGTCGATGTTCAGGTAGTTGGAGTAATGATTTGTGCCGGTGGCATTTGTCACCGTCGCGCCCTGCAGCGAATTGTGAAAGGCGGTGAAGTAGTTATTGATGTAGGCGGCCTGCGAAGCGCGGGCCGGGGTGACCATCTCCAAACCATCGGGATCCTGGTAATTGACCGTGACTCCCCCCGGCGCAAAGGTGCGTTCGTTGCCATCAGTGCGATCGATCTTCAAGAGGTAGCCGCCGGTGATGGACGGGTAATTGGTGTTCTCGAACTGCACTTCATCAATGTCCACACGGTTGCCGTCCCGTTTCACTTTCTCCTCCAACACATAGACGCCGACATAGTCGCCCATCCCCGTTCCCGTGGCGTTGGTGGTTCCGGTCACGGCCCCGGCGCCGTTGTGCACGAATACTTCGACGAAGCGCGTGCGCGAGGAGTAGTAGCCCATCTCGCGCGGGAAATGGTGCAGGAGCGGATTATGCATGAGCGAGGTGTCAAACTGGTTGGGCGCGTAGAGCACCCAGTCTGATTCCTTGGGCAGACCGGCGAAGGAGGATTCCTCGTCCGTGTTGAATTCATCCCACAGTTCCACGGCGTAGCTGCTCTTGGGAAAGCCCTGCGTGCTGGAGCCGCGCAGATTGATGCCGCCGCGCTTGGAGAGTTGCGGCGGGGCCATCAACCGCGCCCGGCCGTTGGTCGCGGTGTTGTCGAAGACCTGGATGATGACCGAATTGTCCAGCGCTGGAAAACCCGAGGAGAGCGCGGCACTGTTGACCGTGTGGATGACCACGATGGGCAGCGAGGACTCGAAATTCGTCAGCGCGGCGGCCACGAGCACGTAGCACTCCGAACGAGGCGGGCCGGGGAAAAAGACGGCATTGGTCGGGAAGGCGCGGGCCCGGATCTGCACGGTGTTGTTGATCGTGATGGGTCCGGTGTAAAGGGTCGAGGTCGCGATGGGAATGTTCGTCGCGTTGCCCACGTCCTGGGCCGAGTTCACGATGGTATAGCGAATCACACTGCTCGGATCGGGGACCGTCAGGGCCAGTTGAAAACTGGTGGCATAGGTGCAGCCCGCGACCGAAAAATCAACCTCAGGCCCGAAGCCCGCGCCACTGCTCACGTTGTTCGATCCCGGTGTCGGCACGGTGTAAAAACCCACCACACTGGGCGTCAGCCGGTCGCGTCCATAAGAAACGTCGGTGGATTGCGGCGGATAGATTGGAAAGTATTCCGAGATGACATTGGTCTTGAAGTTGACCAACCCGAGGTACTCGCCGCCATTGTTCAACTGGAAATTCGTGTGCAGCCGGGCCAGCGCGTTGGTCCGGTTCTTCCCCGAGGCGAAGACAACCAGGTAGCCTTTGCTCGAAATCACCACTCCATTGGGAATGCGCCACTTGGTCAGATTGGCCGCCGCATCGGTGAGAAAGTACCCGCCGACGTTCGCCACGGTGAGCAGAGGGTTGTAAATCTCAATCCAGTCCGAACTGTCCCCATCCTCGTCGCGCAAGGCGTTCACCCCGCTGCCGCTGTTGGCGGTCATGAACTCGGTGATGAGGAAGGGAATGGAGCTGGCATTGGGATCGAGCGTATAGGTCCAGTTGCTGCCGCCGAAGGGATTCAAGGCCGCCGCCAGATCGGTGATGCCACCGGGCAGGAAGACGATGCTCACCGCCCCAGTCGGCGGCTGGGCGAACTGCAAGGAGTAAATCGAAGGCGAAAAAGCAGCGACGTTCGTGGCGGCGACGCCGTTGATGAGAAAATCAGCCGCATCCACATTCGTCACTGGCTCGGAGAAATTCACCTGGATGGTGTTCAACTCCTCCACCGCCGTCCCGACCGTGGGGCTGATCGCCACGAGCGTCGGGGGGGAGTTATCGATGAGCGTGTAAGACCAGGTTGCGCCCGGACCTGTGCCATCAAATTCATTGGCCGGCACCGCGACATCGAGAATGCCCGGGGTTCCTGACCAGGTAATGTTGACCGTCCCCAGCGCCGGCTGAGGAAAGGTGAAGACATAATTGGAGCCGCTGCCGCTCACGCCCGTGGCCGGGCTGCCGTTGATCACGAGATCACCGGCGTTCACTCCCACCACCGGTTCGGTGAAACGAACCGAGATCTGATTCAATGTTCCCACCAAACCCGGCGCGGGGGTCTGGGAAAAAATCGCGGGCGGATTGGTGTCCACTTCCGTGCCCTTCAAGATGACATCCAGCACCAGATCGCTGCTGGTCAGGTTCGGGTTGAACAACTGGATGGCGAGCACGTTGGCCCCTTCGAGCAACGGACCGCCGGGAACATTCGCCGTCTGGTTGGTGTTGGGCACGGTATCGAGCGTGGTGGTGGCCACCGAATCAAAAGTGGGCAGGCCGGCATTGCCCCCGAGGGCGCAGCACTGGAAGCGCATGATCTCCTGGCCGTTGAGCCAGACCACCGCGCCATCGTCCACCACCAACCCCAGCGTCACGGCGGTGAAGTTGGCGGCATTGGTCACCTGGAACGTCTTCCGGATGAACACACTGAGGTAATTGCCCACCGTCGAAGTCGGGAGCGTGGTGACGATGTTGGATTCATAGAAATCGCCGGCCGGAGCGCTCGGATAGCCGATGGGCAGCGCGCCAGTGAGCCACGTCCCGTCCGGCGTGAAGGCATTGCTGCGCCACAACTCGACGGGCGTGGTGGCCTCGGCCGTGCCCAGCCGGTAACGCCAGTTCAACGAGCCAACCGGCAGATTGGAATAACCGGGAGCCAGGAACACGACCTCGCCCGCCGAGACCGCGCCGGGCCAGGCGCTCCACAGCACTGCGGCCAGCAACAATTTGAAACCAAGGATGGAGGTGATGATTTTTTTCATGGGCTTACGAACGGGGGCTGGGACAAAACCAGACCGGCCTTGAAACGGCTTGCCGACAAAGGACATGGCCTGGGTTCATCATGTTTGGGTACGACGAATGGATAGCCCAAACCGGCCATTGGAACAATTGTTTTCTCGCGCGAAGCGAACTTTTGTCACGCAACTATCACGCAACTATCACGCAACTATCACCTTTCGCCACGCTCCCGACAGCCACGCGGAATTGCCGATAGCGGTACCTCCAAGCACATGCCATCCTCGCGCTGTGTCTGACTCAACCGTGACCAGCCTCTACGTCCATGTGCCCTTCTGCGCGCACAAGTGCGAGTATTGCGCCTTTTACTCCGAGGCTTCCAACGGCGAGGTCGTGAGTCGTTACGTGCATGCCGTCGTCCGGGAACTCGAACTCGTGGCCCACACGCTCCAGCCGCAGACGGTTTTCTTCGGCGGCGGCACGCCCTCCATTCTCAGTCTGCGCCAATGGGAACTCATCCTGCGGACCATGGAACGGCTCAACCTGCTCGGCGCGAGCGAATGGACCATCGAGTCCAACCCCGCCACCGTCTCGGCGGACAAGGCCAAGCTCTGGCGCGATTTCGGCGTGAACCGCGTCTCCATGGGCGTGCAGTCCCTCGACGAACGCCTGCTCGACCGGCTCGGCCGCATCCACTCCCGCGAACAGGTCTTCAAGAGCTTCGACATTCTGCGCCAGTCCGGCTTTGACAACGTGAACGTGGATCTCATGTTCGCCATCCCGTCGCAAACGATGGAAGTCTGGCGCGCGACCCTGCGCGAAGCCATCGCCCTCGGCAGCGAGCACCTCTCCTGCTACGAAGTCATCTATGAGGAAGACACGCCGCTCTACGCCCAGTTGCAGGCGAAGGAATTCGACGTGGACGAGGAATTGGCCTGCGACATGTATGATGAACTCGTTTCCACCGCCGCCGCGCACGGCCTCGGGCAATATGAGATCGCCAACTTCGCGCGCAACGTCAGGGAGGGGTCCAAGGTCCAAAGTCCAAAGTCCAAGGTCAGTGGAGCACCGGAGTCCCAGCCTTGGACCTCGGACCTTGGACCTTGGACCACCCCTTCCCTGGCCTGCCGGCACAACGTGAACTACTGGCGCGGCGGCTCCTTCCACGGACTCGGCCCCAGCGCCACCGGCTACGTGCATGGCGTGCGGACGAAAAACTGGTCCAACACTCAGCTCTACTGTGAGCAACTCGAAAAGGGGCGGAGGGCCATCGAGTCGAGCGAACAACTCAATCCCGAGGCCCGCGCTGGTGAGATCGCCGCCTTCGGACTGCGCATGCCGGCGGGCTGGCGCTTCGAGGAATTCCAGCGCATCACCGGCTTCGACCTGCGCGCCGGCTGGACCGGGGAAATGGAACGGCTCGTCGCGCAAGGCCAGGCCGAGATGGACGAAACAGGTTTCCGCCTGAACGCGCGCGGTCTGCGCTTCGCCGACTCGGCGGCGGAGGAATTCCTGCGCCTGCCAGAACGCTCCCCTGCCCCGCTGTAACCGACCGCGCCAACACTTTCGGCCGCGTCTGTTTTCAACCACGAAGCCCCGCACGGATGCGCGACCGGGCGTGTTCCCCACGACCGCGCTCCAGCCGGAAATCAGGACCCTCCCTACGGCTTCTGCAATTGGTAGAACGCGGTCGGGTTGGTGGTCGGAACGGTCAGCACGCGGAGGCCATTCGAGACCGTAGCCGTGCCGTTGACCGGGCTCCACACCGCGCCGAGGCCGACTTGCGCGGACCAGTAGAGCTGATAACCCGGCGCGTTGGTCGGCCAGGTGATAGTGAAGAATCCGCCCGCGGAACCGATGGCGCCGACTGTCGGCGGCGGAAGGATCGTGATCGTAACCGTGGCCACGCCACTCGTCGCGGTGCCGTTGCTGGCGCGGTAGGTGAACGTGTCCAGACCAATGTAGCCATTGGTCGGCTGGTAGCTGAAGCCGCCGTTGTTGGTCAACGACAGCAGCCCGTGCGCGGTCAGCGTGACCACGGTCGCAGTCAGCGGAGAGTTCGTGTCGTTGGCGAGGACGCCCGGCGCGGGCACGTTGAGCGTCAGGTTGCGATCCGTGGTGTAGGCGTCGTTGAAGGCCACGGGCGGATTACTCACCGCTGGCGAGAACACATAACCGTCACCGTCCACCTCCAGATTAAATCCCAAGTCGGAACTGTTGCCGGCATTTTGATGAATCTCGACGGCGAGAATGTTGGTGCCCGGCGGCACGTTGGTGGAGGCCAGCGTGGTGACGAAGAAGGTCTGTTCGTCCGCGGCGCTCGCGGAAGCCAGCGTCGTGGAAGTGATCGGACCCGCCGGCATATTGCTGCGATACATTTCGCGGCCATTCAGGTGGACCACCGCGCCGTCATCGCGCACCAGGCGGAAAGTCAGGTTGGTGATGAACGTGTTCGACGGCACCACGAAGGCGTGGCGAAAATAAGTGGTGATGTATTTCAACGAGGCATTGGGACCGTAACTCACAGTCGTTTCCTCGCCGTCGCCGCCATAGCCCAGCCGGGCCGGGCCGGAAGCCCAGGCCGCGTCGTCGAAATTGGTCTGCGACCAGTTCGTGCCCTGGTTGGATCCGTTGTCGAGGAACCGCCAGACGGAGTTGCTCGGGATCAGCACGAGCGACACGGTTTCGTAGCCCACGGTGAACTGGACGGGCGCGGAGGTCATGCTGCCGCCGAGATTGTCCGCCGCGCGGGCCGCGACCGAGTGCGGACCGACGGAAGCGCCCAGCCAGTTCATCCGGTAGGGCGGCGCGCTGGCTTCGCCAATTTTTCCGCCATCGACCAGGAACTCGACGTTGGTGATCGAACGGCCGACCGCGGCCTGGGCCTGGGCCTCGACCTCGATGGGCTGGCCTTGGGCCTTCGCTGATCCGGCGGCGGGCGAGGCCACATAAACGCGCGCCTCGGTCGTGCCCTGGCCATAGAGCGAGAGATCGAAGCCGCCGTCGGAACTGGCCGCGCTCGACTGATGCAGTTCCACGGCCACCATGTTCATTCCGTGGCGCAATGCTCCGCCGCTCATCGCGAGCGTGTATTCCACCGGCACGGTTTCATCGGGCGTGTTGATGGTCGTGGAGGCCAGCGTGTTCCCATCCACCGGCCCGGCCGGCATATTGGTGCGGAAGACCTCCAAGCCGTTGAGGTAAACGATGGCGCCGTCGTCGCGCACGAGGTTGAAGGTGATCGAGTCCAGTGCGCCGCCATTGGTGATCACGAACAATTTGCGGAAGTAGTGGGTGGTGCGCGGCGTCAGCAGCGTAGCCTCGCCGTCGAGGCCCCAGCCGAACCGTCCGTTGCCGCCGGGCCAGGCGCTGTCGTCGAACCCAAGATTCGCCCAGCCGCTGCCCACCGCAGTCGCGCTGTCCCAGTACAGCCACGACGAGCCGAACCCGAAGAAGTTCGTGTACACCGGCACGATGGGCGACGGCACCGGCCCGACTACCACCGTAACCGGCGGACTGGTCATTTTCAGTCCGGCTCCGTAGGTCGCTACCGCCGTCAAGGTGTGCAACCCCGCCGGCACGCCGGCCCAGTTGGCGGCGTACGGAGTCACCGCAGATTCCCCGACCTCCACCGCTCCGGCGTAATACTCGACCAGGGTCACGGCTCCGGCGCTGCTCGCGGCACTGGCCGAGAGCGCGACGGTGGCGGGCAGGTTGTAATGGGTGTTGTTGGCCGGGCTGGTCAGGTAAACGCCCTGGCTGGTGTTCGTGGCGTGCAATCCGGTCAGCGCCAGATCGAAGCTGAGGTCGCTGCTGGTGATGTTGTCCTGGTGCATCTCCACGGCAATGGTGTTGGTGCCGGCCACCAGACTCGCCGTGCTCAAGAGCACATTGAGCGGAGTGGATTCATCGGGGGCCCCGACGGCCGCCAGCGCGAGCGAATTGTAGCTGATCGGCCCGGCCAGCAGATTGGTGCGGAACACTTCCACGCCATTGAGGTGAACCACCGCGCCGTCATCGCGCACCAGGCGCAGGAGCAGTCCGCTGAAGGCAGCGGGATTGGCGATCACGAACTTCTTGCGGAAGTAGGTGGTCACGTACTTGAAGCTCGCGTTCGTGCCGTAGCTGACCACGGTGGCCTCGTCGCCATCACCGTAGCCAAGCTGGCCCGGGCCGGCGGACCAGCCGCTGTCGTTGAACGCACCACCAGTCCAGGTGGTGCCGAGGTCAGTGCCTTCGTCGGAATACTTCCAGACATCGCCGAAGGAGATGAGCGCGTCGCCGACCGGCGCACTGCTCACCGTGATGTTCACCGGCGCGCTGGTGATGGAAGCGCCGGTCGAATCCGAAGCCACGGCCACGAGCACATGCGCGCCACCGGGCGGGCTGTTCCACACGAAGGAGAAGGGCGACGAGGCATCCTGACCGATGAGCGCGCCGTCCGCATAAAATGCGATGTTGGTCACACCAAGATTTCCTCCGGCCACGACCTCGGCCGTGAGCGTGGCACTGCCCGGCAACGGGATGACGGAGCCTTCCGCCGGCCCAGTCAGCCAGCAGCCCCGGCTCCGGTTCGTCGAGGCGAGAGCCGAAAGCCCAAGGTCGAAGCTCACGTCCGAACTGTTGAGCGCGGTCTGGTGAATCTCCACGGCCAACGTGTTGGAGCCGGGAACCAGGAGTCCCGGAGCGAGGTTGAATCCAATAAACGTCTGCCCGTCGTCCGCCGCGTTGGTCGCGAGCGTGCCCCAGACGACGGGGCCGGCTGGCAGGCCATCACGCACCACTTCATTGCCATTGAGGTAAACCACCGCGCCGTCGTCGCGCTTGAGTTGTAACGCGAGGCTGGTCACGGAAGCCGGATCATTGACCACGAACGCTTTGCGGTAGTAGGAGGAAACCCAACGGTTGGCCGCCACACCGCCATACGGAATGATCGTCGCTTCGTCGGCCTCTCCGTAGCCAAACTCCGCATTGCCCGCCGGCCATCCGCCATCATTGAACGATGGAACTGTCCACGCACCCGCCGGAGCGGCGTTGCTCGCGTAGTAGCGCCAGACCGTGCCGGTTGAAATGAACGACAGCGCCACGGGCGGCGTGATCGGCGCGCCCACCGTGATGTTGACCGGGCCGGACGTGCGACGCAGGCCGCTGGCGTCCATGCTGATGGCACGCAGGGTGTGCAGTCCATCGGTGGGACCGGCCAGCACGGTCATGAATGGCGGCGCGGCCTGCGAACTGAGCAGCACGGCCCCGTCGTAAATCTCCACGTTGGTCACGACGTTGGGCGTGCTGGCCGCGCCGGCAGTGATGGTGATGTTGGTCGGGCTGGTGAAGGTCGCGTTGTCCGCCGGACTGCTGACATAGACCACGGTCGCGCGCTGCACGACGGCGGAAGAGACGGAATCCAGCGAAAGATTAAAGGTGACGTCACTGCTCGTTCCCGACTCCTGATGGACTTCCGCCGCGATGACGTTGGCGCCAGCCACGAGATTGGAAGGCGACACATTGGCGACCTGCCAGGTCTGGCCGTCATCCGGGGCGGTGGCGGGCGCGACCGTGAGGTAGTTGACCGCCCCGGCGGGCATATTGTCGCGGTACACTTCGAGTCCGTTGAGATAGACGATGATGCCGTCATCCCGCAGGAGGTTGAGCACAAGATTGGTCAGGAGACCGGGGTCGGCGACGTTGAAGGAGGCGCGGAAGTAAGAGGTGATGTATTTGGCGTTCGCATCGGGGCCATACCTGATCACGGTGGACTCGTCACCTTCGCCATAGCCAAGCTGGGAAACGCCATTGCTCCAACTGCTGTCGTCAAACAGCGGCACGGACCAAGCCGTGCCCTGGTCGGTGCCATTGTCGAGATACTTCCAATTCGCGCCCGTCAGGACGAGCGAAGCGGGCGGAGCGCCCGTGCCGACGATGAAGTCAATGTTCTGCGCGTTCGGCCCGAGGGTCACGGGGTTGTTGAAGAACGGATGCACGAATTCCACCGTGCCCAGCACCGGCTCGCGCGCGGAAACGGTGTAACTGCCCGCCGCCAATCCTGGCACCGTGTAGCTGCCGTCGGAATCCACGAACACGGACTTCGAGCCGGCCGTGACGAGGGAGCCGGGCATCGGCTGCGAGCGCACATCCACCACATGACCGCTGATGCGGAAGACCGAAGGATTGCCCACGCGCACGATGAGCGTGTGCTGCGCCGTGCCGCCACGCAGGTCGCTCACCACGCAGCGCACGGCGTACTCGCCGGCGCTGGCGAAACTGTGCGACTGGACGGGCTGATTGTCGGCTGAGTAGCTGTTCGCGCCATCGCCGAATTCCCAATAGTAAGCCAGCGTGTCACCATTCGGATCGCTGGCCGTGGCAGTGAAGGTGACGGCCTGACCGGGGTTCGGCGTGAGCGAACTGGCCGAGAGCGTCGCATAAGGCGGCAGATTCCCCGGCTGCGCTCCGCTGACCACCACCACGTCCATGGATTCGGGATACGTGTTGCCCTTGCCGATGGGCGTGAAATGGAAGTTCAGGGCCGTGTCGCTGTAAGTGCGCCCGATGACCACGGCGTTGTCGCTGGAACTGCCCTTGAGCCGGACGTCGAGCACATGGCTGCTCTGGTTACCATTGCCGGTCCACATCAGTTGCACGCCGTTGGTGAGGGTGGGTGAGGTCTTGCGCTGGCGGAAGTTAATCCAGTAATTCTTGGAGCCGCTGTAAACGAACTTGAGTCCGCGCAGGCCCACGCCGTAGTCGAGGTCGAAGGCGTAAAGGCGGTAGCGGTTGCTACTGGTGGCGGAGATGGTCGCGATGTCGGAGTTCGTGATCCACCCGAGGGCATTCTTGTAGCGCGAGTTGAACTGGTTCGGGTTCCCGCCCCCGCCCATCGGGTCGTTGCTGTCCCCGTATTCGTTGTTCGCTCCGGGACCGACGATGCTGGCCAGGGCCGTGTCCCAGAAGTTCGCATGGTTCAGGCCGAGGTTGTGGCCGTACTCGTGGCTCGAGACGGCGGCATCGAAGCAATTGTTCGCGAGGTGAAAGCCCACGCCACCGACGAAACCGAGTCCGCAATAACCGGCCGAGGGCAGGTTGTCCGTGACGTAATAAATGAAATCGTAATTGCCGAGCACGTAGCCGTAGTTCGTCGAGGCCACGTCGCGCACCGCCTGCCAGGCCGAGCCCGCCCCGCCGCTCAAACCCGCCGTGTAATCATTCACGCTGCCGGGAATGAGCAGATCGGGCGAGATGGAGGAGCCATGCCCGAGCGGGGCGAAGGCCAGCTTGCCATACGACATCTGCCACATGTAGTTGCTGAAATTAACCCAATGGGTGAGCGCCGAGTTCGTGGTCATGGCCACCGCGTGATCCGACCAGTATGGACGCAAGAGCAACATCCGCTTGCGGCCCTCCGTGTAGCTGGACTGCGCGATGGGCAAATCCCCCGCGGCTCCGCCGGGCGTTTCCAATCCCGCGGCGGCCACCGCGCCCTCGGCCCATTGCCGCAAATGCGAAGCGCCACAGAAGGTGAAAGTCTGACCAGCGAGTTCCGCCGCGCTTTCCTCGCGCGTCGCGGACCAGGAATTGCCCGACACCGAGCAGAGCACGTCCGCGCCCTTGGTCGCCACCAACGGCGCGAGTTCGGATTGGTCAAGCACGCGCACGGGATTGGGGTTCAACAGAAGCCTGCGCTGGGCGCGGACCAGCGGATTCTTCGTCCGCTTCGGGGCCGCGCTGCTGGCCACGGAATAACCGTTCATGGGCACACCCGGCTTGGTCACGTAGCCCTCGCCCTGGCCGAACGTGAAAGTTTCGTGCGTCTCGCCGGCAATCGTCGCCGTGCGAAAGACCGGCGGCAATTCACTCCGCCCGCCCGCCATCGGCAGCGTGGCGAGCACCGCCAAGTCCCCGCGCGCGTTCACGGGCTGCTCCAGTAACTCCAGCACGGATGCCGGCAGCCCGCCGCGCGCCGACACCGGCAAGGCCAGTTGCAAGGCCCGCTTCGGGTCGGTCTCGATCAAATCAGCGAACGCGGCAAGCCGCGCCTGGGCCAGAACTTTGCCTTCCTCCTCCAGCGCCGTCCGGCTCGTGGCGTCGGCCGGCTGGTAACGGCTCATCCAGTCGCGGAAGTCCGCAAAGCTCCGCTCGCGCACCGGGTCCGGCGGCAGCACGACGACCGGCTCGGAAGCCGCGACGGCGGTTTCGGCCCGGCGGACCAGCGTTGGGGAAGCGGCGACCCGGACTGGATTCGTAAAGGCGAGAGTCTGGGACACGCCAGCGGCGCGCTCAGGCTGAATTTCCGCCGCCGCAGTCCCGGCCGAGGGCGGTGGTGGCGTGGCCGACCGCTCCTTCCGCAGCAGCAAAGTGGTGATCGCAACCAGAACAAGGGCCAGGCCCAGCCCGCCGAGGAGTCGTTTGAGTTTCATCAAGTGTGCCAATAGTTGCCCCAAACGCGGTCGAACCGCAAGCCGGTATCCAGTCGCAGACCATTGAGGCAGAGAGTGAAGTTTCCAGGTGCGCAAAGACTTTCGAGTCAGGGCAGAAAGATTTGCTGGCAGAAAAATGCCCCGGCCCATTTTTCTGCCACCAAATCTTTCCGCCATCATGTCCCGGCCCCATCCCTTGCCGAGCGGCCGCTCTTCGCTATCCTCCCACCATGCCAAAGCAGACTTGGATCATCGCCGGCGCGCTCTCCGCCGTGCTGTTGCTCGTCCTGATTCTCGCCTCCGTCAGTCGGAACCACGCGGCGAACTCCAACCTTCAGGCGGCGCTCGCCGAAGCCAAGTCCACGACCGAAAAGCAGGCCGCCGAACTCGACACGCTCCGCAACAAACTGAACGAGGCCGAGGCGCGCGTCCGCGAACTCGCCGAGGAAAAGGAAGCCGCCACCAAGACCCAGCACAGCCTTGAAGATGAAATGCGCCGCGCCCTCGAATCCAAGGAAGTCACCATCTCGGAACTGCGCGGCAAGCTCACGGTCAACATTCTCGACCGCATCCTTTTTGACTCCGGCGAGGCGGACTTGAAAGCCGAGGGACAACAAATCATGGAGAAGATCGCCGGCGTGCTCGGTCAGCACACCAACCGCCAGGTCCACGTCATCGGCCACACCGACGACGTGCCCATCCGCCGCAAGTTCGCCAGCAACTGGGAACTCTCGACCGCGCGGGCCACCGCCGCCGTGCGCTTCCTGCAAGAGCGCGCCGGCTTCGATCCGCAGCGGCTCGGTGCGGTGGGTTACGGCGAGTTCCATCCCATCGCGCCAAACTCAACGGCGGAAGGACGCGCGAAAAACCGCCGCATCGAAGTGGTGATTCTGCCCGAGGAACTGGCCCTGCCCAAGGCTCCTTGATCGCGGACGACCTGGTCCGCGCGATCTTATGACCAGGAAAATCCGACCAGTTGGGCGGCACCTCCACACGCGGAGTCGGCGGTCCGCGCTCCAAGTCGCATCAGCTTCTGTTCACTTCACCCGCAGCACCCAGACCACTTCGTAATAGGGCGGGAAACTCGACGCCGGATCGCTGGTGTAATTCCCCGGCGGGAAGACTGTGATGTCCGCGCCGGCCACCGCGCTGCCACCGTTCACCACCAACGGCAACCCATGCGAATGAATCTCGTTCCCGCCCGTGCCGCCGCTGGCGTTCGCGCCGCGCAGGAAGACCGGCACGCCCCCTTGCGCGCCGTTCAGGTCCGGCGCGTTCAATCCATTCAGCGGCGACGCCGGATCGTTGATGGCTTGGCCGTTGCACTCGACCCAGGTGCCGGGCAGCGCGGGCACATTGGGCAGGCTCTTCAAGTACCCGCTCAGGCACCCGATCGGATACACCGCATCGATGAGCGCCTGGAGGGCGTTGAGTTGGTCACGCATCTCGGCCGAGGAGTTCGGCGATTGGTTCGAGGGTTTGGTTGGATCGAAGGGCATAAGTCAAAATGGTTGAGCGTTGAAGGT
>JANOQV010000127.1:0-19508 GCA_031414955.1 Pedosphaera sp. | reverse complement strand
CGCAAGCGCGTGCGCTTCCTCGATCGCGCGCTCGACCTCGGCGACCTCGGCGACCCGGCTCGCAGCTGCACCAGGCCCGAGCATCGCCCACTCGTCGAGGGACTCGGAGACGACCAGACCGCCCGCTTCGATTCCTCGTGCGACACGCCGCGCCCAGAGCTCTGCGCGCCCGCTCGACGCAGTCGAGCCAGCCGTCCAAACCACGACGGGCCGCTGCGCGAACGCTGGCGCGCACTGCACGGCGACCAGCAGCACCTCATCGCCGTCGAGCACGCCGAGGCGGTCCAGGAACAACTCGCCACTGATGATTTGGCCGAACCCTCCTCCGTCCACGATCCGCAATCGTCCATCCGGGTGTGGGGTTTGATTGGCGCGCCCGGCGTCTCCCGGTCCACGCGCGACGAGCAGCACGTTTTTGTGAACCGTCGTCCAGTCGAGAACCGGGGCATCAACTTCGCGCTGCTGGAGGGCTATCATAACGCGATGATGAAGGGCCGCTTCCCCGTCTGCTGCCTGTTCCTCGAAATCGATCCGGCGGCGGTTGATGTAAACGTCCATCCCGCCAAGCGCGAGGTGAAGTTCCGCGATGAACGCGTCGTGCGCGGTTTCGTCGCGCGCGCGGTGCGGGATGCCTTGCTCGGATACCACGGCGCGGGGGAGGCGCGGTCTCCGGCGACTCCAGCGCAGACACCCTCGCCGCTCACGACCTCGGCCACGCTTCCACCCGTCGAGTGGCTTGGGGCCAGGCGCCCCTTGCCCGGCGTGGGTGAAGAAGCGGTCTCGAACGAGCCGGCTCTGCCCGGATTTCCCGCGCCCCTGACGGTGCCGATTGCGCCCAAGCCCGCGCCGCTGCCGCTCTCATTTCAACGCGAAGCGCCTTCTGGTCGCGAGGCTTCCTCGGCCCACCACCCATCGCCGATCGCCAATCCCCCAGACCCCAGACCCCAGACGCAATCCCCTTTCTCCCCCACGCCGCTGCTCTCCGTGCCGCTCCGCGTGGTGGGCGTGATCGGAAAGCTGTACGTGGTGCTCGAATCGGATCGCGGCCTGGTGCTGCTCGATCAGCACGCGGCGCACGAGCGCATCCTGTTCGAGCAGATGCTCACGCGTCTGGAACGGAACGAGATCACCGCCCAGCGGCTGCTCCTGCCCGAGACGATTGAACTCGCGCCCCGCGACGCCGCCTTCGTGCGCGGCGTGTTGCCCACCCTGACCCGCCTGGGCGTGGGCCTGAGTGAATTCGGCGAGCGCACCTTCCTGCTCGACGCGCTGCCGCCGATGGTCAAAGCGCCCGACGCGCGGAACTTCGTCGTCACGCTCATCGACGAGTTGAAGGCCGCCGGCGAAGGCGTGAATGCCTTGCGCCTCGGCGAGGACGTCATCGCCAAGACCGTGTGCCGCCACTCCGTCAAAGCCAACGACCCGCTCGCCGGCCCGGAGTTGGAGAATCTCGTCAACGATCTGCGCCACTGCGCCATGCCCTACACCTGTCCGCACGGCCGGCCCACGCTCATCGAGATGAACTTCCGCGAGCTGGAGAAAAAATTCGGCCGCGCCCAGTAGCTGCCAGAACGTAACGCGCCAACGTCGTGTCCCCGTCCAGCCCCGGCGCGCGCCCCAGCCTGGGAACACGGAACTCCAAACGGATCATTTGCTCCCTCGGCTGACCCTTTATTGGGCCATTTGTCGCGCCAGTCCGGCGACATACGATGGCCGTTCGCCCGTCGCTCAATGGTTCCGAAGCAACTGTGGCCAAGCACCGATGGCCGTCCGGATGCGAACTAAAACAGGACCGCGCGGCCGATTCTTTGAGCGGGGTGCCGCCGCCCAAATGCATCGCTGGGGATGCTCCGAGGTGAGCACCGCCACCTGCGACAGTCCCCGTCGATCCCCAGAGGATCGCCGCCGAACCTTTGAGAGTCGGCGGGGATGCTTTGAGGTGGGTGCCGGGAGCTCAAAGCATCGGCCGGGAACCTCGAAGGTTCGGCTTGGCACCTAAAAGTATCGCCGGGGTACCTCGAAGGATTGACGGGTTACCTCAAAGCATCCAATGGGTACCTTTTAGGTACCCCATTCAGCCTCGTAACATCCATTAAAACAGTCATTTAAGGATTAGTCGGTGGCGGAGTGGCTTGCGGGGTGCCTCTGGGGAAACATGGGCGTAAATCCATGTAAATGACCTCGGTGCCGGGCTGGTTTCGGGGGCTGTCCTCCTGAGAATAGCCCGGCCATTCATGGCTGGGTCCACGCCACGATGAACCCGCCCAGTCCCGTCAGGGACGACAGACTTTTCTTTCGTCCCGGCGGGACTGGATGGGCTGGAAGGCGCCTCGAACCCAGCGCTCAAGCGCTGGGCTATTTTCAAAGCAAGGCCCGGCGGAAAGCAGACGCTTGCGAGCCGACGCGGGGTGGAGTTCAATGCCAGCCGTATGAAGCTCCGCCTCTTCCTCACCCTGCTGTTTCTTTGGGTCCACGCCCTGCCGCTGCTCGCGCAGTCCACGCCGCAGATTGTGTGGAAAACGAATGCGCACGGAAACTTGGTGAGGTCCGTGGCGTTCTCGGGTGATTCACATTTTCTTGCCTCCGGCTCGCAAGATCGTTTCGCGAAAGTGTGGTCGGTGCCGGGTGGGAATCTTGTCCGGGAAGTGCATACAGACTTTGGCTCGGCACAATCCGTTGCACTTTCATCGGATGGCTCATTGCTTGGGGTCGGTGACGACTACGGTGCGTCTTACATGTGGCGCGTGGGCGATGGGGTTCGGTTATGGCGAGCTGGAAGCGGCGATGGTGACTTCATTCTCACCGTCGCCTTTTCGCCAGATGACGTCCGGTTCGCCGATGCAAGCTGGAGTGATAACAAAATCATCATCCGTGATCCACTTACCGGTTTCGGTGACTATCTGGGTTCCGATGACGATCTCGAATACATTTCCGGCCCCGTGTATGAAATCACGTTCTCGCCTGATGGCACTAAGCTTGCATCAGCATTCTCTGATGGGGTGGCTGTTTTGTGGGACGTTGAAAGTGATCAGATCCTCCACGTCCTTGATACGGACCCCTCCTCCGTCGATTTTTCTCCCGATGGTTCGCTGCTCGCTACTGCGGGTTGGCACGGAACAACACAGCTTTGGCGTGTGTCTGATGGCGCGCTCGTTCTTGCCATCACCAATAGCGGCCAGCACGCCAAATTCCTCCTCAACGGTCGCTACGTGATGACCCTTTTTGAGGATTTCCAAAAGAATGAATTCAGAATCTTCCGCGTGAGCGATGGCAAATACGTCGGCGGCTACACTAACCCGCCCCCCTTCATTGATGGCTACGCTAACGCCGCCCCCGCTTGTTTTGCCGTGTCGCGGGATGGTCGATACTTTAGTTACGGCACTTGGGAGGGTTCTATAGTGCT
The DNA here is from genome assembly GCA_031414955.1 of Pedosphaera sp. Lineage (GTDB taxonomy): Bacteria > Verrucomicrobiota > Verrucomicrobiia > Limisphaerales > SIBH01 > JANNGC01. Next base: position 16,105 of record JANOQV010000127.1, on the reverse strand, counting down.
GGCCTATACTCCCGTTATCATCACCAGCATCACCCACCAACACTTCCACACCACGCTGCAATGGGAAGGCGGCAGTGGTCGTTACCAAGTGGAAAGGCGGCGACTGACCGCCCATGCCAAATGGCACAAGGTCGGACGGCCCACCACCGCGACCGCCAAGTGCGTTCTCGGACGGCCCCGCTTCGAATATCGCGTCATCAGCTTGACGCCCAAATAAACGCGGCTGCCACCTTGGTCACGGAGGGGGCACCGGCTGCACAACAAACTTCCCCACCCGCGCCTTTGTGTTATCCTGCGCGCCACGAGAATTGAATGGAGGCCAGTTCGTCCCTGCACAGAAATAATTGAGAGCACTCATCGAAACCGCCAATCGCCGGACCGAACGGGTCTTCCTCATCGGCGTGGAACTCAAGAACCGCACCGCCTGGGACGTGCAGGATTCGTTGGAGGAACTGGCCGAGCTGGCGCAGACGGCGGGCGGACAGGTCGCGGGCACCGTCTGACGCACTGGGAAAAACGGGGTGGGCACAATCCGCTCCTGTTCGTTCCTCAAGTGCCTGGAAGCGGACGACGCGCGCCGGCCCGAACTCATCCGCGATGAAATCAAAGCCAGAACATTTTTTGTTCTCTGCCACACCCGCGCTTCGCGCCGTTCAAAATGGACGAAATTGAACGCGTCAAACAAGTCACGAAGCGTGGGCTTGGCAGCGGTGCGGTCGTGTGACATTATTAAGCCATGAGCACGCTCACAATTCCGTTGCCAGATGAAGACTTCACCTTCCTCCGCGCCTATTCAGCGGCACAAGGGACTTCGGCGGAGGCGTTCCTCGCGCGGCAGGCGCGCAACTTGCGCGAGCATTTGCAGAGGCCGCTGCAACCCGATGTGATGAAGGCCGCCGGCATCATCTCGCCGGAGGTCGCGGGCGAGGAAATACACCGTGAACATCTCGAAAAGAAGCACGCGTGAAGGTCACGTTGGACATCAACGTGTTTCTGGATGTCTTCCAAAAGCGTGAGCCACACTACGCGGCGTCCGCGCAAGTGGTGAGCATGGTCACGGCGGGGACACTGGCCGGTGTATGCCCGGCCCACGGGCTGACGACGCTCTACTATCTCGTGCGCAAACACGCCTCCAAACCGGAGGCCGAGGCCGCGATGGATCAGGTGCTGCGCCATTTTCAAATCGGAAATCTCGAAGCGGCTGGCTGGCAGGACGCGAGGCGTCTCCCGTTCGCGGATTTTGAGGACGCGGTGGTGGCGACTGTAGCGAAGGCAACGGAATCGGTTTTCATCATCACGCGGAATGCGGGCGACTTCGCCGGATCGCCCGTGCCCGCCATCACGCCTGCGGATTTTCTGAGTCAGTTGGCAACGGCGGTTTGAGGTTCAGGGCGGACACGAACCACCGCTGTTTTTCCTCAAGTGCCTGGAAGCGGACGACGCGCGCCGGCCCGAACTCATCCGCGATGAAATCAAAGCCAGAACATTTTTTGTTCTCTGCAACACCCGCGCTTCGCGACGTTCAAAATGGGTGAAGCAGGAGATTGAACTGGTCAAACAAGTCACGCAGCGACCGCGCCAGACGGTCGCGGTGATGGATCTCGCTTACCCAGTTCATTGACAAACGAATGAGTGTCAGTCGAATTTTTCGGCGTGGATTCGTCTGACACCCATTCGTTTGTCAGAAAACCGGTCAGACATGAAACCTCGAAAGAAGGGGATTTGCCGACGGAACTTCACACCGCAGAGGCGGGACGGGCGCAGAGTAAAAGACGCATGGCGCGTGATGGGCAAGTTCACCAAGCAGTGAGGCAGATTCTTGCTGCAACAAAAGCCTTTCGGCTCTGCGCTCATCCCGCCTCTGCGGTGTCCATTGAGGTTTTCATCGCCATAGCTCCGACTGAGCGGTCGGTCCGGAACAGCATTGCTCCTCCGTTCTCCCAGCGCCAAAGGTGCGTCCCCCAAGCCAACTCAGGGCAACGCCTTGGGGTTCATGGCCGGCCACACCGCCAAGCCGTGAAAGGGCGGCACAACCGATACGATGACGTTCAAACGTGCGCACCGCGATCGTGCCATCCGACGCCCGACGTTCGCCCGGTGTGAACCGCGATTTGTGTCGCCCCGTTGGGGCTTGGGTTTTTTCAATATCCGTGACCCAGGGCGTTGCCTTGGGCTGGCTTGTTGCTGGGCCTTTGGCCGCGGAGGATGTCCGCCAAATCCGCAACGAACTCCGAACGGGCTGTTCAGTTCGCCTTCACCAATTCCGCCAGCGGGACGACCTCGACTTTCTTTGCCAGCGCGTAGCGTTTCGTGCCGGGATAGACGACGCGCAGTTCGTCGAGTTTGAGGTCGGCGAGGGCGATGCGCATGCCCGAGCGTGAAAAGGAGAAGGATCGCGAAACCGTGCGTGCCATCCCGCAGTTTCTCGCCACGGTCGGTTTTCGAGTGCAGCGCCGGAGTCGCGGCCGAGAACACCCCACGGTTTAAGCCGACGGTTGCAGTCCGGTGGCACTTCCCCAGCGCGCCTTAACCTGCTTTCAGCACGATTCGGAATTGACTCGCCCGGCGCGAACTCTTGCACTCTCGCGTCGTGACCGCATCGCCGCGCATCTCAGTCCTCATCAGTTGCTATAACAACGCGCGCTTTGTGGCTAAGAAGCTGGCGGAAGTCCGGGCGCAAACGTGGTTTGACCGCGCCGAATTTCTCTTCATCGAAACAGCCTCACCCGAACGTGAACGCGAACTCTTCGCGCCCTTTTGTCGGGAACATTCCCACTGCCGCCTGCTCGCGAGCGACGAACGCAAGTCACTTTACGAGGCGTGGAACATCGGCTGGCGCGAGGCGCGTGCGCCGCTCGTCTGCTACTCGAACATGGACGACGCCATGCATCCGCGACTGTTGGAACAAGTCGGGACGGCGATGGAGCGCGAGCGCTGGGACGCCTGCACCGTGCTCATCGCCAAGCAGCCGATGGACGAGCATGGGGACGACTGGGCGCGCGCCGCGCGGCTGCCGTTGAGCACAAGGCCCGGGCCGTTCGCAGCCTGGCGGCGCGAGTTAAGCGCGACGGCGGGCTGGTTCGATGAGCGCTTCCAGATCGCGGGCGACAAGGAATTCTGGGGCCGCGTGGCGTCGGGCGGGCGGCGCGTCGGGCTGATTCCCAAGGTACTCTATCTTTACACACGCAATCCGCAGTCCATCTCAGTCGCCGCGCGGCAAAGCGATCGCTGGCAGCGGGAGAAGGCGCTGCTGGCCGAAACGAATCCTGGTTGGCCCGCCGCGATGCGCCAGCGCATCCGCTGGATTCGCTGGGTCCGCGCGCTCGCACCGTCACTTTATTCCGTGGAACTTCCCGCCGCATGAAACTCGGTTTCCTGCTCTTCGACTACTTCCCCTTCGGCGGGCTGCAACGCGACTGTCTGAAGATCGCCCGGCTTTGCGCGGCGCGCGGGCACGACGTCACCATCTTCACGCGTACCTGGCAGGGAGAGCGGCCGTCTGGAATGCAGGTCGAGCTTTTCGGCCGGCAGGGCGCGAGCAATGTGGCGCGCAACCGCGCCTGGCTGAAGCTGCTGGCCGACGCGCTGCCCCAGCGCGGGCTCGACGGCATCATCGGCTTCAACAAGTTGCCCGGCGTGGACGTGTATTACGGCTCCGATCCGTGTTATGCGGCCAAGGTGGAGCGGTTGAAATCCTTCTACTACAAGTGGCTGCCGCGCTACCGGCACTTCAAGGAATTGGAGGAAAGCGTGTTTGCCAAAGGAAGCAAGGCACAGGTGCTGGTGCTGACCGAGCAGGAGATTCCGCGCTACCAGGAATTCTACGGCACCGAGCGCGCACGCTTCCACGTCCTGCCGCCTGGCATCGAACGCCGTGCCTTCACGTCGGAGCAGAAGCAGCAGACGCGCGCCCGGCTGCGGCGCGAGCACGGCTGGCCGGATGATGAGAAGTTGCTGCTGCTCGCCGGTTCGGGTTTTCGCGTGAAGGGACTCGACCGCGCCATTCGCTCGCTGGCTGCGCTGGCCGAAGCGCAGCGCAGTCAAACGCGACTGGTCGTCATCGGACAAAACCGTCCGACGGAGTTTGAGCTGCTCGCGCGCAAGCTGGGCGTGAGCGACCGCGTGCATTTCCTCGGCGGGCGCGATGACGTCTTCGACTGGCTGCTCGCCTCGGATCTGCTTGTGCATCCGGCCCGCAGCGAAGCCGCCGGCATGATTCTGCTTGAAGCACTCACCGCCGGACTGCCTGTGCTAGCCACGGATGTTTGCGGTTACGCCTTTCACCTCCAACGTGCTCAGGCCGGACGTCTGCTCGCCGCGCCATTTGATCAGGTGGCCAGCGATACCGCTGTCCGGGAGATGTTGGACTCCACGGAACGCGCCGCGTGGAGCGCAAACGGCGTCGGCTACGCCGCGCGCGAAGACCTCTACAGTTGCCACCAGCGCGCGGTGGAAGTCATCGAATCAGTGATCGCGCGAAAAATAGCCGCACGATGACCGCCTTCTACTTATCCGTGTTCCATCCGCATTCCATCCGTGGCTAAACTCCCTGCGTGCTCGAACTCGACGAACATCTCCGCGCGCATCTGCCGAAGGAAAACACCTTCGACAAGCTGATGGCCGTGGAAGGCCAGGTGCATCGCGCGGTCAAGAACCGGCGCACCATCGAGTTCGAGGTCGCGGGCCGGCGCTACTTCATCAAGGCTCACCGCGGCGTGGGCTGGGGCGAGGTGTTCAAGAATTTGCTCTACGGTCGCGCCCCCATCGTCAGTGCCGAGCCGGAATGGCGCGCCATCGAGTCTTTGAACACAGTCGGCGTCGCCACAGCCGGCGTCGCCGGCAAGGGACTGCGCGGCTTCTCGCCCGCGAACCTCGAATCCTTCATCGTGATGCCCGCGCTGGAGGGAATGATCTCACTCGAAGAACTGACCAGCGACTGGCGGGGTGCGACGGGAAGGAACCGCGTGTTGTTGCAGCGCGCCTTGCTCCGGCACATCGCGGACCTCGCGAGGCGCATGCACGGCGCGGGACTCAATCATCGGGACTTCTATCTGTGCCACTTTCTTGTCCGCGATCGGGACTGGTCGAAATGGAAACCAGGCGACGCGGTTGATCTCACGCTCATCGATCTGCACCGAGTGCAAAGGCGGGACCGGGTTCCCGAGCGCTGGCTGGTCAAGGATTTGGGCGGGCTGTTGTTTTCGGCTCTGGATGCGGGGCTCACGCGGCGCGATTTGCTGCGCTTCATCGCCGCCTACCGGCAGCAACCGCTCCGCGAAGTCTTCGCCCGCGAAGGGAATTTCTGGCCTCAGGTCTGGAACAACGCGGTGAAACTCTACCGTCCATTTCACCGCCGGGAGCCGCCGTTGCGTCCGTAGCGGCGGCGGTGGGGAACGTGGCCGACTGACGAACCGCGCGAACCTCAATGCCCGCGCGGTTCGACCGTGAGGCGAGTGACCAAAGCCCGGGCGGCGCGCTGGTTCGTTTGGTTTAGGCCCCGCCGGTGCCTGGTTTTAGCCCGCGCTGAATCAATTCGACCTCATAGCCTTCGGGCGCGTCAATGAAGGCAAAACCGCCGCCGTCTTCCTTGTAGGTTGGGCCGTCGGAGTATTTCAGGCCGTGCGCGGCGAGGTGCCGGCCAAATTCTTCCAGACTGGTGACCTCGAAGGCGAGGTGCGTGAGGTCGGGTTGTACCTGCACGGGGCCGCTGGAGGGGAAATAGCAGAGCTCAATCAGTTCCTCACTGCCCGGTGCTTTCAGGAAGGCCAGTTCCGATCCGCGGGGTGACTTGTGGCGGCGCACTTCTTCCAGGCCCAGCACTTGAAGGTAGAAATTCACCGACTGTTCGAGGTCGTTCACCCGGTAGCGGGTGTGCAGGAGTTGGCCAACTTTCATGGCGGGGAGGGTAAAAGTAATCAGTAACCGGTGAAACAGTAATCAGCCGGTGAGCGGAACAAGCGACCGCGTGGCAACAACTGGTGCACTGATTACTGATTACCGAATCACTGACCACCGGCTAATGCTGGGCCACCTTGCGGAAGAACTCGGAGCTGTTCTCCAGGTTCATCCGGGCCAGATCGAGAGTCTTGCCCGGCGCGCGCAATCGGGCCTTCTCGAACTGTCGCGCGGCCTGCGGCGCGGCGGAGTTGGCAAAGTATTTTACCGCGCCCACGCTGACCTGGGCGGCGAAGACGACCATGAGCAGCGTGTCGAACTCGACGTTTTGCACGAGCAGGCTGTAAAGCTCGCCCTGCTGATAGACGCTGTTGAAGTTCGGCTCGTTGACCACCGAGGCCATGCCCTGCGTGGCGGCGAAACAGCCGGCGGCGAGGGCCGCCAGGGTGGTGGCGTCGAACTTACTGGTGTCGCCCGAGTGGCTGATGAGGAAGCCGGCCTTGTCGATGACCAGGGCGGCAATGGCCTCGCTGCGCGTCACCAGATCACCGAGCAGCCGATCCAGTTCCCGCACGTCCTCCGCGATTAATTGGGGCAGGCCCATAAGGTTGGCGCAAGGGTTTAGACAAGCTGCTTCACCCGGTTGCTCTCGTTGATGAACTTGTGGAGGAGCATGCGCGTGATCATGTTCAGGGTCTCGAACACGCCGTTGCACTTGTGGGCGCTGGCCCCGAAAGACGGAGCCTGGACCTCGCGGTTGTTGAGCAGAAACTCCATGTATTCCATGGGCGCCGCGTTGGGCAGGTCGCGCTTGTTGTACTGGAGCACGTAAGGAATCTCGTCCATGTCGATGTCGAGGGTCTTGAGGTTCTCCTCCAAGTTCTGAAAGCTCTTCACGTTGTCCTCCATCTTGTCGTACTGGGAGTCGGCCACGAAGACGATGCCATCCACCCCGCGCAGCACGAGTTGCCGCGTGGTGTTGTAGATGACCTGGCCAGGCACGGTGTAGAGCTGGAACTTGGTCTTGAACCCCTTGATGGCGACGGCCTCGATGGGGAGGAAGTCAAAGAAGAGGGTGCGGTCCGAGGAGGTGGCGAGGGAGACGAGCTTGCCCTTCTGCCCTTCCTGGGTCTGCACATGTTCGTGGACCTGGACTAAGTTGGTGGTTTTACCACCGAGCGCGGGGCCGTAGAAGACGACTTTGACCTGCAGCTCTTTGGTTGCTTGGTTAATGATGGCCATAGGAACTAGTTCGATTGACTGCTCAATTCAGCGGCAACTTGAGCGAGCAAGTTAAGTGGGAGTGATTCGCCGGGCCTGCCGAGCACGGCAAAATAGATGGTCTCGCATTTGATGACGTGCCACTGGCCGCCGGCCACGCCGAGCGTGAGTTGCTGGAGAGGTCCCAGCGCGAGTTCCTTGGTGTATTGATTCATGCGGCCAAACATCTGGGGCAGGAACGCGGCGATGGTTTCGCCCTTCACGTTCGGCGGGGTTTGGCTCGTGACGAGCAGCCCGTCGCTCATGGCGAGGAGCGCGCCCGCCGCGCCAGGCAGGCGCGAGGCGTTGACCACGATTTCCTTCACCGAGAACCTGGCTCCTTCGCCACCGATGATGGATTCCAAGGAAATGACTGGCTCGTCCGGCGGCAGTGTGGGCGCGGAAAGCGAGGTCATTCGAGAGACGTTGGGCGCTGGGCTGGTCGGAGTTGCCGGCGTGACGGAACGTGATGGAACGGCCGAGGGCGGGGCCGTGAAGGCTGCCGGGGCCGCCGGAGCAGCCGCCGGAGCAGCGTGGCCGTTGCCACCGTTGGCGCTGCCGTTGGTGTTGCCGAACACATCGGGGATGGTTTGATCCACCGCCGCCTTTTTCTGCACCGCACCGCGATGCAGGGCCATGAACAAGGGTGCGACCACTTTGAGCGGAAGCTCCACCGGCATTTCGCCGACCTTGGCCGTGGGAGGACTGGACAGGGCTGGTTGAATCCACGATGCCACTTCCGCCCAACTGAAGAGCGGCTTGCCGCTTTTCATGGCCGGTTCGAGGAATTCAAGCGGGACGAGGATTTGGGAATTCTCCACATCCACGTCCTCCAACTGCGCGCGAACTTCCCGCACCCATTCGGGGCAAACCTGGCCCAGCGGCACGGCCAAATGACCGGTCGGCTTGATAAAATCAGGAGTTGTTTTCCGTGGAGCCGGGGTGCTTGGGGCCACTGGCAAGGGCGTGGCGACCGCCGGAGCAGGGGCCACCGGACGCTGAGGCGCGAGACCGTTCGGGCGTGCGGGGAGCGGAGCGGTCGAAGGCATGGGAACCTTGGCCCGCAGCGCCGCCAGTGCCTGCGGCGACATGGAAATCTTCGGCGATCCGGAGGTCGGAGCCGACGGTGCCACCGGTTGCTGGGGCGTAGTCATGGTGACCGTGGCTTGGGGGCGCACCTGGGGCACGGGCTGGGCCGGAGTGGGTCGGATCCCGCTTGGGCCGCCGCCACCGGCCGCGAAAACGGAGGCTACATCTTCCGGGATTTCCACTTTGTGCTGAGGCCGGCGCGCATATTGTTGCGGCGACAACTGTGGCAGCACATCGGCCAGCGGCAGACTCACCTGCACATCATCTGAACCAACCAGGGCGCTGAAATGTTCGGGCGCGCAGGCCCGGAGTTCACCCGCGCTCAATTGCACGCTGCCATAAGCCAGTTGCGAGAGCACCCGGTCCACCGGGATGGAAACATATTGATCCGCTGCGGCCGGCACCTTGTGGCGCAACGCGTCGGGCAGGCTCCCGGCAATCGCCGCCAGCGCCACTTGCACATGCGTGCTGCCATCCGGCGAAGAAGCGACAGGGCGCGGCGCGGGTGTGGGCGGAGTGGTATTGACCCGCAGTGGCGGCATCCGCGGCGGAGGAATGGCCCCAGCCCGGGGGACTGGCTTGGCCGCAGGGGTCGCTTCGACCACCGGTGCCACGGAGCGCGACGCCGACGTTCTCGACAAGATTCTCTTAAACAAGCCCAACATGTGTTGCCTTTCTTTTTCGTTGGCGTCGTGCCGCGCCTGTTGAACCATCCTCAACATGCCTGCGACTGAATCGACTCTGCCCCCGCTCGCGTCGGCGACGCTTTATCTCGTCGCGACGCCGATCGGTAACCTTGAAGACATCACCTTGCGGGCGCTTCGCACCTTGCGCGAAGCCGATGTCGTCGCGGCGGAGGACACTCGTCGAACCGGCCAACTGCTAATACACTTCGGCATTTCCAAGCCGCTCTTGAGTTATTTTCGTTTCAATGAGGCAAAAAGAAGTGAGGAGATTCTGGATCGCCTCGGGCGCGGCGAGAAAGTCGCCCTCGTCACTGATGCCGGAACGCCGGGCATCAGCGATCCTGGTGCGCGCGTGGTGGAAGCCGCCCTGGCGGCGGGCTTTCGCGTGGAATCTGTACCCGGCCCGTGCGCGCTGGTGGCCGCGCTCACGGCCAGCGGACTGCCCACGGAGGAATTTCATTTCGTGGGTTTCATGCCCGTCAAATCAGGCCAGCGCCGACGGCAACTGGAGACGCTGCGCGCCGTGCCGGGCACGCTGGTCTTTTACGAATCACCTTACCGGGTGGAGAAATTGCTCGGTGAACTGGGCGAGATTTTTCCCGCCTCCAGCGTCGTGCTCGCGCGGGAACTGACCAAGAAGTTCGAGGAGTTCCTGCGCGGCACACCGGCGCAATTGCTGGAGATTGCCTGGAAGCGATCACTCAAGGGAGAATTCGTGGTGCTGGTGTCGCGAGGGGCGGAGTCGGAAGCGAAAGTGGCCTCCCCGGAGTGACGGTTTCCCGACCCCGTCACAGCCGCGCCAGCACCCGGCTCATCTCGATCGCCGTCAGCGCCGCCTCCGCGCCGCGATTATGCGTCCTGCTCAAGCAACGCTTCCGGGCCTGCGCCTCGTCCTCCAACAGTAGGACCTCGTGAATAACCGGCACCTGGGTGCGCAGGGAGATTTCACCCAAAGCAAAGCTCACCACGTCACTGACCGTCTGCGCGTGGGTGGTGGCGCCGCGCAGGATGACGCCGAGACAGATGATGGCCGAAGGCGCGGGCAGGCCGCCCGCGAGTTTCGCCGCGACCACTGGAATCTCAAACGCACCCGGCACCCGTACGACTTGAATATCCCGGGCACCGGCCTGCTTCAAAATGGTGGTGGCCGCCCGCAGCATGGACTCGACATAACGCGCGTTGTACTTCGAGGCGACAATGGCGAAGCGCCCGCCCGTAGCCCTGGCCCCGGTGACTTTGATTTTTTTGAGCACAATGGTTGTGCCATGCCTTCCGGTTTAATCCGCTCGCATGGAGTGCGCACCGTAGCAAAGTCGCCTGACCAGTCAAAGTTTCGCCAACGCCCCGTGCTCACCTCGCCCTCATGCAGAAGAATTACCACACCGGGAGCTTTCCCGACCCTGCGCGGATATGTCAGGCGGGCGATATGTTCCAAAGCATTGGCGAGATGGTGGTGTTGTTCCTGCGCACGTTGCAGGCGCTGCCCAAACTCTGGCGCCAGAAGCAAAAATTCTTCGACCAGCTCTTCGAGATTGGCAACGCCAGCCTGCTCATGGCCTGCGTCCTCTCGCTTTTCATCGGCGGCGTGATCTCGCTCCAGACCGGCAATCTGCTGGCCAAGTACGGCCTGTCCACCTCCATCGGCGGCGGCGTGGGCATGGCCATGGCCAAGGAACTCGGCCCCTTGATGATGGCCATCCTCATCGCCGGCCGCATCGGCTCGGCCATGGCCGCGGAGATTGGCTCCATGCGCGTTTATCAGGAAATCGACGCGCTCCGCACCATGAACATCTACCCCCATCCATTACCTGGTTCTGCCGCGCATCACCGCCATCAGCGCCGCGCTGCCCATGCTCACGCTGTTCTCGATCCTGGTCGGCTGGTTCGGCGGTGCCATGGTGGCGGCGGCCAATGAGAAGATCGCCATCGGCTACTCGTCGTTTTTCTCGAACCTGCGGCAGACGGTCGATTTTGGGGACGTGGCCCACGGACTGTTCAAGAGTTTCATCTTTGCGCTCACCATCGGCATCATCTCCTGCGCGCAAGGACTGCAAACCATCGGCGGCCCGCGCGGCATCGGCCGCTCCGTGACCAAGGCCGTGGTCAACTCCATCGTGCTCATCCTGATCTTCGATTACTTCCTCACCCGCTTCCTCCTCTACTTCGAGCCATGAGGCTGGCAGAGGCAGCCTGAAATAATCCCGGACTCCGGTTGCGACGGGCCGCGCAGTCTCTAGTCACCGACCGAATTCCGCGGAAAGAATTCTGCAAGTCCTGTTAATCCTGTCTCACTTGGCTGAAACGAATTGTCCCTGACCATACGCGCCGGGCACAACAAGAGGGCGGCGAGCGAGATGATCGATGTCACTTTCATCGCATATCGGAACGGACAGGATGGCGCCGCCGCAAACCGACCAACGCGCCGCCGCACGCCAGCGCAAGTAATGCGATGGACGACGGCTCCGGCACCGGCACGATGGCGGCTTGGTTAAAGAAGGGGATCAACGGAGGGTCAAATGCATACGACAACTCGAGCGGTATGATGTCCGTGTACCCGCGCCACTGTTGAGGCACCCCACTCAGCGATGAACCCCAGATTGTTTGGTCCCATACGACCATCTGCACAAAGACAAATGTGTTTCCGGGAATTCCCGGAACAGTGAGAGTCCCTCCTGCTACTCCCCCGGTCCCCGCCTGATGTGCCACGGGCAGACCGACCGGAGTTAAACTGTCCGTAGTCAGGCCGAGCAGCATCTGGGCGAGAATACCTGGCCCTGCGTAGGGGCCATCAATGCTGCCGACACGCGTTCGAGCGCCAGGATTCGAGAAAACGAAGACTCCTTGAGCTTGCGTAGCTTGGATCAAACCCGTGAGACAAATGATCGTAAGGAGTATTCGTTTCATTTTAGTAGGAATTGTTTGTTCTATTATGGAGCAACCTCATCAGGGACAATTTCTCCTATCCACGTATCCCATTCGTTATCCAGCGAGGATGAGGGCACACACGGGATAACCAGCCAAATTCGGAGCCGGTCCGTTGGGTCTAAGCTCGCGGCCGAGTAGTCCCCCCACGAACCATGTTGCGCGATATCTTGACCCTCTCGCAGGACAAGCGGTTGCAAAGGTTGAGCGGCCTGGCTGGTCCTCCAAAGGTAAAGTGCGCGGATGTAATCTCCGGAGCGAGAACTGTTGAAGCCCGTAATCGCGTCTCCATTTTTATTCACCATGAGTGAAGGACAGTAGTAATAAAAAGGATTCGAGTTTGTTGCATCGAAGATTCTTCCGTTCGTCACCGTAAGAAACTGGCCGTTCGTGTCCGTGCCAATTCGAAGCCACTGAATGCCAGAACGATCCACATTTGTACTGCCCCCATGCCCGGGGTAGTGACCGTTCGTACCCGAAAGCCCCACATGCTGACACGTCCAGAGATTGCCATTTTGGATAACGGCGCTCATCAATCGACTGCCCGTCCCATAAAGCTCAATTGCCGGAGCCTCAACGCCCTGCGGCGCTGTCACTCCCGATTTGTCCAGGTCGAAGTAGTCCCGATAGATTGGGCTGTTCGGCACCTCCACCCAGTTGGTGTCCGCCCATGCCGTGTTGCTTCCGCTCCAGGTCATTCTCCGGTAGGCGAGTACGCCGCCGTGATTCGTGCTGGTGCGATCGGGCCACTTCTTGGCCACGAACCAAGCGAAGCCACCGCGTGGTTCTGCATCAAAATTTACAGCCGGGAAAATGGCGCTCGCCGGCAGTTCGTTGGAATGCGTCAGGAAGAAATTCGAGATAACGTTACCCTGATATATTTCCGGCTTTTTCAGCGTAACGATCACGTTGCTCGAAATGGTTCCTGCCACCAAGTCCTGCTGCGCGACGGAGATGTAGAGGCCGTTCTTGTCCACGCCCAAGGTTCCAAAATCCGAGGACGAACCACCGACAGAGACGGGAAGAAGGTGCTTGTCCCAGTTCGTTAGCAAGTTCAACGGCGTGCTGGACTTGCTGACGGCCAGCACGAGTTGGCGAGTGGTGCGGTCGAGGATGGTTGCTACCCAGCGCTGAGACTCGTGGTCATACAACACGCGCGGGTCAAAGGTCTGGCCCGTCGGATAATTCGTTCCTCCGAATTGCACCGAAAAAAATGCCTCATTCGTCGCGGACTGGATGAGGTTGCCGGTGCATTTGTCGAAGACGGCAACGCCGACCTTTCCCGAAAGCACGTTCAACACTTGCATGACGTGTTGCGGCCCCACCGCGCCCATCGCATCGGGCAAAGAGGCAACGGAGTTGGATTGCTGCAAGCCTACGAAGCTCTTGTTCGTGCCAAAGCCGCCCGCTCCGCCAAGGAAGAACAGGTTCGCGCGCCCGTTCCGGGGCACCGTCACTGCCGTCCAGTTTTGGCCGCTGGTTCCCCCCGCGTTCGTTTCCAAAGTCCAAGACTGGGTGGGCATGAGCACGGTCTTGGTCCAGAGCTTGTAGTTCAGGGCCGGGACGGTGTTGTGCAACGTCACCACCACGTTGCTCGGGTTGTTGGTGCTGCGGGCCGCGTCCAGCCAGAGGGCGCAACCGTAGCTCTCCGCGCTCACGGTGGCCAGGCTGCTGGCGCTTTCGGTATTCTGGCGGGCGGATTTCATCGCCGCCAATTGCTCCGCCGTGGGTTTGTTTGCAACCTTGGCCATCACATTCGTCCAGGCTTGGTAAAGCAGCAGCAGGAGAGCTTCCTGCGGGCCGGCCTTCGCCTGCTCCGCCGCCCGGACAGGAAAGGAACTCGTGGCAGCCAGCGCGAGGCCAAGGATGGTAAAGACAAGGCAGCGCTGGACCTTGAGTTGGGAGCGGCCGCGCGCGACCGCTGTTTCGGAAAAGGTGTTTGCCCTCACTTTTGACACAAATGCAGTTTCGTAAGCCCGAGTTTCATGGCCGAAGGGGAAGGTTGCGTTTACGCCGCCCGGCCAGCACAGCCGCGCCCATCGCCACCGCCACCAAGGCCCACTCCGACGGCTCGGGAATGGGCATGAGGACCACAGGGTTCAAGCCATAAGCGTCCATAGACACCGGCAACGGTGGATTTCCTGCTCCTTGAAGTTGAGCAAACATCGGCACGGAAGCGCCGAGCAACACCGAGGTGTCTCCGCCCAACGCTGCGGCGAGCGCCGCTTCGTAAGTGGCGTAGATAATCGAGGCCAGCCAGACCCGAACTTGAAGCTGGACCACGGCACCTCCTGGCCAGCCTGCCAGCGCGAGCGTCCCTTTCGAGAACCTTCCCGGAGAGAAGCAATTGGTGACGGCGACGAGTTGAAGGCTGGGAACGGGATCGCCGACATTGCCAGCATAGAGTCCCACGTAGGTATCATCCTGCTCCGGACCGCCCGGAGCACGCAATCCCGTCAGCCCATTGGTGATGGCCGTGGCGTTGCTGTTGGCAAAAATGAGTAGTCCTTGAGCGTGGGCGAAGTCGAGCAGACTGGCGAAACAAGCGAGGAAGAATAATCGTCTCATAACAGTGGTGGTTGGAAGTTTGTTACGGACCGGAAGCACCGGGGATGATTTCCTCAATCCAAGTGTCCCAGAGATTATCTGGATGACCCTCAACTATGGGATCAGCCGGGACCAGGGGAAGGACAAGCCATATTCGGAGTCGATCAATCGGATCCAAGCTGGCCGCCGAGTAATCACCCCACTCAGCATATGGGGCCACGTCTTGTGCGACACGAATGAGCAGCGGCTGAGGTGCCTGAGCACCGGTGTGTGAACGCCACCAATAACAGGCGCGGATATACTCTCCCGACCGAGATCCGTTGAAGCCAACGACCATGTCTCCGTACTGATTCACCGCCGCGGATGGGCAGTAGTAGTAATAAGGGTTGGAGTTCGTCGGGTCGAAAATGCGCCCGTTGGTGAGGGAAAGGAACTCGCCGTTGGTGTCGGTCGAGATGTGCAACCACTGCACACCGGAACGGTCCACGTTGGTGCTCCCGCCCGGCCCGGGGTAGAGGCCGTTTGTTCCCGAAAGCCCGATCTGCTGACAGGCCCAGAGGCTGCCGTGCTGGATGACGAGTGAATGGATGCGGCTACCCGTGTCATAAATCCGTAGCTCAAGTCCGGCGGGCCCTTGCGGCGCAGTGACGTACGATTTGTCGAGGTCGAAGTAGTCGCGGTAGACGGGGCTGTTTGCCACTTCCACCCAATTCGAGTCCGCCGGTGCCCAGTCCACGTTGGTGCCGGTCCATATCATGCGCCGGTAGCTCAGCGCACCACCGTTGGTGCTGGAGCGATCGGGCCGCTTATTGGCCACGAACCAGGCGTAGCCGCCGCGCGGTTCTGGATCGTAGTTCACCGCCGGGAAAATGGAGGTGGCCGGCAGTTCGTTGGAATAGATGAGGAAGGGGATGGGGTTGGAAATCACCACGCCCTGGTAAATCTCCGGCTTCTTCAGCGCCATAATGGTGTGGCTGGAAATGGGTGTTTTCCGCGACTCCCGATGGCCGACCGAAACGTAGATGCCGTTCTTGTCCAGGCCCAGGGTTGGAAAATCCGAGAGAAAACCGCTGACCGCAACCGGGAGCAGGTACTTGTCCCAGTTGGTCATCAGATCGAGCGGTGAGCTGGACTTGCTGATGGCGAGCAGGATTTGTCGATTCGTCCGGTCGAGGATGGTCGCCACCCAGCGTTGGGCCTCGTGGTCATATAATACGCGCGGGTCAACGGTCTGACCCGGCGGGAAATTTGTGCCCTGATACTGAACGTGGAAAAAAGCCATGTTCGTGGCCGACTGAAGCAAGTTGCCGGAACATTTGTCGAAGACCGCGATCCCGACCTGGTTGCTTTCTGCGTTCAATACCTGGACGTAATGGTTCGGCCCGACTGCGCCCATGGCGTCGGGCACACTGGTCTGCGAGTTGGTGAATTGCAGGCCGGGGAAACTCTTGGTGATGCCGAAAATGCTGGCCGCGCCGAGGAAGAACAACTGGGGGCGTCCGTTCATCGGCACGCTCACGGCCGTCCAGTCCTGTCCGCCCGCGCCGGTGACGTTCGTCTCCGCCGTCCAGTTCGTGTCGCTCAAATTGGTCTTGCTGAGAATCTGGTAATTGGTGCCGGGAATGGTGTTGTGCAACGTCACCACCACGTTGCTGGCATTGTTGGTCGCGCGGACGATCTCCAGCCAGAGCGCGCAGCCGTAGCTC
>JANOQV010000126.1:0-32194 GCA_031414955.1 Pedosphaera sp. | reverse complement strand
GGGCCGGGTTCGATACCGTCACCGCAGTTTCGCCGGGAACCATGCACACGCTCGTGATTCACAACAACGACCAGTTGCCCATCATCCGGAAGCACCCGAAGAACATCGCCGTGCCCACCAACCTGCCGGCCAGCGTTTCGATCACGGTCGTGAGCAGCCAGACCATCCACTACCAGTGGCAGAAGAACGGCGTGAACATTTCCGGGGCGACCAGCAACGTGCTCCACTTCCCCAGCCTGCAAGACTCCGACGACGGATATTACCAGGCGGTGGTCTGGACCAGCGGGGGCACCAACACCAGCAAAGCGGCCTGGGTGGAGACCATCCATGCGCCGGTGATAATCTCGCAGTCGCCGATTCCGCTCGAACAAGTTTTTCTCCAAGGCACGCGCACGAATTTTGCGGTGAGCGTTTACAACAAAGGGACATCCAAAGTTACTTACCAGTGGCAAAAGAATGGGGTCCCACTGCTGGTAGGCAACGGTAGGTTTCCTGTCGATACGGAAAGACCTTTGATCGCCGGCGGCTTGGCTGACGAAGGTGCTTACCGGGTAATCGTGACCAACCTCGCTGGTTCCGTGACCAGCGCGGTCTGGCAGGTGAAGGTCAACTTGGACGGCGACTTGCACACTTGGGGCGGGACGAGTGTCGAGCAGACGAATGGCTTTCAACGTCACACCACCAACCTCGTTGCCGTTTCGGCTGGTGGGTACCACACGCTGGGCCTGCGCGAAAACCGCACGGTGGCGGCATGGGGCTACAACAACGCCGGGCAAACCAACGTGCCTTCCGGACTGACAAACGTGGTGGCGGTGGCGGCGGGTGGCAGCCATAGTCTGGCGTTATTGGAGAACGGAACCGTGCGCGCCTGGGGCAATAACGCCAGTGGACAAACGAACGTGCCGACGGGGCTGACCAACGTCACTGCCCTCGCCGCCGGTGGACCGCAATCACTCGCCCTGCGCAAGGATGGCACCCTCGTCGCTTGGGGAGGCACACCGGTCCCGGCTGGAATCTCCAACGTCGCCGCGATGTCCGCCGGTCCCAACCACGCCCTCGCGCTCCTGAGCAATGGCACCGTGCAGGCCTGGCACAATCCGAACTGGATTGACCTCACCCCGCCCGCCGGACTGAGCAACGTCGTGGCCACGGCGGTGGGATCTTTCCATGCGCTGGCCTTGAAGCAGGACGGCATCGTGGTCAGTTGGGGTGAGAGCGACTACGGCCAGACCAACGTACCCGCTGGCCTGAGCAATGTGTTGAGAATTGCGGCGGGCGGCCAGTTCAGCCTCGCGCTGAAGAACGACGGCACGATGGTCAGTTGGGGCCGCAACGAGGAAGGCCAGACGGACCTTCCTCCGCTGCTCGGCGACATGTTCACCATCTCGGCGGGCGTGTCTCACAGTGTGGCCATCACCTACGATCCGAGCCTCGACTACCCGGTCACGGTCGCGACAGATTTGCTGCTCATCTACCACACCAACTCGGCGGACAGCATCTACCTCAAGGAGTATTACCGTACGAACCGCCCCATGGTCGCCGACGCCATGCAGTTGGGCGTAGGTGGCGAGGTGGGCGAAGTCTCCACCAACGCGCTGATGCTGACCAACGAGGTGTTGAACCTGGTGCGCGACTGGTACGCGGCCAACCCCACCATCCGCCCACGCTACATCCTCTGCTTCCTCGACGTTCCGACACGCTACTCCTACGCGTTCCAAAGCCCCATCCAGGTCGGCGGCATGAGCGCACTCATTCGAGGTAAAGCTGGTCATCGCCCGCCCTTCGTGAACTACATCGTCATGGGCGCGCCCCTCTCTCAGCCCGCCGAAACAAACAAGCTGACCGATTGCCTCGCCTACATCGACAAGGTCGCCCGCTTCGGCAGCAACTACTCGCCCGGCAAGCTCGCCATCAGCGCCAATCGCGCCGGCTATGGGAATCAAAATTACCTCCTGGATGAGAAGCGATTGGATAACCGGCCAGGCGTCAATACTTACGTGCACTTCCAGAGCCATTACCTCGGATTGTTGGCGTCCGGAATCATAGCCTCGAATCGTTTGGATTACGGCCCTCCAGATTCGCCGCTCGACTCTCGAGATGGAACCAACGTCGCCGCTTACATGAGTTGGGGCGCTTATGGTTGGCAACCAGGTTACGTGTGGATACCTCGGGTTCGTTTCCATGGGGATTCCTCGTGGTACATTATGGCCACGGTGGAATCGTTCAACGGGCAGCGCGGGTCGGCCCCCCTGGGAAATTATGCGGAATGGTTTTGGAGCAACGCTTTTGGCCGCACCAATTACGAGGGGACTCCGGTGGGTGCTGTCGGCCACACGGCGGAGCCGACCCCTCAGGGACCGCACAATCCCACCGCTTATTTTAGCCTCTGGGAAAAGGGCAAAAATTTCGCGACCAGTGCCTGGATCTCGAGCCAGAGTGATCCCGTGTTGTTGGTCATCGGTGATCCGTTTGTGAAAAAGTGATTCCAAAAATATGAAAACAAAACTGCTCATCGTGTTGTTGTGCTGGGCCATCAGACTAAACGCGTCCGCTCAAGGCTTCGTGAATCTCAATTTTGAAGCCTGCACCCTGCCGACCAATGCCCACCTCAATGCGACGGTCAGCCAGGCCTTGCCAGGGTGGACGCTCTATCGCGGCGGGGTCGTCCAAAGCCAGGTCCCATACAATGCAGGCATCGCACAACAATCATTTTTGAGTCTTGACTCGACCGTGTTCAGCTATCCGTCGCTTTTTGGCAATTACAATGCCCGTCTTATTGTAAACTCCTTTGATTCGCTCGACATTGCCCTTGCCCAGACCGGCCAGGTTCCAGAAGGCACACACTCCCTTCAGTTTAAGACGGACTGGGCCAACCGAATCCCCGCTGGCGGGTTGGTGGTCAGCTTCGAGAACACCACGCTCTCGCTTCAACCCGTGGGCTTCTTCCCTGGTTACACCTTGTGGGAAGCGGACATCAGCGCCTTTGCCGGAGCTACAGGCGAACTGCGTTTCACCGCCAATCACTCTGGAGGACCGTGGGGAGCCTATTTCGACGACATCATGTTCGTGCCCGTGCCCGAGCCGAGCACCTGGGCCTTGCTCGCCCTCGGCAGCGCCCTCTTCGCCTGCGCCGCGCGGCGGGGGCGTGGTCGTTGAATGGTTTTTCGCCAAGGCCGACCGGTCCCAGCCTCCTCAGCCGACTACGCTCTTGCAGGGAGGAACCGGAGCCCACTCCGGGCAGTTCGGCTCATGGTGGCACCTTCAGGCCGCGCCAGGTGACCGGCACCAGTTGGGTCGCAGAAGCCGAGGCGGAGATCCCCAAGTTCGGCACGCGGGTTCATGGGCCGGTTCAGTGCGGTTGGCTCGGCATCTTCCGTCACGGCTCTCATGGTTTGCTCGCGGAGAAACCTTTCAGGAATTCAGCCGCCGCGCGGGAAGGTGGCCGCTGCTTCGGCCAGCAGGCCAGAATTTGTCGGCGCGGCACCGGCTTCGAGAGGGAACGGTATTCGGGTCCATCGCGGCGGGAAGTTTGCGCGGCCATCTCCGGCACGAGCGAGAGGCCCACCCCCGCGCGGACGAGAGCCTGAACCGTTTCCAACTGGGCACTGCGAAAACTGATCTGGGGCTGAAAGTCACGGCGATCACAGAAGCGCAAAACCTGATCCCCGAGGCAGTGCCCGTCCTTCATCACGATCAACCGCTCCCCTTCCAGATCGGCCACGGCCACGGTGCGTTGACGGGTGAGAGGATGGCCGGGCGGGAGCGCGAGCTTCAGTTCTTCGGTGAAGAGAGTGCGCACTTCGAGGCGCGGGTCGGCGATGGGATTGCTGGCCAGGGCGAAATCAATCTCGCAGGCGAGGGCATGTTTCAACAGCCGGGCCGTGGTGTCCTCGATCACTGCGATGGCGACACCGGGAAACTTTTCCATGAAGCGGCTCATGGCGTCCGGCAGCAAATACGGCGCGATGGTGGGCAGCACGCCGATGGTCACCGTGCCACGCAACAGGTCGCGGGCGTCGTCGGCCTCGCGCTTGGCGGCCTCGACCTCCTCCAGGATCTTCACCGCCCGGCGCAGGAACAACTCGCCGGCTGGGGTGAGCTTGGCCTCGCGCTTGAGGCGGTCGAAGAGGCGTTCGCCGAGTTCGTCCTCCAGCTTTTGAATCTGCTGGCTCAGGGAGGGCTGGGCCACATGGCACAATTCGGCGGCACGGGAGAAATTTCCCGTGCGCGCCACTGCGACCACGTATCGAAGCTGGTGCATCTCCATAGGCAATGCCTATGGTGCCCAAAGGAAATAAGTATTTCAACGATGGCAGGCCCGCCGCTTCAATGGTCGCCAGCAATCAGTCGAAAATGAGCACGACAGAAAATGTCATGACGACGTCGGGCGGCAATCAAGTCGCTGGGCGAGGAATTTAGTTCAACCGATCCAAGGAAAAATATGTCAACCGAATCCAAATGCCCCTTCAACCACGGGGCCACCGCCCCCGCCACGACCAACCGCGACTGGTGGCCCAACCAGTTGAAGGTCGAACTGCTGAACCAGCATTCCTCCAAGTCCGACCCCATGGGCGGCGACTTCAACTACGCGAAGGAGTTCCAGAGCCTCGACTATGCGGCGCTCAAGAAAGATCTCGTCGCCCTGATGACCGACTCGCAGGACTGGTGGCCGGCGGACTTCGGCCATTACGGCCCGTTGTTCATTCGCATGACCTGGCACAGCGCCGGCACCTACCGCACCGGTGAC
Source organism: Pedosphaera sp. (assembly GCA_031414955.1). GTDB lineage: Bacteria > Verrucomicrobiota > Verrucomicrobiia > Limisphaerales > SIBH01 > JANNGC01. Next base: position 27,447 of record JANOQV010000126.1, on the reverse strand, counting down.
GGTCGCGGTGGCGGCGGCCGGGGCCAGCAACGCTTCGCCCCCCTGAACAGTTGGCCGGACAACGTCAGTCTGGACAAGGCGCGCCGGCTCCTCTGGCCGATCAAGCAGAAGTATGGGAGGAAGATTTCCTGGGCCGACCTGATGATTCTCACCGGCAACGTGGCGTTGGAGACGATGGGCTTCAAGACGTTCGGCTTCGCCGGCGGGCGCGAGGACACTTGGGAGCCAGACCACGACGTGTATTGGGGCAAGGAGATGAAGTGGCTGGATGACAAACGCTACACCGGCAACCGGAATCTTGAGAACCCTCTCGCTGCGGTGCAGATGGGGCTGATCTACGTCAACCCGGAAGGCCCGAACGGTAATCCCGATCCAGTCGCCGCCGCGCGCGACATCCGCGAGACCTTCGCGCGCATGGCGATGAACGACGAGGAGACGGTGGCGCTCATCGCCGGCGGCCACACCTTCGGCAAGACGCACGGTGCCGGTCCGGCGTCCCACGTCGGGCCTGAGCCGGAAGCGGTCGGCCTCGAAGCGCAGGGTCTGGGCTGGAAGAGCAGCTTCGGCACGGGCACCGGCGGTCACGCCATCACCAGCGGCTTGGAAGTCACTTGGACACAAACGCCAGCCAAGTGGAGCAACCACTTCTTCGAGAACCTTTTCAAATACGAGTGGGAACTGACCAAGAGCCCGGCGGGGGCGAATCAGTGGGTGGCCAAGGGTGCCGAGGCCGTGATTCCTGACGCGCACGATCCGTCGAAGAAACGCCTGCCGACCATGCTGACCACCGACCTGGCGCTGCGCTTTGATTCCGCTTACGAAAAAATCTCGCGGCGCTTCCTAGCGAATCCCGATCAGTTTGCGGAAGCCTTTGCCCGCGCCTGGTTCAAGCTGACGCACCGCGACATGGGCCCGCGCGCGCGTTACCTTGGCGCGGAGGTTCCTGCGGAAGTCCTTATCTGGCAGGATCCCATTCCGGCGGTGAATCACCCTCTAATCGATGCGCAAGACGTCGCCTCGCTGAAGGCGAAGATCCTCGCCGCCGGTCTGTCTGTCTCCGAACTCGTTTCCACCGCGTGGGCTTCGGCCTCCACGTTCCGTGGCTCCGACAAGCGCGGCGGTGCCAATGGTGCCCGTGTTCGTCTCGCACCCCAGAAATTCTGGCAGGTCAACAACCCGCCCCAACTATCCAAGGTGCTCACAACGCTGGAAGGCATCCAGAGCGCGTTCAACGGCGCGCAGTCTGGCGGCAAGAAGGTCTCGCTCGCTGACCTGATCGTTCTGGCCGGTTGCGTCGGTGTCGAGCAGGCCGCAAAAAACGCCGGTCACACCGTCACCGTTCCCTTCACGCCGGGACGCATGGACGCCTCGCAAGACCAGACCGATGTGGAATCCTTCGCTGTGCTCGAACCCATCGCGGACGGCTTCCGCAATTACCTCAAAGGCAAATACACCATCCCGGCCGAGGCGCTGCTGATCGACAAGGCGCAGTTGCTGACCCTGACCGCACCCGAACTCACGGTGCTCATCGGCGGTCTGCGCGTGCTGAGAGCCAACGTGGGAGGCACGTCCCATGGCGTCTTCACCCAGCGGCCCGAGGCGCTGACCAACGACTTCTTCGTGAACCTGCTCGACATGGGCACGGAGTGGAAGCCGGTCTCGGAAGCAGCGGATGTGTTTGAAGGCCGCGACCGCAAAACGGGGACCGTCAAGTGGACCGGCACGCGCGTGGATCTGGTCTTCGGCTCCAACTCCCTGCTCCGCGCCCAGGCGGAAGTGTACGGAAGCTCCGACGCGGAGAAGAAATTCGTCCACGACTTCGTCGCCGCTTGGAACAAGGTGATGAACCTGGATCGCTTCGACCTTGCGTAGGGCCTGACTGTTTCTCGATCGAGTTATCGCAAGCCTGCCGTCCTCTCTCAGGTGAAGGGGACGGCAGGCGGAATTGGTCCGCTGCACATCGGGCGCTTCTTGGAGGTGCCGCCAACCTCGGGACCGAGGAACTGCGGGACTTTCCAGTCTCGCAGTTCAAATGGGTCGCGGCACTTCCAAGATGCGCCCGCAGCTTCTGCGCGACACACGGTTGGCTTGAATTTCAACAGCTGACGGTGTGTCCATTGATGCGTTCATGCTCAGACAGAAATTCAACACCAGGCTTTTTGCTCTGGCCTTCCTGCTCGGCGCGACGGGCCTGTCGGCCGGGGAGCCAGTTTCCTTCCGCAATGATGTCGTGCCCGTGCTCTCGAAGGCCGGATGCAGCCTGGGCACCTGCCACGGCAACAAATATGGCAAGGGTGGGTTCAAGCTCTCGTTGCGTTCCCAAGACCCGGATCTGGACTGGCTGGCTTTGACGCGGGACGCTGCGTCCCGCCGGGTGAATCCGCTGGTGCCAGACGCGAGCTTGCTACTGCTCAAGCCCACCACTCAGGTGCCGCACGAAGGCGGGCTGCGCTTCAAGAAGGACTCGGAAGAATACCGGATTCTCGCGAGTTGGATTGCCGAGGGCGGCCAGGACGATGTCGACACCGCTGCGAAATTGACTCGCATTGAAGTCGCGCCCAAGCAGCAAGTCCTGGTCGAGCCAAAGCGCGAAAGGCAATTGAGCGCGAAGGCCTTCTACTCCAATGGCACGGAGCGAGACATCACTTCGCTCGCGGTCTATGAGCCGGCCAACAACCTGGTCAAGGTTTCGCACGATGGACTGGTGCAGAGTGAAGGCGCGGGCGAGACGACGGTGCTGGTGAGATTCTTGCAGGAACAAATGCCAGTGCGGCTGGCGTTCATTCCGGCCCGCCCGGGCTTTCAATGGAGCGCGCCGCGGGAGCGCAATGACATCGACCGGAAGGTGTTCGCGAAGCTCCGCTCGCTGCGGACCAATCCATCCGCGCTCTGCACCGATGCGGTGTTCGTCCGCCGCGCCTTTCTCGACTTGCTCGGCGTGCTACCGACGCCGGAGGAAGCGCGGTCCTTCCTGGCCGAGACGCGCAAGGACAAGCGCGCCCGGCTGGTGGATCAATTGCTGGAGCGTCCCGAGTTCGCCGAGTTCTGGGCGCTCAAATGGGCCGACCTGTTCCGCAACGAGGAGAAGACCATTGACCGCAAGGGCGTGCAGGCGTTTCACGGCTGGATTGCCCAGAGCCTGCGCGAGAACCAGCCGGTCGATCAATTTGTCCGCGAGATCATCGCGGCCCGGGGCAGCACGTATCTGAATCCGCCGGCCAATTACTACCGTGCCTTGCGCGATCCGATCACTCGCGCCGAGGCCACGGCGCAGGTCTTTCTCGGCGTGCGGCTGCAGTGCGCCCAATGTCACAACCATCCGTTCGACCGTTGGAGCCAGGACGACTACTACGACTGGGCCAGCGTGTTCGCGCGCGTGGGCTACAAGGTTTTGGAGAACAAGAAGCGCGACAACCTCGACTCGCACGAATTCGTCGGCGAACAGGTGGTCTATCTCACGGGCCAGGGCGCGGTGACCAACGCGCGGAACGGGAAGCTGGCGGCGGCGCGCTTCCTCGGCGCTGGAGCCGGTCTCGCGGCGGAAGCCGATCCGTTGCGCGAACTGGCCAAGTGGATTACCGCCAACCCGCTCTTCGCCAAGTCGCAGGCCAATCGCGTCTGGTATCACCTGATGGGGCGCGGACTGGTGGACCCGATCGATGATTTTCGCCCGACCAATCCAGCCAGCCATCCTGAGCTGATGGAGCAATTGGCCACCGATTTCGCCGCGCGGAAATTCGACCTGCGCTGGCTCATCCGCACCATCATGAATTCGAGCACCTACCAGCTCGACTCGGCTCCGAACGACACCAACGCCGGGGACGACATTAATTACTCGCACGTCCTTCTGCGCCGGCTCACGGCGGAGCAACTGCTCGACGCGCAACACGAGGCGCTGGCGGTGCCAGCTCGATTCAACGGCTACCCCAGCGGCCTGCGCGCGGGGCAACTGCCTGGAGTCGAAGCGGTGCGACTGCGCGAAAAGCGACGGTCGAGCAGTGACACCTTCCTGACGTTGTTCGGCAAGCCCATGCGTCTGCTCAGTTGCGATTGCGAGCGGTCGGGCGAAACGACCATGAGCCAGGCGTTCAATCTGGTCAGCGGTCCTGAGATTAACGAAATTCTCTCCGCGCCCGAGAACCGCATTCAGCGCCTGATGGTCGGCGGCAAATCCAACCGCGAGATCGTCCACGAACTTTATTGGGCAGCACTCAGTCGTCCGCCCACGCAAGCCGAGGAACTTGAGACCAGCCGCCGCGCCGGGCAGGCCGAGGATCGGCGCAAGGCCTTCGAGGACATTGCGTGGTCGCTGCTCAACGCCAAGGAATTCATCTTCCGCCCGTGACGGCGCGCGGACATTCCTGTCCGCAGCAGTCCTGGCCAGGAATGAAGCGCCTCGCCTCGTCCACATTGCTGCGGACAGGAATGTCCGCGCTCCGTGCATTCTTCCGTGTCATCCGTGTCATCCGTGGTTAGCCTTTCGCCGCAACGGAATGAAACGCACCGCGGTCATCAATGTCGTCGGACTCACCGAGTCGCTGATCGGTGAGCACACGCCGCAGATCGCGGCCTTCGTGAAGAGCCACCGACTGACGCATATCAGGCCGGCCTTTCCCGCCGTCACCTGCACCGCGCAGTCGGATTACCTCACCGGCGCGCGCGCCTCCAGCCACGGCATCGTGGCCAATGGCTGGTACAACCGCGAACTGGCCGAGGTGCAATTCTGGAAACAGTCCAACCACGTCGTGCAGTGCCCGAAAATCTGGGACGAGCTGAAGCGCCTCGATCCCTCGTTCACCTGCGCGAAGCTCTTCTGGTGGTACAACATGTATTCCACGGCGGACTGGTCGATCACACCACGCCCGATGTATCCGGCGGATGGGCGCAAAGTGTTCGATATCTACACTTCGCCGCCGGGCATCCGCACCGCGATTAAGAAAGACCTCGGCGAGTTTCCGTTTCCTGGATTCTGGGGGCCGGCGGCGGGCGTGAAGACGCCACAGGGCACGCGCGACGCGGTGTCGCGATGGATTGCCGAGTCCGCGCGCTGGATCGAACGCAAGCATTCGCCGACCCTGAGCCTCATTTACCTGCCCCATCTTGATTACAACTTGCAGCGTGTCGGCCCGGACGATCCCTCCATGCACCAGGATCTTCGCGAGATTGATCTGATTGTGGGTGGCTTGATTGAGTTCTTCAGCCAGCGGGATGTGCAGGTGATTCTGCTTTCTGAATACGGCATCACGCCGGTGACTTGTCCGGTTCACTTGAACCGGCACTTCCGAAGTTGTGGTTGGCTGGAGGTGCGCGAGGAACTAGGTCGTGAGTTGCTCGATTACGGCGCGAGCAAGGTGTTCGCTGTAGCGGATCATCAAATCGCGCACATCTACGTGAAGGATCCGTCGCTGCTGCCTGATGTGCGAAAGCTGCTCGGATGGCTCGCAGGCGTCGCGTCCGTGCTCGGCGAAGCCGAGAAGCAGGCTTTAGGCATCGATCATAGTCGGGCCGGCGACTTGATCGCCGTGGCCGAGGAGAATGCGTGGTTCACTTACTACTACTGGGCTGATGACGCGCGCGCGCCCGACTTCGCCCGCACCGTGGACATTCATCGCAAACCGGGCTACGACCCGGTGGAGTTGTTCCTCGATCCGGCACTGAAGTTTCCCAAGCTCAAGATCGCGCGCCGCCTGCTGCAAAAGAAACTCGGCTTCCGCATGTTGATGGATGTCATCCCGCTCGACGCCACCCTGGTGAAAGGCTCCCACGGCTGCCGGCCTCGCTCCATGAAGGACTGGCCGGTGCTCATCGCCGCGCCCGACTTGGTTCCCTCGGATGTGGAATCAACGGACGTTTACCACGTCCTCCGGCGGGCCGTGCTGAAGTAACGGGAGCGCGGACACACTTGTCCGCGCTCCGCTCAAGATTAAGTTGCGCTCGACTCCGGCACGGCGGGCGGCGCGGCGGGAACGGCCTCCGCGCTGGCGGGTGCAGCGGGAGTCCCCACCGCACTGGCAACTTCACTTGTCGGCGCGGATTCGCTGGCCTCAGCAATCTCAGAAACCTCGACAGCCACTGGGCTCTCAATCCCCTGCTCTGCTGCCGGCTCGGCCGCTGGTGACGGTTCCGTCGGTGCCGCCTCTTTCACCTTCGCCGGTTTGGGCTGCGGCTTGGGCTGCGGTTTCTTGGCCGTCTCCAAAGTTCCGTTGGCGAATTCGATCACATGGCCCTGATGCACCAGCCAGTGCAGATCGGAGATCACCGCGCTGGCTTCGGGCGAAAGCTCCGGCACCGGGGCACCTTCGACGGGCGCCTGCGTTGTCGCCAGAGCAGCCGGCGCGAGCGCTTCGAACAAATTCCGCCGCGAACACTTGGGATGCGCCGCCACGAACTCGACAATGCGCCGCACGCTTTCGGAGACGGGGGTGGTTTCGAGGTCGAGGTAGGCCGGTCGCGCCACCGAGACGTGGGTGATGGTCTTGTTGACCTTGAAGAACTGGAGTCCGCGCGAGGCGAACAACTGACTGAGCAGCGTCCCGAGTTGGAGCGGGAAATGGGACTGGTCCTCCCACTTCATGCGCGCGAGCTGATGCAGTCCGCGGCAAGTCATGGCGCGGCTGGCCGGGCCGGAAAGCTGATGCTTCTCGACCTGCTTGATGATGGTGGCGAGGTGCGTCTCGCGGAAATGCTTCTCGACCTCTTCGCGCGTGGCGAGCTTGAGCGGCTCAGGCACGTTGAGGCAGACGTATTCGGTCTTCCAGCTCTGGTCTTCGACCCATTTCTTGACCACCGCCTCGTCCTTCACAATGCGGACGCGCGACTTGAACATGTCGAACGGCATGCGAGCGAATCGCTCCGCGTGCAACTTGCGCAACTGGTTCTGATAATCGTGATAGTTGGGCGGACCGAGGATGATGCCGCTGACGCCGCATTGCGCCACGAAGGTGTAAGTGCCCTTGGGCGGATCCGTCTGCGTGCGCTCCGCCTGGTAAAACGTGTTGAACTGTTTCTGTAGAACGTGGGCCACGGCCTCGTCCTCGCTCAACCACAAGCTGTCATCCAGCGCGCAGGCGAAGATCGGCTGCACGGCGGTGCCATCCGGCTTCTTCTTGGCCGTGAACACCACCGTGTAACGCTCGGGCTTCTCCAGGACGATTTGGGCGATGCCGAACAGCGGATAGGCGCGGCCGGTCATTTTGATCTGGCGTGCCAGGGAGTCGATGCCGGTCTCGTCGGGGCGGATTTGCACCTCCACTTCAGGCAAAGGCGGCGGGGCCGGCCGATCCTGTTCGGGACGCCCTCCACCACGCGGGCCGAAATCGCGGCGCGGCCCGGAGCCTCGACCACCACCACCACCACCACCGAAGCCGCCGGGACCTCCAGGTCCACCGCCCCCACGACGGTCCTGTTGGGGCCGCGGGCCTCGCCCTTCGGGCCGGCCGGCCGGGTGATCCCCGCGCGGACGGCCACCGGGGCGACCGCCCCGGTCATCGCGGCGCGGTTCGCGTTCTTCGCGGCCTTCGTACTTGGCGTAGAGATTCTTATTCGCCGGCTGCTGCGCCCACGCAGGAAGAAAAAGCGAATCGAGATCCAAATCTGTGTCTGACGGTGTGCTCATTAATCGTTCTGTAATGTCGGCGCAGGATGGAGGGCTGTTCCGGCGAAAGCAAGTGTCGCTTCGGGAAAGTGGATTGGTACGGTCAGTGGGGTGTCAACTCATGGCGCGGCCACTTCCAACCCTGGCCCTGGGAGCAGTTCTGCGGTCTTGAGCAGGCGACAGAATTCCTTCTTGGTCACCTTGTGCAAGGTGCCGGTCTTGGCCGCGAGGGATTTCATCGCCTTGTATTCCACCGCCAGCCGCTCCACCCGGATCACGCGCAGGAATTCTCCGGACCGCTGCCACACTTCGCCTTGTCGCAATTTCATTCCTGCCAGGGTATCGAAGGCCGAGGGACTTGGGCGAGCTATTGCATCGGCAGCTTCAACTCCACGCGTTGCTCGCCGCGCAGGACGGTGGTGTTGAGCTTGGCCCCGACTTGGTGCGCCTGGAGAATCCTTCCCAGGTACTGGCCTTCGGTCAGGCGCGTTTGCAGCCCGGCGATGGCCACGATGACATCCTCCTTCTGAAACCCGGCGTTCTTGGCCGCAGCGTGTTTGTTATACTGACCGACGCCTTTGACGCGCAACGCCAGTTGGTCCTTGGTCAGGCCGCGTTGCAGCCGATCCGCATCGCTCAAGTCTTCCAAAGTCAATCCACCGCTGGCCATGCCGCGCATGGTCCAGGTGCCGACACGCCGGGAAATGTCGCTGTGCTCTCGCCACTGAGCCGGCAGCGTCAGACTCATGGTCTGGCTGCGGTTGCCTCGTTTCACCATGGCACTCAACAGGCCGGATTCCGGCGCGCGGTGCAGCACCCAGGCCACGTCCGCGATGGAAACGAGCGGCTGCCCGCCGAGCGAAATTAATTCATCCCCCGCTTGCAGCCCGGCCTGCGCAGCGATGGATCCAGGCGCGACCGCAGTGATGCTGGCAATCTGATCCGGCACCAGCGTCAGCCCCACCGTCTCCGGCGTCGGCATCGGGTAGATCAGTTCCGCAGGCATCGGCTGCTTCTGGTCGCGATACGAGGTGCGGAGCGCGTCGCCGATCTGATGGCAATGAACGCAGCTCTGCACCACCTTGCCCTCCCAATCGAGCGTGCTCTTGTACTTGGCCGCCAGCGCCGGAATTTCAATCGAGGTCTTGAAGGGCGTCGGTCCGCCCTGCTTGCCGGCCAGCGAAGCCTTGTTGCCGGGATAGCCGCGATGAATGGCCAGGGCCGCTTCCAAGGCGCGCCTATAACCCGCCGTGGTCTTGTCCGCCGGATTCTTCTGATGCGTCCAAGAACCGTAACGGCCGTACACCGTGCCGTCGCCGTTGAAGAAGAGCGTGGAGAAGGAGAGATCGTAGTCGAACTGGAAGAGCGCAAGGTCGAGCGCATTGGCATTGATGACCCGCACGCAGACGAACTTGTCCAGCAGCGGAGCGAGTTCCGGCTCCTGCAATACCGAGGCGTCGATGCCCGCGCAGGAGTGGCATGGCACGCAGCGCAGCACCACGAGCAGCGGCTTGCCCTTCCACTTGGCCTGTTCGAAGCCCTTCTGGATGTCGTTGTAGATCCAGCGCGCGTCGTTCTCCATGGTGGACTTGTCCTGGCGCACCGCGCCTTCACGGTCCTTGACCGCCTGAGCCGGAGCGAAGGCGGTGGAAGCGGCGAGCGCCAAGGCGAGGAGGATTTTGGGTGCGTTCATGATGTGATTTCGGACGCCGGGCACACTGTTTGTCATCAAGCAATTCTCATAGGCCAAGCCTGTCCCGCTGCGCCCGCGTTAAACTTATTTCGTGCTGGCCTCGCGCCGTTTGGTGTTTCCTCCCCGGCGATGAGCGCGAAATACAGCTTTCGCTTTGAGAGCCGCGACCGGAAACGGCCGTTGCCCGGCAGCATCATCATTGGGCAACACGATCCCGAGACCATCGCCCAGGTCATGCTCAAGATGCTCGGATTCGTGCTCTTCTATCGCGACCGGATCCAGATCGAGGGCGACGTCCACAACGACTCGATCTCTTTCCGCCCGGACTTGGTCTGGCTCGATTACGACATGACCCCCAAACTCTGGGTCGAATGCGGCGAGTGCGGCGTGAGCAAACTCAACAAGCTGGCCGTGAAGGTTCACGCGGCGGAGATTTGGATCCTCAAACGCTCGCGGGCCGAGGCGGAACAATTGCTGGCCGCGATGGCCCGGGAAGGATTACGTCGCGACCGCTACCACTTGCTGGCTTTCGAGGCCGAGATTTTCGACGAGCTTTGTGGCTTGATGCAGCCGCGTAACCAAGTCGTCTGGTTCGGCGCAAACTTCGAATCCGGGCAGATGCAGTTTGAATTCAACGAACTGTGGTTTGAGACCTCGTTCACGGTCTTGCAGTTCTAAAACCGAATTCCGAAGTCGAACCTTAGCCCGGCGCGTGGCCGGGGCGGAAGGCGTTGGAACTGTTTCGATCCTCGGCGTGAGCGGCCTGCTGCGGGTTGAAAACCCGCGCTCCAATGTGGGATTCGGCCCGCCCGCGGCCCGCCCGCCATTCCAGCCTCGGAATTCGGGCTAAAACCAACGCCTGCCCCACTGACCATTTGCCATCACCCGCCCGTTCCGCCAAAGTCCGCGCGCCAAATGGAAAAGCGTTTCTACATCACCACGGCGATTGATTACTTGAACGGCCAGCCGCATCTCGGCCACGCCTACGAGAAAATCGTCGCCGACGTGATCGCGCGCTCCCGGCGCGCGCTCGGGGAGCGGGTTTTTTTCCTCACCGGCCTGGACGAGCACGGACAGAAGGTGCAGCAGGCCGCGCAGGCGGAAGGCAAACAGCCCCAGCAGTACTGCGATGAACTGGCCGCGAGTTGGACGGCTTTCGCCCGGAAGCTCGACTTGACCAATGACGACTTTGTCCGCACCAGCGAACCGCGGCACAAGCAGGCGGTGCAGTCGCTGCTCGCGCGGCTCCAGGCCGAGGGACACTTCTACAAGGCGGGCTACGAGGGATTCTTCTCGGTCAAGGAGGAGTCCTTCCTCACCGAGAAGGATCAGCGGCCCGACGGCACGTTTGATCCGTCCTGGGGCGAAGTCATCCGGCTGAAAGAGGAGAATTATTATTTCAAACTCGGGGTTCATCAGGCCTGGCTTATCGAGCACATCGAGCAGCATCCGGAGTTCATCCAGCCGGCCACGCGAAGAAACGAGGTGCTGGGTTTCCTGAAGAACCACACCCTGGAAGATTTGTGCATCACGCGGCCGGCGGCGCGGCTGAACTGGGGCATTCCCCTGCCCTTCGATCCCGGCTACGTGACCTACGTGTGGTTCGATGCGCTGGTGAATTACATCAGCGTGCCGGCGGCCCACGGCGACGCAGCCGTGCTGGCCGCCACCGGCTCTCAACCCTCAACTCTCAACTCTCAACTCACTCTCTGGCCCGCCGACCTGCACGTCCTGGGCAAGGACATCGTGAAGTTCCACGCCGTCTATTGGCCCATCATGCTCAAGGCCGCCGGGCTGCCGCTGCCGAAGACCTTGCTCGTCCACGGCTGGTGGCAGAAGGACGGCGCAAAAATCAGCAAGAGCACGGGCAACATCGTGGACCCGGTGGCGGTGATCGACGAATGGGGGCTGGACGCCTTTCGCTTCTACGTGCTGCGCGAGCTGGACATCGGCCCGGATGGCAACTGGACGGACGCGGGCTTCGCCGCGCGTTACCAGGCGGAACTGGCCAACGGGCTGGGCAATCTGGTCAACCGTTCACTCTCCATGCTCAAGCGGTATCGCGGCGGCGTGCTGGGGATGGTTTCGGATGAATTGAAATCCGCCGCCGAGGAAGCCACGACGAAAGTGGAGGCCGATCTGCGCGCCCACGAATTGCAGGCCGCCCTCGTGGACATTTGGGCGCTGGTCAACCGCGCCAACCAGTACGTCGATCAAACCGCGCCCTTCAAACTGGCCAAAGACCCGGCGCAGGCGCAGCGCCTCGACGAGGTGCTCTACAACCTGTGCGAGACCTGTCGCGTGCTGGCGGCGCTGCTGGCACCGTTTCTGCCGGGCACCTCGGCGCGCATCTACGCCCAACTGGGATTGGGGGCGGTGCCGGAAAACTTTTCCGCCGCGCACTGGGGCGGATTGCAGACCGGCCACGCCATCGGCGAGCCGGCACCGTTGTTCCCGCGCAAGGACACGCCGAAAACCTGAAGCGGGGCGCGGACGCCCTCATCTCCGGCACGCTGGGTCAAGCCGTCCGCTCAATGCTTCGGGCCGGGCGCTGCTCGGCCTTCCCTCACTCCGTTTCGGCGGCCTCGACTGGGGGGCGGCGGCGCACGGCGCGCACCGACCGGGCAATGCTCCCGACCCATTCAATTTCGCGGGCCTGGGTGCGCGCGTAGGTTTCTCGCTGGACGCGGATTTTCTCCGTGTGGGCGTCGAGGTTCCCGGAGGTCAGTCGTTCGCCGAAGTCATGGGTGGCGCCGGTGAACATACGATCCAGCATCAAAGCCCCCAGTGCCGGCGTAAAGTGGCTGTTCTCGAAATAGTATTTCATCCGAGTGGTCCGGTCTTCGGACGACGGCACGGACTCGGTGGTCGCAGGCCAGTAGCCGGTGAAGTCCCAGACCACGACGCGGCCCTCGGGCGCCTCCGTGGCCACGAGTTCCACCACCTCGCGCCGCCAGGCTTCGAAGCGTTCCCAACCGCCAGCGGCGCGCAGCAACTCGAGGTCGAGGGCGTGGACGGGATTGATCGCCAGGGTGAGTTCCATCCCTTGAGCCTGGGCCGTGCGCACCAGACGGCGCAAGGCCGCCATCTCCGACCGATCGACCCCTTGCACGACATAACCATAGGCGAGCAGGCGAAGTTGTTTATCGAAGAGGGCGCGCTGGCTGACGCCGGCCCGGAGGGTGCGGATCTGAAAGCCGTCCCGCTCCGCCGCGGGTGGAAGCCGACCGCGGAGGCGCAGCAGAAGAAACTCGAAGGAACGGTCCAGAGCTTTCGCCCCGAGCAGATGCCGGGTGTGATAATCGAAGGGCGAAAGGCGATCGTTGAAACGCGACTGGGCGAAATCGGTTTCATTGACCTTCTGCGGCCGGAAAAGGGCGAAGTCGAGGCCGAGCACGACGCGCCGCAGAGGGTTCCGCGCCCGCGTATAATCGAAGATGATCTCGGCCTCGGACATGAGCGCCGCGTCCACCGCCAGATTGCAGGCGCGGTTGGTGGCAAAGGCGGCGTGCCCTGCGGGCAGGCCGACTTTGGGGCGCGAGGTGCCGAGCAGGATCGTGTCCCAATCACCACGCCGCACCAGTTCGGCCCGCGCCACGCGGGAAGAGAGGCCATCGCGCCACCGGTCGAAGCCCGGGAGGTGCAACCGGGGATAGGCACGGTAGGGATCGATGAGCACGTTAAACGCGGCCACGATGAGCAGAGCAGCGAGGGTGCCCCCGCCGACGAACTTGCCATAGCACCTCGCGTCCATAAGTCAGAATTGCCAGTAGATGAACTCGCTCACGCGGGACAACCCCACCACCGAGCACACCGCCAAGGCGACGACGATCAGCATCCAGACGGGACGCGGAGCCCAGGTGAGTCTGGCGGGTGGCCCGGGTCGGCGTGCCGGCTCGCCCTCGCCCTCGTATTCCAGGGTGGGGCCAAAGCGGGCCAGCAGTTGGTTCGTGTTGGGCAGGAACCAGACGACGAACAGAAACACGGTCGCGTAAATGAGTCCGTTGACCACGGAGATGCGGGCGAGGTTCGAGTGGAAGCCGTGTCCGCCGACCAAGCCCAGGAGCAGAGTCTTCGCGGCGGCCAAGGAGGACGCGCGAAAGAAAACCCAGGCGAACATCACCGCCAGGAAGGTCACAGCGCGCGCACCGAAAAGACCGAGCCGGCCCGGAGGCGCCTGGACCCGCTCGCCTCGCCAGTCGCGCCAGGCGTGATAGACGAGCAGATAGAAACCGTGCAGCGCGCCCCAGAGGACAAAGGTCCAGCCCGCTCCATGCCAGAAGCCGCCGACCAGCATGGTGAGAAAGAGGTTGAGGTACTTGCGCGCCGGCCCGTGGCGGTTGCCGCCCAGCGGGATGTAGAGGTACTCGCGCAGGAACCGGGAGAGCGTGATGTGCCAGCGCCGCCAGAAGTCGGCGATATTCGTCGCTTGATACGGCGAGTTGAAGTTCATGGGCAACCGGAGGCCAAAGAGCCGCGCCAGGCCGATGGCCATGTCCGAGTAGCCGGAGAAATCGAAGTAAAGTTGCAGCGTGTAGGCCAGCACGCCCACCCACGCCTCGGTCAGGCCCAAGTGGCCGCCCTGTTGCGCCACGCGAAAAACTGGCGTGGCAAACTCGGCCAGGCGATCAGCGATGAGCACTTTCTTGGCGAGTCCGAACACGAACAACGTCCACCCCACGCTCCAGTCGTCCCAGGAAACCTTCGCCGGATCGCGGTTCCGAAACTGCGGCATGATCTCGCCGTGGTGCGTGATGGGTCCGGCGATGAGTTGCGGAAAAAAGGAAACGAAGAGGCAGAAATCACGGAAGCCGTAGCCCCGCGTCCGCCCCTGATACGAGTCCACGAGATAGGCGACCTTCTGGAAGGTGTAGAAGGAGATGCCCAGCGGCAGGGCGATTTCGGCCCACCCCCAGCCGGTCTTGAACACGTCGTTGAGGTTCTCGACAAAAAAGTTCGCGTATTTGAAATAGCCGAGGAAGCCGAGGTTGAAGGCAAGGGCCAGGCCGAGCACAACCCGCGCGGGCCGGCGCTGCTCGAGGCGGCCCAACCAGGTGCCGGCGGTGTAGTTGAAAACGAGAGAGCCAAGGAGCAACGCGAGATTGAACCAGCGCCACCAGCCGTAGAAAAACAACGAGGCCAGCACCAGCCAGGAAAAGGCCGCCCCGCGCCCGACCGTGCGCGCCGCCAGCACGTAAACGAGGAGCGTCACGGGCAGGAACAGCAGGAGAAAAGAGTACGAGTTAAACAGCATCCGAATTCAGAGTGCGGACTCTGCCGGGGGGCCGGGGCCGGTGTCAATTGCGTCGGAAATTTCGAGGGTGACGGGAGGCGCAAGCGGAAACCCGGCGGGGCGCGGCGAGGGGCGCGGGCCGGAAATTGTCCGTTACCCCCGGTGGCCATCGGGCGTCTGCCCTCGCAGCATTCACCAACTCCAAAATCCAAAAACGAAACGCCATGAAACAGATTGTTAAGTTCGCCGGCACCGCGCTGCTCGCGGTGGTTCTCTCGCAACACTGCGCCCGCGCCGCGCTCCAGGACGGCATGACCGAGGGCAAGGCCACCTTCAAATCCATGGGGCCGCTGGCCTTTGGACCGGAGGGGATTCTGTTCATCGCCGATACCAAGGCTGCGACAGTCATCGCCCTCGCCACGGGCGACAACAAACCGGCGTCCTCCAGCCAGGCGCTGAAGGTCGAGGCTCTCAACCAGAAAATCGCCGCGCTCCTCGGCATCACGGCCGACCAGATGTTGATCGAAGACTTGGTGGCCAACCCGCTCTCGCACAACGTCTATGTGGCGGTGTCTCGGGGGCGCGGACCGGACGCCATTCCCGTGCTGGTGCGCGTGAAGACAGACGGGGCGATCGAAGTCGTGGCGCTCGACAAGGTGAGTTTCGCGCGCGGCGAATTGCCGGATGCGCCGGTCGATGGCGTCGTCGGGCAGGGCAACCGCCAGAGCAATCCGCGCAAGGAAACCATCACCGACCTGGCCTTCTTCCAGGATCGCGTGCTCATCGCCGGACTGTCGAACGAGGAGTTCTCCTCCACGCTGCGGGCCATTCCGTTCCCCTTCAAAACCGTGGCCCCAGGCACCAGCGTGGAGATTTATCACGGCGCGCACGGCAAGTTTGAAACCCGCTCACCGGTGCGCACTTTCGTGCCCTTCAAGGTCGGCAACGAGCCGCAACTCATCGCCGCCTACACCTGCACGCCGCTGGTCCAGTTCCCGATCAGCGACCTGAAGCCCGGCGCGAAAATCAAAGGAAAGACCATCGCCGAACTCGGCAACATGAACCGCCCGCTCGACATGATCGTGTACCAGAAGGACGGCAAAGACTTTCTCCTCCTCGCTAACAGCAGCCGCGGCGTGATGAAGATCGCCACGGACAAAATTGAAAACGCCGAGAGCATCACCACGCGCGTCGCGGACAAGAAAGGTCTGGCCTATGAAACGGTCGAAGGCTGGAAGGGCATCGAACACCTCGACCGTTACGACGACAAGAATGCGCTGGTGCTGCGCAAGGGCGAAGCCGGCGCGGTGACGCTGGAGTCGCTGCCTCTGCCGTGAACAGGCCGGTGCGCTGGGGTGCAAACTTCGGCCTGTCCGGAGAAACACGGAAGCGAGAATTCCAGCCGGTGATCAGGACGCTCCTGCTCGCCACGCTGCTCTGGTTTCCTGATCGTGTTCCGGCGGCGGGACCGCCAGCTCGTGCTGTCCAATCCCAGTATTCGCTGCGCTGGATCTCCAACCGCGTCTCGGGCGGCTGGACTCTGCATGTGCTTGGGACGGAGACCAAATCGCTCGCCGAATTGCGCGCCGCCTCCTGGGCGCCCGAACAGTGGCAGAAGCTGCTCGCCGTGCGGGTCGAATCGGGGGACGCCTTGGGGAACGTCGGAATGCCCGCGATGCTTGGCTCCTACCGTGTCCACGAAGACGCCATCCAGTTCACGCCCCAGTTCGCGCTGGCACCGGGGCTTCGCTACGTCACGGCCTTTTATCCATCACGCCTGACGGGTGGAACCAGCGCATGGTTTATCAGCACCACCTTTGAACTGCCACGCCGCGCCACGAACGAGACCACGGTCGTCGCGCAGATCTACCCCAGCGCCTCGGTGCTGCCGGAAAACCTGCTGAAGTTCTATGTCCACTTCTCCGCGCCGATGCGCCGCGGGCACATCTACGATCACATCCATCTTCGGGAGGCCAGCGGCAAGGACGTCCAGCTTCCCTTCCTGGAAATCGACGAGGAGCTTTGGAACCCGGAGCTGACGCGGCTGACCTTGTTCATCGACCCGGGCCGCATCAAGCGCGGCGTGAAACCGCTCGAAGACATCGGTCCCGCGCTGGAATCAGGCCGGAGCTACACTCTCGTCATCGACCGCGCCTGGCGCGATGCCAGCGGTCTGGCGCTGAAGGAGCGGTTTGAAAAGCAATTCCACGTCGGTCCTCCCGACCGGGCCGAGGTGGATGTGAAGGCATGGAAAATCCTCGCGCCATCCTCCGGTTCACGCGGCGTGCTGGCGGTGGCGTTTCCCAAGCCCATGGACCACGCCCTCGCGCAACGGATGATCCGCGTCGCCGACCAGACCGGTCGCACCGTCGAGGGAAGCAGCACACTGGAGGACGAGGAACGCCGTTGGACGTTCACCCCCGCCCTGCCCTGGCGGCCCGGCGCTCACACGCTGCGGGTGGAGAAGACCATCGAGGACTTGGCCGGCAACAACATTGGCAAGGCCTTCGAGGTGGATCTGTTCGAGCGCGTGGAGCGGCAGTTCACCAACTCCACGGTCCGGTTGCCGTTCGAGGTGAAGTAACGGAGCGAATTAGAATTGAACTGCGGCCCTAAGATCTGAACCGGATTTGCCGACCAGCTATTTCTCCCGCAGTTCCATCAAAGGCAACAGGTCCACCCTGCCACTGTCATGCTTCTGGAAGGCGAAGCCGTGCAGAGCGGCCAGCGCTTCGATCGCGTAAATGGCTTCGCGCCGGGTCATTGGCCCCGGATTCCGCAAACTGATTCGCGCCTGAGGAACTCGTGGCGAAACCGAACCGGCCGTGCCGCCAGCCAGGCTGACATAGAGTTCGAGAAGTTGCTGCGGCAGCGCCTCGGAGAATTGGATAGCTGCGCCTGTCATCGGTGCGTCGTCACGAAGTGCAGGCTTGCCTTCAAGCCGCGGCAACCCGTTGGTGTGGCCGGCGAGCGCAACAATCACAAGGTTCGAGCCCTGGGGCAACACGGCCAGCCCATGGATGCGGAACAGGGATGCCATCAACCAGGTTCCTTCCGCCCTCGTCAGCTCTGTTTCATTCCGAAAAGTGTACTTGCGGCCTGCAATGTTCGGCCCTTGCAACACGGTGCGACCGGCCAACTCCTGATACAATTCCAGCACCTGACTGTGATCCGCTTGCTCAAATACAATCGTGTTCCGATACATGCGCGTCTGGCGTCCCTCAGGCGCAGCCACGGGAGGCACGGGCAGGCTGGCCAGCGTCTCCGCCTGGTCATTCCGCACGGCGAAGGCAAACAACTCACCCGCCGGCCGGATCGTCACGCCGTTCGTGGCCAGGGTACTCTCCAATGCTCCGATCAAGTTCTCCAACGAAGTGTTGGCCGACAGGCTGATCCCAGACCGTGGCAGCACCGGTCCCCGCAAAACCGTCCGCCTCGCCAAATGTTGATACACCGCGATCACCGTGTTCGGTTCTGCGTCTTTCAGAAGAATGGCATTGGGGCTTGGGCCGGCCGCAGTCGAGCCTGGCAGTTTCCATTCTTGAAGATCGGTTGATCCCTGTTTCCGAAACCGGACGATGCCGCCCACAGGGTCGATGACGGCTATTGAAACATCATAGAAAGCCTCACCCTCCCCGAGAATTACGGATGACGATGACCTCGCTCCTGACATTTCCACCACAGCCAGACGCTGGGTTTCTCCCGAGAGCAAGCCGACGAGTCGCATGGTCGGCAACGGTCCCTGCGCGACCGCCACGCTCCACAGCGCGAAAAGACCGAAGCAAAATCCGGCGGAGAAGCAGCAGTGGCGATATGCGGGCATGGCCCGATTAAACCACCGTTCCACGGCCTGGCAAGACCGGCGGAGCCACACGGGTGGGATTGAAAGTGGCGGTCAAAGGTGGGTTTTGTCGCGCTGCGACAAAACAAGCCCGCGTCCAGCGGGCGGCCCGGACTGGCCGGAACGTCCGATCACCCCGGCGCCGCTGAACGCGGCGCTACTGGTCGCAGCGCGACCAGTTCCACCTCGTCATTGCCCGCCACTTCCAATCCCACCCGAGCCACACGGCGAACGGAGTACCCCGAAAATTTCCTCCCGGCTCAAGCCCGAGGCATTTTCAAATCCTTCAGCGCCGCGCCCTCGCGCTTGCGGATCGTCGCCTCCACTTTGGGGACGAACATCTGGGTCTCCAGCGGCAGCCGCGCGGCGATCTCGTCGAACGTGCGCGCCTTTTCCTGCTTGAGCAACGCGGCCACGCGCGACTCGCCGGCGTTGTAGGCGGCGAACGTGAGGCGCCAGTCGTGGAAGCGGCCGTGCAACCGGCGCAGGTAACGGGCGGCGGCCCGCGCCGACTTTTCCGGGTCCAGCCGATCATCGCGCAGAAAGCCGACGGAGAGATCGAGATCACGCGCCGTCACCGGCATCAACTGAAACAGCCCGGCCGCGCCCGCCGGGCTGCGGGCGCGCGCCTCGAAGGAGGATTCCACCTCGGCAATCCAGACCAACTCCGACGGGACGCGTTCCTCCGCAAAGATGCGCTTGAGCCGCGCCAGGTGTTTCGCGGCGGCGGGCGGCACAGGGCGCGGCTCGATCACTCTCGTCCACACGTTGCGCTCCGTCTGCGGCGAAGGCGGCGGGAGCAGCGCGCTGTTGGTGCCCTTGGGGCGGGCTTCTGCGCGCAGCTTCTGCGAGACCTCGAAGTAATCCAGATGCGCCTTCAGCCAGGCCGCGTAGGGCTGGGTCTCCTCGTATTGATTCAGCACGGGATGCAACCGTGTGGCCGTGTCGCGCAACGCGCCGAGGTCGTACACGTACGTGCCTTGGAATTGCTTTTGCACATCGCCGAGAAATCTCTGCGTCCGGTCGCGGTCCACGCCGAGCGCATCGAGCACACGTTCGTCGATGTTCTCGTTCACCCACTCGTTGGCCTGCCGGAGCAGGTCAGGGGGAATCACGAGTTCGTCCTGGGCCAGAGCCGCGAAGTTGATCGCGACAAAGAACACGGCGGCTAGGTGTGCTGGCATGGCCATAACACGGAGACTTTGCCGCGAAGGCCGCGCGCAATCAACCCCGCGCCTGATGGAGCCGTCGGCGTCGCAGGCTGCCCGGCATGGCCCGCCTCATCCTGCTTGTGCAATCGACGTCGACGCTTAAAATATCCGGCGCAGTTCAAGATGAACTCTAACGAATCACTATGAAAAAGATCCTGATCGCACTGTTGCTCCTGAACGTGGCTGGCGTGACGGCCGGGCGCGCGGCCGAGACTACCACGCTCAATACCCTGGTCTGGTGCGGCCTCGACTACTCCAAGGTCAAAATGATCGGCACCCTGGATTTCCGGAATCCCGACCAGATTTTCCCCGGGATGCTCACGGCCTGGAACGGACTGTTCATGAAGGAGATGCTGCCGCAACTCGAACTCATGGCCAGTTCCGTGCGCACCGATGTGCAAGCCGTCCAACCAGGCAATGAAAAAGCCAAAGCCAGCCAGATCGTGTACAAGGATGGTTCGACTGAAGAGATGGTAAAAGCGACCCACCTCACCGAGGCCGACATCGCCGGACTGGTGAAGTCATACAAGCTGGAGAACAGCCATGGGATGGGCCTGGTTTTCGTCATGGATCGCCTGGTCAAGGCGCAGGAGACCGCCTGCCTCCATGCGGTGTTTTTCGATGTCGCCTCGCGCAAAGTAATCCGCTCGGAGCGCGTGTGCGGCAAGGCCGGCGGCATTGGCTTTCGCAATTACTGGTTCCGGCCGGTCAAGGACGCGGTCAAACAACTGCCGAACATGTACGTGAACGCCAAGGCCAGGCGATAGCCCCGCATCGTACATCCCAATACTGGCTCCATCGGCGAAGGCGGCGCGATTCCTGATCGGCACAGTCCACCAGCCCGAGGCCTGGCCGGGCGCGTCCAGTTTGAACGCCCGAACGCGGATTTGGTCCATCATCACAGTCACCAGATGGATCGTCGCCGAATTAAAAGCTTGGGCCTGTTGTTCGCTTGCGCCGTGACCGCCGCCCTGATGGTGCAATGGCGCTTTGGCGGCAGGACTGAACACGAGAGGGTGCGCGCCCGCTACGAACAGTTGCGGGCGGCGATGCGGGCCGGCGACACCAACCTCATCACCCTTCTCCTCCTCCCGGAAGTGCGCGCCCGGACGGCGAACGAAATGGTCCGGCTGCAAACTTTCGCCCACGATTTCAGCGGGGCTTCTTTCATCACGGTCAACGGAGCTCAGGCCTGGATCTGCCCCCGGCGCGAACTGCCTTTCATTCCCTTCCTGCGAATAGGCCACGAGATCGAGATGAGGCGCGTGGAGGGTGAATGGTATCTCACCGGAAAGATTTCGATCTGGTGACACGACAGCGGGCGTGCCGGAGGAACTGGAAAGCTCGGGAAAATAAAAAAACGGACCCGCGACACTTGCCAGCGAGTCCGTTTGGTTGTTTGGGTGCGGGGAGTTGTAAAACTCCTCGCCAATGCTTGTCCATCCTCGAATGAAAAAATGACGAGTTTTTTTGACCAAGCACAAGCTCTGGATCAGTCGCGGGCTTGTACGTATGCGTTCCAATCCTCCTCGGTGTCGATGTCGGCCAGGATGCGCAGCAATTGGATGCGCAAGCCCAGCGCCCTGGCCCGTTGCAACGTCTGTCCCAACACGGCTTCGCTGCTCCACGAAATGCCCTCGAACAAAGGTGGATGGACCGCGCGCAGGCCAATGAGCCAGTAACCGCCGTCAAGGGCCGGGCCGAGCACCACATCGTGGGTCTTCAATTCCTTCCAAGCCGCGCGGACATCCGCCGACCCAGCCGCCGGACAGTCCGATCCGATGATGACCACCCGCTCGAACCCAGCCGCGAACGAGGCCTCGAAAGCCCGGCCCATCCGCGCACCGAGGTCGCCGTCACCTTGCGGTTGGGCGGTCCAGCCCGGCCGAAGCCACGGTTGAATCTCTGCCCCGGCATCATCTGGCGTGAAACGCAACTCCACCGTTTTGAGCGCGCTGTTCCGCTGCAACACCGTCGCGACCAACTCGCGATACACGGCGCAAGCCTTTCGCGTGCCTGCCGTCGCGGCGAGGCGAGTCTTCACTTCGCCCTCGCGCGGCGCTTTGACCAAGACAATCAGTTTATCCTTCGACATCGGGCAAGCGTGACAGCCTTGCCGGCGAAGTTCGAGGCTATGAATCCGTGTTCGAGCACGACGATCAAAACTGGGAAGGGTCACTTCCGTTCGACGCGCGCGGGTTCCTGGCTTTTGTGGTTTGGAAAATCCACAAGCCCACTGCTACCTTCGCCTACCGCGATGAACCGCTTCGCCCAAAAGCTCGCCGAGCACGGACTGGCCCTGCGCCGGAACCGGCTGATGACGTTGCAACTCAACGTCGGCCGCAAGTGCAATCAGGCCTGCCGCCATTGCCATGTCGATGCCGCGCCCTGGCGCACCGAGATGATCGACGAGCCCACCGCACACCGCATCGGCGGCTGGATGGCAGTTCACCGGCCGGAGATCGTGGACCTCACCGGCGGAGCGCCGGAACTCAGCGAGTTTTTCCGTTACCTCGTCGAGCAGGCGCGCGCGTGCGGAGCGCACGTCATCGACCGCAACAACCTCACCATCATTGAGGAGCCAGGCTTCGACTGGCTGCCCGAATATCTCGCGCGGCACGACGTGGAAGTGATCGCCTCCCTGCCCTGTTATTCGGCGAAGAACGTCAACCAGCAGCGTGGCAATGGCGTGTTCGACAAGAGCATCGCGGCCTTGCAGAAGTTAAACGCCGCCGGCTACGGCACGCGGCACTCACTCCACCTCGTTTACAATCCGCTCGGGGCGAACTTGCCCGGGCCGCAGGCCGAGTTGGAAGCTGACTACAAGGCGGCGCTCCAGTGCGACTTCGGCATCGTCTTCAACCGGCTGTTCACCATCACCAATCAACCCATCGCGCGCTTCGCCGAAGACCTGCACGCGCAAGGCCGGTGGGATGAATACCTCGAACTCCTGGCCAACGCCTTCAACCCCTCCACCCTTGAGGGACTCATGTGCCGCACGACTTTGAGCGTGGGCCATCGGGGTGAGGTCTATGACTGCGACTTCAACCAGATGCTCGGGATGCAGTTGCGCAACGGCGTGCCGCTCCATCTCTGGGATGTGACGCCGGAGTATCTCTCCGGGCGCGCCATCGCCACCGGGGAACATTGCCTGGCTTGCACGGCGGGCGCGGGCAGCAGTTGCACCGGCGCGCTGGCCGCATGAGGAATTGAAACTGATGCGCCGCCACTGCCACAACCTCGTCCGCCTCGCCGCGCTGTGGTTTACGGTCACATCCGCATCCGGCGCGATCCCACTCGTCACCATTCCCATCTCCACGGCGCGGGATCGCATCATGGTTCCGGTGCAACTCAACGGATCAAACGATCTCTTCTTCCTGCTCGATACGGGGTTCTCCGTCACGATGGTTCATCCGGAACTGCCGGAGCCGCTCAAGCTGCGGCGCGTGGGCGAGATCACGGTCATCGGCATTGCTGGGGAAGAGAAAGCGCCGACTTACGAAGGCGCGCTCCTCAACCTCGGCGGCGTCGAGTACCGGCCCCGGCGCGTGGCCGCGCTGGGATCAGACGGCAACCGTCGACGCCGGCGGGATGGAATTCTGGGCGCGGGCTTGTTCCGCCAGTTCGTCGTGGAGATCGACTTCGCCCGCCAGCGACTCGTGCTTTACTCGCCGACCAACTTCAATTACGCGGGCTGCGGCGAAATCATTCCGCTGAAATTCCGGCGCGGCAGCGCGATTCCCATGGTCGAAGCGTCGATCAACCAAACCAACGGAACCGCGTTGCACGGCGAGTTCGAGATCGACACGGGCTGCGACAGCGGCGTGTGCCTCGGGCATGAATTCATCAGCACCCACAAGCTGCTCCACGACCAGGAAACCCAGTCCGGCGGGAAAATCGGCGTTGGCGGCGGAGCCAGGACCCGCAGCGGCCACCTGCCCCAACTCCAGATCGGAGCCACGCGCATCGACAAACCCCAGACCGACTTCTTCCTCGAAGGCTCGCCCGTCGATCCCGGCCTGGCCGGCCACATCGGCATCGGCGCGCTCCATCGCTTCAAGGTGATCTTCGATTACTCGCGCCGACAGATGGTGCTGGAAGCGGCGGCGGAAAAATAAACGGCGCCCGGCCCGGCCCGCGGCGTGGTGGGCCGGGGCCAGAGCACAGCTTGCGTGGCGTGGTGGAAGAAATTTTCGCCTTCGCTTGATTCGACTTTCCCGCGGCCTATCATGCCCGACCATGTTTCGCACCGTTATCGCCGCAGTCGTTCTCGCGCTGGCCTCGCTGGCGCGAATGGACGCCGCCCAGTTCGTCGCTGCCACCAATTCCAACGCGCCCAAGGTCGCCGCCGCTTCGGATGAAGCCGAGCGCGCCATGAAGCGATTCCGCCTGCCCAAGGGCTTCAAGGTCGAGCTGTTCGCGGCCGAACCGCTGCTGGCCAATCCCGTCGCCTTCGCCATCGATGAGCGGAACCGATTCTACGTGGCCGAGACCTTCCGCCTGCATGCGGGCGTGACGGATATTCGCGGTCACATGAGCTGGCTGACCAACGAACTGGCCAGCACCTCGGTCGAGCAGCGCGTCGCCTACATGAAACTCTACGAAGGCAAACGGTTCGAGGATTATGCCAAGGAAGCGGACCGCGTGCGCCTGATCTGGGACAGCGATGAGGACGGCAAGGCCGATCAGTCCAAGGTGTTCGCGGGCGGATTCAGCGGCGCGGCCGAAGGCATTGGCGCGGGATTGCTGGCCCGGCGCGGGAATGTTTACTACACCGACATTCCGAACCTCTGGATGCTGCGCGACAACAACAAGGACGGGGTGGCCGACGCGAAGAAGTCCCTGCTCTACGGCTTCGGCGTGCGCGTGGGCTTTCTCGGGCACGACCTGCACGGACTGCGCATCGGGCCGGATGGCAAATTGTATTTCACCATCGGGGATCGCGGCGCGCAAGTGACCACCCACGAGGGCGTGAATCAACGCGTGGTGTCCAGCCCCGAGGAGGGCGTCGTCTATCGCTGCAATCTCGATGGCTCGCGCCTGGAGATTTTCGCGCGCGGCCTGCGCAATCCGCAGGAACTGGCCTTCGATGCCTACGGCAATCTCTGGACCGGCGACAACAACTCGGACGGCGGCGATCCAGCGCGCTGGGTTTATGTGGTCGAGGGCGGCGACAGCGGCTGGCGCGTTGGATTCCAGTTCATCACCCAGCCGAATTCCCGCGGGGTGTGGCTCTCGGAGCGGATGTGCTATCCGCAGTTTCCCGGACAGGCCGCCTACATCCTTCCGCCGCTGGCCAACGTCGGCAACGGGCCGTCCGGCCTTTCCTATTATCCCGGCGTGGGATTGCCCGAGCGCTATCAGAACCATTTCTTCCTGTGCGACTTTCGCGGCAGCACGGGCAGCGGCGTCCATTCGTTTGGGGTCAAGCCCAAGGGCGCGGGCTTCGAGGTGACGGACCGCCACGACTTTGTCTGGGAGTTGCTCGCGACCGACGGCGACTTCGGCTACGACGGCGCCTTCTACATTTCCGATTGGGTGGAGGGCTGGAACAAGACCGGCAAAGGCCGCATCTACCGCGTTTATGATCCGGCACACATCAAGGACCGCGCGGTGAAGGAGACGAAGGACATTTTCGCGCAAGGTTTCGAGATGCTGCCGCTCTATCGCCTCGTGCCGCTGCTCGAACATCCCGACATGCGCGTGCGGCAGGAGGCGCAGTTCTCCATCGTCGATCTCGGCCCGGCCGTGGCCGTGACCACCTTTGCCAAGGTGGCGCGGAACAACACCAATCTCTTCGCCCGGCTCCACGCCATCTGGGGATTGGGACAATTCACGAGCCGTTCCGAACTGGCCGTGAAGGAACTCACCCGTCTGTTTGATGACGGCGACCCCGAGATTCGCGCCCAGGCGCTCAAGGTCGTGGGCGGGGCACCGGGCGCGGATGCGGCGGCCATGGCCACAATGCTCACCGACGCCAGCGCGCGGGTGCGCTACTTCGCCGCGCTGGCCCTGGGCAAATCCGGGCGCCTGGAGCAACTCGAACCTGTGCTCACCATGGTGCGGGAAAACAACGACCAGGATGTTTACCTTCGCCACGCGGGCGTCCTCGCGCTCTCGGGCATGTTTCGCCGGGCCAATAACACCGACAAGCTGATCGTGGTTCGGCCTGACTCTCCCGAAGCCTTGAAGATTCGGGAGACCATCCAGTCGGTATATGCTGATTCCTCCTCCGCCGTGCGCATGGCCGCACTGCTGACGATGCGCCGCGCTGAATCGCCGGAGATTGCGCTATTCCTCCAGGACACCAATGCGCTCATTGTCGCGGAGGCGGCTCGCGCCATCAATGATCTGCCGCTCGTCAGCGCCCTGCCCAAACTGGCGGCACTCATTGAGCAGGACGATCTGTTGGTGGCCTTCCCCGCCGGGGACGCCACTAATGCCGGACCGCGCGATGCCGTGCTGCGGCGCGTCATTAACGCCAACTACCGGGTGGGAGGCCATGCCAATGCCCTCGCTCTGGCCAGGTTTGCCGCCACCAGCCGCGCGCCCGAAAGCTTCCGCGCCGAAGCCGTCACGTTGCTCGGCGATTGGGCCCAACCCGCCGGCCTCGACCGCATCACCGGACTCTGGCGCCCCCTGCCCTGGCGTGATCCCGAAGCCGCCGCCACGGCGCTGCAACCTTATCTCGCCGCGCTGCAAAAAAGCCCGGCCAACACCATCAAGCTCGCCGCCACCAAAGTGGCCGGACGCCTCCACATCAAGAGCGATGGCGCGAGTTCCATGGACATCCTCATGGACGAGAGCGCGGCGGCGAATGTCCGCATCGAAGCCCTCAAGTCCATGGCCGCCAACCAGGACGGCAAATTGCCCGAGGCCATCGGCATCGCCCTCGCGGATAAAAACGAACTCCTGCGCCGCGAAGGCTCCCGGCTCCAGGCCCAGTTGCAACCCGAGGAAGCCCTGGTCCGCCTGCGCGCCACGCTCGACACCGGCACCGTGGGCGAGCAGCAATCCGCCTTTGCCACCATCGGCACACTGCCGGCCGGCGAAGCCGACAAAGTGCTGGTCGAATGGCTGGGCAAATTGATCGCCGGGGTCTTGAAGCCTGAAGTCAGCCTCGACCTGCTCGATGCTGCGGCCAAACGCGAAGCCCGGGACGTGCGCGCCAGGATTCGGGACTTTGAGAACCAGCGCCCGTCCGCCGATGATTTGCGCTCCTACCGCGAATGCCTCGTCGGCGGAGATGCCGGAGTCGGTCGGAGAATCTTCATCGAGAAAGCCGAAGCCTCGTGCGTGCGTTGTCACAAGATGAACGGCGAAGGTGGCGAGGTCGGCCCGGACCTGACCGGCCTGGGCTCGCGCAAAGACCGGCAGTATCTGCTCGAGTCCATCGTGTTCCCGAACAAGCACATTGCCGAGGGCTACGAGAGCGTGAGCGTGACCACCAAGAGCGACGTCACCTACGCGGGCCAGTTGAAGAAGGAGACCGCCGACCAACTGGAAATCAATTCGCCGGAGGACGGCCTGCTGACGGTGAAGAAGGCGAACCTCAAGCTGCGCGAGCGCGGCCTCTCCGCCATGCCCGAGGAACTGCGCCAGGTGCTGACCAAGCCCGAACTGCGCGACCTCGTGGAGTTCCTTTTCCAATCCAAGGAAACCCAACCCGCCGCCAAGTGACCGCGCTGATCCGGAGACCACTGAGTCCGCCGCGGCCGATCGAGCCTGCACCGGTGGGTGCATCCGTACACCGTTCTTAATTAGGCGGGTTGCCAGAGTTGATCCCAATGGTGGTTGCGGCGGGCTTCGTCGAGGGCGAGCAGAGCGCGCAAGCCGGGCCGCGTCCAAAATTGTCCGGCCCGCTTGAAGCGGCAC
>JANOQV010000125.1:0-17060 GCA_031414955.1 Pedosphaera sp. | reverse complement strand
GGCGGAGTGCGCCCGTCCTCGGGCGCAGCAGCGTGATGACGTGGAGCGCGTCGGGAAAACCCAGACCCGCTGAGGTTCGCACGTTGCTGCGCCCGAGGACGGACGCACTCCGGGGCGGGCACCTTTCGCTGCCCCAGTGACTTTTCAAACAGGCTCTCAGGGCGAGGAGCCTAACTACCGGGCCAAGGCCGCAGGTGCTGAAATCCTCAATTCACCCTCGCGAAGTGCAATATTGTTCGTAGTCATCTGGCCCCCGGGCCACCGAACCCACACCTGATTAGGGATGAATGGTGCAGATAGCACTGGGGCCGTGCTGTCCTGGGACCAGTAACCGGAGCCGGTGTGAAGTTCGCGCGCGGGACCAAATCCAGAGGCATCGCCCAGTCGCAACACCGCGCCGATGGCCTGCGGATTCCCGGGCGGGCCAGCCAGCCGGACTCTCAGGCCTGGGCGCGCACGGGCGTTGCGAAACAGCATCGTGCGTTGGCCGTTCTGACCGACCAGCAAATCAACCCGGCCGTCGCCATCGTAATCCGCGAGGGCCGCGCCGCGCTGCTCGCCGAAAATCCGCACGCCGCTCTCGGCCGCGCTCACCGCGCTGAACTCGCCGCGGCCATCTCCGCGCAGCCACAAGCCCAGGCCGGCATCAAGACGCGGTGTCTCGATTTGGAGGGCGAAAAAGTTCTGAGCGAGAAAGATGTCATCATGGCCGTCGCCATTGAAATCACCGACACAGATTCCGAAGGCCGGAGCGGTCTGGGCGAGCCAGGGGAGCGGACGGACGATGAAATTCGTGCCGCGGTTGAGGAAGACGGTTGTCTCCAGCCAGGCGGCCTCCAGCACTTTCGCCGCGCCCAAGCGTTCGCCGAGAATCTCCTCCACGCTGGCACGGCCGTAGGAATCGTGGGTCGGGAATCTCGCGGCCAAAAAGGGGAGCGCCCGCGCGACGAAGTCCAGGCGGCGCTCGGGCACCCTCTTTTTCAAGGCGGAGTCGAAGTAGGATTCGATCAGTTGGGTGGAGCCATCCCCGGCCAGGTCGCCATAATATATTTTCAGCGGCTGCGCGCGATGCGCCTCGGAGCTGGTGTTGCGGCCCCAATTTGAGGCCACGATGTCCAGGCGCCCATCACCGTCAAAATCGCCCGCGGCCACGCCATTCCACCAACCGGTCAAGTCGTGGAGGGTTGAAAGTTGAGAGTTGAAGGTGGGACTGGTGACGCTTGGGTTCCAAGGGGAGAGCGTGCCGTGTTCGTTATGGAAAATTTTCAACGGCCCCCACTCACAGGCGAGCACGAGGTCAGGCAGCCCATCGCCATCGAGATCGCTGAACACCGCGCCGCTGACCAGGCCGAGGCCGGCGAACGCTTTCGTATTCGCCACGTCTGGTTCCCAGCGCCCGCCGACGTTGCGAAACACCGCGCTCGAAGCCGGTGCTGGATATTTTCCGGCGATGACTCGTCCGCCTACGAACAGATCCAGATCGCCGTCGTTATCGATGTCTGCGAGCGCGAGCGGGCCGGTGCTCGAGTCAAAGCCGGGCAGGCGGTTGACCGTCATTTTGCGGCTCAGGTCGTATTCGCGCACGCAACTGCCGTCATTGGTTCCATCCTCGTAATTCGCGGCGCCCGTCAGGAGCGTTATCTGGCCCGGAGCCTTCGGCCAACTGAGCACGGTCGTCTGGTCGCGCGCCACCGGCTGGTTGAAGGGCGGCTGGTTGAGGGGCTGGAATCCACCGCGCCCGTCGTTGCGAAACGCGGAGAGCGCGCCGCCCTTGCCGCTCGCAATCACGGCGTCATCCCAGCCGTCGCCATCCACGTCGCACCAGCTCACGCCGGGACCAAGCTGGCTCAACTTCTTCGGCAGCAATGGCTGACGCACATAGTCATCGAACGGTTCCTCGGCGTGGGTATGATTCAGCAGCGCGCTGACGTCCTCGAAAAATGGCCCGACGCCATTGGTCGTCTTGGGGTTCGCCGCCGCCACTGCGCCCTCCTCGGAAATCTCGTAAAGCTGGTTCCCTCGCGCGCCCGGCACCACGGTGCGCCGGCCACTGCGCCAGTTCACTTCGATGGTCAGGGCATTCGTCACATGGCCCGCGGCAAAAACTCGCATCGCCTGATCCGAAGCCAGATAGCGCCCACCCGCGATCATTTCCTGCTGCTGCACCACGGGGCCGCCGGAAACTTTGATCTTTGCGCCAATGCCCGCCGTGTTTGGAGCGCGCCCCTTCAATCGCACCGCGACCCGTGGCGCGCTCGAGTTGTTGCGCAGCAGGGTGGGCGGGTCGTTGAAGTTGTTGAGGATGACGTCCAGGTCGCCGTCTTTGTCCAGGTCAGCGAACGCGAGTCCGTGGGATACGCCGGCGAAATCAAATCCCCACTGCTGGCCCACCTCCTCGAAGGTGAGATCGTGGTTGTTGCGGAAGGCGACATTCGGCGTGGCCAGCCGCGGAAACAATTTGCGCACCGTGAACGTTTCCTCGGCCGATTTCAATCCCCCCGCCGCGCGCATCGCCTTGATCCGGTTCAGCACGTCCATGCCCCGCGCATCGCGCTCGTGACCATTCGTGACCAGCACATCCTCCCAGCCGTCGAGATCGACATCCAGAAACGCCGGGCACCACGACCACTCCGTCGCTTCCAGCCCGGCGAACGCCGCCATTTCCGCGTACGTGCCGTCGCCGCGATTCAAGTAGAGGACGTTGCGCGAGTATTGCGGACGATTGTCCATTTCGCCGACGAAGGGAATGGGCGGCTTCCGGTGCGGCAGAAAGTCCATGCGACGCAGGTGATCGCGGCTCATCATGTCCACCACGAAGATGTCATCAAAACCGTCACGATTGAGGTCCGCCACATCCAGGCCCATGGAAAAGACGCACTGCTGGCGTAGCGCCAGGCGGGGCGCGGCGCGAAACTTTCCGCCGCCCTGATTGAGCCAGACGCGGTCGGGGGAATCGAAATCGTTGCAGACGTAAATGTCCGGCAGGCCGTCCTGGTTCAAGTCGCGGATCATGACCGACAGGCCCCAGTCGAACGGCGGGCGGGTCAGCGCCAAGCCGTCCTCGTCCAGGAACGCGCCATTGGTGAACGACATCGGGATGAAATTCGTCCCGCCGAGATTCCGGTAAATTCCATCCGCTTCACCCAACTCATCGATCCCACCGACCGGTGAAACCACGAAGCGATTCACCAAATCTGGCTCCTGACCAGACCGGCCGTTGAATGAATTCACATACTGGCTGCCGTCCGGACGCTTCTTGAAGAAGAAGCGCGCGTTCGGCATGTCCATCAGCGCGAGGGTGCGATAATTCGATACGTAGAGATCCAAGAACCCGTCGCCGTCAAGATCACCCAGCGCGAGACACATCCCGCCCTGGCCCAGGTTCAAGGGCCGGTCTTTCGTCAACTCGGTGAAGTGTGCCCGGCCGTCGTTGAGGTAAAGGCGCGTGCCGTGGCCGATCGAGTTCACGACGAGATCAAGATCACCGTCGCCTTCAAGGTCCGCCAGCGCCACGCCCGATGAAGCCAGGTTCGGACAGGCCACACCGGCCGAAGCCGTGATGTCCTCGAAGCGCCAGTTGCCGAGATTGCGGTAGAGCGCGTTGGAGCCGGCAATCGCGGTGAAATACAAATCAGGCAAGCCGTCGCCATCGACATCGCCCGCCGCCACGCCGGAACAGCTGATCAGAATCTGGTTCGTTCGGTAATGCGACTCCGGCACCAGGTTGATGAAACGAATTCCCGTGGACGCCGGCGGCATGGTGCTGAACCCGGCGCGTCCGCCCGCAGCGACCGTCAGCGCGGTGCTCTGGAAACCGGGTTCGCGCCCGCCCTCCGCCGCTCCCGCGCGGTCCGGCCACAGCCAGATCGCAGCCACCCACATCCAGACGCTTCGGTGAATCACGCGCCGACTATGGAACAGGCACTCATCCGCTCGCACGCTTGAAATCAAAGCGCCAGAGAATCGATTAGTTCGCCAGTTCGCGCATCGCTGGCCACCGCTTCCGCAGACCGCCCTCAGGGCCGGGTGGGAATGACCAGACGGTAGAAGCGGTTGGTCGTGGCCGTCGGATCGGTCAGCACTTCCACCCGGTTGTTGGTTCGCGCCAGCACATCGCCAAGTTTCAGCCACGGGGCCGACTGGAGGCCGTCGATGTACTCGACGGTATAGGTGCGGTTGGAAATGGCGTTGAAGCGGACCAGCGCCGGCCCGAGGGAGGGCAGTTCGACCTTCAGATAGCTCGCCGCGTTGAAGGGATCAGTGCCCGCGAAATACTCCTCGGCGTTGGTCATGCTATCGCCGTCGTCGTCTCGCGGGCCATCGGCGGGATCGTTGACGCCGAAGCCGACCCGGTTGGTTTCCCACGAATCGGGCAGGCCATCCTGATCCGTATCCGCCAGCACCGTCAGCACGACTGAGCGGGGCCCACTGGCGGAACCGGCAAGATTGGTGATAACCGCGCTGAAGGGAGCGAGGTGATAATTGGTGCCGACGTTGGTCAGGACCAGGATGGAATTCGACAGACCCGTCAGAATATAGCCATTGGTGAAATAGACCGTGTTGCTGGTGAAGGGCGGAACGGCCGGCACAAAGGTCACCGCATTGCTGCGCCAGCGAAAACTCATGGGCGCGGTGCCACTCGCCTCCACGCTGAAACTGACTGTGCCGCCCTGCACCACGGTCTGCGCGATGGGATGCAGCGTGTAAGCGGGCCGAGCGATGATGGTCAGGGTGGCTGGATTGCTGAGGAGGCTGTCGATGTCATCGGAGATCAGACAGGTGTAAGCGCCCTGGTTGATCAACTGGCTGTTGGTGACGGACAACGTGGCGTTGGTGGCCACGTAGCCGGTGACATTGACGCCGTCCTTGCGCCATTGGTAACGAATCGAGCCGGTGCCGACCGCCGCCACCTGGAAATTGTTGGTCTGGCCCGCGAGAGAACTCCGATCCACCGGCTGGAGGAGAATGAGCAACTGAAGGCGGCCCGAGATCGAGAAATTGGTGCCGATTACGGAACCAGCGCTGTTGAAGACAAAAACATTGTACGTGCCGATGTGCGAAGATTGGAAGTTGGAAATAGGCAGCGTCGAATTGGTAGCACCGGGCAGATTGAATCCATTGAAGCGCCATTGGAACCGCAGCGGCTCGGTGCCGGTGGCCGAGGCCGACAGGACAATGTTCGCCCCAAAGATATTGCTTAGATTGGCTGGCTGGCTGGTGATGACCGGGGCCACGCCGCCGCCCACGAAATCTCCGCCCGGCGTCGGGGCCGCCGCGACCCAGTTCGTCGCATCGTTCGCATAGCTTCCGCCGACGACACGCTGCAAGGTCAGGCCATAGCCATCGGCACCCGCCGGCCACGGAGCCGTGTCCGAGTAGCCCACGCGTTCGACGAGAATATATGGCACTGAGCCATTGGTATCGGGCACGTCGGGCCGTTCCAGTTCCACCCGCGCGGAATCATTGTTCAAACTCCCGGACCACGGGCCAAACACGGGCACATTGGTGGGCACGAGGTTGTTGCTGCGGAAGGCCGCCAGCGTCGCCGGGTAAGCCACGGGATCGAAGCCCACCACAAACAAGTATCCGCCCGCGGGCAACGTGACGCCCAACGGGAAGTCGTAATCCACCGCCTCGCGCAGATGCCAGGAGTTGGTCGGATAGGAGGGATCGTAGAGCGGGGCTGGGGTGCCGGAGAGGTTGCGCAACTCGATGAACTCATTCTCGGTGTCGTTGAAGCCGATGCCGTTGATCCCGAGGTCCGGCGGATGGTATTGAATCTCGCTGACGATGACCGGGCCGACGAGCGGGCCGGCGTTGTCTCCGCCCAGGGTGTTGGCGGTCTGGGCCACGAAATGATCCGCGCCCGAACTGATGACGTAGCGCCCGAGGGTGGAGTTGCTCGCGGAAGCGCCGAAGTCGAAACCGTGCGCGTAGCCGGTCAGGTTCGTGCCGTCGCCGCTGAACAAGTAAATGTCATCACCCTTGGCCCCGAGGCCGAAGCTGTTGGTGCCGTTGGCGGTGTAGGCATTGGTCGCCCCGAAGGAATTCGTTTCCAAGAACACCATAAAGCCGCCGCCGGGAATGATGGTGCCGGCCGGGATCACGAATTTCTTTGGCTTGCCGAAGTTGTCGGTGAGGAACCAGCCGCCGATGGGGGCGGGGTCAATGGAAGTGTTCCGCAACTCGACCGCGTCGCCCGCCGCCGGGTCGGCATTGGCCAGGATTTCATTCACCACCACGACCTGGAACACAATGGCCGCCGGATCGCTGACTCCGGGCGAGCCGCCCAGGATCGCGCTCGGACGCCAGTTGGAGGAGAAGTTCCAGGCGCTGGCGGCAGCGTTTTCATCCACCACCACGAGCGAAAACCCGCCGCCGTCGGTGGCCGGATACCAGTTGTCGGCATAGGAGAAATCCAGGATCGACTCGAACAGGCTGCCGGAGAGCACGAGATGGTCGCCGGCGTTGTCGAGGCTGCCGGTGTAGGTGCCGAGGATCAGGGCATTCGTTCCATAGAGGGACTGGAACGCCGCCACGTTGGCGACCACGACAGCGGACTGGCCGGCGGCCAGGGACACGTTCGGGAAAGTGAACTGCACGCCACCCGAGAGGCTGTAGCCGTTCACGTTCAGCGGCACGGCTCCAATGTTTTTGACCTCGATGTATTCGAAGTCGTCGGCGGCATTCGTGCTGCCGGCGGGCGGAGGCCCGGGATGGTACATGATCTCAGTAATGCGCAGGGACGGCACGATGGTGTAGAGCGAGACGGCGTTAGGCCCGCTGAAGGTGCTCTTCCAAGCGCCCGCCTTCTGGGCGCGGGCCACGATGCGGACGTTGGCGTTCACCGTCACGATTACGGGACCGTTGTTGGAGAGGGAGCCGGACACAATTGATCCACCCGAAGCGCGCGGATCAACACCATCCAACCGGTAATAAAGCGTGGCCCCAACCGGCGGCGTGATGGTAACGGGAAATCCATTGGAAACCATCCCGTCCGGCGCGCTGAAGCGCGGCACCCCGGTAAACTGGCTGTCAAACCAAAGAAAACGCCCCAGCATCCACTTCTTCATCTGGCCGACAATGCTGCCGTTCTGGTTGGTGGGGGCGACCGTCTCGATGACTCCGAAATAATTGGTCGGATGCACGTAATCGACATCGCGTCCGTCCCCGGTGCCGCCCGGGTTCGGCCAGGTGTAGGTGCCGATCAGCCCCGAACGGTATTTGCTGTACAGATCGCGCGCCGCCGACTCCTGCAACAAAATCGCGATCTCGTCGATGCGCTGGAGCAGGTTGGTGCCGTTGAGAATGTTGGTGCGGAAGATGGACCAGCGGTCGGAGATGAGCTGCACGAAATTCGGATCGCCGGTCGAGGCGGTGGCGCTGGAAGCACCCGTGATCAGGCGCCGCGCCCAGGGATGATCCGCTTCTCCAGTGACCTCATAATACCAGGTGTTGGTCATGCCACCTTGGGCGTAATCAGCATTGCCGAAGGCCAGGTTCCAGTCCCAGACCGGCCCCGGACCGATGCGGCCGTCCTGGCCCTTGTTGAAGTAGTCGCTCAACCGGTAGCCGTCGATCTGCTTGGTCAACTCCACATGGATCATCTGATCGGCGAAAGCAATCGGATCGAGATAGTAGGAGTAGTGGTTGGTACCCGTGCGCGTAGTCCAGTCGTTGGTGTAAAGCATACGCTCCATCGTCCCGAGGAAGTTGCGCAAGTAGGTCATCTGGTTCGTGCCCGAAGGCGTATAACCGGGGCCGGGGAAGGTTGTGGTCACGCCTTGCAAGTTGGGCAGGCGTAAATCGTTCGGCTTGGGTTCGTGCAGTTTCATCAGGATGCCCTGAAAACCGGGGCCGCCTACAGTGGTGAAATTCAAATCGCCCCCGCTATCCTTGTCGCGGGCAAAAATAAAGCCGCCGTTGGTGGCGGTCAGATTTGTCGAATACGGAGAGAGCCTCGGAATGTCCACGCGGTCTTTGTTCACCTTGATGGTTTCGCAAAGGACCATGATGCCGTAGTAGTCGCCAGGGTAGGTGACGCGGCCACCGCCCGAGTCCACGAACACTTCCACAAATTTCCGACGCACGGAGTAATGCCCCATCTTCTCCCACAGTTCGAAGCCAAGGAAATCGTTCATCTCCGTCTTGTCGTTGTAGGGATTGCGCAGGCGCCAGTCGGAATCCGCCGGCATGCCCAGAATCCCGACATCGCGGTCGTTGCCGACGCCGTCCTGAATCTCCATGCGGATGGGCAGCTTGGGAAAGCCAGCCGAGGTCTGGCCATAGATTTCAAAATCGGCCACTTCCTGAACGTCGGGCTGGGCCTGAATTGAACTGCGCCCGTTCTGGGTGTCGATAATGACGACCGATCCCTTGGCCCGAGAACCGCCCGGCGGAACATTGGCCGGAATACCCCGGCCCTCGGTGCTGATGATCATCGTAGGCAGTTTCGAGGTAAAGTTGGTCGAGGTGGTGTCGAGGAAGATGAAGTTGCGGATCAGCACGTCGCTGGGCAGCAGGTTCGTGCCGGCGGGCGGGAAGATGCGCGCCTTAATCGTGCTGTTCACGGAGAGAGCCAGCGGCACGGTGTAGATCGTGGAGTTGGTGGTGGGCGCGGTGGCATCGGTGGTGTAGCGCATGGTGCCGAAGCCATTGGTGTTGGTCAGGGCAAGCGTGAGCGACGAGTTGGTGTAAACACCGCTGGGCACGGAGGCGACCGGTGGCCCAAGAAAGCCGGGGCCACTCCGTGCGTTGGCCGCGCCCGGGGTGGGAGGCGTGAGATAGCCGAACTGGTTCGGATCGAGCTGATCGCGACCATAGGAGACGTCGGTCAACTGCGCCACGTAGTTGCTGAAGCTAGAGACAATGTTAGTGCTTGCGTCCACCAGGGCGAGGTAGCTGCCAGCGTTCTTGGCGAGCTTGAAATTGGTGTGCAACGGGGCGGCGGGGTTGGTGCGATCCTTGTTGGACGCCCAGATGAGCAGCCAGTTGTTCGCCGCCAGATTCACGGAGGGAAGGCGCCACTTGGTCAAGTTGTTCGTCTCATCGGTCAGGAACCAGCCCTGAAGGTTCGCGGACAGCGGCCCTGAATTGTAGAGTTCGATCCAATCCTGTCGCGTCCCATCATCATCCTTGGCCCCATTGTTGTTGTCGGCCAGGAACTCGGAGATGACCACATTGGCCAGGGTCGAGATGTTCGTATCCAGCGTGTAGGTCCAGCTTGCGCCCGCGAAGGCATTGGCCCCGGCGCTGGCGTCGGTAATCGCATGCCCCGGGTCGAAAGCCACGGCCACCAGGCCGGTACCAGGTTGGGGAAAGAAGAAGGTGTAATCGTTCGGATTGTTGCTCGTCATGCTGCTCGCTGGAATGGTGTTGATGAGCAGGTCGGCGGTGTTCACGCCCCGCACCGCCTCGTTGAACACCACTTCGATGGAGGTCAGGCTCAACACCGTCGAGCCTTGTGGGGGAGCCGTGACAATGATGACCGGCGGAGCCAGGTCGGCCTCGCCCACCATTTCGAGATCGAATTGCAAATCAGAACTGCCGGCCGCCTGTTGAGCAGTGAACACCGCCAGCACATTCGCGCCTTCAACCAGCCCCGCCGATGAAACCGTGTACTCGAAAAAAGTGGCCTCGTCAGCCCCGGCGGTCGCCGTCCCGCCGGTAATGACGAACGGAGAGTCCGGATTGAGCACGCCGTCGTTGTAGAGGAGCGTGCCGTTCAGAAACACGACCGCGAAATCATCGCGGTTCAGGCGCAGCGTCAATTGGGAATAACTGGCGGCGGAGGTCACGGAAAAGGTCCGGCGATAATAAACTCCAGGATAGCGAGCGCCGGCCGGACCAATGTCGATGACCGAGGCGCATTGCTGGATGCCGCCTTCGACGTTGTCGCCCAATGGGCCGGGCGCTGGCCCGCTCCAGGCGCTGTCATCATACCCGACCGTCCGCCAGGCCGTGCCGAGATCGGTGTTCAGGTTGTGGTACTTCCAGGCCGAGCCGCGCGGCACCAGCATGACTTGCGCGGAAACACTGGAGACGAGGGCGAAGGCGAAGACGGCCAGGGCCGCCGAACGAACGGTGTTGAAGGGCATTTTCATAAACGATGCGACCGACCTATTCACTAAGGAAACCGATACTGCTTAACCAAATTTTCACTGATGAACACGGACAGGGCGGATCGTCATCATCGCACTGGCTGGTATCACGGTTGTCTGGCTGAGTTACGTAGAACGTAATAATAATCCCCCCGGTTCGTCCAACTTTTTGTGGTGCAAGCGGGCATTATTCAGTCGTGCGAGCCCGTCCAGTGTCCCGGCTCTCACTGTGCCATGCGCCAGGAGCCGCGCGCGCACTTAAACCTGAATCCACAAGTCCCAGGGCGATGGCGAGAGCCAGAGCGCCGCAATCCTGGCACCCCGGCTTTTTTCAACCCGCTCACGTAACACCGGCTTCCAGGCGGCCGGTGGGGAGACTTTCCACCCTCCCGGAGGTGGTGCCCCAAGATGCGGCCGCGCTGCGAGACCCTCCACCTCATTTCACCCGCAGCACCCACACCACTTCATAATACGGGGGCAGGCTCGACGCCGGATCACTCGTGTAATTCCCCGGTGGAAACACCGTCACATCCGCGCCCTGCTGCACCGTGCCGCCGTTGATGTTCAAGCCCAGCCCGTGCGAATGCGTCTCGGTCCCGCCCAGACCGCCGCTGGTCGTCGCGCCGCGCAGGAAGGCCGGCACGCCGCCCTGCGCCCCGTTCAGGTCCGGCGCGTTCAGCCCGTTCAACGGCGACCCGACATCGTTGATCGGCTGCCCGTTGCACTCGACCCAGGTGCCGGGCAGCGCGGGCGCGTTGGGCAGGCTTTTCAAATAACCGATCACGCCGCCCACCGGCAGCACCAGATCGATGAGTGCCTTGAGTCCGTTGAACTGCTCGCGCAGTTCCTCCGCATCAATCACCGAGAGATTCGCGGGCAAGTTGGGATTAAACATGATTTGAAATGGTTGAGGGTTGAGAGTTGAAAGTTGAGAGATGGGTGGAGCGGGTCGCTCCGCGACCGCCGCCCCTGTTCAAAGTTCAAAGTTCAGAATTTTCGGAAGAACCAGCGTCGAGGGCTGAAGGCGAGCGGGGCTTTCCGACCCTCTACTCTCAACCTTCAACCCTCAACCGTTTTCCTCACGGGACCATCCGGCAGCTCGGATCACTCCACGAGCCAGGGCCGAGGTCGTTGATGGCCCGCACCCGCATCCAGCGTTTCTGCCCGCTGGGCAGGCCGGTCAACTTGGCCCGCGGCCTCGTCACCGTCAGGGCGTGGGTCCAGCTTTGCGCCGTGGACGGGTCGGCGCTGATCTGCACCTCGTAGGACCAGGCCTGGGACTGCCGGGGCCAGCGGCCGTGCATCGTCTGGTCATCGTCGCCCGTGCTGGTGATCAAGTTGATCACCGTGCCGCAGGGTTGCGGCGGCACCGGACTGCTGCGCAACGGCAGCGCCAGACTCTGCAGCCTCACCGCGTCGAACTGCGTGTACGCCTCCATCGATCCCACATAGGCCGTGATGCCCTCCATGATGAGCCGCACCTGTTCCTCCCGTTCGGCCGAGGCCGCCATGCAGGAGTCCTGGGCCGCCGTGAAGGCGTTGTTCTTGTCCACCCCGCCATCCAGCAGCCCTTGCAGGACCGTGAGGTGCGGGTTCGGCGTCGGGGCGTTCGAGTTGCCCGTGGCCGCGGTGATCAGGTCCTGGAGAAACTGCAACAGTTGCAGGATGCCCAGCCTCCGTAGTTTTGCACTGACTCGCGCCATACCTTTGCCTTTCATTTCCGGCAGGAGCTGCCCGTAAAACAGGCCCGAGTTGTAACGTAACACCGGACTGATGCTGTTGTACTTCAATGGCTTCATGCTCATTGCCTTCACCCGACCTATTGCAGCCGGAGTGCCAGCGCCCCGCGCACCCCGCCCTACCACCGGTGGATTGGGATTGTAAAAAAAATGCAGCAACACCACCAAAGTCCGGCAAGACAGACCACGCCCCTGCCCAGAAAACGGCCACTCCTCCCGAAAACACGTCGCCAAAACCACAAGCAGGCCGCGTTTGTCCGTGGGTTCGCCAGCCAAGTCTGCAAGCAAGCCGTGCCTGACGACAGGATTTGGAAAAAAACCTCCAGACAGCCGGCGCGTGTCCACGGACGACGCCCAATGCTCTGGCAGCGATGGACCCGAACTTACAGGCGAGAGAAAAAATCCCGCCGACACGACTGGTTTGTCTATAAGCGAAGGCTCGCGGCTTGAAGACAAGAGCGGAATCTCCGGCGCCTTTGCCGCTCGCGAACC
This sequence comes from Pedosphaera sp., assembly GCA_031414955.1. Taxonomy (GTDB): domain Bacteria; phylum Verrucomicrobiota; class Verrucomicrobiia; order Limisphaerales; family SIBH01; genus JANNGC01. Next base: position 4,729 of record JANOQV010000125.1, on the reverse strand, counting down.
TATCCCTGAACTGGAGCGCCGGCGTCTCGCCGGCTTTGGATATCCGCACGCCCCAAGCCGGCGAGGACGCCATCGCTCCGTCCGGTTCAGGAGCACAAGTCACGGCCTTGGGGTCGTGGAATCTACCCCGGTAGAGCGACGCCGCGCCGCCCCACAACCCATGAACCTGCCGTTGGGAGTCCGCAGAGCCTGCCTCCCTGGAATCGCAGCCACATTCCAGCCGAACACCCACTGCGGACTCGGCGGTCCGCAGCTCCGGGGGTAAGGGAAACACTGATTCAGCACCGCAGAGACCAGAAGGCCGCGGAGAAACGCCTTCAAAAACAAAACTCTGCGCTCTTCCCGCCTCTGCGGTGTCGAGTTCTTCACCGCTTCCTTAGCCCAAAGGCCAAAATAGGCACTGCGGACGGAGCGCGGGTCTCCTGACCCGCAGCGGCTTGAGCAGGCCGGCATCGCCCAAAAGTTCCCAGCGTGTCTGACGATCCAACGTGCTGCGGCTCTGGAGAGCCGCGCGCCGGGCAAGTTTTCAATTCGACGTTCTGATCCAATCCCACTCAACTATACCCATCGTCTAAAGCCGTTCAAACCTGCCAGTGTCTTGGGGGGGGTGGATGTAAGGTTTATTCTTATTATTCTCTTGCACAAAAGATGAGGTAAGGATAAGAACTCCGGCGCATGAAAGCCCCGACGATCCAGTCGCGCAGCGCTTTTCAACGGAAACTTCCGAGCCACACCCCTGTCACCGTGAATACAAATCCCACTCCGCGCCGTGTCGGGCCACCCCGCAACCCTTGTCTCACAGCCCTTGCGCCCGCCGCAGTTCTGGCCCTGGCCTGCGCCGTTGGGACAGCCGCCGACACGCGCTTCTCACCTCCAGTCAAGACGCCGTGGCAGGCCGCCGCGCGCACGGCCCACCAGACCCACTGGCAGGCGGTCACGCTGCGCACCAACACCATCACGGGGCGAGTTCATGCCTACACGAACTCCTTCGTCGAGTTGGGTGCGGGGTTGAACGTGCCCAACGTCGCCGGGCAGTTCGTGTCGGCCGATCCGTCGTTTCGCCTCACTGCTTCCGGTGCCGAAGCCACGGGCACGATGCACTCCGTCGTCGTACCCGCAGACCTCTGGCTGGGGGATGGCATCAAGGTCATTCAACCCGGTGGCCAGACGGTTACTTTCCAGCCGTTGGGTCTGGATTATTTCGATCCAGTGGACGGCCGCAGTGTGCTGTTGGATGCGGTGACCAACGCCGTGGGCTTTCTCACCGCCTCGAATGAAATCATCTACAGCAATTGCTTCACGCGGATCAAAGCCTCGATTCGCCTGCGCAATACGCCTTCGGGCCTGACTCACGATGTGCTGCTGCATGAGCGTCCGCCCGACCCGGCCAGTCTCGGACTCTCGCCCGACTCGCGGCTGGAGATGCTGACCGAGCAGATGCAGGGTAATGCTCCGGCGGGGCAGGCCAAATTCATCCGCCGTGAAACCAATGCGCAGAAACTGGCCAGCATGCTCGCGCCGGATTTCCTCGATGCCGATTTGAATTTCTCCGGGATGAAGATGGCCCACGGCAAGGCCTTCAGCACGGCGCGGCGCACCAATGGATTTTCCAACCTGCCGCATCCTGTGGGAAAGTCGGTCGAAGTCATCCAGTCGAGGCGCATTCTCATTGAGGCCATCGAGCACAAGCAGGCGCGGCCCGCGCTGGAGGCGCTGCCGCTCAACACCAACACCTTGAACCAGGCCACGGCGGCGGTGAGAAGGGAGGGCGGGGATTATTCGCGACTGGCGCAGACCACCCGGCGGTTGCCGCCGCTGGCTTCCATCAATGGGGCCGCCGGACCAGCGGGAGAGCGCGCGGCCATTCAGCGTGCGCCTGGTGCCACCGCTCGCGCGGCGCGCGGTGACGGCGCGCGGCTCTCCAGAGCCGCAGCACATGAAAATGGCGAGGGTGGCGAAAAACCTGCGACCGCTGCCACGGGCCGGGGTGCTGCGGCTCCGGAGAGCCGCGCGCCGTCCGTTCAGAGCCTCCTCACGTCGGCTGCTACAAGGACGGACATCGCCCCGGTCTTCGTGCTGGACTGGCAGTTGGTCCATGAGTCTGGCGAAACCAATTTCACCTTCCGGGGCGACACCACGTATTTCGTCAGCGGGGAAGTGCCGCTCTACGGCACCACCACCCTGGAGGGCGGGGCGGTGATCAAGTTCGAGTGGGGCGGCCTCTACCTCCAGCCCGGTGCGACCCTGGTCTGCGACACCACCAATTATCTCCCGGCGGTGTTCACCTGTCTGTCCGACGATGCGCATGGCGAAACCCTCCCCGGCAGCAGCGGCGTGCCGGAGCAGGTGTATGCCGGACTTTTCCTGCCCGCCGGCAGTTACGAGCTGCGCCACCTGCGCTTTCTGCACCTCTGGTCTCCGATCAACACCGAGAACGGCGTGACCCTGACCGCGCGGCATGTGCAGTTCGTGGATAGCCTGGTGGCGCTGTGGTCGGCGGGCGCGGCCACGTTCAATGTCTTCAACGCGCTGGCCCGGGACGTGGGCTGGTTTTACGCGGGCGACGCCATCACCTTTCGCGGCGAACATCTCACCGTGCATCGCGGCACCACCTTGGGCTACACCGCGCAGCCGCAAAACTCCTCGGCCCTGTTGCGCAACAGCCTGCTCATTACCTTGGATTACGGGTCCACCAATGCCGGGGCGATCACCAAGGAGCAGGTCGGTGAGACGGACACCGAAGGCGTAGCCTTCGTCACGGTCGGAGGCGGCGGGCATTATCTGCCGGCCAACAGTGTCTATCGGGGCCGGGCCACCAACACCATCGACGCCACCTTGCTCAAGAACCTGGCCGCCATGACCACTTACGCGCCCGCACTGCTCACCGGCGTCGTGACGAATGATCAAACCTTGCTGCCCATCCTGCCGCGCGACGTGACGACGCTGGGCTATCATTACCCGGCCATCGATTACCTCGCCGAGGCGCTCATCGTTCAGAACATCTCGCTGACTCTGCGCGGTGGGGTGGTGCTGGCGAGCACGTTCAGCACCAACGATACTTCACAAGCTATCACCCTCTCGCCCGGCAGGCTGATCAGCATCGGGTCGCCCACGCGGCTGAACCGGTTGCTGCGCGCCAATCAGGTGCAGGAAAACGTGACCATGCGCGGAATGACGCTGGCGCGGACCGGCGATGAGGACCAGTTCAAGCCCGAGATGGTGCTGCGCTTCACCGAAATCTCGAGTCTGGCCGGCGAAAGCCACCTGCTCTATCTGCCGGACATCTTCACCCGCTTTGAGTCCAGCCACAGCCAGTTCATCAACGGCACGGTGGAGGTGAGCCTCTACGGTGGCATCCAGCAGACCCTCGGCTGGACCAACAACCTGTTCCGCTCGGTGAACGTGAGTTTGCGCGGGGCCTCGCCCGCCTATCTCAATTGCTACAACAACACCTTCAAGGACGGCGCGGTGAGCCTGACCAGCGGCCATGAGGCGTGGCGGGCAAAGTATAACATTTTTGACCATGCGGTGGTATCTACCGATGCCTCATTCGTCGGCGACGAAAATGCCTACGTCGGTCTCACCCATGTTCTCCAGGAGGACGGCTACATCGAGCCGGCCACGCTGGCGTATGCGAATGGTCCCTTGGGTCGCTACTACCTCGGCGACAACACCCTGCGAGACTTGGGTGGCCCGGTCGCCGGCGCGCGGGGATTATTTCATTTCACCACCCGTCCTGATCAGGTGAAGGAGGGCAACTCCCACGTTGATTACGGTTTTCACTACGCGGTGGCGGACCGGTTTGCCAGCGGCGAACTCGCGGCGCGGGACACCGACAACGACGGCCTGGCCGACTACATGGAGGACGCCAACGGCAACGGAGTTTGGGACGACGGCGAGACCTCCACCACGCCCACGGCCATCACTCAGACCCAGCGGGAACAAATCGCCCAGGACCACACGCCGCCGCAAATTTTCCCGGCCGCCCAGGCGCTCAACATCACCGCCATCCCGCTGCTTCAGTTCCAGGGCCATTGCCTGGAGCCGTTGCAATCGGTGAGTTACGCACTCCTGACCGACGGCACCGTGGCTTCGACCGGGCTGGGATTTGTGACGGAGCAAAAGTTTGACGTCAACCAGCAGCGTGTCACCCGCAACGACTTTCAGTGCTTCGATGTCCGCCTGCATCCGGGAACCAACGTGCTGCAAGTGACGGCGGTGGACCTGGCCGGCCACCGCTCGACCAACGAAACGGTCTATGTGCTCGACCTCGCACTCGCGACCGCGCCGCAGATCCTGGTGGACTGGCCGGCTCCGAACGTGGCCGTGGGCGCGCAAAAGTTTTCCATCCGGGGCCGGGTGGACGACCCCACCGTGTTGCTTAAAGCGAGCGTCTCGACCGGCACCCACTCCTTTGATCTGTCCGGTCAGGTCGAACGCACCGGCGCCTTTTGGATCGATGACCTTCCACTGACGAACAACGCTGTCCAAGTCACCGTCATCGCCACCGCAGTGTCGGGCTTGAGCGGGACGAACGTCCTGAACATGACTCGCAGCCCGGCCACGCTAGCTCTCCACACGGAGAACATGGGCAACCTGACCACCGAGCGGGGCCGGGACACCATCACCGGAACCATCTCGGCGGCGGGCTACGAGGTGCGGGTCAACGGCGTGTCCGCCACCGTGGCCCCGCAGGCGAATGGCACGGGCCAGTATGGCTGGAGCGCGC
>JANOQV010000124.1:0-18494 GCA_031414955.1 Pedosphaera sp. | reverse complement strand
CAGGTTGTTGGAGCTGTGGTTTCAACTGCGGTGGGAACTTCCGTTCCCAACCTGGTGGCTCGGCACCGCCCACGCGGCGCAATCCACGTTCCCGGAGAGCAGGCACCACTTTCACTTTCATCGCCAGCCATACTGTCTAGGGACGAGGTCCGGGGCGTAGCTGGTGAAAGCCACCAGGCGCCCGTTGGCCGAGATCTGGGGTCCGTACGAATACCCGTTGCGGCTAATGCCATTGGTATTCACGCTGACCAGCGAGGTCGTGTTGTTGGGGACGTTGAAAAGGAAGACGTCTGCATCGCCAAAGTTCAAATCACCGTTCACCAGGTTCCAGGCGTAGCTCGTGAAGGCGACGAATGTGCCGTTCGTGTTGATGGTTTGTTCGTACGAGTAATCGTTGCCAGTCAAGCCAGCCCCCACGCTGACCAGATCATTGGTGCCGACGGACAGGTCGAAGGCAAACACGTCCGCCTCCCCGTTGAAGTCCTGGTAGGCGATGCCGCCGCCGTAGCCGTAATACGCCACCACGTCGGAGTCACTGCTCATCGCTGGCTCCTCGGAATAGTCGTTGCTACCATCCGCCGAACCAAAGCGCCGGCTGATCAGCGTGGTCGTGCCGGCCACCCGGTCGCGCACATAGACCTCCTGGTAGCCAAGCACTGGGCCGGCGGTGAGGTCCGTGGCGTAGCTGTAAAACGTAAGATACCGCCCATCCGCGCTCATCGCCTGGGCGACGGAGAGATCATCGCCCGGCCCGGTGGCCGCGAGGTTGACGCTGACCAGCGTGGTTGTGCCCGTGATCATGTCGCGCAGGAACGCGTCACGGTTGGAATTGTCGTCACCACTGACCAAGTCGTTGGCATAGCTGGTGAAGAGCACGTAACGGCCGTCGCGGCTGATGGCTGCGGGCCGGGAATTATCATCGCCCGCCGTCACTCCGTCGGTGGCGATGCTGACAAGCCGCGTCACGCCTGACACCGTGTCGCGCCAGAACGTGTTTTGCCCCCCGAAATAGTCGTTGGTCGTCAGGTCGGTGGCGTAGCTGTCGAACACCACATAGCGACCGTTGCCGCTGACAAAAACATAGTTACCTGACTGGCCGTCGCCCGCGTCTGTTCCGCCCAGGTTTACCGAGATCAACTGGGTGTTGTTGTTGGTCAAGTTGCGAAGGTAAACGTCGGTGTCAGCGTTCGAGTCGGACAGTCCCACGAGGTTGGTCGCCCGGCTGACAAATGCCGCCATCACGCCGTCCTCGCTCAAGGTATGGGCGAACGAACCATCGCTGGCCTCGGTCATCCCACCCAGGGCAATGCTGGCCAGTTTGGTTTGATTGGAAGCGAAGTCGCGCACATAGACCTGGGTCACATTGTTGTTGGTGATACCGGGGACAAGGTCCGTGGCATAACTCTGAAAGAGAACAATGCGGCCATTGGTGCTGATGCTGCGCGTGGCAAAATAATCGTCGCTCACGTCGATAAACGACAAGTCATTGGCCGGGCCGCCGTTGGTGCTCACGCTCACGAGCACCGTGGTCTGATTGGTCAACCGGCGCACAAACACGTCGCCACTGCTGTTAAAATCGTTGCTCACCAGATCCGACGAGTCGCTGTTGAAGACAATCGTCCGGCCATCGCCGCTAATCTGTTGATCATACGAATAGCCGTTCCCGGCGTCCCCGGACAGGCCGACACTGATAAGCGCCGTGGTCCCCGCCTGCCGATCGCGCAGGAAAACATTCTCTCCTCCCGCGTCGAGGTTCGTAGTCAGGTTGACGCCGTGACTCACGAACGAAACGTAGCGGCCATCCGCGCTGATCGAGGGCTGAAACGAACCATCATAGACCGGAGTGGTTTGCACGCCGGTGCCCGCCCGCGAGGCGACGGCCAGGCCGCCGGAGAAGGGGAAGTCGTTGTCGATGATCGTCACCAGCGTGTTGGTATTGCGCAGGATGACGCCACCGCCCGTGGCATTGGCGAGGCCGATGAGGAAGGCCTCGTTGCACTCGAGGGTCGGGTCGTTATTGATGGGAATGACAAGCGTCTTCAGCGTCTCGCTGTTGGTGAAGGTGAGCGTGCCATTGGTGGCCGTGTAGTCGCTGCCCGCGGTGGCCGTCAGGTTCGTCGTGCCGAAATTCACCGAGATGGTACCAGCCGATCCGCCCAGACGTTGCACCAAAACGACCGCGAAACCGACGCCTTCGCTGACGTTGTACAGCGCCGAGGCGAACTCCACCACGCCCGTCCAATTGACTGACGTGACCGTCCCGTTCGTGGAACTGTTTCCAAACGTGGTGACGGGATCGACTTCGCTGTGGAAAATGCTCCCGCTGTCGGAACGTGATCCCGTGTTCACGGGGATGACGTTGATGGTGAGTTCCGCCGTGGCACCCGCGGCCACGGTGCCGAAGTTCGCCGTGAAGGAGTCACCGGATCGGGTGAATGATCCTTGCGAGACGCTGCCACTCACAAACACGTTGTTGAAGGTGCCAACACTGTAATTCATCGAGGAATTCATGGCCGCGTCCGGCCCCTTGTTCGTCACGCCCACGATGTAGCTGTAACCCTGCCCGGCCACGGGCGCGTTGGTCGAGACCCGGCGCGTGATCTGGAGATCGGTCACGCCCGCGAACGTCGATTCACTCGCGGAATTGTTCGCCGGGTCGTTTTCGTATTGCGAAGCCACGGCCAGCGCACGGTTAGTGATGAACCCCGTCACGGACGGCGCAAGCACAAGCGCCACGATAGCGAAGGACTGATCGTTGATGGCGCCCAGATTGCAGATAACGACGCCGTTGTTGCTGGAGCACGTCCCTTGCGAAGGTGTAGCGCCGACCACCGCGACGCCGGCTGGCAGCGTGTTGGTCACGAACACACCCGTGGCGTTGGTCGGCCCCTGGTTCGTGACCGTGATCGTATAAGTGACGTTGGAAAAAATGGCTGCCGGCTCCGCCGATTCCCGCATGGTCACGGCCAGATCGACCGTGTTGTAACCGACAAGGCGTCGCACGCGGGAGAACTCCGAGGTGTTGTTGTTCGTATCCGTGGCGGTGGCGGTGATGAACTGGTTCGTCGTCAGCAATCCGGCCAGCGGGATGTCGAAACTCGCATTGCCACCGGCGTCGGTAGTCACGTTCGTTGTGGCGAGGAACGTCTGGCCTTCACCAAAACCGTTGGTATCGACCACTGTGTTGAGGAAGAACTCCAGACGGAAGCTGCTGTTTGAGCGGCTGTTCAATGTGCCTGCCACCAGAGTGTCCACGGGGCCGACGGCCGCGCGGGTCAGCGCGGGATAATTTTGGTAGTTGTTCGCGCCGCTATCGGCGTCGCCCGGATCGTTGGCGGTCACGCCATCGCCGCCGAGGTCGAGGCCGAGCACGCCATTCGAGAAAATAGCGTTGCCCAGCACAGCACTGCCGGTGGCAAACCCGATGGCCACGCCTTCCTGACCGTTGTACGCGATCACATTACACTCCCCGGCATTCATTCCGCCGATGAGTGTGCCGCCCGAGCCGACGTAGAGTCCCGAACTGTCGTTGCCCAGCGGGGCCGTGCCCGCGCCGTCGGTGCCGATGCTGTTGCCCTGGATGCGGTTGCCGGTAGAACTGCCGCAGCAGGCGATCTCGACGCCGTTCCCGCCGTTGCCCGAGATGACGTTGCCCTCGCCCGCGGCACTGCCGCCGATGAGGTTGGTCTGAGCGTTGCCGAGCAGGATGCCGCCGAGTTGGTTCGGCAGCGCCCGCGTCGCGGAGACATCCGTGCCGATGCGGTTGCCCCGAATGACGTTGCCGCGCGATCCACCGCCGAAGAAGGCATGGATGCCGTAACGGTCGTTGCCGCTGATGACGTTACCCGCACCGGGTGCGCCGATGAAATTCGTCATGGAACCGCTTGCCAGCGTCAGACCGCTGCCGGAGTTGGCGAGCGCATTTGAGCCGGTGGCGTCCGTGCCGAGAAAATTGCCCAGCACGGAGTTCGACCGGCAGTCGATTAGGAACACCCCGTAGCCGGAGAAGGAACTCTCGCCGTTGCCGGAGGCGACGTTGCGCTGGCCTGTGGACGCGCCGCCGATGGTGTTAAAGAGCGCCAGCGAGCCGCTCACGAACACACCGTGGTTGGTGTTGCCGCGATCCAGCAGGCCCGTCCCGTCAGTGCCTAGCAGGTTGCCCTGAACGAGGTTGTTTGCTGAATTGATGATCCGCACGCCGTAGTCGTTGGCTGAAATCACGTTGCGTTGTGCAGGCAGTTCGCCACCGATGACGGTGCTTCCCGCCGTGCCGCCGACGCCGGGGCCATTGATGCGGGCACCCGTCTCGCCGTTGCCGTGACGCGTTGTGCCGTCGGGATCAAGGCCGAGGTAGCAGCCTTCGATGGCCGAACCGTTCCCCGCCGACACCCTCACGCCGTCGCGACTCCAGCCCACGATGGACAGGCCGCGAAGGACCGTGTCGCCCGCGCGCACTTCCAGTCCGTCAGTGCCGGAGCCGGCCTGTGAGCCATCGAGCCGGATGCGCAGCACGGCGTTGTGTCCGTTGCTCAAGGTGTTGGCGCTCGCGCCCGGCTGCGTGAAGCCGTTGATCGTCACTCCGTCAATGATGGCGGGCAAAGCGTTCGTCGGGGCAATGGTGTGCGGCCCCGCGCCGGGAATGTTGAACGAGATGGTGTCGTTCGATGCGGAAATCAAGGCGTTCGCCAGTTGGATCGCCGCGCGCAACGAGCCGGGACCGCTGTCTGCATTCGTGGTCACCACGAAGTTCGAACTCGCAATCGTGCTGGCGACGGCCAGGCAGAGCGAAAGCTCGGACGAATTGCCGAGCGGATCCGTGGCGCTGGCTGTGACGTAGCGGTTGGTCAGCACCGTTCCAAATGCGGCGCTGAAGCTGACGTCGCCGCCTCCATCCGTGAACGCCGTGGTACTGCCTAGATATTGGTGGGCCTCGCCATGACCCGTCGCGTCCGGCAACACAGTGGAATAGAAATCGATCTCGTAGCTGGTGCTGGCCCGACTGTTCAACGTGCCCACGATGGTCACGCCGCTGAACGAATTGGTGGCCGCGGTGAGGACGGGGAAGTTTTGCAGCCCGTTCGCTCCCGTGTCTGCGTCGTTCACATCGTTGGTGCTCAGGCCATTGGCCGCGAGATCGACGGCGAGATCACCGTTGGAGAAGATGAGGTTGGCGCGAATGGCGTTGTTGGTGGTGGCGGCATTGTTCGCGATGGCCACGCCGTCCGCTCCGTTGAAGGCGATGACGTTGCCCGCGCCCACCGCCCCGACGATGTTGTCCCGCGCGGTGGCCGAGATCAGCACGCCGTTGGCGTTGTTTCCGAGCGGCCGGCCCGTGACGTCGGTGCCAATGCGGTTTCCGAGCACCCGGTTGGTCAGGCTCACGCCGGAAATCTCGACGCCGTCGCCGTTGTTGCCGGAAATCAAATTACCTTCGCCCACGCCCGCCCCACCGATCGTGTTCAGCGCCGAGACGGAGAGGTTCACTCCGTCACCGGTCTGCCCGACGTCGAGCGTGCCGGTGAAGTCTGTGCCGATGTAGTTGCCCTGAATGAAATTGTTGGTGGAGGAGGAACTGATCTGCACGCCGTCCGTGTTGCCCGAGATGATGTTGCGCGCACCCGCCGCCGCGCCGCCGATGTTGTTGCTGTGCGAGGTGCTGAGGAGAATGCCGTCACCGTTTGGCACACTGGCCGAACCGGCGCGGTTCAGTCCGATGAGGTTGCCCAGAATCTGGTTGAACGATGACAGGCTGGAGGCCGCGCGCACGCCGGTGGTGTGGCCGGAGATGACGTTCTTCGCGGCGGCGTTCGTGCCGCCGATGCGGTTACCGCCGGAAGCGGAAAGGTGAATGCCATTGGCGCCGCCCAGGTCCGCATCCGTCTCGCTGATCCCGATGAGGTTGCACTCGACGACGTTGCCGTGGCCGCCGGCAAACTCCAGTCCGTCACCCAGGAAACTGACCACCTGCAAACCCCGCACCGTGTTTCTTCCAGTGATGAAGTTCAAACCGTCCGTACCCGCTGGCAGTCCCGTGCCCGCGAGCCGGATCAGCACCGTGCCATCAAACACCGTGCTGCTCGTCGGGCAACTCGCCCCCGGCTGCGTGGTGCCGTCAATCGTCACCGGGTCAATAATCGTGGGCAGCGCGGTCAGCGGTTGAATGACTTGCACGCCCGCGCCAGGAATGTTGAAGCGGATGGTGTCCAGCACGCTGATGTTGGTATTGGCCCGGATGATGGCGTCGCGCAACGAGCCCGGGCCGGAGTCATTGGTATTGATGACGGTGTAAGTGGCGCCCGCAATCGTGCTGATGACAGGGAGGCACGGTGAAAACTCTGAGGTGTTCTTGAACGGATCAGTGGCCGTGGCCGTGATGTAACGACCGATCAGCGTGACCACTGGCACGGTGATGGTGAAAGTGACATCGCCGCCTCCGTCGGTTGTGACCGTGCCGGAGCCAAGATAAATCTGACCCTCACCATTGCCCGCCGTGTCGCAGGCCACGTTCGAGTAGAAGTCGATATCGAACAGCGTGCCCGCCGTGCTGTTGAGCGTGCCCCGGATTTCCGTGCCCGAGAGCGAATTGGTCGCCGTGGTGAGGATGGGAAAATTCTGCAGCCGGTTCGCGCCGGTGTCGCCGTCGCTCGGGTCATTCGCGTTTACGCCGTTCGAGCCGGACAGTTCGACGCCCAGTTCCGTCGTCGTGGTGCCATTGGAATGAATGCTGTTGCCGCGCACCGCGTTGTTCGTCGTGGTGGTGCCGCTGACGATGACGCCGTCGCCGCCGTTGAAGGCAATGATGTTGCCCGCGCCCGCCGCCACGCCGCCCACCGTGTTGGTCGAGCCGGCGGCAATGTTCACACCGGAACCGGCATTGGCCCGGGCGCTGACACCGGAAACGTCCGCCCCGATGATGTTCCCGAAGATTTCATTACCCACTGAAGTGCTGGAGATCTGCACGCCATCGCCGTTGTTGGCCGAGATGAGGTTGCCCGCGCCGATGCCACCGAGGCGGGTGAACGAGGCGGGGTTGATCAGGACGCCATCGGCGCCGTTGCCCAGATCGAGCGTGCCTGACACATCGGTGCCGATGTAATTGCCCAGCAGGAAGTTGTTCGTGGCACTGCTGCTGATCTCGATACCATCGCTGCCGTTGCCGGAAATGAAATTGCGCGAGCCCTGGATGGTGCCGCCAATCGTGTTCGAGTGGGCAGCGGTGATAAGAATGCCATCCGTCCCGTTCGCCCGGTTTGTTACCCCCGAGAGTTGCAGCCCGATGAAATTGCCCAGCACGGTGTTGAACGATGAACTGGCGCCCGCGATGCGGAGCCCGGCACCGGTGTTGCCGGAAAGCACATTGCGCTGGGCGGCATTGGTGCCGCCCACGCGGTTGCCGCCTGAAGTGTTGAAGTGAATGCCGTTGCCATTGGCCAGCGCCGTGTTCGTGTGCGTGATGCCGATGAGACTGCATTCGACGACGTTGCCCACTCCGTTGGTGAACTCCAGCCCGTCGCCCACGAAGCCGCCAATCTGCAAACCACGCACCGTGTTGCCACCGAGCGTAAAGCGCAGGCCGTCGCTATTCGCCGGTAGCCCGGTGCCCACCAGCCGGATGAGAATCGTCCCGTTGAAGTTTGTCGGCGAGGTCGCGCAACTCGCGCCGGGCTGCGTCGTGCCGTCAATGGTCACCGGGTCAGTCACCAACGGCAGCGCGGTGAGCGGTTGGATGACCTGCACGCCCGCGCCGGGAATGTTGAACGTGATGGTGTCGCCGGAGTTGATGTTCGCATTGGCCAGCGTGATGGACTCCCGCAGTGAGCCAGCGCCTGAATCAGCCGTCGTCGTCACCACGTAACCCGTTCCGCTCAGTGTGCTCACCGCCAGCGCATTGGTGGAGAATTCGGAAGTATTGCCAAACGGATCCGTCGCTGTCGCGGAAATGAAACGACCGGTCAAAGCCACCACCGGGAACGCCACTACGAAGCTCACGTTGCCGCTGCCGTCGGTCGTGACATTCGTCGAGCCGACATAAACTTGTCCCTCGCCGGCGCCTGTCGGGTCAGCAGCGACGCTGGAATAGAAATCGAGCGAGAAGGTGGTGCTGGCCGTGCTGTTCAACGCGCCACGAATCTCCGTGCCCGAGGCCGAGTTCGTCACCGCGCCAAGCACCGGGAAATTCTGGAGGAAGTTCGCACCGACATCGGCATCGCCCGCGTCATTGCCCGTCACGCCGGCGCCACCAATGTCGATCCCAAGATCGCCGTTGGAGTAAATGCTGTTGCCGCGAATGCCGTTGTTGGTGTGGGTCGCGCTGGGATTGTTCACGCCGTCAAGCGTGTTGAACGCGATGATATTGCCTTCGCCGCTGTTAGTCCCGCCGATGACGTTGGCCCGACCCGCTTCAATTTCGACACCGTGTCCAGTGTTGGGCAGGGCATTTGTGCCGGTGACACTCACGCCGATCCGGTTGCCGAGAACGACGTTGTTGGTGGAGGTGGCGGAATTGATGTGGATGCCGCCGTCATTATTGCCGGAGACGAGGTTGCCCGCGCCTAACGCCGCGCTGCCTACGATGTTAAACGACGCCGAGGCACTCAGGAGCACACCGGAACCGACGTTGCCCAAGTCCGCCGTTCCCGTCACATCCGTGCCGATGAAATTGCCCAGCACGGAATTGCGCAGGGCGCTGGCCGTGATCTGCACGCCGTGACTGCCGTTGCCGGCGATCAGGTTACGCGCCCCGATGTTGGTGCCGCCGATAAGGTTAGTGTGCGCGCCATTGATATTGATGCCGATGCTGTTGGGGCGATTGGTCGTTCCAGCCAGGTTCAGGCCGACGATGTTCCCTTGAATCGTGTTGAAGCTCGAATTCGTGCCATTGATGACGATGCCTGCCGTCGTGTTGCCAGAAATGACGTTGCGCGCGGCGGCGTTGGTGCCGCCGATGGTGTTGCCACCGGACGTGTTGAGGTTGATGCCGTTTCCATTGGCCAAGGTTGTGTTGGTATCAGTGATGCCGATGAGGTTGCATTCGATCACGTTCCCGATGCCGTTGGTGAAATCGAGACCGTCGCCCGTGAAGCCGACGATTTGCAATCCGCGCACTGTGTTGTTCCCGACCGTAAACCGCAGGCCATCGGTGCCCGCCGCCAATCCGGAACCGACGATCCGGATCAGAATCGAACCATCGAAATTGGTCGGCGACGTCGAGCAACTGGCGCCGGGTTGAGTGGTGCCATCGATGATGACCGACTCCGTGATGGCTGGCAGCACTTCGGTAAGAGCAATCGCCCTCACGCCGGCACCCGGAATGCTGAACGTGATCGTGTTCGGCGTGGCTGCGATGCATTGGTTTGCGCTGTTGATCGCCTTCCACAACGTGCCGGTAGCGCTGTTGCCGTTGATGTTGGTCACCACAAATGTCATCGCCGGGACGGTGGTTTCCGCGCTGACGGCGGGCGAAAATTCGGATGTGCTGCCGTGAGCATCGGTCGCGGTAGCGGTGACATAACGACCACGTAACACGGAAGGAAATCCCACGATAAAGTTGGCGTTGCTGTCGGCCCCGGTGGTGACGTTCGTTGAACCAAGATAGAACTGCCCTTCGCCGTTGCCTGAAGTGTCGCGCTGGGCGCTGGCGTAAAAATCAATCGTGAAGGTCGCGTTGGAACGGCTGTTGAGCGCGCCGCCCATGGTAACGCCACTGAGCGTGTTCGTGGCGAACGTCAGCACCGGGAAATTCTGCAACTCGTTGGCACCGGCATCGGGGTCGCCCGCGTCATTGGCCGTGACACCGTTATTCGCGAGGTCGATGCCGAGATCGCCGTTGGAAAAAATCGAGTTGGCGCGAATGGTATTGTTCGTGGTGGTCCCGGCGGCCACGGAAACGCCATCCAGATTGTTGTAGGCGATGGTGTTGGCGGAACTGATGTTCGTCCCGATGAAATTAGTGCGCGCCGTGCTGGTGATGTTCACGCCGTGACCCAAGTTGCCGAGCACGAAGCCAATATCCATGACGCCGATGTAGTTGGCGCTTACCTGATTCAGAAAAGCGCCCGCACCGCTGATTTCGATGCCATCACTAGAGTTCGCGACAATCATGTTGTACGCGACGATGTTGCCCGGTGCGCCGTTGATGAGAACGCCGTCGCCTGAATTTCCACGTGCCAATCCTGACCCGATAATCGAGTAACCATCCGTGCCAATCGCGTTGTAAGCCACGATGTTGTTGCTCGAACCAGCGTTGACGATTTCAACGCCGTCGCTGTTGTTGCCCGAGATTGTGTTGAGAGCGAGACCGGACAAATCGCCGACGATATTGCGCGGCGCATTGAGGCGGACGCCATCCTGGTTATTGGCCTTCTTGGTGAAAGTGATGTCGAGGCCGATCAGGTTGTCGTAGAGCAAATTGCTGATGGCCAGCGAACCACCGATGTGAACGCCATGCTGCGTGTTACCCGAAATCACATTGTAGCCAATCTCATTGTTGGGCGAGTTGGTAATGAAGATTCCGCTCTGCGTGTTCGCCCGAGCCGTCACGCCGTCCGTTCCGAGGCCGATGTAGCAACTGTAAATCCCATGGCCGCCGTTCGTAGCGATGGACACGCCGTTGCTCGTGAACCGGTTGATGCACAGCGCGCTGATAACGCAGTTACTGGCGAAAATCCTGAGACCGTCCACACCGAGGCCCGCGCTGGAGCCGGCCAGTTCTACGATCGGACTCCCCGCATAGCCCGGTTGTGACTCACCAGCGATGGAGACCGTGTTTGTAATCGCGGGCAACGCACTGGCCGGGAAGATCGTCTTGCCGGCTGACGCGATGTTGAAGTCGATGGTATTGGTACCGGCCGTGGCATTGGCATCGAGAATCGCCTGCCGCAATGAACCGGCCCCGCTGTCGTTGGTAACCGTGACGGTGAAAGTCGCCGCTCCAACCGGCCGCAGGCCCAGGCTCAAACACATCAGGATCAGCAAACACATCGCGGCACCGATCAGTCCGCGGGCAGGCTTCTGAAAGAGCAGGACTTGAAGGGTTCTCCCGAGTACAGACGGAGTGTAGTTCGTGGTCATAGGTGATGTTGGTTTGTGAGCGAATTTACGGGATGGGAGTGAATCATAACCGCCCCACCACTTCAAAGCTGCGTTCTACAAAATGCCACTTTGTTTGGTGCCAATCCGGCCGCGGCCTGACCTGCCCCCCGACCGTGCTCACCGCTCCGTACCGGCGAACAACTGGTTACGATCATCCGAAGAAACGAGCGCCCACTCGCCCGCGCCCAGCGTCCCCAACTCCAGCCCGCCGACCTTCACGCGCAGGAGGCGCAGGGTCGGGTGGCCGATGGCGGCGGTCATGCGGCGGACCTGCCGGTTCTTACCTTCGATGAGTTCGAGGGCGAGCCAGCAGTCGGGGACGTTCTTGCGGAAGCGGATGGGCGGGTCGCGCGGCGGAACATCAGGCTGCGGACCGATCAGCCACGCACGGCACGGCAGCGTTTTGTAATCCTGAATGGTGACGCCGCGGGCGAGGCGCTGGACTGACTCGGCGGTGGGGATGCGCTCGACCTGCGCCCAGTAAGTGCGGCGATGGGCGTTTTTGGGATGCAGCAGGCGCTCGTTCAATTCCGCTTCATCGCTGAGCAGGAGCAAGCCCTCAGAGTCAGCATCGAGACGGCCAATCGCATACACCTCCTTGGGGAATCCAAATTCCGCGAGGGTGCGGTTGGGCGAACCGTCGGGCGTGAATTGGGAGAGCACGCTGTAGGGTTTGTTAAATGCGATGAGCATCGGCGCGTTTCGTCCGCTGACGCCTTGAAGAGCGTCCGCCCTTTAGAAGCTCGTTCCGGCGCGAGGCAACATCGCCTCGCCGAGGAAGGACTTCATTTCGCGCCAGGAACGGACGTCGGCGTCCTTGCTGTAAGCCGCGCCCGAAGCGTTGTTGGTGCCCGCGTTCCAATCGGTGAAGGAATGCACGCAGTTTCCGTAAGAGACAAATTGCCAGTCCACTTTCGCGTCGCGCATCTCTTTCTGGAAGGCCAGCACTTCCTCCGTCGGCACGAATGGATCGTCCGCGCCGTGGCAGACGAGCACTTTGGCTTTGATGTTTTTCGCGTCCGCCGGCGTGGGTGAACTCAACCCGCCGTGAAAGCTGACCACGCCTCTGACATCCGCGCCGCTCCGGGCCAGTTCCAGCACCGTGGTGCCGCCGAAGCAATAGCCGATGGCGGCGATCTGCGCGGGGTTCACGCGCTCCTGCTTGCGGAGAAATTCCAAGGCGGCATTGATGCGGGCGCGGAGCAAGGGCCGGTCACTTTTGTATTTGCCCGCCAGTGCGGCGGCGTCCTTGGGATTGTCCGCGCGCACGCCCTTGCCATAGACATCGGCGCATAGCGCCACCTGACCGCGCATGGCCAGCATCTCCGCCCGCTGCTTCTCGTAATCCGTCAAGCCCTTCCATTGGTGCGCGATGAGCACGGCCGAGCGTTTGCCCTGGAAGATGTCATCATAGACGAGCAAGCCCTCGCAGGTCGTATCGCCTTGTTTGTATTCCACTTTGTCGTACTTGACCTCGGCCCGCACGGAGGCCGCCGCGAGGAAAATGGTGAAAAGGAATGCTGCTTTCATGCCGCCGTCGTAAGCCAAGGCCCGAGGGATTTCAATGGTGATTTGGGTGAATGGAATCGCTGGGGCTAAATCAGGCGGACCGTGGAGCGGCGCTCCGCGATCCGGCCCTACACCACCGCGTCGTGACAAAACTTGATCGCGCGGGCCAGTTCCGCCATGCGACTCGATCCTGCCGGCACCTTGTACTCAAACTCGATGGTGGCCTGGATGTTCCACTTATTGTCCCGGATCAGGCGCAGCACCTCGGCAATCGGTGTGTCGCCCTCGCCGAAGGGCGTGTTCGGTCCGTTGTTCTTCTTCCGGTCTTTCACATGCACATGCGTGATGCGATCGTGGTGTTCTTTGATGAAGGCCACCGGAGAACCATGATTGCCGGCGACGAAATGCCCGAGGTCCACGTTGGCCCCGTTGAACTTGGCCAGCGCAAACGCCTTCTCCCACTGCGCCGGCCCGGTGGCGGCATGACCGTGATAACCCACCAACAGCCGGTGCTTGTCGGCAAACTGGCCGACGCGTTTCAGATCCGCGTCCTTGTTGGAAATCTCGCTGGAGATGCCTCGCCCGCCCAGCGTCTTGGCCAGGGTGAAGGCATAATCCAGCTCGTCATCCGTCATCTTGAAAATCCCGTCCACCTTGACGATTTCGATCCGCACCCCGGCCGTTTCATACTTGGTCCGGAACTCCTTCGCTTTGTCCATCGAGACGGATTTGCGCCATTGCGCGATTTCTTCGGCTTTCCCTTTGGGCACACCAAGAAACGCTTCCACTGGTTGGGTTCTTAACTCGACCGCGCTCAGCCCGAGTTGCACGCAGCTTTTGAGTATGTCGTCTCCGCTCGTGACGGCACCGCCGAAGCTGTAGGGCACGTTCAGCCCTACTTGCACGCCGGCAAACTTCGAGTCTGGCTTCCCAGTCGCCGCGGCCTCCGCCGCGCCGAGCCGGTTCAGCGCCGACAACAAGCCCACTCCGGGCAAGGCCGCCAGCGACAGCTTCGCGAAGGTGCGGCGAGTGTGAGGCGACATGCGCGCGGAAGGTGATTCGTTCTCAATGCTCCGTGCGGTCACGGAGCCAGGGTTTTGGTGCAGGCTCATGCCCGGCAGGTTCAGCGCCTGGCCGACGGGAAGAAAGCGTATTTTTTGAGACCTTCAACCTCAGCCTCCGGCACAGCCACCGACCTTCGCACCAGAACCTAGTTGAAAGGCCGCTCCATTGGCATCGGCCGGGCCGGCCTGGTTGAAAACTCTGTTCCTCGTGGTTCATTCTGAATTTTCCGAGTAGCTTGATCAGGCATGGAACTGGAACACGACGATGTGCATTACCTGAGGTCGGCGGTCGGCTGGCTGGAACTGGGCAACCCGGCGGAGTCACTGGTGGAATTGGACGCCATGTCAGTTGGGGGACGCAGACATGTGGACGCGCTGGGGACGCGGTGGCTGGCGCTGGCCGAGTTGAAGCGCTGGGAACCGGCCACGGAAGTGGCGCAGCAGTTGATTGTCGCCGCGCCGCATCGGTCGGTGGGCTGGCTGCATCACGCTTATGCCCTGCGGCGTTCGGGCAAGGGCAGCGTCCTGGCGGCTTACAACGCGCTCTCGCCGGTGGCGGAAAAATTTCCGAAGGAAGCCATCATCCCCTACAACCTGGCGTGCTACACCTGCCAGTTGGAGCGTGACCCAAGCGAGACGCTGGCCTTGCTCAAGCAGGCCATCGCGGCCGGGAAACGCAAGGAGATCGTTGACATGGCGCTGAAAGACCCGGACTTGGAGCCGTTGCGAGCAGAGATCGCGAAGCTGGCGAAAGCACGGTGAGGCGCTCTCGCCGTGATGATTAAATCTGCTCCACGGCCACGACCCGCAGGACTTCCTCCAGCGTGGTCTGCCCGGAGAGCGCGCGGTTCAAACCGTTCTGCCACATGGTGAGCATGCCTTGTTGAACGGCGACTTGCTGCAAGGCGCGCGTCGGCATTTTCTGGAGCACGGCATCGCGAAACACTTCATCCACGACGAGCATCTCGGTGATGGCGTTGCGTCCTTGGAATCCAGTTTGCAGGCATTCGTTGCAACCGGCCCCGCGACGGAAGTTCGCCGTGGCCAGCGCCTCGGGTGGAACCATTTTCAGCAAGCCCGCCTCCGGCTCATACGTTTCGGAACAATAAGCACAGTTCTTGCGAATGAGCCGGATACCGAGCACGCCGAGGATGCTGGACGCGAGCAGGAACGGCTCGATGTCCATGTTGATCAGGCGCGCAAAAACTCCCACCGCGATGCCGCTGTGGATGGTGCTGATGACGAGATGCCCGGTCAGGCCGGCCTGCACGGCGATGCTGGCCGTCTCGGGATCACGAATCTCACCGACCATGATCACCTGCGGATCCTGCCGCATGAGGGAGCGCAACGCTTTTGGGTAAGTGAACTCCTGCGCGGGGTTGATCTGCGCCTGGCTGATCATGGGCAGGTTAAACTCCACCGGGTCTTCCACCGTGGCGATGCTCATGGTCACGCCCGAGCGTTGCACGAGGTGATAGAGCGCGGAGTAGATGGCCGTGGTCTTGCCGGAACCGGTCGGTCCCGTCAGCAACAACAGGCCGCTGGGCCGCGCCAGGAGCTTGAGGAACTGCCGGTGGGTCTCTTCATCGAAGCCCAACGTGGCGAGATCGAAGCTGCGATTGCTCGGGTCGAACAGACGCACCACGATCTTCTCGCCGCGCACGGTCGGGAAAATGGAGATGCGCAATTCCACGCCGCCTAGTTCCGCGCCCGCCGAGGCGTGGCCTTCCTGCGGCAAGCCCGTTTGGTAACTGACCAGGTTCGCCATGACTTTGAAGCGCCCGGCGATCTTCTCCATCAGTTCGAGGGGCAGATGCACGAGTTCGGTCAGCACGCCGCTCAGACGAATGCGCACGACGAGCGTGCTTTCCCAAGGCTCGATGTGAATATCGCTCGCGCCGGCCTTGATGGAATCGTAGAGGAGATAATTGACGAGCAGGCCGATTTCGATGCCCTTCTCGGCCGATTCCGATTGGAGATAAGCGATGGTTTGGCTCATGGCGGGGTGATTAAACACCAGACTCGGGGAGGACAAGCGAGAGATTTTCAAGCCCGCCCCGCACTGCCACTTGTCCACGAACTCCCCACCTCCAAGGGGACCTGTCGCGCGCCCCGACCGCTTAGTCATTCAACCAACCACTCTGCCGACAGGTTTCATAACCGTGGCCCCTCATTTCGCGGGCCTGACACTCCATCCGACGACCCTGCCACTCCATTTCGCGAGTGTGACTGGTCATTTTTCAACACTGGCACCTTATCCATCGACACTGACACTCCACTTGGTGACCCTGACACTTCATTTCAAGAGTGTGACTGGACATTTTTCGACAGTGGCGGTCCATTGTACGGGTCTGGACGGACATCTTGTCACACCGGCGGGCCGTCGAGAGTGTCTGGCTGAAGGTTGCTTGCCACTGGCAGTTGCGACCGCCTATCAGGCTGTAGATTTTGACTTGCAGGCTCGAATCCCGAACGGGTCAGAAACCACCATGACAGCCTTAATACCGCCAATCCCCGTCGTAATCGGCCGACTGGTGAAAGCCGCCGCCCCAAACGCTTTCCTGTCCAACATGTTGCACGAGAGACGGCGAATGATAGTAGATCGGTTTGCCAAGCTGGGCGGCCAGTCGCGACATTTTGATGTCCTGCATCCCTTCCACGTCCCGCCAATGCTCCACCATATACGCCGCCGCTTCGCGCGAGACGAGGAACGCCTGGCTCCCATAGATGGTGTTGGGGTCGGCGATGAACCAGTGCTCATCCTCGTTTCTCTGAAACCAACCGATGTTGGGCGCGTACAATCCCGCCAGCGTTACCTCCCCACGCTGCAACGGTGCCCAATGCCGCAGATTCCAAAGCAGATGGCGGTTGAACTGCAAATCGTCCTCCAAAAACAGAATGTAATCGAGCTTCGCTTGCAACATGGCTTGCAAGGCTGCACGCGATGTTTCCTCCTGCCGTTCCTGCTTCCGCACGGCCGTGCTGGCATCGAACTGCACATGAACACGCTGCCCTCCCCAATCGGTCGCAGCCAGGTTTTGCAGCGTTTGCGCTCGTAATTCGTCCCGTTCGACGCACGAGATCATGACCGCCAGAATTTTCGGAAACGCTTCGACTTGCCGCAGGCCGCCGTGTTGTGGACTTGGCTCAATCGCAGTTGTTACGGAAGGGACGTGCAGCCTCTCCACCGGCGTTTTCTCGGATGAAACAACCCGAACCTGCCCGCTCCACCGGCGGCGCAAGTCCTCCAAAAATCCGCTGCATTCCTCCTCGTAGAGAAAATCACCGATCCGCCTGTTGCCATCCGACAGACTCCACTTGTCCAGGTTGCGGTGCTGGAATATCCGGTTTCCCTCGAAGTCATGCTGGCACATCACAGCTCCCTCCAGTGATTTTACTGGCGTGCCCGGCATCGCGTAGTCGGTGCCAAGTTTACGCCAAGCCAGATGAAACGTGTCCTTGTCGCCGTGCATGTGCTGGTAAAAGAAATCCGAGTGCTCGTTCATCCATACCGTGAGGTTCAGTTCACGCCAGCAACGCTGTTTGTCCAAGACGATCTGGCCGCTCTCGAAGTCAGTTTCATCCAAGGGTGCGAGTCCACACGCGAGCCATGCCGATTGTTTCGGCTGAAGCCACCCATAGTCCGGCCAGAAGACGGCGCCAGTCCGCTGAAACGCCTCGTTGCCGAACAACACCTCGGGGTTCACCACCGGCACGTTGTCGGCATCGAGGAAAAGCACTTCGCGGAAGCGCGAGTGCAGCATGGCGTAAGGCTTCAGGGACCAGCCAGACAGGATGCGCACCGGATGCTCCAGCCGCACTTCCAGGGCGTCAACGCAACGCACACCCAGCGGTTCCACCAGTCCACGCATTGCGGCATCGCACTCGCGCGGCCCGATATACCAGAGTTCAATGGGGAGACCGCAACCCAGCTTGCGCAGCATGTGAATGCATATCCAGGCACAAGTGAAATACTTGACGCCACCTCCGCAGATCACGATACCCCGTCCCTCAAATCCGCCTGCATACTCAGGGAGGCTCGCGATGAACTGTTCCATGGCCTTCGGCGCGGTTTCCATGGTCAGGTGTCCCTCCTGCAAGGCGGGCAATTTCTCGGTGGCGGGGATTCGCGCTTCGTTGCGGTCGGAAAAGAAGGATGGCACGGAACCGGAACTCGTGCCGTTTTCAGCCGGCGATGCGGTGGCCTGGCGCGCGGCCAGATACATCTCGATTCGGCGGATGACTTCCTCCGCCGTGATCATGTCCATGCAGCGTGGCAGGTTGTTGACCACATCCAAGCAGAGCCGCCGGGGATGATCGTGCTCGCTGCCGTCGCCGCGCGGCACGGTGCGGGAGCGCCAGCAACCGCCGTGACTGCAACAAGGCAACAGACCCACCGTGTGGATGAACTGGTGGGTCGGGTAAGCCTCCCAATGCACCGGCTCACGCCCGCCCGCGAGCACCACGCAGGGGCGGCACGAACACGTTTGCAGCTTGTCGGTGCCGCTTTGCACTTCCTCCCGGGTGGGGACGGCCGCGCTGAGGTGCATGAGCAGGCTCACCGGAGACAACACCCCATCCGCATGATATACCAACCGGATGAGTTGCCGCAGCGTGGTCTTCCCGCGCAAGTCAATGACCCCGTCCAGTTCAGGGTGGTAATGCCCCTCGGAACCCACATGCACAAACTGGATGCGACCGCGAAAATGATCCACTACCTGCTGGTAACGTTTGGTGTCCCACCACTTGATGGTGAAATCCTGCTTGCCGCCCGCGGAAACCACCCACAGCGGCAATCTCCCAACCGTAGCAGCCGACGTGAGGAGGCTC
>JANOQV010000123.1:0-70306 GCA_031414955.1 Pedosphaera sp. | reverse complement strand
GGTGGCCGTGCGCTAAATGGTAAAGCGCGAGGTTGCCCATTGCCATGAGCGTCGTCGGGTTTTCCGGGCCGAGTGCCTTTCGGGAGAGCATCAGCATTTCTTCCCGCAGTTTGAGCGCCTCGACGGAGCGTCCCGCGTCCGCGTAAGAATTCGCGAGGTTATTTATCTCCGCAAGCGTTTCAGAATGCTCCGGCCCCCGCACTTTTCGGAGCAGCGTCAGTGCCGCCTCATGCAGCTGGAGCGCCTCGGGCCGGCGACCGGCATTAAAGTAAGAATTCGCCAGGTTGCCTATCGCCCCGATCGTGTCTGGATCCTCCGGACTGTTCACCTTCCGAGAGAGCGTCAGCGTCTCCTCTCGCAGTTTTAGCGCCTCTTCTGGGCGGCCGACATCGGCGAAGGAACTCGCCAAGAGGCTCATCGCCGTGAGCGTGTCAGGGTGTTCCAGTCCGAGCGTCTTCCGGTAGAGGAGCAGCGCCTCCTCCCGCAACTGGAGCGCCTCCTGCCGGCGATGAGCGTCGGAGTAGGAGTTGGCCAGTTCGTTCATCGCAGCAAGCGTGTCCGGGTGCTTCAGGCCGAGCACTTTGCGGTTCAGCGGCAATACCTCTTCCCGCAGCTTGAGCGCCTCGTCTGGACGGTTGGCATCGGCGTAGGAATCCGCCAGATGCATCATTGCCTTGAGCGTGTCGGGATGCTCAGGGTCATTTACCTTCCGGAAGAGCGCCAACGTCTTCTCACGCAACACGAGCGCCTCATCACGACGGTTGCCGTCGGCGTAGGAAATCGCGAGACCGCCCATCATCGCGAGGGTGTCGCGGTGTTCGGGTCCATGTACTTTCCGGACGAGCGGCAGTGCCTCCTCCAGCAACTTGATTGCCTCATCTCGGCGACCGGCATCAGAATATGAACGCGCGAGGTTGTTCATGGCCGCAAGCGTGCAGGGATGTTCTGTGCCGAACGCCTTCCGGGAGAGCCTCAGAGTTTCCTCGCGCAGCCTGAGCGCCTCGGGCCGACGACCGGCATCAAAGTAGGAAGTCGCCAATCCAATCATCGTGGCCACGGTGTTGGAGTGCTCCAAACCGAAGGTGGCAAGGTAGTAGGCCCGTGCCTTTTCCTGAAGTGGAGTGGCCTCGCGGGCGAGTCCCAAGGCGCGATAGGTCTCGCCGAGGTTGAATTGCAGGTAAGCCTGCGGCCCAGAATGCATGGCAAGATCGGTCTCCAGCTTCTTGGCGGCTCGGTCGAGAGTTTCAGCCACGGTAATGGTGCGGCCATTCTGTGCGGGGTCGGGACTGCTGAAAATATCACTGAGAAAGGTGGCGATGGCTTCAGCCTCCTGCCGGGCCTTGTCCTTGGCATCGCGTTCCCGGCTGACGCGGATGGCCTGCCAGGTACTGACGACGGTGGCAGCAATCAGGATGGCAGCGAACGCGGTCGCTATGGCGAGGGCGGTCTTGTTTCGCCGCGCGAACTTTCCGAACCGATAGGCGGCGGTCGGCGCGGCGGCGCTCACCGGCTCATCAGCCAGGAAGCGCCGGATGTCCAAGGCGAAGGCGTTGGCCGTGTCGTAACGGCGGGTGCGGTCTTTCTCCAGCGCCTTCATCACAATCCAGTCGAGGTCGCCGCAGATGGAACTGGTGAGCTTGGCGGGTTCGCATCGGCGGTGCCTGGCCACGGTGGTCAGGTCACTCGCGAGCATGGTGCTCAAGCGCGTGGAAGGTTTAGCTGGTTCCTGTTCGCGGAGGGTGCGCCGCATTTCGTCGAGACCGGCGGCCAGCAATTCTTTTCCGTCAAATGGCGTGTGCCCGGTGAGCAGTTCGTAGAGCAGCACGCCGAGCGCGTAGATGTCGCTGCGGGTGTCGATGTCGATGCCGCTCATCTCCGCCTGCTCGGGACTCATGTAGGCGGGCGTGCCCTTGAACGCCTGAAACTCTGTGAACACCGTCTTCTCAGTCAGCCGCTGATCCGTGGCCTTGGCGATGCCGAAGTCGATGACCTTCGGCACCGGCACGCCGTCGTGCAGCGTCACGAGGATGTTCGAGGGCTTGATGTCGCGGTGGATGATGCCCTTCTGGTGCGCGTGCTGGATGGCGTGGCAGACTTGCATGAAGAGATCGAGCCGCGCCGCCGTGGGCAGATGGTTCTGGTCGCAGTAGTCGGTGATGCGCACGCCCTTGACCAATTCCATGACGAAGTAGGGCCGGCCCGCGTCTGTCGCCCCGGCATCGAGCACCTTGGCGATGTTCGGATGGTCCATGAGCGCCAGCGCCTGCCGCTCGGCTTCGAAGCGGGCGATGACGGACTTGGTGTCCATGCCGAGCTTGATGACCTTGAGCGCGACGCGGCGGCGGATGGGCTGTTCCTGTTCCGCCATGAAGACCACGCCGCAGCCGCCCTCGCCGATCTGCTGCAAAAGTTTGTAGCGGCCAATGTGTTCGCCAAGCTGGACGACGTTGCCACTGCCGCCCGGCACAGTGGCGGCCTCGCTTTGAAGAGTGTCGCCTGCGGGACCGAGAAATTCTCCGGCGGCGTGATGTGCTGCGATCAGAGCTTCGACTTGATCACGCAACTCCGCGCTGTCGCGGCAGGCGATCGCGAGGTAGTCCGCCCGTTGCTCGGCATCCGCGATTTCCACGGCTTCGTTGAAAATCGTCCGCAACAGTTTGTTTGATTCGCTCATGCGATGGCGGTTGCTCGGGAGCGAACAACGATGCGCTTGCCTGATCATGCGCCAAGGACTCTGGAAAAGGGACAGCGAAGGAAAGGAATTACCCGACTCTCGTTTCATGGCCAGTTGCGGTGCGCAGTTCCTGAAACAGCCAGGCCCGGGCAAAAGTCCAGTAACGCTTGGCCGTGCGGCTCGTCACCCCCAGCACCTGCCCGGCCTCCTCGTTGGTCAGGCCGGCGAAGAACCGGAGCTTCACCACCTGCGCCGCGTCCGGGTCTTCCTTCTCCAACTTTTCCAGCGCGTCATTGATGAGGAGCAACGTGTCGTCATCGGCGAGGGCGGCCACATCCACGTCGTCCAAGTTGACCCGCTGAAAGTCGCCGCCACGTTTGAGGGCATTCTTGCGTCGCGCCCGTTCGATCAGGATGCGGCGCATGGATTCGGCGGCGGCAGCGAAGAAATGTCCGCGCCCGTCCCACTTTTGATTTTCTTCCCCGGCCAGCCGCAACCACGCCTCATGCACCAGCGCGGTCGGTTGCAGGGTGTGGCCCGCCGCCTCGTGCGCCATCTTCTGCGCGGCCAGCCGGCGCAGTTCCTCATAGACCAGCGGCAGCAACTCGTCCGTGGCCTTGGGATCGCCGTACTCAATGGAGTGCAGGATGCGTGTGATGTCGCTCATGGCGTGCCGTGGTGCGGCGCACCGTGCGGCAGTTCGGTGCTCCGCACCAGTTGAATCGCCGGGCAAGTTGATGCCGGCTCACACCGCCGCGTTGCTCCATGCGAATGATTGCGTGCTTGGCGGCGAGCGAACTGGTACCGCTATGGAAATTGAACAATGCCGTGAACCCAAACCCATCCACTCCGCGCACGTTCGTCGAACTCAGCCACACCATCGAACACGGCATGATCACCTATCGCGGGCTGCCCGCGCCGTTGATTTGTGATTTCCTCAGCCGAGAGGCCTCGCGCCAGCATTACGCCGAGGGCACGGAGTTTCACATCGGGCGCATCGACATGGTCGCGAACACCGGCACCTATCTCGACAGCCCGTTCCACCGCTTTGCGGACGGCAAGGATTTGTCGCAATTGGAATTGAGTTCACTCGCCGGTCTGGACTCCGTGGTCGTGCGCGTGGAAGGAGACGGACGTGCGATCACGCGCGATGCGTTCAAACATTTCGACGTGCGGGGCAAGGCCGTGCTCGTGCAGACGAATTGGGACCGGCACTGGCGCACCGACGCCTACTTCGAGGGGTATCCATTTTTGACCGAGGATGCCGCGCAATTTCTGGCGCAGTCCAAGGCGCGACTGGTCGGCATTGATTCTTACAACATTGATGACACCGGGGATGGCCGCCGCCCCGTGCATACGATTCTGCTGAGGAACGAAATTCCCATCATCGAGCACATGACGGGGCTGGCTCAACTTCCGCCGGCAGGTTTCGAATTCTTTGCCGTGCCGCCCAAAATTCGCGCCTTCGGCACGTTTCCGGTAAGGGCGTTTGCCCGTGTTCCGACCAAAGGACCCGGCGCACCATGAGTGTCAACACCGCATCACCCGCAGGTGACTCGAATTTTCCAAAAGGTGTTCATGGACCGAGAGTGGACGGACGCCGGAGCGTTGGCAATTCTGCGCCCCGGCCCAACGGATTGAATCACTTCGCGGCGGGCCGCCAGCCCAACTGCTCCATCTGCCCGAGCCGGTCCATGTTGACCCAGATTTCCTGAATCTGCCCGCCGGCGAGACGGAAGAGGCTCTGGCCCGTCACCGTCATGGTTTGGCCGTTGGACGCATGGCCTTGATACTCGACGGCCTGCGTGGCGCGCAGCGTCCAGCGCACGACGACTTTGTCGCGTCCGGAAATTAAATCCTCGACCGTGAAGCGCGCGTCCGGGAAGGCGGCGTGGAATTTCATCATGCCGCTTTTGTAAGCCTCCCGGCTGTGGAGCACGGCGGGCGGATTGCGGAGCACGAGATTCGTGGCGATCAACTCGTCGGCGGCCGCGGCCCGGCCCTGGTTCGCCCATTCCTCGAAGTAACGGCGGATGATGGTTTCGTTTCGCTGGATCGCAGAATCATTGCGAGTCGCGCAACCGATCAACACGACCGCCAACAGCGCCGGCAGCATCAATTTCATCGCTCGGTCAGGTCAGAATCTCTTTCACCACATGCCCGCTCACATCGGTCAGCCGGAAGGGCCGGCCATCGAAGGTGTAGGTGAGCTTCTCGTGGTCGAGGCCGAGTTGGTTCAGAATCGTGGCGTGCAGATCGTGCATGTGAACTTTGTCCTGCACGGCAAAGTGACCGAAGTCATCCGTGGCCCCGAGCGCAAAGCCGGGCTTCACGCCGCCGCCCGCGAGCCAGACGGTGAAGCCGCCGGGATTGTGATCTCGGCCCGTGCCGTTCTTTTCCGCGTACGGCGTGCGGCCAAATTCACCGCCCCACCAGACGATGGTGTCTTCGAGCAGGCCGCGCTGCTTCAAGTCGGCGAGCAGTCCGGCCACGGGTTTGTCCACGGCCCGGGCGTGCTCGGCGTGCTTGGGGAGATTCGAATGCTGGTCCCACGCCGGGTTCGCGGTGTTGTCGCCGTAATTGATCTGCACATAGCGCACGCCGGATTCGCAGAGCCGGCGGGCCATCAGGCATTGGCGGCCAAATCCGTCCGTCGCCTTTTCGTTCACGCCGTAGAGCGCGAGTGTCGCGGGGGATTCCTTCGCGAGGTCCAGCACGCCGGGCGCGTTGTTCTGCATCCGCCACGCGACTTCGTAGGAGTTGATCACGGCTTCAAGCTCCGCGTCGCCGGGATTCTTCTTCAACTGCTCGGCGTTCATCTCGCGGAACAGCTCGAACTGGCGGCGTCGCTCGGCCGGCGAGGCGGCGTTGTTGCCGATGTTGCGGATCAACAATTCGTTCGCGGGCACACCGGCCTTGCCGATGGCCGTGCCTTGAAAGACGGGCGGCAGAAAAGCGTGGCCGTAGTTGCGCGGCCCGCCATTGCCCGTCGAAGGTGCGACGCTCACGAAGCCGGGCAGATTTTCGTTCTCGGTGCCCAGCCCGTAATTGATCCACGAACCCATCGAGGGACGAATGAACGTCGTCGAACCGCAGTGCAGGAACAGCGTCGCCGGGCCGTGCGCCACGCCCTCGGTCTGCATCGAGTGAATGAAGCACAGGTCGTCCACATGTTTCGCCATCTCGGGAAAAAGCTCCGACACCCAACGCCCGCTCTGGCCGTGCTTCGTGAAGGACCACGGCGATTTCATTACGCGCTGCGAGGTGCCGCGCGCGCCGGTGTTCGCGATATTCCGCGCGTCATCGAAGCCCATCATCTTGCCGTCATTCTCTTCCAGCAGCGGTTTGTAATCGAACGTGTCCACCTGGCTCGGCCCGCCCTGCATGAAGATGAAGATGACACGCTTGGCGCGCGGCTTGAAGTGGGTTGGCTTCGGTGCGAGTGGATTGACGTTGGCCGCGAACGCCCGTTCCGCCGCCATGCCCGCCAGCGCGAGATAGCCGAAACCGCAGGCCATCGACTTGAGCGCGTGGCGGCGGGTCAGAAGATTCGGATTCATCATGGCTTCAACTGCGTTGTTCGACGTTGGCTTCATCGCGCTCCATTCAGTTCACGTAACGGAAGTCCGCCGAGGCGAAAAGCGCGTGAAAGAGATCTGTCCACGCCGTGAGGACGTCGGTCTCTCCGCCCAGACATTTATTTGCCACAGATTTTTCCCCATCGGTTGGCGCACGCCCCAGGGCGAGACGGCAGGCGCGGTTCAGGCGCGCGTCATCGTCCGGCAATTTTTCCGCCAGCAACCGCTGCGCGGCGAGCTTCGCCTGCTCGCGCACGAACGGATGATTCATCAGGAACAACGCCTGCAGCGCGACGGTGCTGACGTTGCGCACACCCACGACCATGCTGGGGTCAGCGAAGTCGAAGGCCTCGAAAATTTCCGGCAACGCGTTGCGGAAAGCCGGCACATAAACGCTGCGGCGCGGTTCGGTGAAATTGAATCCGTAGTCCGCCGATTGCGTGGCCTTGAACGACGGCCCGCCGCGCTCGCTGCTCAACTGTCCGCTGACCGAAAGCATGGTGTCGCGAAGGCACTCGGCGTCGAGCCGACGGCGGTTCGCTCGCCAGAACAGGCGGTTCTCGGGATCAGGTGGGAGCGTTCGCGCTGCGAGCGCATGGCCTCGCAGCGCGAGGCCATCCACCTGCGAGCCGAGCTGATACGTGCGCGACAGCATGATCTCTCGCACGAGCGTCTTTACGGACCACCCGTGCGCGATGAATTGCGCGGCGAGGTGATCGAGCAGTTCAGGATGCGACGGGATCTCGCCCATCGTGCCGAAATTGTCCGTGGTGCGAACCAGTCCCGCGCCGAACAGCCAGTGCCAGGTGCGGTTGACGAGCACACGCGCGGTGAGCGGGTTTTCTGGGCTGGCGATCCAGTCGGCGAACTCGCGGCGGCCGCTCTGTTTCTCAGGCACGAGGGGCGGCGTGCCGAGCGTCGCGACTTGCAAGAAACCGCGCGGCGCTTTCGCTCCAAGATTGTGAACGCTGCCGCGCACATGGACGAACGTGTCCTCAATCTTTTCCTCCTCGCGCACGGACATGACCAGCGGGCGCTTCGGCCCGGACTCCTGAAGTTGTTTCAGCTTCGCTTCGAGCGATTTCAATTCAGCGGAGACGTTCACCGTGTCGGCTTTCTTGCCCGGCTTTTTCTTGGCGTCCGAAGTGGGCGGGGCGATTTCCACAACCTCCGTCGGCAGGAATTGCACCGCATCCGCCGTGACATATCCATGAGTGCCTTCGTTCGAGACGAGCGCGTAGCCGAAGCCGTTGCCCTCGAAAAGAAACTGGCCGAGCGACACGAAACGCCCGTCGAGCACCGGCGCTTCCCGCTCGTTCACGAGCACCGTCGTCTCGCCGTCCGCGTGAAAGACGGTGACCGGCACATTCGTCGCGCGCGTGTCGCCATGCTGATAGGCGAAGCGCACTTCGTAGCGGCCCGCTTTCTTCAAGTCCGGCTGGAAGGTCAGCGTGTTCTCGCCCTTCCCGTTCATGTCGTCATGCACGTAGCCGTCGCCGATGTAGTGCTTGGAGAACTGCGAATGTTTCCACGCGCCCACGGCCTTGGCCTGCGCGCTGTCCACGACGAGGCCGGGCAACGCACTGGCTGCGACGACGGCGGGCTGAACATCGCGCCCCGCTTTCGGATCGGAATTTTTTCCCGCCAACGCTTTCGCAGCGTCCTTCGCGGTCTTGAGCTCCTTCTGCAATGCGGCGACCTGCCGCTCGTGGGCGGTGAAAACTTTCTCCTGCTCCGGCTCGACGGGCAGCGGCAGTTCCTGCCAGCCGGAGACGTTCGCGTTTGTGACCGTCTTCGTGC
This sequence comes from Pedosphaera sp., assembly GCA_031414955.1. Taxonomy (GTDB): domain Bacteria; phylum Verrucomicrobiota; class Verrucomicrobiia; order Limisphaerales; family SIBH01; genus JANNGC01. The sequence goes on along the minus strand of JANOQV010000123.1, from coordinate 62,254 downwards.
TCCGCAGAATGCCCGCCATCGCGTAGTAGTCGTGCGTGGGAATGGGATCGAACTTGTGATCGTGGCAACGTGCGCAGCCGATGGTCTGGGCGAGGAACGCCTTGCCAATGGTGTCGAGCTGTTCGTCCACGATGTCCATGCGGAGCTGCGCCTTGTCTTGCTCTTCGAGGTTGGTGTTGCCGAGCGCGAGGAAGGTGGTGGCGATCATCCGGCGGCGTTTCTCAGCAATGCTTTTCGAGTCCAGCAAGTCGCCCGCGATCTGCTCGCGGATGAATTGGTCGAACGGCAAATCCTCGTTGAACGACTCGATGACATAGTCGCGATAGCGCCACGCCTCCTTGAAAACAAAACCGCGCAACGTGACCGACTCGGCGTAGCGCACGACATCGAGCCAGTGCCGCCCCCAACGCTCGCCGAACTCCGGCGACGCCAGCAACCGATCCACGACGCGCGCGAACGCGTCGGGCGACTTGTCATTCGCGAAGTCATCGATTTGCTCCGGCGGCGGCGGCAGGCCGATCAAGTCAAAGTAGGCGCGGCGCAAGAGCGTGGCCCGATCGGCGTCGGAGTTGGGCCGAATCTGTTCCGCGTCCAGTTTTGCCAGAATGAAACGGTCAATGTCCGCGCGCGGCCACGAGGAATCTTTCGTGGCCGGCGGCCCGGACTTCTTCAACGGCTGGTAGGCCCAGTGGTTGGTCAGCGGGGATTTGAGATTCGAGATTTCAGATTGAAGATTCGTGCGCGGGTCCAGGGCACCCATCTTCACCCACTCGGTGAGCGTGGCAATTTCCGCGTCGGGCAGTTTGTTCTTCGGCGGCATCTGCAAGTCGGGATCGCTCCACGAAATGACTTTGATGAGCAACGACTTCTCCGGCTGACCCGGCACGAGCGCCGCGCCGCTGTCGCCGCCCTTCGTCACCGCCGCCGCGCTGTCGAGCCGCAATCCGCCTTTCTGCTTCTTCTCGCCGTGGCATTCGTAGCAGCGCTCGACCAGCACCGGCCGCACGCGCTTCTCAAAGAATTCAACCTCGTCCGCCCTGACCACAAATGGCCAGGCGGCCGCGGCGACGCAGAGCCACAAGCCAAGACGGGTGCTCGATGAACTGGACATGGCCGGAGGCTAACGACTGGACGCCCGGCAGGGAAGCCGGTTTCCGAGAGCTGCCGCAGAAAAAGCCCGCCCCGCGATCTGCGGGGCGGGCGGGAAGGAACGCGGATGCTCTTACGGCGACACGGCGCGGTAGAAGGCCTGCGGGCCACGATTGAAGGTGTCTTCGTAGTCAATGATGCCGCTGGGCGAGGCCACCACGCTGCCGATGGTCGTCCAAGGACCGGTCACTTGAGGGGCCGTCTGGATGCTGTAGGTCAGGCCGGGGGTTCCAACGAGTTGGAATCGGTAACAGACGGAAACCACCAGGTTGGTGGTGAAGCCGCTGAATCTCATGGTCAGGGTGGCGGAGCCAACGCCGATGGTGGAGCCGATGTCGAAGATGCGGCCCCAGTTCTGCGCGCGGGTGTGCTTCAAGCAGCCTTGCCGGGCCTCCGGCGCGATTCGTCGAAGTGTTTCAGCACCGAGGGATTGTCCTCAAAAAACTTTGCCAAGTCGGCCAGCACTTCCACCGTAGCCGGGCTGAGGTGATGTTCGATGCCCTCGATGTCCTGCTGCTGGATGTCCGCGCTCAAGCCGAGCAGGGAAAAAAAACGGGAGAGCGTCTCGTGGCGGTTGCGAATACCGCGGGCCACTTCGCGCCCCTTGTCGGTGAGCACGAGGCCGCGATATTTCACGTAGTTCACGAAGCCCAGTTCATCGAGTTTCTGCACCATGCTGGTCACGGAGGCCTCGCGGACTTTGAGCGAGGAGGCAATATCGACCACGCGGGCGTAGCCCTTCTCCTGGATCAACTCGTGGATTCGCTCCAGGTAATCCTCGGCGCTCTGGCTGGGACGCGGTTCGGGCACGGCGCGAATTAACCACCGGGCCGCTGCGCGTGGCAAGAACGCTTGCGCTCTTGAACGCCCGCACTCCAGTCTTCGTCCGAATGTCTATGTTTGGAATTAACCTTGGGTCCGGCGCACTGGTCGCCGTTTTGTCGTTCCTGGTTTGCGGCTGCGAAATCAAACCAACGGAAAAGCAATCATCCGTCAGCAACACCAATCGCCAGGTGTTTGAAGTGCGCGGGCTGCTCAAGGAGATCAAACCCAACGGTCGCGTGGCCGAGATCACGCACGAGGAAATTCCCAACTACATGGCCGCCATGACCATGGACTTTGAGGTCAAAGACAAGCGCGAACTGGCCGGCTTGATGCCGGGCGACGCGCTTCTCTTCCGCATGGTTGTGACCAGCGATGACGGCTGGATCGAGAACGTGCGCAAGCTCCCTCCGCCCACCCCGACCAATGCCGGCCAGGTGCTGAATCTTCCCACGCCCTCCTCGACCAACGCCGCGACTTTCCGACGCGCGCCCATCGTCGAGCCGCTGAACATTGGCGAGGCCATTCCCGATTACAAATTCACCAATCACCTCGGCCAGCCCATCTCGTTCGCGCAATACAAAGGCCGGGCGCTGGCCTTCACTTTCATCTTCACCCGCTGCCCGTTCCCCACTTTCTGCCCGCGCATGTTCCAGCATTTCCAGAAGACGCAGAGTTCGTTGAAATCGATGGCCGATGGCCCGAAGAACTGGTCGCTGCTGGGCCTCTCCTTCGACCCGGAGTGGGACACGCCCGCGCGCCTCGCCAAGTACGCCACGCCTTACAACCTGGACACCAACCACTGGCAACTGGCCACCAGCGACATGTGGAACATCGACGCCATCACCGAGCAGTTCGGCATGGTCTTCTACCGTGACACGCCGGGCGGGTTGCCCAACCACACGCTGCGCACCGTGGTCATTGATACGCGCGGCCGGGTGCAAAAAGTCTTCCTCGGCAACGAATGGACGCCGGACGAATTGACGGCCGAGATCGTGACGGCGGCGGCGGTGAAGTGAACCGGGGAAGTTTGCCCGTCTCCTTGCCTCAGGCCCGGCGGCCGGTTCGAGCGGCTTTAATTTCACCGGCCCAACGTCCACGCTTCGTTTTCGTATTGGGCGGCGCAGAGCACCCCGATGCGTTCGACAGGCACAGGCTCAAATGGGGTCTTCACCTGCCATGCTGCGCTCAAGGCGGCCTGGATGCCTTGGCGATCAGAAGGGATGTTGCGGACAAAACTGGCGTGACTGCGATCCGCGCGATAACCGGGTTGGGCGCTGGGGAACCGGAGCAAGGCCTCGATCAGTGAAAGATCGAATTGGTGGAGGATGGTGCCGTGGAAGAGGAGCGACTGGCGGCGGCGGCGCTGGGCGTTGCCGGAAAACTTGAGCCAGGCCGGACCGGTGTTGAGGGTTGAAGGTCGGGAGTTGTTGGTTCGACAAGGCTCGTGGCCTGCCACTCCCAGCGCTGAACTCTCAACTCCTGCGAAGGCCAGATCCGTGTGCCCTTGCACTGTCACCGCCAGGTCCAGAAGTCCCTCCAGAGCTGACCGGTTCCGCTCCATCACGAATTGATTTGTGCCCGCCACCGTGGTCAGCGGCCCGCTCTCCGGAATGCGCAGCGTGAGACTGTAATTCAAACATCCCGGTCCCTGCACCACGGTGCCGCCGCCGCTGCACCGCCGCAGGATGGGCACGCCGCGCCGCCGACAGGCCTCGACGTTCACCTCCGCCGCCACGCGGTTGCCGTAACCGACCACCACAAAAGGCTGGTGCGACTCCCAGAAGCGCAGTATTTCCACGCCCTCGTTTTCGCAGAGATCCAGCAATGCCTCGTCGCAGGCCAGGTTTTCGGCGGGCGTCGCGAGCGTGCGGTCGAGCCAGTTCATGCCCTGGATTTCATCGCTTGGTTTTGGACTGGCGGTCATTTAGTTTCAACGACTTGTGAGTGATAAAGTGAAAGTTGGTAATTCATCCACCAAACATTTTCCGCGCGCGACCTCTCGCGCCGCAGGCGGGCTTGCGTCGCTGCGCGGCGGCGGCCACGGCGAGCGCCACTACCTTGAGGCGGTCGAGGATCTGCTCGAGTTCGTGCTGCGCACGCAGGGCGAGGAGGCCGCGCCGCTCTTTCTCCAGAGCCTGGTGGAGCGGTTGCGCCGCTCGGGAATCAAGGTACCCAGCCCGGTCAGCACTCCGTACATCAACACCATCCCGGTGGGCGAGCAGCCGGATTACCCTGGCGACCGCGACATTGAGCGCCGCATCAAGAGCATCATCCGCTGGAACGCCATGGCCATGGTGGTCAACGCCAATCACAATCACGACGGACTGGGCGGTCACATCTCCAGCTTCGCTTCCAGCGCCACGCTTTATGAGGTGGCGCAGAACCACATCTTCCGCGGCGGCGACAAGGGCATCGGCGATTTCATTTTCTTCCAAGGCCACGCCACGCCGGGCAATTACGCGCGCGCCTTCCTCGAAGGCCGCCTGACCAAGGAGCAGCTCGTCAACTTCCGCCAGGAGCTGGCTGAGGGCGGCGGACTCTCCAGTTATCCGCATCCCTACTTGATGCCGGACTTTTGGCAGTTCCCCACCGTGTCGATGGGCCTCGGGCCGATCACCTCGATTTACCAGGCGCGTTTCCTCCGCTACTTGCAGGCCCGCGGCTTCATCCCCACGGAGAATGAGCCGAAGGTCTGGGCCTTCGTCGGCGACGGCGAGAGCGACGAGCCCGAGACGCTGGGCGCGCTCACCCTGGCTTCACGCGAGGGGTTGGATAATTTGATCTGGGTGGTGAACTGCAACCTCCAGCGCCTCGATGGCCCGGTGCGCGGCAATGGCAAGATTATCCAGGAACTCGAAGGCGCCTTCCGCGGCGCGGGCTGGAATGTCATCAAGGTCATCTGGGGCACGGACTGGGATGACCTCTTCGCCAACGACCACGACGGTCTGCTGCTGCGTCGCATGGATGAATGCGTGGATGGAGATTTCCAAAAGTACATCGTTGAGAGCGGCAGCTACATCCGGAAACATTTCTTCGGCAAGTATCCCGAGTTGGCCAAGCGCGTCGTGCATTTGAGCGACGAGCAGCTCCGCAAGATGCTGCGCGGCGGCCACGACGGGCGCAAAGTCTATGCGGCCTACAAGGCGGCGATGGAGCACAAGGGGCAGCCCACCGTCATCCTGGCCAAGACGGTCAAAGGCTACGGTCTGGGCGAGGCGGGCGAGGGCCGCAACATTTCGCACCAGCAGAAGAAGATGAACGAGAAGGAGCTGCGCGAATTTCGCGCGCGCTTCGACATCCCGATCTCGGACGAAGAGATCGCGGACATGCCGTTCTACAAACCGGCACCGGACAGCCCGGAGATCAAGTATCTGCTCAAGCGCCGCAAGGAACTGGGCGGCTCGTTGCCCAAGCGCACGGTGAAAGCGCCGCGACTCATCACGCCCCCAGTCGAGGAGTTTGGCGTGAGCGCGCTCAAAGGTTCGGGCGGGCGCAGCGTTTCCACCACCATGGCCTTCGTGGATCTGTTCGGGAAACTCCTGCGCAACGAAACCATCGGACGTAACATCGTGCCCATCATCCCTGATGAGGCGCGCACCTTTGGCATCGACCCGATGTTCCGCGAGTTCGGCATCTACTCCTCCAAGGGCCAGCTCTACGATCCGGTGGATACGAAATCCATTTCGCCCTACGTCGAGTCCAAGGACGGGCAGATTCTCGAAGAAGGCATCACCGAAGCCGGCTCCATGGCTTCGTTCATCAGCGCGGGCACGGCCTACGCCAGCGTGGGCGTGAACATGATTCCGTTCTTCATCTACTACTCGATGTTCGGCTTCCAGCGCATCGGCGATCAGATCTGGCTGGCCGGGGACATCCGTGCCAAGGGCTTCCTCTGCGGCGCGACTTACGGCCGCACCACGCTCAACGGTGAAGGCTTGCAACATCAGGACGGTCACAGCCTGCTGGCCGCGAGCACGGTGCCAACCATTTACGCTTACGATCCGGCCTTTGCCTACGAAGTCGCCGTCATCATTGCCGACGGCATGAAGCGCATGTATCAGGACGGCGAGGAGGTGTTTTATTACCTCACGCTTTACAACGAGAACTACACCCAGCCCGCCATGCCCGAGGGCGCGACCGAGGGCATCCTCAATGGTCTCTACAAGTTCCGCCGGGGCGCGGCAGGCAAGAAGCATCCGGCGCAGATTCTGGGCAGCGGCCCGCTCATCCACTCCGCCTTGAAGGCGCAGCAAATCCTGGCCGAGCGCTACGACGTGAGCGCCGACGTGTGGAGCGCCACCAGCTACAAGCGGCTGCGCAACGAAGCCATCAACGCGCGCCGCTGGAACATGCTGCACCCCACCGAGCCGCCGAAGAAATCCTACCTCGAGACCGTGCTGGCGAATGAGCAGGGTTCCTTCGTGGCCGTCTCGGACAGTCTGCGCATCGTCCCTGAACAAATCGCCCCGTGGGTGCCCGGCGGGCTGATGACGCTCGGCACGGACGGCTTTGGCCGCAGCGACACCCGCGAGCGATTGCGGCGCTTCTTCGAGGTGGACGCGGAGTCCACCGTCATCGCCACGCTCTTCGCGCTGGCCGAGAAGGGCCAGATCGAGCGTAGCGTCGTGGCCAAGGCCATGAAGGATTTGCACTACGACGCGAACAAGGTCTTCCCGCAGTTGCTCTAATCACCTCCCTCCATCCGAGCCTGCGGCCCTCCGGCGGGCAGCCTTGTCCATTCGAGGCGGGACTGAGGGCATTCAGCCAGGTCGGCGGGTGAATGATTGGTGAGAATCGTCGGTTTGTCTCCGGTCTGCCGCGCCTCGGCCAAGCTTAACGACGTGTCAGAATCTTTGACACGACTGCCCAATCTTGCCCCTCCAGGCTGGCCTGAATATCCATGCAAACAGGGCGATCCTCGTGGGAGTTGGGTCTGGCGGGACAGGTTTTGACTGTGTTCGGCGCACTGGCACACAAGCTGCCTTGCCGGTGCGTGATTAATGGACGCGCCAGTTTGAAACGTCGAGTGATCCGCCCCGGATCAGAGGCCCATCTTTGGCCTCTTCTCATAATTGCGTTTCCGAGCCGGTCGTCGGCTCTTGCGACAGGCCCCGGCCAATGGTCAGCGTCAATGAAGGTTCAATTATGAAAAGTTCCCACTCAACAGGTTCCCAGGATTCTCCTGGTTCCGTGAACCAGCGTGACCACGGATTTTCCCCGTGGCAGCAATTGAAAAGTAAACGCATTTCCTACCTGACGCTGCCCTTGATCGTCATGGCGACCTTGGTGGAATTCGTCATTCTGGCGACCGGGTGGAAGTATCAGCAGGTGGTCTGCGTGCCCAAGGGTATGGGGGTCATATTCTTTGGCATCGGCCCGATCGGCGCGACCATTCTCGCGGTCGAGTTGCTCAAGCTGCCCCTGGCCATCTGGACTGCCTCCCGGGTCGGCTGGCAAAAAGGCGTGATGCTGGTGGTGGGACTGCCTCTGATTTGCGTGCTGACTTTCCAGTTGGTCAAGGACATGGCGGTCTATGAGATGGGCACGGCCATGACTCCGGCGAGCCAGATCCTCGAGCAGGCGGCGGCGGAAGAAATCAAAATCGTCCAGCTCAACGCCGAGTTGGAGAACCAGACCAAGGACGATGGCACGGTCAAAGCCGTCCTTCAGGAAAAGAAAGCGGATCGCGACCGCAAGCTGGTTGACCTGGCCGCGAAGCAAGCCCGGGCCAAGGCCGAACTCGAGGAGTCGCTCAAGCGCAATGACGCCACGCGCCAGGACGCCATCACTCTGACGGATTATCAGAAGAAAGAATTGTCGGATGCAGAAGCCCGCCAGACCACCATCATCAGGCAGTTTGACGCGGACGCGGCGCAACTCACCAAGGCCATCGCTGAACTGCGCGTCCGGCGCGAAGCCGAAGTGGCCCGCGCCACCACCTGGAATGTCGAGGAGGCCCGCGTGGAAAATGCCTACAAGGCGAAGCTGGCCGAGTACACCAACAAGAAGAACGCCTATGACAAGGACAAGGCGGAGTACGACGGTGCCAATTTTCTCAAGCGCAAGATCATGTTTGAGCCTGTGCCTCCCGGCGTGCCGCCGGAGCGCGAGTCGAACAAGATTCTTAAACCCACTTTGGTCGCGGAGATCGAAGGGCAGATCAAAGCGAAGGAAGCCGAATTGATCGCGGTCAGCAACAAGCGCCGTGACGGTGTGGCCCAGGTGGATGCCGACGCGCGTCGGTTGCGCGAGGAATTTGGCCGTCGTTCGGGCACCAAGCGCGAGGAAACGGATCGCAAGCGCGAAGAATTCCTGGCCGCTCTGGCCGGGCTGGTGAAAGAGGGCAAGGCCGAGGAAGCCAAAATTGACCAGGAATACGCGGCGACCGTGCAGATTGAAGAGGGCGCGCTCAAGAACCAGCGTCCGTTGGAGGCCGTTCGCGCGGAACTGGATGCCGCCCGCAAGAAGGCGGACGGGTTTTATGAGGCCCGGGTGGAGTCCATCAAAGACACTCAGGTCCACCGCATCGCCACCACGGTGGAAATCGTGCGCGGCTGGCTGTTTGGCGAGCGTCCGGTCTCCGTCACGGCCAGCGCCAAGCAGCGCGGCGACTTGCTCACCGACCAAATCAGCATGGTGCGGATCTGGGTTTACCCGGTGCTGGCTTTCATCGTCGCTTTCCTGCCCACCCTGATGGTGGAGATTGGTTTTTCCACCCTCTTCAAGCCTGAGCAACAACGTCCCGCTTATCGTCTCGGCTTCTTTGGTCGTCGTTTGCACTGGCTCTACACCCGCGCCGGTCGCCAGAAGATTTTGCGCGCCGAGCGCCTGGCCCGTGAGGTCGGCGCCGAGGTCGACCTTCGCGACCGGGCACTGTCGGCTGCGCAGGCCACGGCGGAGCAAGCCCTGACCCAGAAAGACGCCGAGTTGCAGGCTGCGCGCGAGTCCCTCGCCGTGGCTGTGGCCGGGCACCAGGATCAAATGAGGATGAGAGCCGAGCGGCATGAAGACGCACTGTCGAAAAAGGAAGACGAGTGGGTCGGGAAGCTCTCCGGCATGGCGGATTCGCTCAACCGTGCCATCATCGAGAAAGACGCCTTGCGCGATTTGCAGAAGTCGGAGATCGAACGCCAGATTCAGATGCGGCAAAGCGCCTGGTCGGATCGCCTGACCCAATTGCGCCAGGAGCTGGACGAACAGCGGGTCGCCAGCGAATCGGAACGCACGGCCTTGAGCCATGAGCATCACAAGAAGCTGATGACCGTGTCTGAAGACTGCAAAACCCAGGTGATTCAGGCCCGCCGCCAGGTGGCCGATGCCGAACTGGCCGCCGTGGAAAGCTCCGCGAAGCTGGCTCATGACCTGCAGGAAGCCTTGGACGCCCGCGATACGGCAGAGTCCCAGTTGAAGCATCAGGCTGACTCCCATGCGGTGCGGTTGTCCCAAACCAAAGAGGACGCGGCCCGTGAAATGGAAAAGGCCGCCCGTCAGGAAAAGCACCGTTTGGAGAAACAGCAGTTGGAGTTTGAAAAGGCCCAGCGCCAGCGTGAGGAGGACTCGGAACGCCGCGGGCAGCAACGCGAACAGGAACTGGCTCTCTCCTTTGAGGCCCGTTCGACCGAGGAAAAGGCCAGGGTGGAACAGGACGCCCGCCGCCGGGAAGCGGAACTGGAAGAGCAGTGGGCCGCCCGTGCCCGGGAGGTGGAAGCACGCTGGAAGCAAGAAGTGCAGCAGCGGGAAGAAGCCGCCCAAACCAGACTCACGCAGCGGGAGCAGCAGTTGCTGGCGCAGGCGGAAGTTCGGTTAAGAAGCGCCCAAACACAGATGGAGGAGCAATGGCGCCGCCAGGAGTCGGAACTGGAACGGCAGCTCGAAACCAAGTCGCGCGAGGCTGACACACGCTTGGAGCAGGAATTGCAGCAGCAGGAACTGGCCGCCCAGGCCAAGCTCAGACAACGAGAACAGGAGATGGCCCTGAAGGCCGCCGCCCGTGAAACCGAATTGAAGAATCAGGCGGCTTCGGTCTTGCGCAGCCGTGAGGAAGAATGGGAGCGCCAGACTGAGTCGCGCGTTCGCGCCACCGAAACCCGTTTGGATCGCGAGGCGCAAGAGAAGGAGGAGGTGCTCCAATCCCAATCGCGCCAGCGTGAGCAACAATGGCTGGCGAAGGTGGATGCCCTCCGGGCCGAGTCGCAGGCTCAGACCGAGCAAGGGTTTCGCCGCCGCGAACAGGAAGCTGAGACCAGCTTGCGTGAACTGGAAGCCCACCATCGCAAGGAGCTGCAGCAAAAAGACGATGCTGCCCAAACCAAGGCCAAGCAGCGTGAGCAGGACTTGGTCGCCCAGTTCACCGCGCAAGCGGAGGCCCGCCAGATGGCCGCTCGGCAGCAATGGGAGGCGGAACTGGAGCAAACAACGCGCTCCGCCATCGAACCCTTGAGGTCCCAGTTGGCTCGTACTGAGAAGGAACGTGACGAAGCTTGGCAATCCGCTTCGGCCGCCGTCAGCCAGGTGCAGAGCTTGGAGGAGAAATTGACGGAAGCATCCTCGTTCCTCAACGGCTGGAAAAATGGAAAGCTTTTGGTGACGGCGACTCGATGAAGCGATGCGAACCCCGGGCCTCAACCTGTGGGGGACTTCGTTTCATAGTTCAGGGAGTTGAGTGCTCCAGGGGCGATCGTCGGCGCGGGCGTGTGGATCGAGCCGGTGGATCGGGCGAGGGCGGGGTCGGTTTTGGGATTGCTGAAATCAGCAAAAAAGAGTCCGGTCCGGGCCGTTCCCACTCGAATCAGTTGTCGGGAACGCGCTCGCTCTCTTCCCCAAAAGATCGCTACTGTTCCGGGGTGAACGAGTTCATCGGACGGTTCGAGAACATCATCGCCAGCCATGGCCTGTTGCGCAAAGGCGATTGCCTGCTGGTCGCTGTTTCAGGCGGGATTGATTCGATGGTGCTGTTGCACTGCCTGCATTGGTTGAGCGCAACGCACCGATGGAAATTGGCCGTGGCTCACTTCAACCACCAATTGCGGGGCGTGGAATCAAATGCTGATGAACGCTTCGTCAGGCGTGCGGCCAGAAAGTTGGGCCTGCCCTTCCACTGCGCCCGCAGCGAGGTGCGGCCAGCGGCTCGAACCAGCGGGATCTCGGTGGAGATGGCGGCTCGCGCGTTGCGTCATGCTTTCCTGGCTCGAACCGCCCGTGGGTGCGGCTCGCGCAAAATCGCCCTCGCTCATCACGCCGATGACCAGGTCGAACTGTTCTTCCTTCGTCTGCTGCGCGGGGCGGGATCGCAAGGATTGGGCGGGATGGGATGGAGTTCCCCGTCGCCGGTCTCCCCCGGCTTGGTCCTGCTCCGCCCGCTGCTCGGCGAGACCAAGGCGGCCCTCGCCGACTTTGCGCGCACCGAGAAGATTGCGTTCCGCGAAGACTCCACCAATCGCTCGAACGATATTCAACGGAACCTCGTACGTAATGAACTGTTGCCTCTGCTCCGCCATCATTATCAGCCCCAAATCGACCGCGCGGTGTTGCGCTCCATGCGGTTGATTCACGACGAAGGCGAGTTTGTCACCCAGGAAGCCATCCAGTGGCTCAAGTCGCTACGGCCGCTGAAGGGCTTTGACGAGTTGCCCACTGCCTTGCAGCGCCGGGTGGTACAAATCGAACTGCTCGCGTCTGGTGTGATTCCACAATTTGAGCAGGTTGAACAGTTGCGCACCCGGGCTGGCGAGTGGGTCTCGGTGCGGGATGGAGGGCACTGCCGCCGAAGCCCGGCCGGGAGAATTGAGACTCGGAGCAAACCGGTTCCACCGACTTTGCCCGCCGCCCGGACTTTAGGTCTGGGTGTGAAGCCGGGAGAGGTGTTCTTCGGTTCGCTGGCTGTCCGCTGGCGCATCGTCTCAGGCCACCGGCTCCCCAAGCGGCGTGCGCTACAGAGCGAGCAACTTGATGCCGACGCCATCGGGGACACGGTAGTATTGCGTCATTGGCGGAACGGGGATCGGTTCCAACCCATCGGGCTGCCCCATTCGGCGAAGTTGCAGGATCTGTTTGTAAACCTGAAAATTCCTCGTGTCCGCCGTCACCAACTTGTGCTCGCCACGACCGCCACTGGAGAAATCATCTGGGTCGAAGGGCTGCGCATTGGCGAGCGGTTCAAGGTCATCCCGGCCACGCGTCGCAAGTTGATTTGGAAATGGTCGGACGCAGTCGTCGCGACCGGGTGCTGACCTGGCCTCACTTAAACTTGTCGCCCAGCTTTTCCGCCCCGCGCTTGAGGTCCTCACCGATGTCTTTGGCCGCGTCGCCCACTTTGCCCGCGCCGTCCTTGGTCGCGTCCCAGCCCTTGGCCGCCGTGTCCTTGATCGCGTCGCCGGCTTTGGCCGCAGTGTCTTTGACCACATCCCCGGTCTTGGCGGCGGCGTCCTTGATGGCTTCCTTGGATTTCTCGGCGGCGGTTTTGGGCGGAAGCGGCATCTGCGGCTCCAGGGGTTTTTCCTTGCAACCGCAGAAAAGCGCGCCCGTCGCCAGAGTCGTGCAACAAATCATCCGGAGTTTGGTCCAGGTGCCGATGAGAATATTTTTCATTGAGCGTTTAAGTTCGCAAATAGCGGTCTGACCGGCAACCCCCATTCTTCCGCCATCCAACTCAGATGTGCATGAATCGTTCGGTGCCTTCTGGGTTGTCCCGGTTGGAATCAGAGTCTAGCCTTCCCGGCGTTTGCTAAACCTGTTTTCCAGAAAAATCCGGCTGGGGTTCGCCGGTCTCTTGCTTTGTCCCTCCAGCCTTCTGGCGGCGGCACCGGTGCGCGACGGTGTTCGGCCCGAGGCCGCCGTCCAGAGTGGTGTGCCGCCGGGACAATTCATTGTGGCCGTCGTTGCCGTCCTGCTGGTCGTGGCTTGCGTGCTTCTCCACTACGAAGTGCTGCGCAAGCTTTCCCTGCTCCTTAACCGGCTCCAGCAGTTGCACCGGATGCGGGTGTTGGTGCTCATCCTTGGTTTGCTGATGACACATGTCGTGGAAGTTTGGATCTACGCCTTCGGCTACTGGGTGCTCGACGGTCACGCCCTGTTCGGTCATTTGGAGGGCCGGATTCACCACCAGTGGCTGGATCACATTTACTTCTCCTTCGTTACTTTCACCACCATTGGTTACGGCGACATCGTGCCGGTCGGCCCCATCCGCTTTATCGCTGCGATGGAGGCTCTGAATGGGTGGGTTCTGCTCGGATGGTCGGCCTCGTTCACTTTCCTTGAGATGCAACGCTTCTGGCGTGAGCCAAAGACTTGAGCGGAGTCCCAGAGCGGCTGAAATATCTCTTGCACCCCGGTTGCTCGGTTCCTACATTGCGCGCTCTTTTTTGAGGGAAATCTAAATCATTATGCGTCGTCCAAAGGGAATTAAAACCAGGAAGGCCGTGGCTAAGCGGTTCAAAATCACTGCCACGGGCAAAGTCATGCGCTCCCGCGCGGGCAAGCGTCACTTGCTGCAAACCAAGAACTCCAAACGCCGTCGCGGGCTGGGCGGCACCGTCGTGACCGACAAAACGGATGTCTATCGCATCAAGCAGAATCTCCCCTTCACGCGCTAATTCCACAGACCCCATACCCTAAGATTTTATGCGAGTAACCAACGCTGCAGCTTCCCGCAAACGCCGGAACAGAATGATCGTGGCCGCCAAAGGCTTCCGCCTCAGGCGCTCCAAGCTTTACCGTTACGCTTCTGACGCGCTCGACCACGGCCGACAGTATGCCTACCGCGACCGCAAGACGCGCAAGCGTACCTTCCGCTACCTCTGGCAGGCACGCATCAACGCCGCCGTCCGCGAAGTGGGCCTGACCTACAGCCGCTTCATGGAAGGTCTCAAGGCCGCGCAGTGCGAAATTGATCGCAAAATTTTGTCCGACCTCGCGGCGCAGGACGCGCCGGCTTTTGCGACGCTCGTGGAAATCGCCAAGAAAGCGTTGAGCGCCAAGCCTGCGGCCACGCTGGCCAAGGCCTAGTCACGTCACTTTACGACAACGGGCGGCCACTCCATGGGCCGCCCGTTTTGTTTTCCCACCCGGCCCGGCTGGACGGCCTGATGCGGGCCAACCTTGCGTTGACCTGCGATTTTGATTATCACCGCGCCGGCTTCCATCCCTATGAACTCAGGACGCACGGCGCTGGCCGTTTTTCAGACGACGCACTGGACTCTGGTTCTGGAAGCCGCGCGACCGGACGCCCCTTCCGACAACACGGCCTTCGCCGATCTTTACCTCGCCTACTGGCATCCGCTCTACGCCTTCGCCCGGCGGCGCGGTCTCTTGCCAGTCGAGGCCGAGGACGTCATCCAGGATTTTTTCACCCGCCTCGTGAGCAAGAGCGCGCTCTCGGGTGTGCGGCCCGACGGCGGACGGTTCCGTTCCTTCCTGCTCAAGTCGCTCGAGAATTTTCTGGGCAACGAATGGCAGCGCGGACAGGCCCAGAAGCGCGGCGGCGGGCAGCGGCTGCTCTCGCTGGATGCCGAGGAAGGTGAAGCTCGTTTCGCGCTCGACGCGCCGGACGGGGAAACGCCCGAATCACTGTTCGAGAAGCGGTGGGCGTTCACCCTGCTCGAACACGTTACGGAACGGCTGCGGGAAGAACACACCGAGTCCGGCAAGCGCGAACTGTTCGACCAACTGCGCGGCTCGCTCCAAGGCGACCGCTCCGGCCCCGCCTACGCGGAGGTCGCGACGCGCTGCGGGATGAGTGAAGGCGCGGTGAAGGTGGCGGTGCATCGCCTGCGGCAACGCTACGGCGAATTGCTGCGCCAGGCAATCGCCCGCACCGTGAGCAGTCCGGCGGAGGTGGATGACGAGTTGCGTTACTTGATCAGCGTGGTGGGCCGGTGACCGTTGGAGTCCAAGCTTCAGCTTGCTCCGTCCGAGTTGGCACGAACGGAGAAGTGCGAGGCTGCGAGCACCGGCGGGCGGTGGGGAACGAGCTGAAGCTTGAACTCCAACTGTAACCTCGGCGCAATTTTTCGTTGGGAACATTGTGGAGATGTCGAAACAACTTTGCCCTGAGTGTGGAAAGACCAAGCCCCCCGGCGTGCCGGAGGGCGCGTGCCCGAGTTGTCTTCTTCACTTGGGCCTGGCGGCGGCGCAGATCACCATGCTGGAGCGCGGTTGCGCCGATTATGAACTGTTGGAGGAAATCGCGCGCGGCGGCATGGGCGTGGTCTTCCGCGCGCGGCAGATCAGCCTGCACCGCATCGTCGCGTTGAAGATGCTCCTGCCGGGCGTGGCTGGTCCCGAAAGCGTGCGGCGCTTTCGCACCGAGGCGGAGGCTGCGGCCGGTCTCAACCACCCGGGCATCGTCGCGATTCATGAAGTGGGCGAGCACGACGGCCAGCCTTTCCTGAGCATGGAGTATGTGTCTGGCCCGGACTTGGCCCGCCGCGTGAAACTTCAGCCGCCTTCCGTGACCGAATCCGCGCATTGGACCCGGCAGATCGCCATCGCCGTCCATCACGCCCACCAGCGCGGCGTGCTGCACCGCGACCTCAAGCCGGCCAACGTGCTGCTCGACGATACCAGCCAGGCGCGCGTGACGGATTTCGGTCTCGCCAAACTGCTCGGCGATCCGCGCGACGCCACCGTGGCCGGACGAATCATGGGCACGCCCAGCTTCATGTCGCCCGAGCAGCTTGATCCGCAGCGCGGTGAAGCGACCATCGCCAGCGATGTCTATGGGCTGGGGACGATTCTCTATTTTCTGCTCACGGGAAAACCTCCCTTCCAAGCCGCGACGATTGAGCAGGCCCTGCTCTCGGTGCTGCACTCGGAGCCAACTCCGCCCCGTGCATTGAATCCCGCCGTGCCGCGCGATCTGGAAATCATCTGCCTAAAATGCCTGGCCAAAGAACCCGCGCGCCGCTACGGCACCGCCCGCGAAGTAGCCGACGAAATCGAACGCTTCCTCGAACACAAACCCATCCAGGCCCGGCCCGCTGGGGCGGCGGAACGCGCCTGGCGCTGGGCGCGGCGCAATCCGGTGGTCGCGAGCCTGTCGGTGCTGCTGGCCGCGCTGCTGGCCGTCGGCCTGGTGGCGCAGCGAATCGCGCTGCGCAATGTGCGCTCCGCCCGCGACCGAACCGAGCAGAACATCCGTTACATGCTCGAATCCCTCACCCCGCAACTCGCCGAGGTGGGCCGCAGTCCGCTCACGGCGCAGGTGCTGGCGAAACTGCGGCCGTATTTCGAGGAACAGTCCCGGCTCCGGTCGGATGCGGGATTTCAGACGCTTCATTCCATTTTTCTCGTGAAGGAGGCGGGCGCGGCCCGGGACACGGGCGACTTGAAACGGGCGCGGGGCATCGTGCAGGAAGCACTGGAAGTTCTGGGCCGGTCGCGCGATCCGACCACCACGCTGGGCTGGCGCACCAACCGGGCGGACACGCTCGCCGCGCTGCGCGATGTCTTGCGCGACACGCATGATGTGCAAGGCGCGCTGCGCGTGGGCGGTGAACTCGTCGCCTTCACGACCGAGACGCTGCGCGGCGAGCCTGCGAATGGGGCGTTCGCCGCGCAACTGGCCCGCGCGCATTTCGGACTGGGCGACGTGGCGTGGGAATTTGATCTGCACGACATGCAGCAGACCAACTACGAGGCGGGCGCGCGCCTCGCGGCGGAACTGGCCGTCCGGCCGGAGGCCACCGCCGAATGGCAAAGCCTGAACGGCTTCGCCCACTACAATCTGGGGCGCATTTGGCAGAAGCAGGACCAGCGCGAGCGCGCGGAGGGCGCGTTCCGGGAATACCTCGTCATTCACGAAAAGCTCGTGGCCCGGTTCCCCGAAGCGCCGCAGTGGCAGAACGAGCTGGGCGTCGCCCAGGCCCGGCTGGCCGAAGTGATCAAGGCCCGCGCCAGCACGACCGCCCGGACCAATACCGTCGCCGCAGCCGCCTTGCGCGCCGAGGCCGTGCGCCACTCGGAACGGGGTCTCGAACTGACCGGACGCCTGGCCGCACGCGATCCGGCGAACGTCACCTGGCAGCAGCATCACGGTGAATTGCTGCGGTCCTCCGCGATTCTGGTGTCCGACGTGACGCCGGACGATGCGCGTCCCGGCCCGTGGCTCCAGTCCTCCTGCGACATTTTCATGCGGCTCGCGGCCCAGGAGCCGGAGCGTGTGGACTGGACCGAACAGTTGCAAAACTCGATGGCCGCGCAGGGCGACTGGTTCGACCACCAAGGGCAGACGAATCTGGCCCGCGTCACCTACGAGCGCGACTTGACGAACCAACTGGCGTCCGTGGCCGCGTTTCCGGACACGCCGCATCGTTATCAACTCCTGGTCAATGCCTACGCCAGAATCGCCCGGCACACGCGCCGGGTGGAGCGAGGCGATGCCGAGTACAAGTATTTGCGCCAGGCGATTGATTCCTTGCCGGGCACCAACGGCTGGTGGCGGTGGGCGCGGGCCAGTCTCCACACCTCTGCGGCGAACTACTACTACGCGAAACAGCGGGAGCTGGAAAAAATGGAGCCGGACCTTCAGGCCGCACTGGAGTTGCGGCTGGCCATCTTCGCGGAAGTGCCGGACCAGGCCAACTTCTGGGTTTATATCCCCATCACCTTTTTCCACCTCGGCCAGTCCCGGGACGCAGGCGGGAAACATGCGGAGGCGCTGGCGACCGCGCGTGATCTTTTGCGCTGGCTCCGCACGCATCGCCACATCGCCCAGGGCGATTACAAATTTCGTCTCTTGGCGGCCGATCTCAGCCTGCTCGTCGTTCGCCACGCTGACCCGGACACGCCTTTCACCGCCGAAGCCGTGGCGCTGCTGCGCGAGGCGCTGGAGCAGCTTCCCGTCCGCGCGGCCAGCGTGCCAGCCGAGGACAAAACGCGGAAGAAACTCGGGCAGCGCCTGGCGCAACTGGAGGGAACTCAACCCGCGCCGCCATGAAACAACCGCCGCCACCGCTCGCGATGTTCTTCCGTGTTGCACAACTTCTTTTCCGCCCACGCCCGCGCCTGCCGGGACATCTTGAGCCGCAGCGCGTCGTCGGCTTCCAGCCGTCGGGCGTAGTGTCCGAACTCCGCGCGCGTCGCGCAGTGGAACCCTGCTTGGCCATGCGGCACGAGCGCGTGGAGATGGTGCCTGCGATCCGCCGGCACCAGCGGCACCGCCCCGGTCAGCATCGCCTCCACCACGGCGCGGCCCCAGCTTTCGCAGCAGCTCGCGCCGAGTTCATACACGAAGAGGTCGAGCGATTGCAGGAAGGCGGCGGTCGGCTCGGCGCAGGGCGGCAGCAGTTCCCAGCGCCCGTCGAAGCGTTTGCGCGGCCACTGCTCCGCGATCTTCCCGCCCCAGCCCATCACGCGAAAGCGCGCGTCCTTCAGCCCCAGCCCTGCGTAGCTCTCGGGAAATTTTTCGGGGAACTTGTCCGCGTCCGCGCGCGAGAGTCGGCCCACGACCAAAGGACGCGGCGGCGTGCCGCGTGGCCGCTCGTGGAACGGGAATTCCGCCGGGTCAATGTAGTTGCCCGTCATCACCCAGCGCACGCGTCGGCCCGCCAGCCAGCCTTCGGTCGCGCGTTCGTCCACGCGCTCCGGCGCGGGCGGACGGAGGCCGGTGAGCATGTGGAGGTATTGCGGCTCCAGCGCGGTGCGTTGTTCCGGCGAGACGTAGAGCACGGCGTCAAACTGTCCGAAGGCCAGCGGGCCGAGTTCCTCGCGCGTGGTCCACATCATTTCATTCGACCAGGCCAGGCGCAACCCGCGCCGGCGCAGTTCGCCCAGCGTCCCGGGTCTGATCATGAGATGATTGCAGAGCAGGACGCCCCACCCTTCGAGCTGCGGCGGCAGTTGCTCGAAGCGCATCCAGCGCGCACCCAGCGCCTCGATCCGCTGCTGCCAGCGCGTGTCGGCGGCTTCCTTTTCCACGGTGGGCACCACCGTGATCTCGAACTCGCCGCGCAACAGGCGCAGCAGATGCGCGAGCTTGGTGCCCGCCCCGCCCAGTTCACTGGGCCAGCCGAAAAAATAAATGTTCATCGTGTGAGGCCACCCGCCCGGCGGTCGCGCGCCGCGTTCCGGCGGGACATTTCGCTTGAGGCCACCCGGATCAAATTGCTACCAAACCGCAGAAACAAAAACAAACCACACCCCGCAGGAGACTCGTACTTATGAATGAAAAAGCCGTAGAAATGATCGGACGGATCCAATACCTGATCACGTTGCTCGAAAATCGTAAAAAATTCCGCGTGCCCTTTCCTGGGGAAGTGAAAGAGCATCACATCAAATCTGCGATCACGGCTTTGGAGACAGGCCGTGACCAACTCATCAATTCCTTGCACATCCATCAGAAGTGCCTCCTGGACACGGCCCAGCTTTACAGCGTGCAGCTTGGATTCGTCTGCGGAAACATCGAGGGCCATAGTGACAAACCTGCGATCACAGCCGGCATGGCGGCACGGTTGGGCCTGGCCGATCCTGTTATGACGATGTCCCCTGGCAATTTGACCTCATTCATCTCGTCCTCCTACTCCATTGAAGGATTGGACGACCGGCCTATGGCTGCGCTGATCCCCTTACCGAACCCGAATGCTCAACTCGGCGGGACCGGGATTTGAACAGGAAGCGAACCGTTCGGTTTTGACTTGGCCCGTCGGCAGCGTTGGTCGGCAGTGGCCCGGTTTCAAATTGGGAGTGCGGGTTTCACCGCCTCCACGATTCCGGTTTCCACCCAGTTGGCGTGCGCGCCGATGGCGCGGGCGTGACCGTCGATGCCGTGCAATTCCGGGTGGGCGGAAACGCCGGACTGGCCTTCCGTGGTCTTCAGTCCCAGGGCGTGGAGGACGGCCCGGAGCGCAGGCACCGTCCACACGGCTTGATGCCCCCAGTTGCTGATGATCGAATCCATTGCGTTCTCCTTCGAGCCATCCCCGCCCGTGACGCGCCGGAGAAAATCCGCGTAAGCCTCGTCGTACCGTTCCGCGATCAAGTCCACGCACGGCACCGCGAGGCGCAGCACTCCGCCTGGCTTCAGCACGCGCCGCACTTCCTTGAAGAAACGCCAGGCCTCGCGCGGCGTGACGTGTTCGACCACATGCTCCGCAAACAGGAAGCGGACGGACGCATCGGGCAATGGCAGCGGTTGGCGCAAATCCATGTCGAGATCGTGGTTGCTCCAGCCGGGCAGGGGGTTGCCCCCCGCGCCGAGATGCAGTTTCTCCGCGCTGGGGGCGAGTGGATCACGCGCGACTTTTTTCTGAGGTCCATTTCCCGCCGCCGCTTCCATCGGCACTCGATCCAGGCGCAGCGTCGCGTTCACGAATCCCAGCGGCGTGAAGACCAGGCGATCTTCCGGCCAGTGAAACCATTGCAAGCGCAGCCAGGTTTCTCCGACCTCGAATTCCCACCGGCCGTCGGGACGGAAACTCCCGCCGAAGAAATAACCGCCTTCGAGCAGCGTGACCGGGCCGTGCCACGCCGCGTGAGTCGCGTGAAACGTGTGCGCCGCGCGGAGCGCGCCGGGATCGGCGAGGGCGCGGTGGATGAGGCGCAGGAGTTCCTCCGAACACCAGTGGGCCGTGACGATGCTGTTCTCCCGGTTCGGCAACACCGCATGATTCATTTGCAGCGCCGGTGATGCGACGAGCTTGAAGCCGGCCTGTTGCAAGAGCCGGCTCACCCACACATCCTCCGCACCGGGTGCTGGCACCGGCGCTTCGACTACAGCGCGGGCGGCGTTTCGGGAAAGCAGGTACCCGCCGCCGCCGCTGGCGAATCCCGCTCCGGCCGTGTCCGCGCTGCCCACGAATTCGCCCAGTCCGGCCAGTCCCGCCAGCCGGTCCAGCATCACGTAGGTGTCGTCATCGCACTTGAAAACGTAGTCCCAATCATCCTCGCCCAACGCGCGCCGCAGGAACGTCTGCGTTTTCAAAGGCAGGGCCTCGTAGTCGTCCGGGCAGCGCAGCACCCACACGTCCGGCGCTTCGGATTCCGAACCGTCGCCCACGAAGAACACGACCCGGATGCGCTCCGCCACCTGTCCCGCCCACGTCGCTCGCGCCGCCGCTCGCAGCGGCGCATGGCCGTGGCAGGAACAGACGCCGACGAGGAGGCGCGGTTTTCTCGTGACCGGGCCGTTCGCATTCTTGATGACGGATTTCATGCGCGTGAAGTGCGGCGAGCCTTTCACATCCGCACCGAGATGGGAAAGGAGGAAGGCGGGCGGACAGGGGCTGAATTAACTCTGTAACCTTCCGCCAAAAAATCGTTGGTAAGGGGTGAGACGCGATCTCGATGGGCAAAACAACTTAAGAAAGAAACAGAAATGAAGCTCTGGCTGATGACTCTCCTCCTTACGCCGCTGTTCGGCGCGGCGCAACCCGCCCTAGTCGGGCATGTGATCGCCAGTGGTGGCGGCACGAGCACGGGCGGCCTTTATCGCGTCCGGGGCACGGCGGGCCAGACACAGGCGGCCACCGTCCGAGGCGGTAGCTTTTCGCTCGCCACCGGATTCCGGGCCGTGTTCGACATTACGTCGCCACGGCTGGCCCCGCCGTTGAGCATCGAGCGGCTGGAATCGGGCGTACGGATTTCGTGGCCGCTGGCCGCCGGGGATTTTGTTCTGGAAGAGACGGAATCCCTCGACACGGTGCCCGTGGTCTGGACGGTCGCCACGTATCCTCACCAGACCAATGGTGCGAGCCTCTTCATCATCATGCCGTTCGCCAACACCAACTCACTCCTCGGGGTGAAGGGCGGAGCGAATGCTGGGATGCAAATCCCGGCCAAGAGGGTCGTGAAATTCCGACGATAGATCATGAAACAAAAGCAGCAACGGCAGGCCCGCGTTTTCCCCAGTCACCGATCAGCACCGCAGTTTCATTCCCAATCCAATCAACAAACCATGAGAACAAAATTACTCTCCCTCCTCACTGTGCTGGCGCTCGCCTCCGGTCTCGGCCGGGCCGTGGCCCAAGGCACGGCCTTCACCTACGAAGGCCGACTGGATGACAACACCGCCCCGGCCACCGGTCTCTACGATTTTCAGTTTCGCGTGTATGACGCCGTGACGTTGGGCTTGCCGCAAGGGCCGTTTCAGAGCTTCGCCGCCGTGCCGGTCACGAACGGTTTGTTCACCATCCGGCTGGACTTCGGCAGCAGCGTGTTCACCGGACCCGCACGTTGGCTGGATCTCCTGGTGCGAACCAACGGGGCGGGAGCCTACACCCCGCTCACACCTCGCACGGAACTGACCTCCACGCCCTACGCCATCTTCGCCGGAGGCGTTAACGCAACGGGCATCGCCGGGACGATTGCCCCGGCCAACATCGCGACGGGAAGCATCACCAGCGCGATGATCGCGCCCGGCGCGGTGAGTCAGTTGGGGGCTTCGGATGGTTCGCCGGCCAACGCGGTGCAGGTCAACACCAACGGCCTCGTCGGCATCGGCACCAACGCGCCCGAGACGGCTTTGCACATCACGGCCAGCACGCCGCTGCTATCGGCCACCGTGTTGTTCCAAGTTCAGGACGAGACGGGTGCCTACACCAACTTGAATTACGCCGGGCAGCCGGCGCTGTCCGGCACGCTGCTGGCCATCCCGGCGGCGGACGACAATGGCGTGACGCTGGTGAACATCACCAATCCGCTGGCCCCGGTGCTGGTGTCCCAAGTTCGCGATGGCGTCGGCGGTTTCACCGCGCTCGCCGGAGCCACAGCGGTGGCCTGGGCTGGTTCCACACTGGTCGTCGCCGCGATCAATGACGATGCCGTTACTTTTATCTCCGCAACGAATCCGAGCAGCCCGGCGCTGCTGGCCGAGTTGCGCGATGGCGTGGGCGGATGGGATCAACTCAACGGGGTCCGGGCCGTGGCGGTCTCGGGAAACATACTGGCGATGGGCGCGGTGAATGACGGCGCGGTGACGCTGGCGGACATTTCAAACCCGGCGGTGCCAGTGCTGCGCGGTTTCATGAAGGACGGTTTCAACGGTTTCACCGAGCTCGCGGGAGTGCGGAGCGTGGCCCTGTCCGGCAACCTGCTGGCCATCGGCGCCTACACGGACAACGCCGTGACCTTGGTGGATGTGTCCGTCCCATCCATCCCAGTGATCCTCAGTCAGATCAAACACGGCGTGGGTGGCTACAACCTCCTCAACGTCAATGCGGTGGCCTTCTCGGGCAATCTGCTGGTCGTGACCGCCTTGACTGGCGATCTCGTTGTTCTGGTCGATGTCACCAATCCCGCCAGTCCGGTGAAATTAGCGGAGCTTCGAAATGGAGTCGGCGGGTATTCATTGAACGGGCCTTATTCGGTCGCCATTTCCGGCAACCGGCTGGCGATTGCGTCCTTCGTCGGTCATACCGTGACCCTCGTGGACATCAGCAACCCCGCCGCCCCGATCCTGTTGACCACGGTAAAAGACGGCCTGGGTGGGGCGGCATTCTTGAACGGAGCCTACGGCGTGGCTTTTGCCGGAACCAACCTCGTCGTCACCGCCAGTGGGGACAACGCTTTCACCATCCTGGGCTTCAGCACGAACGCCGCGAGCCTGATCAGCAGCGGCTGGGTGGGCATTGGCACGACCCGGCCCGTGGCCGCGCTCCATGTGGTGGGCAGTGTGGTGGTGGAAAGCGCGGGGCTGTTTGATGTTAGTGCCACCCGGGTGGAACTCGGCACCGGCGCGGCCGCCCTCGCTGATTACAGTTTCGCCGCCGGACGCCAGGCCAAGGCGAAACACCAGGGTGCTTTTGTCTGGTCGGATTCGCAGGCGGCGGACTTCAACTCCACCACCAACGATCAGTTCCTCATCCGCGCGGCGGGCGGGGTGGGCATCAACAAAAATAATCCGGCCAGTGCCCTGGATGTCGCCGGCACGATCACGGCCAGCGATCTTGATGTCGCGGGGACACTCACGGCTGCCGCCGTTGATGTCGCCGGCACGGTGACGGCGACGGCCTTTCAAGGTGCTGGCACCTTGAGATGGCAGGCCGTGGCGGGCACCAACCAGCAGGCTGTCGCCAACAGCGGTTATGTGGCGACGAACGCAGCCCAGGTCACCATCACCCTTCCGGCGTCTCCGACCGTCGGCGCTGTGGTGCGCGTGTCCGGGGCCGGTCTGGGCGGCTGGAAGGTCGTCCAAAACGCCGGACAATCGGTTCTGCTCACGCCCCTGCCCGGCGCGAGCTTTGACACATGGACGGGCCGGGAGAACAACCGGAATTGGAATGCCGTCGCCTCCTCTGCGGATGGTGCCAAACTGGTGGCCGTCGTCCTGGCAGGCCAGATTTACACCTCGACCGACTACGGTGTGACTTGGGCGGCGCGCGCGAGCGTCGGCGACTGGTCTTCCGTCGCTTCCTCAGCGGACGGCACCAAGCTGGTCGCGACACAGAGTCTCGGCCATATCTATACCTCCACGGATTCTGGAGTGAATTGGACCTTGCGAGGGATCATCTCGGATTGGCGATCCGTCGCCTCTTCGGCGGACGGTGCTAAACTGGCGGCGGCGGCCTACGGCGATGTAATCTACACCTCGACCAACTCCGGCGTGAGTTGGGAACCCCAGGCCACACTATCCCGAGGCTGGTTATCCATCGCCTCGTCCGCCGATGGGAAGAGACTGGTTGCGGTAGCGGAGAGCGGCGAGGTCACCAGATCACAGAATTCAGGACAGAGTTGGGTCTATCACAGCTATACCGCGCCTTGGCGATCCGTGGCTGCTTCGGCGAACGGGAGCAAAGTGGTCGTCGTGGCATATGGTGATTATATTTATACCTCGACAGATTTCGGAGCGACCCTGTCAACCCCGCGCGCCTCGGCCCTGTTGTGGTGGTCTGTCTCCTCCTCGGCCGATGGAAGCAAGCTGGCCGCCGTGAACTACGATTGGGACATCTATACTTCGACGGATTCCGGGGTGAGTTGGATTCCGCACAACATCTATGAGGAATGGTCCTCCGTGGCGTCGTCCGCCGACGGAACCAGACTGGTGGCCGTATCGTTCGGAGGCAGGATTTACACCTCGACCGCCCGGACGACAACAGGAACATCGGGCTATCTCACCGGCGACGCCGACTGCGCCATCGAACTCCAGTTTGTCGGTAATGGCGAATGGCGGGTGTTGAGCTATGTCGGTTCGATTACGGGCAATTGATCTTTCAAACGCTGGCAGACGACCTGAAACCCGCTGGCTACAGATTCGACAGGACGGGAACGACGTTGGCGCCTCAATGGCCAAGGCGGCGTCCGCGTATCCGATTTGAGGAGATTACAGATTGGCAGCGGACAGGATCGAGTGTCTTGTCCGTAAAGAGGCTTTGGTTTCTTCGTGGTTATTTCTCGGCCGCTATTTTCTTCGTCAAAAGATTTGTCCTTTCTCCCTGCGGGAGCAGGGCAGATCAAGCGCCGCGGTTCTTGTGACGGAATTTTTACCATGATCACAGTGGACGATACCGGACGTCTCTTCGCCTGCCGTCAGCCGGTATCTTGCCGCGCCCGCCCCATCCACGCTGCTGCCCTGTAACCTTCCGCTAAAAAATCTGTGGGAAGGGGTGAGAGCCAAGCTCTCGAAACAACAGCAAATAAAAAAAACTTATGGCCACCAACAAAAGTCTGATCGTCCTGCAGGAAAACAGCGGCAACACCCCCTTCGATGACAGCCTGCCCGGCCCGCTGCGCCAGGCGGCGCAAGGTCTCGTGGACGGACTGGCGGAAACCTTTGAAGACCTCAAAACCTCGCTGCTGGCGGGGAACCATTATGACATTGTGCATTATCTCACCGACAACGCTTGCACGCGGGCCAAGTTGCTCGAACGCCTCATCGACGAGACCCGCAAGGGCCGCACCATCGATCTCGTGGCGCTAGGCCACGGCTCCCCGGAGAAGCTGGTGCTCAAGTCCGGTCCGAACCTCACCGGCCAGCGCGGCGCGAACACCGGAACCATTCGCGATCTGTTGAAGGACGCGCGAGCGCAAGGCGTGAAACAGTTCAACCTGCGCCTCGTGTACATGTGCAACTGCGACGCCTCGACGGTGAACGACGACTGGCTGGCCATCGGGGCCCAGGCCTCGGTCGGCGCGCGCCGTCTGAACGCGATGCCGGAACCGACGAAGACATTCTTCCTCCACAACTGGCTGGGCGGGCAAAAGGTCAAGGACGCCGCTCGTAAAGCCTACGAGGCTTCGATCCCATTCTGGGTGGTCGTGTATCCGCCCCGGCTGAAGGTTCGTTACAAGACCATCAAGATGCGCGTCCCCGCCCCGACCTTTCGCGATCCGTTTGCGACGCGCGAAGTGGCGATGCAAGTGCCGGACGGGGCCGAGCTGATTCCGAACGACAGCGTGGTGTCCTCGCAACTTCTCGTCGCGGGCCACGGCAATTTGAAATTCTGATCATCGCCTCAAGTTTCAATTCAACTCGCGGACATTATGTCCAATGTTCCCAACTACCCCGGCCGCCTGGCCCGAACCAAACGTATTGGCTCCCTGCCTAATCTGAAGGCCAAGGCACTTCGTAATCGCACCTTCTAATTCCTTCCCCAGACGCCGTCCACATTAGTGGACGGCGTCTTCGAGGGTGGCGGGGCGCTGGGCGCGGCCTACGTCGGCGCGCTGAGTTTCCTGCACGCGAACAATGTCTGGTTCACGCACGTCGCCGGTAAATCCGTCGGCTCGGTCATGGCGGGCATGATTGCCGTCGGCTTCACGGCGGAGGAAATCCAGTGGCTGTGTTCGGCCTTTCCTGATCGTCCGCCCGCGCTGGCAGCCTACGCCGGCACGGCATCACCACGCCGATTGCCTTCAGCAGCTTCCTGGATTTGCCCGCGCTGGACCACCTTGAACGGCAGCGCGCTCATGCCCGACGCGGTGGGCGCGTTCAGCTTCACCGACAACAGCGCGCCCAATGGCAGCGCCTACTACCGCAGCGTGCAGCACTGAACTGCGGGCATGAACCGAAAGAAATTATCGCCATGAAACTAAAAATTATTCTGCTCGGTGCGGGCCTGTTGCTTGGCGCGAGTGCGCAGGCCGCGCTGCTCCACTACCAGTTCAACGGCCTCAACGCGCTCATCCCCGATGGCAACGTGAACGGCTATCAAAACGCGCAGACGATCAGCGGACTGGGCGTCCACGAGAGCGTGATCACCGACGTGAACGTGCGGCTGAACTTCTCCGGCGGCTACAACGGCGACCTCTACGTTTATCTCTCGCACTCCAGCGGATTCAGCGTGCTGCTCAACCGCGCGGGGCGCACGGGCGGAAATAGTTTTGGCTACGGCGACGCGGGCTTCAACGTGTGGCTGGACGACAGCGCCGCCGGCGACATCCACAACTACGGCGGCAACAGCGGCGCGCCACTGGCCGGCACCTATCAGCCCGACGCGCGCAACGTGAACCCGGCCACGGTCACGGACCTGAGTTCGCGCAGCGCGTTCCTGAGCGCCTTCAACGGTTTGGACCCGAACGGGACGTGGACCCTGTTCGTGGCCGACGTGTCAGGTGGAGACGCCAACACGCTGGTCAGTTGGGAACTGGAGATCACCGCCGTACCCGAACCCACGATCTGGGCGCTGGG
This sequence comes from Pedosphaera sp., assembly GCA_031414955.1. Lineage (GTDB taxonomy): Bacteria > Verrucomicrobiota > Verrucomicrobiia > Limisphaerales > SIBH01 > JANNGC01. Next base: position 34,722 of record JANOQV010000123.1, on the reverse strand, counting down.
AATTTTTGGCGGCGTGTGGCTTACCGTGTCCGGCGTGCGGCGCTGGAACCGCCACTTTTCCGGCTGGCCAATTAACTCTGTAACCTTCCGCCAAAAAATCTTTGGGAAGGGGTGAGTGCCGCTCTGTTGAAGGGAATTGGTCGCGACCGCCGCCAGCCCTTTCAGCCGGGGATCACTCAACAAACACACGATGTGCATTATGAAAAACACCTTGGCCAACCGTCAAAAACCCGCTCACGCCCTCAAGCCGTCCCGATTCTCCGGCTGGCGTTGACCGCGCTGGCGTTCCTCCTCGCGCACACCGCCGCCGCCGCCCCGCTTTCCGGCACCAAGACCATCGGACCCACTGGCGACTACGCCAGCATCGGCGCGGCCATCGTGGACATCCAGGCGCAGACGCTCGGGGGCGCGCTGGTGCTGGAACTCCAGGCCGGCTACCTCGGCAGCGTCGAGACGTTTCCGCTGGTCTTCGCCAGCCTGGGGACGACCGCCGCCAACACCGTTACGCTGCGACCGGAACTCGGCGCGACCGGACTCTCCCTCTCCAGCGCGGACACCACGGCGGCCACGGTGGATTTGCGGGGCGCGCAGTTCCTCACGCTGGACGGACGGCCCGGCGGGGTGGGAGCGGTTTCGGAGTTGAGCATCGCGAACAATCACGTCGCCGGCGTGGCGCTGCGGTTCATCAACGAGGCCAGCGGCAACACCGTCCGCTACCTCGCGCTGCGGGGCGTGAACACTAACGTCACGAGCGGCGTGGTCGTCTTCAGCACCACCACGGGCGCGAACGGCAACGATGGGAACACCCTTGACCATTGCGACATCGGCGACGGCGCGAGCACGCCGGCCCACGGCCTTTACGCGCTCGGTACCACCACCACGGCGGCGCAGAACAACAGCGGCAACACCGTCTCCAGTTGCAACGTCTTCAATTTCTACGCCGCCACCGCGCTGGATGCGGCGGGCGTGCGGCTCGACGGCGGCAACACCGGCTGGACGCTCACGGGCAACAGCTTTTATCAAACCGCCAGCCGCGCAGCGGTGGCGGCGAGTGTCCGGGCCATCTACCTCAACAACCCGTCCGGCGAGAACTTCACGGTCACGGGCAACTTCATTGGCGGCAGCGCGGCCAGCGCGGGCGGCACGGCCTGGACGACGACCGGCACGGCGGCGGCGTACCGTTTCGTCGGCCTCCAACTCAATATCAGCAACTCCGCGCCGAGCAGCCTGCAGGGGAACACCATTCAGAACATCGTCTGGACGAGTTCCACCACCGGTGCGCTGCCCGGTGCATGGAACGGAATTTATGTGCAGGCGGGTACGGTGAACATCGGCACGGCTTCAAGCAACGCCATCGGCAGCGGCACCGGCACGGGTTCTGTCTCCGTCACGACCTCGACTCCTGGCAGCGGTAGCACCACCTACGGCATCGTTTCGACAAGCTTGGGCACGGTCGCCATTGTCAACAACGTCATCGGCTCCATCACGGTGAACGGCACGGCCACCACCATTTCTTCTTCGATCACCGGCATTCGAGTCACTGCCGGAACGAACACCATCTCCGGCAACATCGTCGGCAGCACGACGACCGCCAACAGCCTCAACGCCGCCACTCCAGCCACCGGCGGCGGCGGCCCGCAAGTCGTCGGCATTCTCAGCACCAGCACCACCAGCGCGAGCATCACGGGCAACACAGTGGCCAATCTCAACAACAACTACGTCGGCACCGCCGGCGGGCGGGTTCACGGGATTGTCACCTCTGCGGGAGCGAACATCATCACCGGCAACACCGTCCGCAACCTTTCGACGCCGAGCGCCAACGCCGTTGGCTCGTCCTCACAAGCGGTGCTCGGCATCAGTCAGTCCTCCACGTCGGCGGGACAGATCGTGTCCCAAAACGTTGTGCATTCGCTCGCCAACACGGCGGCTTCGGCGGCGGTATCGGTGACTGGGATTTACTTCGCGGGAACGATCGGTGATGCGAACGTCATCGCGCGAAATCTGGTCCACAGCCTGGCGGTTTCCTCCACCAGCGCATCGGCGGCGGTGAATGGAATACAGTTCGCCTCCGGAACCTTCACCGCGCAGAACAACATGGTGCGCGTCGGCCTCGACGCGCTCGGGAACCCCACGGCGGGCGCATCCATCGTGCGCGGCATCCAGGACGCCGGCACCGACAGTGGACGGAACTTCTACCACAACTCCGTCTATGTCGGCGGCACGCAGACTTCGGGCGCGGCCAGCACCTTTGCCTTCACCAGCACCGGCACGGCCAATGCCCGCGCTTACCAGAACAACATTTTTGTCAACGCCCGCAGCAACAGCGGCGGCACCGGCAAGCACTACGCCGTCAGCTATGGCGGCACGACCGTGAACCCCGCCGGGCTGACGGCGGGCGGCAACATCTTCCACGTCAGCGGCACCGGCGGCGTGCTCGGCCTCTACAACAGCGCCGACCACGCCACGCTCGCCGCATGGCAGGCCGCGACCGGACAGGATGTCACGAGCGCGGCGGTGGACCCGCTGTTCGTGAATGCCACCGGCGATGCCACGACGGGCGACCAGCACTTGCAGGCGAGCAATCCGGCGGAAAGCGGAGGACTCGTGCTCGTGGCGGTCACGGATGATTTCGACGGCCAGACGCGCAGCGCCCTCACGCCCGCTGACATCGGCGCGGATGCCGGAAATTTCACCTTGACGGGAGATTTCTTCGCGCCCGCCATCAGCTACCCGCTGCTGACCCCCGACACGGTGGGCAACCGCACGTTGACGGGCTTCGCCACCATCACGGACAACGCGGGCGTGGCGGGCGGTGCGAGCGCGCCGCGCTTTTACTTCAAGAAATCCACCGATGCCGATGCCTTCGTGGGCAACACTGCCGCCGACAACGGCTGGAAGTTCGTCCCCGCCGCCAATGGCAGCAGCCCGTTTAGCTTCACCATTGATTACTCGCTCCTCAACGGCGGCGGCGTCACCGCTGGCGACACCATCCAATACTTTGTCGTCGCGCAGGACGCGGTGGACAATCTCGTCTCCAGCCCCGCCGGAGCCGCCGCTGCCTCGAATCCGCCCGTGCCGAACGTGAACGCGCACGGAGCCACGAACAGCTACAGCATCTTCCACACCCTCAGCGGCACGAAGACTGTGGGCACCGGCGGTGATTACCCCAGCCTGACCGGGGCCGGCGGATTGTTCGCCGCCATCAATGGTTCCGTGGTCGCGGACCATCTCGTCATCAGCATCACCAGCGATTTGACTGAGGCCGGCCTCAACGGCTTGAACCAATGGCTGGAGGAAGGCGCGGGCAACTACACCCTTACGATTCACCCCGACAGTGCCACCATGAAAACCATCTCCGGCCCATTGGATGGCGGCTTGATCCGGCTCAACGGCGCGGATCGCGTGACCATCGACGGGCGTTTTGGCGGCACCGGCCGATATTTGACCTTTTACAACTGGAATGACCTCACCTCGGCCAGCACCCTCCTTTTGCTCAACGACGCGTGCCATAACACCGTGCGCAGTTGCCTCGTGAACGGCCATGCGCCGAACTACGCACTCGGCGTCATCGGTCTCAGCACCGGCGCGGTGACCGGCAACGACCACAATCTCATCACCGATAACCAGGTCTCCACCCCTGGTGCGTCGCAGTTGTTCGCGTCCACCTTGATCGGCTCCACCGGCAGCTCGGCGGCCGTGGCGAACTCGAGCAACACGATCGCGAACAACGAACTGTTCAATTTCAAATCGCACGGCGTCTTCATCGAATCGACGGGCAATGATTCGTGGACGGTTTCCGGCAACAACATCTACGAAACGGCCACACAAACCTTCAGCCTCTATGGCATAACAATGCGTGCCAGCGGAACAAACGCCATCTCGGACAACTCCATCCACGACTTGCTCACGACCGGCTCGGCGAGCATCACCGGCATCGATTATTACGGTTCCAGCACCACGACAATCTCGCGCAACCGTATCACGATCAACACGGCCAGTGCCGGGACGATCGTCACTGGCATCAGCGCATCCGGCATCGCTGGCTCGACGCTTGACGTGGTGAACAACCAAATCTCCGCTGCGACTGCCAACAACGCGACGATCTACGGTCTGCGCGACGTTGGAAACGCCGGCAGTGTGGTCAATGTGTTCTACAACACCATCGTCATCGGCGGCACCGCCAGCGGCGGGAATAACTCGTGGGCCAGCCAGCGGTACGATGCCTCCACCCACACCTCGCGTAACAACATCTTCCTCAACTTCCGCACGGGTGGCACCGGCAGCCATTTCGCCGCCGGCCGGGAAGCCAGTGGCGGCAGCTACACCGCGAACGACAATGTCTATGCCGGCACCGGGGCCGGCGCGACGCCCGGTAACTTCATGGACTTCAGCGCCACCCCCGGTACGACCATTCCCGTGAACTTTTCGACCTGGCAGGCCAGCATCAGCGGCGACGCCAGTTCGCAAGCCAGCAATCCCGGCGGGAATTTTTCCACCAACATGTTCGTCAGCGCCGCGACCGGCGACCTGCACCTCGTCCCCGGCGGCAATCCCCTGGTCAACGCCACCGGCAACCCCATCGCCGGAATCACGACTGACTACGATGCAGAACTTCGCAGCGCGACGACGCCGAACATCGGCTCGGATGAACCGGCGGCCGCAGCCGCGCCCGACCTTGCCGTCGCGCAAACCAGCGCCTTGACCGATGGCGTGAGCAGCGTGGACTTCGGCCCCGTGACCGTGACCAGCGGCAGCGCGGCCCGGACCTTCACCATCACGAACACCGGCACGGCGGATTTGACCTCGCTGGCCATCGGCACAGACGGCGCAAACCCTGGCGACTTCACCTTCAGCGCCCTCGGCAGCACGACCGTGACGCCCGGCAGCACGACCACGTTCACCGTGACCTTCACGCCGAGTGGAGTCGGTCCCCGCAATGCAGCCCTCCACCTCGCGAACAACGTCAGCGGCGCGAAGAACCCCTTCGACATCGCGCTCACTGGAACGGGATTGAGCGCCAACTCCGCCCCGTCCGTCGCCAACGCGATTCCAGCGCAAGCCGGTGCTTACGGCGCGGCCTTTCAATTCACCTTCGCGCCGGATGTGTTCACGGACCCTGACGCGGGCCAGAGCCTCACTTACACCGCCACGAACCAGCCTCCAGGCGTGGGCTTCGATGCGGCCTCGCGCACCTTCAGCGGCACCAATGAGGCGGCGGGCCTCTTCCTCGTGAGCGTCATCGCCACGGACAACGGCGTGCCGCCCCGCAGCGGCACCAACACCTTCGAGCTGACCGTCACCAAAGCGCCGCTCACTGTCACGGCCAACAACACCAACCGCCCGTACGGTGAGGCCAATCCCGCGTTCACCGGTGCCCTCATCGGACTGCTGAACCTGGACAACATCACCGCCACCTTCGGCACGCCCACCACGCCCGCCAGCCCGCCGGGCACGTACCTGATTGCCCCTGCGCTCGCGGACCCGGACACCCGGCTCGGCCACTACACCATCACCACCAACCTCGGCACCCTCACGATTCAGGAGGTGCGACTTGAATCTAGCCTGGATGGCACCATCGCGACCCTTTACTGGTCCACCGGTGCGGTGAATCTCCCGTTGGAATGCACCGCCAGTCTCGAAGCGCCCATCATCTGGCAGGCGGTGACCAATGGCATCACCATCACCCCGACCAACATCTCCTACACCGTACTCCCCGTCACCGTGCCGCCCTCGCGCTTTTACCGGCTGCGGCTGCCTTGAGGCTGGGGCGACATCCTGCGTCCCTATACTGAGCAATGTTATGAAAATTCAACCAGCCGTCCGTGATCGCGCTCCTCCCCATAATCGTCCGCCGGATTTGCCGCAGGGGAGAAGCCTGAAACCATGCGCACTCGCAAGTTGTGAACAATTCCGTCCGCCGCCGCCACTCGCGCTCAACAGCCGCCGGACGATTGCTCGGTCGTCACGTCTCCGAGCATTGCTTTCTTCCCTGCTCCATTACAATGCGGCGCCCGTGACGGAACTTTCTTCGTGTCATTCACAAGGTGGCGCGGCTAAAAAGTGCCCCGACTTATGCCTTTGCTCGACGAAATTGAACCGCTGAAACAGGCCGCGCTCGCGGAACTGAAAGCCGCCGCCGACGCGCCCGCGCTGGAACAAACCAAGGGCGCGTGGATCGGGCCGAACGGCAAGTTCACCGCGCTGATGAAACAGCTCGGCACACTCTCGAAAGAAGAGAAGCCAGTCGCGGGCAAACTCATCAATGCCGCCAAGGTCGAACTCGAAGCCACGCTCACCGCGCGCCGCGAGGAACTGGAACTGAAAGCCGCGCTGCCCACGGAGCCGACGGACTTCACGCTGCCGGGTCGCCGCCGCGCGCTTGGCAAATTGCATCCGCTCACGCAAGTCACCGATGACATCGTGCGCGCCTTCCGCAAGATTGGTTTCGTGGTCGCGGACGGGCCCGAGATCGAGGACGAGTATCATTGCTTCGACTCTTTGAACACGCCTGCCGACCATCCCGCGCGCGACACGCAGGACACGTTCTACGTGGATGTGCCGGGCCGTCCGCTCCTCCGCACGCACACGTCGTCCGTGCAGATTCGCGTGATGCAATCACAGCCGCCGCCCATCCGCATCATCGCGCCGGGCCGCGTCTATCGTCGCGACAACGCGGACGCCACGCACAACCCGGCCTTCCAGCAGATCGAGGGACTCTACGTGGACAAGAACGTGACCGTCGGCGACCTCAAGGGCACCGTGGAATTTGTCTTCAAACAAGTGCTCGGCGACGACGTGAAGTTGCGTTTCCGTCCGCACTACTTCAGCTACACCGAGCCGAGCCTGGAAATTGATTTTACCAACTCGCTCGTGAAGAAGCTGGGCAAGGACTGGCTGGAGATCGCCGGCTGCGGCATGGTGCATCCGCAGGTTTTCGAGAACGTCGGCTACGATCCCGAAGTGTGGAGCGGCTGGGCCTTCGGCTTCGGCATAGAGCGCATCGCCATGCTCCGCTACGGCATCAACGACATCCGGCTGTTCTACGAGAATGACGTGCGGTTCCTGAGGCAGTTCTGAAGTTGAGGATCGTCCTCATCGCCCCATGCAAAACGAACTCGATATTGTGCGCGACGTATCTGCGCGGCTCGATTCTGCGGGCCTTGCCTACATGCTCACGGGTTCGATGGCCATGAACTATTACGCCCAGCCGCGCATGACCCGCGACATTGATCTGGTGATTGCGCTGCAAGCCGGCGACACCGACCGCATTGTCCGCCTGTTCAGTCCCGACTACTACGTTTCCCGCGAGGCCGTGGACAGTTCCATCGCGCACGAGTCGCTGTTCAACCTGATTCATCAGGAGAGCGTCATCAAAGTGGACTGCATCGTGCGCAAGCAGAACGAGTATCGCCGCGCCGAGTTCGACCGCCGCCAGCGCATCAAAATCCGCGACTTCGAAACGTGGATCGTCAGCAAGGAAGACCTCATTCTCTCCAAGCTGTTTTGGGCGAAGGACTCCCGCTCCGAACAGCAGCTTCGGGACGTGAAGAACCTCGTCTCCACCGGCTATGACCGGGCCTACATCGAGCGTTGGACGACACTGCTCGGCTTGGATACGCTCTGGCCGGAAATCGCGCATGACTGACACCTCGCCAGAAATCGCCGAACTCGTCCGGCAAAAGCTGATGGCCCGCCCGGCTGAAGAACGCTTCGTCATGGGCGCGCTGATGTTCGACGCCGCGCGCGAGATGATCTTGGCGTCGCTGCCTGAAGGGTTGTCCGCTGACCAGCTCCGGCAACAACTTTTCCAACGCGTTTATGGGCAACCGCTGCCGCTCTGAAACTCATGCGCCCTGACCACATCAAAATGTCCAAGACGCCGGAGGCCGAAGCGGCCGAGGCCGAGCGCGCCGCCTCATCCGAGCGGAAGCAGAAGTGGAAGGAACTCCCCGGCCACCGCTACACGCCGGAGGAGTTTAAGCTCATGGCGGAAAACTTTGGCCCGTTCACCATCCACAGGCGCCGCAGGAAGGTGATGTACATCGCCTGACGGGAGCAGTAGTCGCGTGCTGGCAATTGGCCGGCGAACCGCCTACGATTCACACGATGAATAGCCCGGAGCACAATCTGAGCGAAGACGCGGCCAAGGAAGCTGCGCGCGCGGCGCATTACGAGCGAAAGCAGCTTTGGAAGAAGCAGCCGGGCCATCGCTACACCGCCGAGGAACTGGAGCGCATGGCGCGAGACCTCGGGCCGTTCACCATCGTCGAGCAGGCGCCCGACGTAATGAAGATTGACTGAGATGGCGCTGCCTAAGATCTACGATTGGGAAAAGGTTCGTCTCGCGCTCAAGCAATTGCACGAGGCGTTCCCCGGTTTTCTTGAATCGGTCGTCCTGATCGGCGGTGGGGCCGCGTGGTTTTACCGGGAGACATTGCGCCAATGGAACGACGCAGACTTTCCTCTGCCCGCTTGGACTCCGGCCCAAAAGGACGAATGGTTGAGCAAGGACGTGGACTTCATGGGCCTGGACATCAATGAAGCCGCTGACTTGCTCGAGACAGATTTCGACAAAACAACTCACACGTTTCACTACGCGGGACTCGAAGTGGATTTTCTGGAAACCGGGCTGCGAATCGATCCGCAAATGGTGGCTCAAACGGCACGCTTGGTTCAGTTGGCGGAATTCTCCTTCAACGTGGTGGAAGCCTCCGTCCTGTTCACTGAGAAGACGGCATTGCTGCGAATCAAAGATCGTGGGCAGGACAAGCTGCATCACCAGTTGCTGACGGAATTTTTGAAGTGCGAATTTTGCCGGCAAGCTGAAAACCCGGCGACATTGCGCGCGAGCCGATGGGTGGCGCGAGCGCGGGCGACCAAGACCGCACAGATGGATTTTTTCGAGGACGATACGCGATTGGATCGGCGTCTGGCTCCAGCCGTTGCCCGATTGCAGTCCAACGAGCATCGCGCGCTCAAGCACTGGGCCAAACACCATCTGCCCGGCTACACAGACTAATTTTCCAAATGAAAGTCACACTCAACTGGCTCAAGCAATACGTGGATTTCGACTGGTCGCCGGAGGAACTCACCGAGCGGCTCACCATGCTCGGTCTCGAAGTCGAGGGCGTCACCAAGGTCGGTGGTGAATTCGCCGGCATCGTCGTGGCGCAGGTCATCACGCGCGACAAACATCCGAATGCGGACAAACTTTCCGTCTGTCGTGTGAACGACGGCACCGGCGAACGCCAGATTGTTTGCGGCGCGCAGAATTTCCAGGCCGGCGACAAGGTGCCGCTCATTTTGCCGGGCGCGGCGCTGCCGATTAAGCCGGGCGACAAGGAGCCGTTCACCATCAAGGTCGGGAAAATTCGCAACGTCGAGTCGCACGGCATGATGTGTTCGCCTGCCGAACTCGCGCTGCCTGATCAAGTTGATGGCCTGCTCATCCTCAAGCCAGATGCGAAGGTCGGCCAGCCGTTCGCGGAGTATCTCGGGCGCAGCGGCAGCGATGTGGTTTACGATTTGGAGATTACGCCGAACCGGCCGGACTGGAACAGCGTCATCGGCATCGCGCGGGAGATTGCGGCGCTGACGGGGAATCCTCTCAAGCTACCGGAGGTAATCAGTCATCAGTCTTCAGTCATCAGTGGGAAGACGGGTGAACTCGTCGCGGTTCGGGTGGAGGATGCGGATCTTTGTCCGCGTTACACGGCCCGGGTGATTCGCGGAGTGAAGGTGGGGCCGAGTCCTGACTGGTTGCGCGCGGCGTTGGAGAAGGTCGGGCTGCGGAGCATCAGCAACGTGGTGGACGTGACGAATTTTGTGATGCTGGAGAGCGGGCAGCCGTTGCACGCGTTTGACTATCACCTCATTGCCAAAGGCGCGAACGGCCAGCCGACTATCGTCGTACGGCGCGCGAACGCCGGGGAAAAATTCAAGACGCTCGACGCGGTGGAACGCACTTTGGCGAACGACCAGTTGCTCATCGCCGACGAACAGAAGGGCATCGCGCTCGCGGGCGTCATGGGCGGAGAGAACACTGGCATTAACGAGCGCACCGTGGATGTGCTGATCGAGTCGGCGTATTTCAACCCGACGAACATCCGGCGCACGAGCAAGACGCTCGGCTTGCGGACGGACTCGTCGTATCGCTTCGAGCGTGGATGCGATCCGAACTGGGGTGTGGACTTCGCGAGCCGCCGCGCGTGCCAGTTGATTCTCGAAACCGCCGGCGGGCAACTGGCCGAGGGCGTCGTGGATGTTTATCCGAAACAGGTGGAGCCGAAGACCATCACGTTGCGCCCTGAGAAAGTTTCGCAACTGCTCGGCATAGAGTTGAGCAACGAAGTCATTACGCGCCATCTCACGTCGCTTGGGCTGACGACCACGGCGCCGATGACCTTCGCCATCCCGACCTTCCGCGTGGACTTGAAGCGCGAAGTCGATCTTATCGAGGAGGTCGCGCGGTTGCATGGGGTGGACAAAATTCCCAGCACGCCGCCGCGCGGTGCGATTGGTGCGAACGAATTCGATGCGATTTACGACGAGATCGCCGAAGCGCGCCGGTTGCTCACAGGGTTGGGCTTGAATGAGGCGCAAGGGCAGACGCTCATCTCTGACTCAGCGGCCAGGCTCGCCTCCGGTTCGGTTGTGGCGCTGGCCAATCCCTTGAGCAGCGACATGAATGTGCTGCGGCCCTCGTTGCTGCCCGGTTTGCTCGACGCGCTGCGGCACAACATCGCGCGCAAGAACTACGACGTGGCGTTGTTCGAGATTGGACGCGTGTTTGAAAGTGCGGCCAGCGGCCCGTCGGCGAAAGGAAGCCGGTCGGACGCCAACGGAATGGTGGAAGAGCGCCGCCTCGCCCTCGCCCTCGTGGGTCAGCGCCGCCCGTCGTTCTGGAGCGGCGCGGAACGGGAGGCCAAGTTTGACCTCTCCGACCTCAAGGGGTTGGTCGAGGAGTTCCTCGAGCAGTTTGGACTGCGCGGGCTGAGTTATGTGCGCCGCGCGGAACCGACGCCGCTTTTTCTGGATTCCGCCACGATTGCCCTGGGCGGCAAACTGACTCTGGGCGAAATCGGCCAGCTTTCCCCTGCGCTGGCCAAGCGCTATGACTTGCGCGACAAAGTTTTCCTCGCCGAGTTGAGCCTCGATCATCTCCTGGCGCGGCGGAATCCGTCGAAATCCTTCAAGTCGTTGCCGCTGTTCCCGAGCATCCGCCGCGACGTAGCCATGCTTGTGCCAGAAGCCACCACGCACGACGCCGTGCTGGGCACTGTCCGGCAGGTCAAACCGCCGCATCTGGAGGGCGTGGAACTCTTCGACGTCTTCCGCGGCCAGAATGTGCCCGAGGGACAGAAGAGCATGGCTTACGCCTTCACCTATCGCAGCGCGGAGAAGACGCTGACCGATGCCGAAGTGAACGCGGCGCAAGAAAAAATCGTGGAGCAGTTCAAACGCGCGCTCCAGGCGACGGTCCGTGAATGATTGGTCGCGGCGCTCGGCCGAGACGCCGCTACAAGGCCTTGCGGATAGATTCGCTCAATTCCATCACCGCGTGCCCGATCAGTTTCCGCTCCGGCTCACGGAAACGATGGAACGGCTCGGCCATGAAGTCGCCGCAGAGGCCCAGGCATGACAGTGCGCCCTTGATTCCTTTGAGCACCGCCGAGGCGTGTCGGCCGATGTGGTAGAGCCGTCCGGCCACTTGCATGACCAGCGCGTGCAACTCACGGGCGCGTTGGAGATCGCCGCGTTGCGCGGCGGCGAAAAGCTCCACATACAACTTCGGGAAAATGTTCGCTCCGCCGCTCACCCCGCCGTTCGCTCCGAGCAGCACCGTCTCGGCGAGCAGTTCCTCGGGGCCGACCAGCAGCGACCAGTCGGGCCGGTGCGGCAGAAGTTCACGGACCTGGTTGAAGTAGATCATGTTCCCCGAGCTGTCCTTCATGCCCAGGATGCGCGGTTGATCCATCGCCCACCGCACCGTCTCCAACTCGAACGGCACCTTGGTCAGCGGCGGCATGTTGTAGAGAAAAAGCGGCAAGGGCAGTTCAGGCAACAAGTGTTCCAGATACTCCCGCAACTCTGGCTGTCCTTCCGGCATGTAATAGGGCGGCGCGAGCACCACGGCCTCAGCTCCCGCTTCGGCGGCATGGCGCGCCATGTTCACGGACTCGACGAACGAGGTGTCCGTGATGCCCACGAGCACGGGCAACCGATCTTTGACCTGCTTGCCGGCCGCGGCAATCAGTTCGCGCCGGAGGCGATAGCTGAGGCTTGGTCCTTCGCCAGTCGTGCCAAGCAGGAACAGGCCATGCACTCCGCCATTGATGACGTGCTCGATGACGCGCTCCAGGCCGGCGCGATCAAGAGTGTCCCGATCCTCGAGCGGCGTGACGAGCGGCGGAATGATTCCGGTGAGCGGATGTTGCACGACGGGAGTTCAAGCGGTCACGGCGCGGAAATCAAGGGTGACGAACAACCGGCGCTTCAGGATCGAGCCTGGGCGCGGCGGCGGCGGCGCAGACGCCAGCGGGCGCGGGCTTTGTGGATCGTGTCTTTCATCCGGTGAAACCACCTCTCGGCCCAGGGAAATTCCGTGGCCAGCAGCAGGATGCCCAGCGGAATGAAGACCACGGCGGGGCCGGGCGTGAAAATCATGACCACGCCCGCCATGAAGCAAAGCCCGCCGACGATGCCGACCACGATCTTGCGCGGAAATGGGCGCAGCCGATCCAGGCCGAGTTTTTCGCGAACGGAGTTCACCTGATCCTGTGAGTTGCGCCGGGCCATCCGCGCCGAACGTTCTGGCGGAGCGTGTTGAGCGCAAGGGGAGATGCACCCGTCAACAGGGCGGACGCATCTAATTTCGCGGTGTTTCGCACGAAAATCCAAAACCCAAATAAATTCCAACGGCCCCAATTCCAAAACCAGGCGTTCGCACTCCCATGGGAGTTTGGAATTGAGAGCTTATTTGGGATTTGGATTTTGGGTTTTAGCCCGTGGAACCAAACATTTTGATGCGTCTGCCCTGTACCCGTCGACTTGGAGGAGCGCGAGGGTTGGATTGAAAGTGGCGGGCACGGAGTGCGCCCGTCCTCGGGCGCAGCAAGCTGGAACGCAGCAGGGTGTCGGCAAATTCCAAACTCTTCGCGCGGGCGGACATTGCTGCACCCGGGGACGGGCGCACTCCGGCTCGTTGACTTCGCTGCCCGCCACTTTCAATCGCACCCGAGCGCGAATGTCGGTTGCAGGCTTCGGTCGAAGCTGGTTAGCCTCGCGCCATCAACGAGAAATCAATCGCTGCCCGCCGGGCGAGGATTCCTCACAACATGAGCAACGACCGACATCCTCAAGCGCAGCCGTCGAAGTCCATGCTCACGGTCCTGCTGTCCGTGGCTGCCGGGCTGACCATCATCGTGGCGATCTTGCTCACCCTTTTCCTCCGCGCGCGCCGCCATCGCGCGCTTGACCCAGCCGCCAGCACGGCGGAGTCGCGCGCGGCGGACTTTGGCGCCGGGGAAGATTTCGGATCGTCGAATTCAGTCATGATGCTCCTGGGCGACCGGGAAGTTGCGCACGGTCTCAGGCAGGTCGATGATCAGCGCGATGGGGTCACTGGCGTTGAGGCCGTGGGCGGCGTGTCCGCTCACGCGCTCCGACTGGAGGAGGGGCGCAGCGTGAGCTTTTTTTATTTCCAGATCCATACGTCGTACAAACAGCCCGACCTTCGGGGCGCGCAGTTTGAGGTTGAGTATCTCGCGCCGGAACCGGGCAGCTTCGGCATCCATTACGACGCACTCGACGCCGAAGACGTGGCCAGCCCGAGATACCGGGAAGCGCTGCGCCCGGTGCGTTTTGCCGGTACGAATGTCTGGCAACAAGCGGTGTTCCACACGCGGGGCGATGGACTGTTCGGCAACCGGCAGAATGGTCAGGCGGACTTTCGTCTCTACGCCAAGACGCCCGTGTTGTACGTGCGCCGTGTGACGGTGACGCGTGAAGCCGTGAAGGGTGAAGCCTGGCCGGTGGATTTTTCCACCAGCAATCAAGTCACCATCGCGCTTGGGCAGGAGAAACCGGAGGATGGATTGCGCCACCACTTCGACGAGTCGGACGGCCGCACGCAGATCGAGAACCTCGACGGTGTGACCTGCCGGCTCATGCGGCGGGAGAGCAAGACGTTTGGCTTCCTCTACTTCGCCCTCAGCCCGAGCTTCAAGCGCGACCGATTGAACAACGCGCGCGTGGACGTGGAATACTTCGTCCAGAAACGCACCCACTGGCGGCTGCAATTCGACGGCGTGAAAAATGACGCGGTCCATCATTACGTCAGCGTGCTGCCGGAGAGCGCGCCGGTGGTGAAGTTCGGGCCGACCACGGATTTCGCGCGAGTGCCCGAGATTGGCTCGTGGGGCACGGCCACGTTTCATCTCACCAACGCCGTGTTCCGCAACGGGCAGAATGGCGACGCGGACTTTCGCCTGGAAATCAACCCGGCGGAAATTTATGTGCGTCGCGTCACCGTCACCCGCGAGGGCGGCCCGGCCCAACCCTAGCGTCCATTGAAAATGTTCCTTCTCCAATTTCGCAACGAGCTGTGGAAGCTCTTCGCCAAAAAGCGCACTTACATCGGCCTGGGCGTGTTCCTCGTGGCGCAGAACGCGATGCTGCTCATGTTCCAGTTCGGCAAGGGCTGGCGCTCGTTCTACGACCGGATGCTTTCGAACAATGGCTACCTCGTCGAGGATTACGTCTCCGCGCTGAGCGTCGCGCTCATCATGCTCTTTCCCCAGGTTCTGCTGCTCATGCCGCTCTACACCGGCCTGATCGGCGGCGACCTCGTGGCCAAGGAAGCCGAGGATGGCACGCTGCGCATGATCTTGTGCCGGCCCGTGTCGCGCGTGCGGCTGTTGCTCGTGAAATGGCTTTCCGGCGTGGTGTTCTCGGCGGTGCAGGTTGTGGCTCTGGGGCTGATGGCGCTGATCTTCGCCCGGCTGTGGTTCCCCTGGCGCGGCATGTTTGTGTTTATCCCCGACCCGGAACACATCTTCAGCATCCTGACCGCGGCCCAGGGGCTAAAACTTTATGCGGTCTCGCATCTGTTTCTCGCCATCAATGCCAGCACCATGATGACGATTGCGTTCACCTTCGGCTGCTTCAACATGAAGCCCGCTGCCGCCACCGTGCTCGCGCTGTCATTTCTGCTGCTGAACCTGGTCCTCGAAAGCATTCCGGCGCTCGCCGAATACCGGCCCTACATGCTGCTGCATCACTTCCGTGCGTGGGTCTCGGTTTACGGTCAGCCGATCGACTGGGCGCGCATCGCCGGGTCTCTGATCGTGCTCGCCGGCTTCAACGCCACCTGTCTCGTCATCGCCGGCACCGCCTTTCAGTTGCGCGACATCAAGTCGTAACTCCTGCCGGCGGGCCAACCGCCTTCTGTGGACCTTTCTTTGGAGGCGCGGGCGAAGGTTTATTCTTCGCCGCAGCGCGCGGACGAAAGGTGGCTCGCCCGGCCCCGCCCCTCTTGCGCCCGGAGGTTCTGCGCTACGAACGAGCCGGGGCCGTTTCCACTGCTTTGGCCAAGCCTTCGATGGTGTGGATCCTGGCTTCGACTGTTGGCTCCAGTCCCAACTGGCGGAGCGCTTTGCTGGTTTCCGGACCGATGGAGGCGGTGCGAAGCCGGGGAAACTTTTTCAGCAGGGCGGGCAGCGGATAACGCGCTTGGAAATTCTGCACCGTCGAGGCACTGGTAAAAGTGATCCAATCCGCGCCTTCCTCCAAAAGTCGCGCGGCGGTCCCCGTGATGTCGTCGGTCTCCGGGACGGTTTTGTAAACCGCCACATCGTCCACAATGGCGCCATGTTCCTCCAGTGCGCCGGCCAATTCAGGGTTGGCGACCTGGGCGCGGAGCAGGAGGATGCGGACATTCTCAATGTCCTGATAAGCCTTGAAGGCGGCGGCGATCTTGTTGCTGACAGACTCCTCCGGCACCAGGTCCACCTTGAGGTGCAACTCTTTCAACTTCGCCGCCGTGGCCGGGCCGACCGCCGCGAAGCGCAATGCGCCCAACGCCCGCACGTCGTCGAAGCTCTTGAAGAAATACTCGAAGAACTGGGTGACGCCGTTGGGACTGGTGAAGATTACCCAGTCGTATTCGCCCAGGCCGGCCATGCATTCGGCCAGAGCCAGGCGGTCGTCCGGCGCCTCCAGGCGGATGGTGGGAATTTCCAGCACCTCCGCGCCGCGTTCGGTGAATTGTTGCGCCAACTGGCTGGCTTGACCGCGACTGCGCGTGACGACGATGCGTTGGCCGAAGAGCGGCCGGCGCTCGAACCAGTTCAACTTGCCGCGCAGCTTCACCACGCTGCCAATGACCGCGAGGGCTGGCGGCTTGAAGCCCTTGGCCGCGATGACCTCGGCGATGGTGGCCAGCGTGCCCTCGATGGATTGCTGCCGGCCGGTCGTGCCCCAGCGCACCATGGCCACCGGCGTGTCGCCGGGCAGGCCCGCGTCCTGGAGGGATTGGGCGATGGCTTTCATGCGGGTCACACCCATCAGCACCACTTTGGTGCCGGGGGCCTTGGCGATTTGGTGCCAATCGAGCGCCGTATCTTCCTTGTCGGGATCTTCGTGGCCGGTGATGACGGTGAAGCTGGAGCAATGATCGCGGTGGGTGAGCGGAATGCCGGCGTAGTTCGGCGCAGCCATGACCGAGGAAACCCCGGGCACCACCTCGAAGGGAACCTTGGCCGCCACGAGTTCCTCGGCCTCTTCGCCGCCGCGACCGAAGACGTAAGGATCGCCGCCCTTCAAGCGAACCACGGTCTTGCCTTCGCGGGCCTTGGTGATGAGCAACGCGTTCAATTCCTCCTGGGGCCGGGCGAGTTCCTTGGGCCGTTTGCCACCAAAGATGAACTCAGCCGTCTTGGGGGCGAGGCGCAAGAGTTCGCGATTGACCAGGCCGTCAAAGACGACCACGTCCGCGCGCCCGAGCAATTCCGCGCCGCGCATGGTCAGCAACCCCGCCTCGCCAGGTCCTGCACCCACCAAATAAACCGTGCCTTTTTTCATCGGCGACGAGGGTAGCCGGGAGCTGCAAAACACCAAACTCCAAATGCCAGACGAAGCCGGGCCGAGCAGGTCGGGTCTGGTGCGCTGGATTGTGATGCGTGGCCGCTGAATGGAAACAAAAAGCCCGCCCCAGGGCGGGACGGGCTTGCTTCTGGCAGCGTGGAAAAAAACCCAAACCACGCTGATAGGTTTATCGGCCTGTGCGGTCGGCTTCCTGAGCACAAATCTCAAACTGTTTTGTCCCAGGACAGGCTGGAGTTCCCGCAAGCTGCGCCCACACCGGAGGCCGCCTGTTTTTCCGGTTTCGTGCCCGGCGTTGGTGGATGGGGCGGAGATGGAATGGTGGTTGCATGTCAGGCCCGATTCCGGCATTTCATGCGCCAGTTAAAAACAGAGATTGGGAAATGCATCATGCTCGTCGTTCATGTTCACGTTCACATAAAGCCCGGTTTCACAGAGGCGTTCCTTCGGGCCACGCTTGAGAATGCCCGGCAGAGCCGCCTGGAACCTGGCATCGCCCGGTTTGATGTGGTGCAGGAGCGGGACGAACCGGCGCGCTTCACGCTGGTGGAGGTTTACCGCGATGAGCAGGCTCCCGCCGCGCACAAGGAAACCGCCCATTACCAGGCGTGGCGCGACACCGTGGCTGACATGATGGTCGAGCCACGCCGCAGCGTGAAATATGACCACGTCTTTCCCGAGGAGGCCGGATGGTGACTCCCTTTGAATTTGCCACCGCGGCCCGGATTGTTTTCGGGAGTGGTCGGATCGCTGAACTGCCGGTTCTGGCTCAACCGTTTGGGAAACGCGTTTTCGTCGTGACCGGCCACGATCCCGTCCGCTGGCTGCGTCATGTGGCACCCTTGCGCCAGCAGGGCTTCGTGGTCAACCACCTCGCGGTCCGTGGCGAGCCGACGATTGATTTGGTCAAGGCGGGAGCGGAAAGCGCGCGCGCGAGCCAGGTTCAGTGGGTGCTCGCCTTCGGTGGCGGCAGTGTCCTGGATGCCGGCAAGGCCATCGCCGCGCTGGTGAACAATCAGCGCGATCTCCTCGACTACCTGGAGGTGATTGGACAGGCGCAGCCATTGACGGAGCCAAGTCTGCCCTTAATGGCGGTGCCAACCACGGCTGGCACTGGGGCGGAAGTGACCCGCAATGCCGTGCTCCATTCGCCGGAGCATCGGGTCAAGGTGAGCCTGCGCAGTCCAGCGATGCTGCCCTCGCTCGCGCTGGTGGACCCGGAACTCACCCACGGCCTGCCGCCCGCCCTCACGGCCAGCACCGGGTTGGATGCCCTCACGCAGTTGATCGAGGCCTTCGTTTCCAAGCGCGCCAATCCGGTGTCCGATGCGCTCTGCCGCGAGTCGTTGCCGCGCGCGGCGCGCTCGTTGAAGCGCGCCTTCGAGAACGGTGTGGACGCCGCCGCCCGCAGCGACATGGCGCTGGCCAGCCTGTGCGGAGGTCTGGCCCTGGCCAATGCTGGTTTGGGCGCGGTGCATGGTTTGGCCGGGCCTGTCGGTGGCCTCTACTCAGCTCCGCACGGGGCCGTCTGCGCCGCGCTGCTGCCCGAAGTGCTGGAGATGAACATCCGCGCTGCTCAAGAACAGAAGGCGCTGGAACTTTTGCGTCGCTTCAATGACCTGGCCCGGCTCCTGACGGGTGTGGCCACGGCCCGCGCCGCCGACAGCCTGCCCTGGCTCCGCGGCCTGGGCCGTGACTTGAAGGTGCAACGATTGGGGGCGCTCGGAGTTCAGCAAGCCGACTTCGACCTGCTCGCCGACATGGCGATCGAGTCGAGCAGCATGAAGGGCAATCCGGTGGAACTGACGCCGGCTCAGTTGCGCGAAATTCTCGAACGCGCCTTCTAGGTTGATTCGCCCCGTTCTGCTTCTGGGCAGATCACTCAATTTTGGTCGGGATTTTCTGCGCGGCCTGGTCCCACTCTGTCCGATTGCGCGGGTCGAAGCGGATGATTGGGAAAGAGTTTCTCACCAACTCGCGCGCTGCGGCGAGCGAGGGCAGATGGCCAAGGCTGATGGCCTGGAGCAGCACGTTACCCAGCGCGGTGGCTTCGACCGGTCCGGCCAGCACCGGGATGCCGAGGGCGTTGGCGGTGAACTGGTTCAGCAAGGCGCTCTGGCTGCCGCCGCCCACGAGGTGCAGGCGGCTGATCGAGTGACCGACCAGTTCCTCGAGTTGGGCCAACGTGCGGCGGTACGCGAGCGCAAGGCTTTCCAGGATGCACCGCACCGTCGCCCCGGGGGTCGTGGGCGCAGGCTGGTTTGTCTCGTGACAGTAGGCGGCAATCTTCTGGGGCATGTTTCCGGGCGCGAGGAAGCGCGCCTCGTCGGAGTTGATGAGTGCAGTGAAAGCGGGCGCGGCTTCGGCCAGGCTCATCAGCGTGGCGTAATCGTACTCGTGCCCCTGTCGGCCCCATTCGCGTCGGCATTCCTGCACGATCCAAAGGCCGACGAGATTCTTCAACAGTCGCACCGTCCCGCCGTGGCCGATCTCGTTGGTGAAGTTGAAATCGCGGCAACGGTCGGTGAGCAGCGGGGTGCGCAACTCCGCACCCAGCAGCGACCAGGTGCCGGAACTGAGATAGGCCCAGTCGTCGCCGTCCCCGGGTGCTGCCGCGACGGCCGCGCCAGTGTCGTGCGAGCAAGTGGCGATGACTTCGAGCGGCGACAATCCAAGTTCCCGCGCCAACTCCGGACGGACGGTGCCAAGTTTCGATCCGGACGGGACGATGGGAGGAAAAACCGCTCGCGGGAATCCAAGGACCGAAAGCAACTTGGGCGACCAATCGCGGGTGCGCGGATTGTAGAGCTGGGTGGTGCTGGCCAGGGATTCTTCGGCGCGGGGCACGCCACTGAGGAAGTAGTTGAAAGCGTCGGCCATGGGGAGCAGTTGTCGTGCGCTACTGAGCCGGGTCGGATCTTCAGCCGCAAGTTGATAAATCGTGTTGAGCGGCATGAACTGGATGCCGGTTTCGGCGAAGACCTCGGGCCACGGAACCATTGAGCGTACTCGCTGGACGCCGCGGGCGGTGCGCGGGTCGCGGTAGTGGAACGCGGGCGGCATGATCTCGCCGGCTTCATCAAGCAGCACATAATCGATGCCCCACGAGTCCGTGCTCACGCTGGCGATGGGCAGCTTCAAAGCCCCGGCCTGACGCAGGCCGGACTTTACTTCTTGGAAGAGGGCGGGGATGTCCCAGTGCAGCGACGCGCCTGCGCGCCGGAGGTGGTTCGGGAAGCGATGCACTTCCGCCAGCGAGATTCTGTCGTCGGTGAGCGTGCCGAGCATGACGCGCCCGCTTTCCGCGCCGAGGTCGATGGCCAGGTAGAAATGTTTCTTGGGCAACACGAGGGGCACTTTCTAAAACACCCGGCCCCAAAGCACAAAGAGACCTTTCTCCCGGCTCGACTCGCGCGGCGGAGATAATTACGGTGCGGCGCGTGCAGTTCCAAACAAGTTCACCTTCGGCCCCCGGCCTGGTCCCGACGCCCTTCCTGTGGCGTCTGGCGATTGGCGCGGCCATGGTGATGGTTGGCCTCGCGGCCTTTGCCGCGCGAGAGGTCATCGGCCTGCGCGGTCAGGCGATTGCCGGGTTTTTTTGCTTCTTCGGACTGGTGGCGATGTTTTCCACCAATCTGCGCGCGGTCAACTGGCGCACCATCGGCTGGGGCATCGTGCTCCAGCTTGTGCTCGCGGTGTTGGTGCTGAAGGTGCCCATCGTCAAGGCCGGGTTCGAGCATGTGAAAGCCGTGGTGGTCAGTTTCATCGATTTCTCGGACGTGGGCGCCGAGTTTGTCTTTGGCAATCTCGCGCGTCCTGGTGACCTGGCGCTCAACCCCGGCAAGGAATTCATCTTCATCTTCGCCTTCAAGGCGCTGCCGCCGATTCTGTTCCTCTCGGCTTTCTTCACCGTGCTTTACCACTATGGAATCTTGCAGCGCATCGTCCGGCTGATGGCCCGCCTGATGGTGCATCTCATGGGCACGAGCGGGGCCGAGACGCTCTCGGTGTCGGCGAATGTGTTCATGGGCCAGACCGAGGCCCCGCTCATCGTGAAGCCTTACCTTCCGCGCATGACCAGTTCGGAACTCTTCGCGCTCATGACCAGCGGCTTCGCGCACATCTCGGGCGGCATGATGGTCGTCTACATCAACTACGGCGCGGATCCGGTCGCCGTGCTGACGACGTGCATCATGGCCTGTCCGTGCAGTCTCTATCTCGCCAAGCTCTTCATGCCGGAGCGGGCGCAGCCGGAAACCGCCGGCACGGTGCGGACGCAAAGCGAAAAGTCTCCGCACGCCAACGGGATCGATGCCGCCGCCTCCGGCACCTCCGACGGCCTGCGGTTGGCGCTCAACGTGGCGGCCATGCTGATTGTGTTTATCGCCTTCGTGGCCATGTTCGATGCCCTGCTTGGAATCATCTCCAAAGATCTGTCCTTGCAGAAAATCTTCGGCTGGATGTTCTCCCCGGCGGCCTTCCTCATGGGGGTGGAGTTGAACGACATTTCCAAGGTGGGCAGCCTGCTGGGCGCGAAGCTCGCCATCAATGAACACTACGCTTACCTCGTTATGAAGGGCTGGAAGGCCAACGTCGGCTACATGGCGGATCGTTCCTATTTGCTCGCGACTTTCGCCCTGACGGGTTTTGCGAACTTCGCCTCGGTCGGCATCCAGCTTGGCGGCATCGGGGCCATGGCCCCGGAGCGGCGCGGGGATTTGGCCCGGCTGGGATTGCGCGCCTTGTTCGTTGGATTCGTGGCCACGTTGCTCAACGCTGCCATTGCCGGAATTCTCCTTTGATGGAGTGTCGCGAGTCAGGCCCGGATCGTCCGCGTTCCAGTGCGAATGCCCGGGGGCGGGTGGTTCCGTCGTGTAAGCCAAAGACCGGGGGACAGAGCCAGGGCATTCGCGGTAAGGTTTTTTAGCCCAAGCGCGCAGCGACTTATAAATCGGAGCGCGCAGGTGGTGGTGAACCGGGTTCGGCCCGGCCGGCCGGAGGGCTGGGCCGGGGATTTTTATTTGAACGGGCGGGCCGGAATGGGATCAGAGAAGCACATGTCGGTGGAAAAGAATAATGGAACGATGGGGTTCGTGGCCGAGCTGCGCGCCTTTGGCGGGCGGTTGCCGCACAAAGGGCTTTTCCTGGTGCTGCTCGGGGCGTGGTTGGCCCTGTTTCATTACGTGGGCAGCGGCGTGCTTGGCTACGGAGGGCATGTCGCCACGCCTTCCATTTTTGAATGGCTCGGGCAGCTTTACCATTTCGCCCCGGACGAGAGCATCGGTAAATTTATTCCCGTCGTCGTGCTCGCTTTAATGTGGTGGAAACGCGCCGCCTTGATGGAGGTGCGCAAGGACATTTGGTGGCCGGGACTGCTTCTGATCCTGTTCGCACTCTTGCTCCATGTTCTCGGCTACATGGTGCAGCAGCAGCGCGTTTCGCTGGTCGCGTTCTTCGTCGGGCTATACGCGCTCACCGGGCTGCTTTGGGGACCAGTCTGGATGAAGGCCACTTTTTTCCCCTACTTCCTCTTCGCGTTCACCATGCCGTTCAATAATTACGCGGAGCGAATCACGCTCCCCCTGCGTCATCTCGCGACCTCCATCACCGTGGCCGTCAGCCATGTGATGGGCATCGATGTCATCCAGCAGGGCACGCGCATCCTCGATCCGGCGGGGCGCTACCAATACAATGTGGAGGTGGCGTGCAGCGGGTTGCGCAGTCTCACCACCATGCTGGCCCTGGCCTGTATTTTTGCCTTCATCAGCTTTACCTGGACTTGGAAACGGGTGCTGCTTATCGGCCTGGCCATCCCGCTGGCGGTGATGGGGAATTCGTTGCGTCTGATGACCATCGTGATCGCGGCGGAGAACTACGGCCAAGCCACGGGCGATTATGTTCACGAACACTGGCTGTTCAGCCTGGTGCCGTACATTCCGGTGATGATCGGCCTGGTCTTGATGGGGCGATGGTTGCGGGATGAGCCACCGTCTGGGCCGGAGGTGACCCCGTGAACCGGCGGGCGCTCCTGGTTGGGGTGATCGCGCTCGCGCTGATGGGCGTGACGTCGGCCTTTCTGAAAAATAAGGGGCGCAGCCAGCGGTTGGGTCGCCCCGGGTTGCGCGTCGTGGATGAACCGCTCTACAGCGTGGATTCCAGGGCGCCCACCAACCCGCCCGTGATCTACACCAACCGGAGCGTGTTTCTGCCCGAGCGTGTGCTTGATTATTCCTCCCGCCCAGGTCCCATGACTCGCGAGGTTCTCCTCAACCTGCCCGGGGACACGACCTATGGCCGGCGCTTTTACCGGCGTGGGGATGAGGCCTGGATTGATTATCAGGTGGTGTTGATGGGTTCAGACCGGTCGAGCATTCATCCGCCCGAGGCGTGCCTCCCGGCCACGGGTTTCACGCCCCAGCTTTCCGAGAAGGATCGAATTCGGATCCCACGCCCTCATCCGTACGACTTGCCGGTGACCAGGATCAAATTGTCCCGGGTGCAAAAGGATGCATCCGGCCACGACGTCACGGTGGCCGGAGTGTTCATCTACTGGTTCGTCGCGGACGGCCAGTTGACGGCGGATCACGGACAGCGCTGGTGGTGGATGGCGCGGGATTTGGTCAAGAGCGGCGTGTTGCAACGCTGGGCCTATGTCATCTGTTACTCGGAGTGCGCGTCCGGGGCAGAAGACGAGACCTATGAGCGGCTGAAGGATTTCATTGCCGCCTCGGTGCCGGATTTCCAGCTCACCGCCGGCCCGCCCATTCAGAGCGCGCGCGCGCCAGCCGATTGATCCCGCTATGACCTGGCGCTTTGAACATCCTTTCCGTCCGCAAGCAACCGCCCCTGGCGTCCGGCTTGATTGATTATGTTGCGTCGTCATCGCCAACTGCGGACCCAACTCAACCAGCTCAAAGACACCGGGCTGTTCGCCCTCGCGCTCTGGCTGGCCCACTGGTTCCGAACGCAGTGGGACCATGACATCCTGGGTTTGGGCAGCTATTTCTACCAGAAACTCGGCTGGGAAAGTTTCAATCCGGATCGTGGCATCGAGCCGTTTTCCGAATTCCAATGGCTCTATGTGATCTTGATCCCGGCCGTGCCCCTGATTCTTGAATCCCAGGGCTATTACGACCGCCCGCTCATTGCCCGCCGCCGCGACACCGCCTGGCGGCTCTTCAAGGGCGCGGTCTTCACCACCATTGGGGTGATTCTTTGCACCTTCTTCTACAAGACCATGCTGGCTCGCGGGGTGATCATTCTCTTCGGAGTTTTTAGCTGCGTCCTGGTCTTCCTGAGCGAGGAAATCCTGCGGGCCTATTACAAGCGCGGCCTGAACAGTTCCCAGTTCCGCCGGAAGTATGTCCTCATCGGATCCGCCGCCGACACGCAGCAGATGCGCTCCGACTTCGCGGGGCACCCGGAGGATGGCATTGAAATTATCCAGGAGCTTGATTTGAACAGTTCCTCGGTGGAGCACCTGATCAAGCTCCTGCACGAACACTCCGCCACCGGCATCATCATCAACGCCCAGCACACTTATTTCGGCGAAATCGAAAAGGCCATCCAAGCCTGCGAACTGGAAGGCATGGAAGCCTGGCTGATCGCCGACTTCTTCAAGACCAACATCTCGCGCATGATGTTCGATGAACTGCATGGCCGGCCCGTGCTCGTCTTCCAGTCTGCACCCGACGTTTCCTGGCAGAGCGTGATCAAACGCCTGGTTGATATTGTTGGGGCCATCGTGCTCCTAATTTTCTCGTTCCTGGGATTTATCCTCGTCGCCATCTTCATCAAGCGCAGTTCGCCGGGACCGGTGCTTTTCCGCCAGAAGCGGGCCGGCCTGCACGGCGAGCCATTCACCATGCTCAAGTTTCGCACCATGGTCTGCGACGCCGAGCAGCAACGGAAAGAGCTGGAGCAATACAACGAAATGACCGGGCCCGTCTTCAAGGTCACGAACGATCCCCGTGTCACCCCGGTCGGACGCTTCCTGCGCCGCAAGAGCCTCGACGAATGGCCCCAGCTTTGGAACGTGCTCAAGGGCGAGATGAGCCTGGTCGGGCCGCGGCCTCTGCCCGTGGATGAAGTCGAACGCTTCGACGATCTGGCCCACCGCCGCCGCCTGAGCATGAAACCGGGCTTGACCTGTATTTGGCAGGTGAGCGGACGCAATGAGGTGCGCGACTTCCGCGACTGGGTGCGGCTCGACCTCGAATACATCGACAACTGGTCCCTGTGGCTCGATTTCAAGATCCTGGCCCGCACCATTCCCGCCGTCCTGCTCGGCACGGGCGCGAAGTGAGCGCGGTGGCATTTGTGATGCAGGGCACCGCAGCCTGGAAAGAACTCTAACTTCATGTTACCAGACGACCAGACTGGGGAGACGCCACTTGGGAACGCGCAACGGTTTGCTACCACCCACTGGACGGTTGTGTTGGCAGCAGCGGCGAACGAGTCGCCCGCTGGTCAGGCCGCGCTGGAGCAGTTGTGCCAGACCTACTGGTACCCACTTTACGCCTTTCTGCGACACCGGGAGGGGAAGGACCACGCAACGGCCAAGGATCTGACGCAAGAATTCTTTGGGCGCCTCCTGAGATTAAACTCCCTCTCCCAAGTCCAGCGCGAGAAGGGTAAATTCAGAACCTTCCTGTTGACGTCGCTCAAGAATTTCCTACTCGAAGAGAAGGCCAGGGCGGGCGCTCTCAAACGGGGCGGCGGCAAGACCCTTGTTTCGCTCGATGACACGACCGCTGAGGATCGTTATCAGCACGAGCCAGCGAATGACTTGGATCCCGAGCAGGTCTACGCCCTTCACTGCGCGCAAGAACTTTTCGAACGGGCCGGGCGAAGATTGAGGGAGGAGTATTGCCCGAGCGGCAAGTCCGAGCTGTACCAAGAACTCAGGCCGAGTCTGGAGGGAAAGACGAGCGCTCCGCCGTACGCCGAATTGGCCGACCGACTGGGCTGTCCGGAAGGCACGGTAAAGGCAGACGTTTCTCGGCTGCGCAAGCGCTTTCGAGAACTGATAACGGAGGAGGTGGCCCTCACTGTGAGCCCTGCGGAGATTGATGAAGAATTCTGCTATTTGCACGAACTCCTGAGCCGGTGGGGCACTAATCGGCGGGCCTGATCGGGCCGGGCATGGAGACATGCGAGTCGTCTCCAGTTTGCGGGTCATTGGTAGTTTGTCTTTCCGTGCAACCTTTGGTTTGCTTTTCCTCTGATATGAAACGGTGAGTAGATACTGGCCATAGCAGGAACCGCCGATGCTTAACATGCGACCATGCGCCGAATGCGGGGCGCCGTTGCCCGCTGATCCCGCTGATCTGCCCGGGGGATGTCAGGTGTGCGCCTTGTGGGGAGCGCCTGCCCTGTCCGCCGGGAGTGCTGACGCCATTCTGGCCGAGAAACCCGGCGACCACATAGGCCGTTACAAGCTGCTTGAGCAAATCGGCACAGGCGGCATGGGCGCCGTTTGGATGGCGGAGCAAACCGAACCCGTCCGCCGTCGCATTGCCCTCAAGGTCATCAAGCTCGGCATGGACACGCGGCAGGTCATCGCTCGCTTCGAGGCCGAGCGGCAGGCGCTGGCAATGATGGACCATCCCAACATTGCCAGGGTGTTCGATGCAGGTGCGACGGAGACAGGCCGTCCTTACTTTGTGATGGAACTGGTCTGCGGCACCTGGATCACCGACTATTGCGACCGGAACAATCTGCCCA
Organism: Pedosphaera sp.; assembly: GCA_031414955.1. Classification (GTDB taxonomy): domain Bacteria; phylum Verrucomicrobiota; class Verrucomicrobiia; order Limisphaerales; family SIBH01; genus JANNGC01. Next base: position 7,893 of record JANOQV010000123.1, on the reverse strand, counting down.
CCAGGGAACGGCTCGATCTGTTCGTCAAAGTCTGCCAGGCCATTCAGCACGCGCACCAGAAGGGCATCATCCATCGCGACATCAAGCCCTCGAACATCCTCGTCACCCTGCAAGACGGCGTGCCGGTGCCCAAGGTGATTGATTTCGGCATCGCCAAGGCGACCGAAGGACGATTGAGTGATGCGACGGCATTAACGGAGTTGCACCAGTTCATAGGCACGCCTGCTTACGTGAGCCCGGAACAAGCCGGCCGGGACAGACGCGACGTTGACACGCGCAGCGACATCTACAGCCTCGGCGTGCTGCTTTACGAACTGCTGACTGGCCAGCCGCCGTTCGATGCGAACGGTTCAGCGCGCGATGAAATCCTCCGCATCATCCGCGAGAAGGAACCGCCCCGTCCTTCCGCGCGGCTGGCGACTCTGACAGAACAGGAACAGACAACGGTGGCGCATCGCCGTCAAACCGAGCGAGCCAGACTGCCAAAGCTCCTGCGCGGCGACCTCGACTGGATTGTGATGAAGGCGCTGGAAAAAGATCGCGCGCGCCGCTACGGCACCGCCACCGGATTTGCGGCCGACCTTCAACGCCATCTGAACAATGAACCAGTCCTGGCCCGTCCGCCCGGCAATCTGTACCGCTTCCAGAAACTGGTTCGCCGACACAAGTTGGCGTTTAGTGCCGTCGCGGCGGTTTCGCTATCCCTCGTGCTGGGCTTAGGCGGCGCAACCTACCTGTTCTTCCGAGAGCAAGCAGCGCGACAAAGCGCGGATGCGATGCTCGTCGAGGCGGCTCGTTCGGATCGCCTCGTTGCTGAAGAGAAACTTCGATCCGGGCAAGAACGGGCGGCTTTCGCGCACCTGGCTCGCGCTTGCGAGTATGACCCATCGTCCCCGCTGGCTGCGGAAAAGTGTGTCGCCGCTTTAGGTGTCTGGAACCATGTGTTGCCAACCGCAATTCTCACCGGACATGAGGGATGGGTGACGGACGCGCAGTTCAGCCCGGATGGTGCGCGCGCCGTCACGGCGTCGTTCGACAAGACCGCGTGCGTGTGGGACGTAGCCACCGGCAAGATGCTGGCGACGCTCGCCGGACATGAGGAAGCGGTGATTAGAGCGCAGTTCAGCCCGGACGGTATGCGCATCGTCACGGCGTCGGGCGACAAGACTGCGCGCGTGTGGGACGCAGTCACGGGCAAAATGCTGGCGACGTTCATCGGACATGAGGAAGCGGTGATTCGCGCACAGTTCAGCCCGGATGGCTTGCGCATCGTCACGATGTCGGAGATGTCGGAGGGCAACTCAGTGCGCGTGTGGGACGCAGCCACCGGCAAGATGCTGGCGACGCTCGCCGGACATGAGGGAGAGGTGCATAGCGCGGAGTTTAGCCCTGACAGCACGCGCGTCGTCACGGCGTCGGAGGACAAGACCGCGCGCGTGTGGGACGCAGTCACGGGCAAAACGCTGGCGACGCTTGCTGGACATGAGGACCAGGTGACCAGCGCACAGTTCAGCCTGGACGGCTCGCGCATCGTCACAGCGTCGAGCGACAAGACCGCGCGCGTGTGGACCGTGCGCGCGTGGGATGCCGCTACGGGCAACATGCTGGCGATGGTCTCCGGACACGAGCAAGTGAGGGGCGCGTATTTCAGCCTGGATGGCACGCGCGTCGTCACGGAGTCGGAGGATAAGGCTATGCGCGTTTGGGATGTAGCCACCGGCAAAATGCTGGCAACGCTCTCCGGACTTGAGGAAACGGTTGGCGCGCAGTTAAGCCCGGACGGCACGCGCATCGTCACAACGTCGTCCGACAAAACCGCGCGGGTGTGGGACGCGGCCTCGGGTAAGGTGCTGGCGACGCTTGCCGGGCATGAGGGAGCGGTGATGAGCGCTCAATTCAGCGCGGACAGCACACGCGTCATCACAGCGTCGTTCGACAAAACCGCGCGGGTGTGGGACGCAGCCTCGGGCAAGGCGCTTCTGGCGCTCGCCGGCCATGAGGGAAGGGTGAATAGCGCGCAGTTCAGCTCGGATGGTACGCGCATCGCCACGGCGTCGCATGACAAAACCGCGCGTGTGTGGAATGCTGCCACGGGTGGGGTGCTGGTGACGCTCGCAGGGCATAAGGGAGAGGTGATGAGCGCACAATTCAGCGCGGACAGCACTCGCATCATCACAGCGTCGTCCGACAAAACCGCGCGGGTGTGTGACGCAGTCTCGGGCAAGGCGCTCCTGGTGCTCGCTGGCCATGAGGGAAAGTTGTTTAGCGCGCAGTTCAGCCCGGACGGTACGCGCATCGTCACCGCCTCCAACGACAAGACCGCGCGGGTGTGGGACGCCGCAACCGGCCAGCCCCTCGCCACGCTCGCAGGGCATCAGAACGACGTGAATAGCGCGCAGTTCAGCCCGGATGGCACGCGCATCGTCACGGCGTCTGACGATAAGACGGCGCGCGTGTGGGACGCGACCACGAGCAAGGTGCTGGCGACCTTCGCCGACCATGAGGGAGAGGTGTTGAGCGCACAGTTTAGCCGGGATGGTACGCGAATCGTCACGGCGTCGGTCGACAACACCTCGCGCGTGTGGGACGCAGCCACGGGCAAAACGCTGGCGACGCTCGCTGGACATGAACGAATGGGGCGCGAGCTGCTCAGCCCGGACATAGAGTTTGGTGACATTTTCAGACGCCTGCTCAATGCGGGAGTGGTGATGAGTGCGCAGTTCAGCCCTGACGGCATACGCGTTGTCACTACGTCGGGCGATGCGACCGCGTGTGTGTGGGATGCGGACACTGGCAAGATGGTTGCGACACTCGCCGGACATGACGGTTCTGTGAACACCGCACAGTTCAGCCCGGATGGCACGCGCATCGTTACAGCGTCGCTCGACAAGACCGCGCGCGTGTGGGACGTGCTCCCGCCCGGCGCCGGCCCGCCGCCCGACTGGTTCCCGGATTTTCTCCGCTACATGGCCCAGATGCGGCTGAACCCGGACGGAGAATTGGAAACTCTCAAAGCGACGGACTGGCTCGCAGTGCGGGAGCGGTTGCGCGGCGTGCGGCGTGCGAGCGCGAGTGCGGACACACCTTACCTCCGCATCCTCCGCAAATACGTCCGCGAGTAGCTTTCTTTCGATCATCGTCGTCTTCCTCCGCTCAGGTGATCGACCTGCAAGAATTCCGTGTGGACGCAGGCCGCCTGTTCGCTCCGGGACAGCAAGCACGGCACCACGGAGGACTTCCACGCCCACAACAGCAAGCCTGCATCAGCGCCGAGAAAATCCAAAATTTTTGCAACCCCTCGTCCTGCTTCCCTCTGAATGCGGTATGAAAACAAAAATCAATCACGGTGTTTCCACTCTGGTAGTCATGCTGCTTGCCGTATTATCGCTCATGTCGGCGAGTGCGGCTGTGCCGACTGTCACCACTCAACCTGCCACACTTATTACCCCGACATCGGCGCGGATTTGGGGCCGAATACTGGATGATGGTGGTGGGGCCATTCTTGAACGGCGCTTGGAGTGGGGAATCTACGGAACATGGACTGACTTCACCGCAAGCGTGACGGTCTCAGGCAACGACTTCTACTACGGCTTGAGCGGTCTTTCTCCGACCACGCGGTACCAATTCCGAGCTTGGGCTCGCAGTTCTGCGGGGTGGGCCATGAGTGGAGCAGGTTCCTTCACGACGACGGGCGTTGTCGGTACGCCGGCTGTATCGATCAGCGTGCCTTCGGGGAACGTGGCGGTTGGGAACGGGACAACGAGCTATGCGTTCTCCGGTTCCGCGTCGGCACCGGGCAGCACGGTGGCAGCGGTGCAATGGCGTGTGAGCGGCGGAAGCTGGAACAACGCCTCGGGAACGACGTCTTGGAGTTTCACGGTGCCGAACTTGGCGGTGGGCCAAAACGTCGTGGACGTGCGCTCGCGCAACGCGCTTGGCACGTACAGTTCCGTGGTTTCGCGGACGATCACGCGGGCGGGGGCATCAGTTCAAGTGCCCACGGTGACCGCTCAACCGGCCAGTTCGATTAGTGCCAGTTCAGCGCGGCTGTGGGGCCGGGTGCAGAGCGACGGCGGCGCAACGATTCTCGAACGGCGCTTGGAATGGGGGCCAGCGGGAAGCTGGATCAACTTTACGGCAAATGTGACCGTGTCCGGCGGCGATTTTTATTATGACCTGAGCGGGCTTTCACCTAATACGAGCTATCAGTTTCGAGCCTGGGCTCGCAACTCCGTCGGTTGGGCCATGAGCGGCGCGGCCTCTTTCAGCACGACGGGCGTTGTCGGGCCGACGGTGACCATCAGCGCCAGCGATTCCAGCGCCTCGGAGAGCGGGCCGGGCACAGGCACGTTCACGCTCACCCGCACCGGCAGCACGGCCAGTTCGTTGTTGGTCAATTACAGCATCGGCGGTACGGCAATTAGCGGCAGCGATTATTCCAGTATTGGCACCTCGGTGAGCATCCCGGCGGGATCCAGTTCGGCGACACGCACCATCACCCCGATCAACGACACGGCAGTGGAAGCCACGGAAACCGTGGTGCTCACTCTAACCAGCGGCAGCTACACCATCGGCTCGCCCAGCAGCGCCACGGTGAACATTGCGGATAACGATTCCAGCCCGGTGCCGATAGTGAGCATCAGCGCCAGTGACTCCAGCGCCTCGGAGAGCGGTCCCGGCACAGGCAGGTTCACGCTCACCCGTACCGGCAGCACGGCTAGTTCGCTGACGGTCAATTACACCATTGGGGGTATGGCAATTAACGGCAGCGATTATTCCAGCATTGGCGCGTCGGTGAGCATTCCGGCGGGATCCAGTTCGGCGACACGCACCATCACCCCAATCAACGATACGGCGGTGGAAGCCACGGAAACCGTGGTGCTCACTCTAACAAGTGGCAGCTACACCATTGGCTCGCCGAACAGCGCCACGGTGAACATTGTCGACAACGATGCCAGCCGTCCTTCGTTCCAGTTGCCGTTCGCGTGTGGTGAGACGTGGTTCGTTTACACCTACTCGGGTCACGGGGCTTTCGATAGGGCGCTGGACATCAACAAGCGCGCCCCGAATACATCGAATGACCGCGGCCTTGGTCAACCAGTGCTGGCGAGTGCTGATGGGGTCGTTAAATATATGCGTCAGTACGACGGCGGGACGTTGGGAACGTATGTCGTTATCGACCATGGTGGAGGATGGATCACGCGGTACGGTCACATGGTGGAGTTCAGTATCCCTTCTGGTCTCACCCCGGGAGAACCCGTCTTGAAGGGCCAGCAAATTGGGAATTTAGGGAATACGGGTGATTCGGAGGCAGCTCACCTGCACTACGAACAGCGGCTAAACGACGTGCTCCAGCATGTCGAGTTTAACGGTCAGCGTGTGCAATACGTTTATCTGCCGTCCAAGATCGCAGTCGTAAGTGCCAACTGTGCGGATTACATCATCGCACCGATGGTGGACGCCTTCGAAATCGACAACACGGCGGGTACGGCAAAGGTAATTGCGAACGGGCAGACGCAGAGCCATTCCATCAGGCCATCAGGCAATCAGGATTGGGCCAAGTTCACCGTGGGCAGTCAGGGTGCGAACAACGTGGTCATTGAAACCGATGGGTCGAGTGGAGATACAGAGTTGTGGATCTATGGCCCAGATTCGACGGCGCAAGTCTCCGGCGGCTACGATGACGACCACGGCAACGGGCTGTTTTCACGGGTCACGCTGTCCCGGCTGGAGGCGGGCACCTACTTCGTCAAGGTGAGGGCGTACGGCAACGTTGATGTGATTCCGGACTTCACGCTCCAAGTGCGTTGGTAAATCTCAACTGCAATCTGGGCAACGATATGAAAACTGCACCTGTTCTTGTCTTGGTTTCGATAATAATGGCGAGCGCGGTGATTTGCTTTCTGAAGCAGGGAGCATTGACCGATTCGCAAACGATGCCGACCGAAAAAGTCGTGCTTCGAGTTGAAACCGATTCACAGTCAAATCGCCCGCTTGCGGAGGAGGCGTCCGCAACCGAGGACTCGGCAGGTGAGAAACACCCGGAACAACTCGAGCCGACGACTGAAGTCGCCCCGCCCGGCGAATCGATCCGTCAGCTTTCCGGCGCGAACATTGTTGCGGCCTTGACCAAAGCCGCCGCTGGGGAGGATCCGGCGGCGGCAGTGGCGGCAGTCTTGGAGGAGATGCACAATTGTGACGATTGCATCGAACCGCTCAAGGAGCTCGTGGTGAATCAGAACACCAATGGTCAATTGCGCGTTTACGCAGCGGAGGCATTGGTGCGCAGCGGATCGAAAGACGCGGTTGAGTTTGTTTTGGATCAAGTTCTGAAGGCCAGCAGTGCGGGTGACTCCAACTTCGTCGGCACCCTTAAGAAATCCCTCCAATCTCCGACCAGTCTGGCGGGTGCGGAAGCCATGTTTGATCTGCTGCTTGGGAGCGGTCGTTACGCCGCCTGGCGCGACGCCCTCCCGGAGGACTTGCGCGCCACCCTGCGGAATGCCATCCGCATCGCTCCCGACCAAGAGGAGATTGGAAACTTCGCCGCCGGGCTTTATCTCGCTTCTCAAGCCAATGGTCACAACGCGGCCCTTTGGGAATTGTATGATGGGTTGGCGCATCCCAACATGCTTTCCACATTGGCGGTGAAAGCCTTTCAAGACGGATCACCACAGAACGCGGTGCAGTTCCTGGATCGTTTGGGCCAGAATGGTGACCAGGGAACAGTTCAGGCGTTTGTGCAAGCATCGTCTCAGGAACCTGCGTTGCTGAAGGACACTGCTGAACGACTTTACGCTTGGAGCCTCCAGCACAAGGAACAGGCGCAGCCAGGACTGTTTCTTGAATACATCACGGACTCAACTCTTTCGCCGGCACAACGCATTGCGGCGGCCTACGGTCTGGCTGGCGTTGCGGACGCGCAGTTGGCAATTCGGGCGTTGGAGAAGGCCGCAAATCTTGGAGGAGACTCCACCGTCAATGCCAGCCTGACGGCATTGCAAGGGTTTCTAGCAAGAAGCCAGCACAACAATTGAATGAGAGGTGTCCCCACTTCTTGATATTGAGCCATGAACAAAGCGGCGCGGGTCACTCTCCCGTCATGGTCCGCCAGTGGAGTCGGGTATCCCGGCGATCCGCCAGGAGCTTACGCGGTAAAGTTCCGACGCTACAAGCCTCACGAACTCCGAAGGCTATCGCAGCGGTGGCAGAGGCTTTAGAATTGGCTCGCCGATCCGGGGATTCATTTATCCGCCGATTTTATGTGGGTGACTTTTATTTCCGAAGCCGCGTGATCGGCCCAAAACGTGACGGCGTAACGACCGATCAGTTTTACCTGCACGATCCGGCTGGCGTTGTCCTTGTCCTCAAAATCTCCGGCGGTGTTTGGGTGGTCCGCCAGGGAGCGGATAAATCTCATCACGGCTTCACGCGGCGTTCCCGAACGTGGTGCGGCGGCAAGCGCCTGTTCATTGATGAAGACCGCGTAGGGCCGCATAAAAGTCAATGGAGGCGGCGTTCAAACTCATCCGGTGTCAGCCAGTGGGCTTTGTCGGCATCGTTGAGCCGGTCGGTGACTTCGCGGTGATAGCCATCGTCATGCGCGTATCGCAACTGCAAAGTGTAGGAAATCAAATCGGCCTGCTGCTGTTCTTCCAGCAAGGCAATTTCACGTTTGATCTGCTCGTAACTCACGGCTCAATTTTAGCCGGTGACCAGTCTGGCGCAAGCGCTACCTTGTAACCTTGTAACCGGGCGCATCTTGACAGTACCGTTAGGCTGCGGGCGTGAACGGTTCCTCTCTGAGTCAGTCCAACCCATCACCAGGAGCGAACATGAAAGACTCGGAAGCCGGACCGTGTCCTTTGTTGCGGGAGAGCGAAGCGGAAGTGG
>JANOQV010000122.1:0-13043 GCA_031414955.1 Pedosphaera sp. | reverse complement strand
GTCATGCAGGCCACGCAGTTGCTCGCCGGCTACACGCTGGGCGCGGCGGATTTGCTGCGGCGCGCGATGGGCAAGAAGAAGATCGAGGAGATGCAGAGCCAGCGCGTGAACTTCGTCAAAGGCTGCAAGGCGAAGAACAACATTCCCGAGTCGAAGGCGAACGAAGTGTTCGACTTGCTGGAAAAATTTGCCGGCTACGGTTTCAACAAATCACACGCGGCGGCTTACGCCATCGTGGCGTATCAGACGGCGTATCTGAAGGCGAACTACCCGGTGGAGTTCCTGTGCGCCATGATGACGAACGACCTGAGCAGCACGGACAAGCTGGTCATCCTGCTTAACGAGGCGCGTTCGATGGGCGTCGATGTGCTCCAACCCGACGTGAACGAAGGCGAGATGTTCTTCGCCCCCGCACCGCGCCGCGGAGCGCCGGGCATTGCTCGGCCGGGCGACGGGAAAGCCACCGAGCCGAGCGATGCTCGGCGCTCCGTCATCCGCTTCGGTCTCGCCGCGATCAAAGGCGTGGGTGAAACGGCCGTCGAAAGCATCCTCGCCGCGCGCACGGAAGGCGGCCCCTTCAAATCATTTCCCGACATGCTGGAGCGCGTCGATCTGCGTGCGGTGAACAAGAAGGCGATTGAGTCGCTGATTAAATCCGGCGGCTGCGATTGCTTTGGCGAGACGCGCGCCACGCTCTTCGCGTCCATCGACCGCGTGGTGGGCCGCGCGTCCAGTGCCGCCACGGATCGGGCGCGGGGCCAGGTGTCCATGTTCGGCATGTTGGAGGAACGCGCCGAGACCAAGGACGACGGACTGCTCCGCGTGCCGGAATGGTCGCAGAGCGAACTGCTTTCCAACGAGAAGGAGTTGCTTGGCTTCTACATCACCGGCCATCCGCTCACGCCCTTCGCGCCGATTCTGGAGCGTTACACCCTGGCGAATTCCAAGACCGCCGCCGCGCTCCCCAGCCGCAGCATGACGCGCCTGGGCGGCATCATCACCGGCGTGACCGCCGGCATGTCGAAGAAGAGCGGCAAGCCCTACGCGATGGTCACGCTCGAAGATCTGGAAGGCGCGTTCGCCATGCTCTGCATGAACGAGAACTACGACAAGTACCGCGCGCTCCTCGAAGTAAACCGCGCGCTCCTCGTCGTGGGCGAAGTAAACAACGATGATGGTCCGCCGAAATTGTTCCCGACTGAGTTGATGCCGCTGGAAGAGGCGCCGAAGAAATTCACCAAACAAGTCCACCTGCGCCTCAACGCCGTCCACCTCAACGAAGAGAAGCTGCACGGCATCCTCGAGCTGGTCGGCCGGTTCCCCGGCAAATGCCCGCTCTTCCTCTGCATCCGCCAACCCGGCGGCGAGATCGTTTTCATTGAGACCCACGACAAATACTTCGTCGCGCCCTCGCTGGAACTCCAGCAGGCCGCCGACCACCAGTTCGGCGAAGAAACCTATTACGCCCGCGTGGACACGACCCTGCCAGAGAAGCCCAAGCGCGCTTGGGAGCGGAAGTCGGAGCCGGCCATGGCCGGCGAGTAGGGCGCCACGGGCTGTGCTTCGGGCAGCCGATGGCCAGCCGGTCCTCGGGTGGAACCAACTTCGGCGATGCGCCCTTCCGCCCGTCCCACGTGGCCGCCACCAGTGGCTGGAAACCCAGGCCATCTTCATCACCTGTAACCGGCAGGATTTCCTCGCCCTCGCCGGCACTGCTCCCGAGACCGGCCTCATCATATTAAACCGTCGCCGCACCCGGACGGCGGAGTGTCAGCATCTGCTCGCCTGGCTGGCGCGGGCCGGAGAGTCGGGGTTGAACAAGAACATCAACTTCGCCTGGCGCACTCCACTCTTGCACGACGGCGGGGTGGCGCGCTCCAATCGGTTTGCAACCATCGGGCCGTTGGATTGTTGAACGGAGATGGCTGTGACCAGAGGCATGACCTTGGAATCTCTCATCGCCGTGGCGCGCGAACAGGGCGCGAGCGACCTGCATCTCGAAGCGGGCCTGCCCGCGACGCTGCGGGTGCGGGGCGCGCTGCGCACCTTGGGCGAAACGATGCCGGCCAAGACGCTGCTGGAGTTCGCGCGGGAGGTGATCGGCACGGCGCATTGGAATGAATTTCTGGAACGGCGCTCGCATGACCTGTCGCGGACGATTGCCGGGGTGCGCTGTCGCATCAATGTGCTGCAGACTTCGCGGGGCGTGGGCTTCGCCATCCGGTTGTTGAGCACCTTTCAGGCGACGATCGAGAACCTGAACCTGCATCCCGACCTGAAGCGGCTCGTGACTTCGCCGCATGGGCTGATTCTCCTGAGCGGACCGACGGGTTGCGGCAAATCTTCGACCATGGCCGCGCTGATTCAGGAGCTGAACCTGAGCGAGGCGCGGCACATCATCACCCTGGAGAGCCCCATCGAATACGTGTTCAAGCCGCGTCGCGCCTTTCTGCGCCAGCGCGAAGTCGGGCGCGACACGCCGAGCTTCGAGCAGGCGTTGCTCGACTCCTTGCGCGAGGATCCCGACGTGTTGATGGTCGGCGAGATGCGCGATCCGTCCACCTTGCGGCTGACCTTGAGCGCCGCGGAGACCGGCCATCTGGTGCTGGCCACGGTGCATTCCTCCTCGTGCATCGAGGCGCTGCAACGAGTGGTGGGGGCGTTCCCGGCGGAGATCCAGAACGCGATCGCGGCGCAGTTGGCGGATTGTCTGGTGGCGGTGGTGACACAACGACTGCGCTACCGGCCTGATTTGGAAATTCGCGTCCCCGAGTGTGAGATTCTGATGCCGACCATTCCGGTGAAGAACTTCATCCGCAACCGCGAGTTCTTCAAAATCATGCAGGTGATGGAGATGGGAGCGGACTCAGGCATGTGGACTTTCGCGCGCTACCAGACCTGGATGGCGAAACGCGCGACGTGGCATAAGCCCAATGCCAACGACGAGGCGCCGGACAGCGAAGTCGCCGAACCTCCTCCCCTGCCCTGCGCGGAAAAAGCCCCGGGCAAAACCGCGCGACCAATGACTGAACCATCAGCCAGGCCCGCCAGCACCGGCAGCGCAGGGCAACCCGACGCACCGATCGACATCGAACCGGAGGAAGGCGGACTGGGCGCGGTGTTGCGCAAGCTGGGGTCGTGAATTGTTGCTGAATTTACGATAAACTTCTCCGAGCTTTTTCCCGACGAGGATCACCGCTTCCACATGGCGCTGCGGCGCGGCACACCGGCCGGATGGCTTTCTCGCCAGGCACGCGAACGGCTGGTTGAGTTGCTGAGGTAACGCTCAACCCTGCCGGTGCAGCAGCGGACGTGTCAGATCCGAAAGCGCCCGACGCTGCTTTCCTTGCGCGTCAAAATTGTCCGGCGAAAGCCATTGCTCGAAGACGGCCCTCAGTCGTGGCCATTCCTGATCGATCACCGAATACCAAGCCGTGTCTCGGCTCCGTCCCTTGACCACCGCAGCCTGGCGAAAGATTCCCTCGAAGGAAAAGCCCAGACGCTGCGCAGCGGTGCGCGAAGGGGCGTTGAGCGAATGGCACTTCCACTCGTAGCGCCTGTAGCCCAGCGCAAAGGCGCGCTGCATCATCAGGAACATCGCCTCCGTCGCGATGGGCGTGCGCTGCATCTGGGGCGAGAACTTGAGATGCCCCACTTCGATGGAACCAGCTTGGGGATCAATGCGCAGGTAGCTCGCCAGACCAACCGGAACGGCCCGCGCGCCATCCTGAATGGTGAAGAAGAGCGGATCACTTCCGCCACAGGTCTGCCCCATCCACGCCCGGTAGTTTTCAAAACTCTCAAACGGCCCGTAGGGCAGATAGGTCCAACTCCGGCCATCGGCCTCTTCCGCATTGGCCTCGAAAAGCGCGCGGGCATGACGCTCCGGATCGAGCGGTTCGAGACGGCAGAACAAGCCTGGCATCGGCTCGCAGCCCGGAGGTGCGGGCGGTTTCCAACTCGACACCAAGGAGCCGACCGGCTGAGGCAAATGATTCAGGTCTTGATTGTGCATGAATATTGCGGTGCGACGGGCGCGACCGGATCGGATTGAAACACCCGTCCGGAGAAATCTTCGATTCATTTCTTGGCCAGCCATGTCCGCAGCCGATCTGGGACCATGGGAATTGGGCTGGAAGAAGGTCCCAGCCCGAGCGGCAATTCGGTCCGAAAGCCGGCGTAGCTTCTCCGGCGCAGAGGAATTTTCCCTCGCCTTTCACCAGGCCACGTTCGTCAATTGCCCCATGCTCATTCTCGACGCTCACCTCGACCTCGCCATGAACGCGCTGGAGTGGAACCGCGACTTCACCCGGCCGCTCGCGGAAATTCATGAACGGGAACAGCACCTCACGGACAAACCGGATCGTGAACGCGGCACGGTCTGCTTTCCCGAGATGCGACGCGGCGGCATCGGCGTGTGCGTAGCCACGCAAATCGCCCGCTACGTGAAGCGTGGCAATCCCCGGCCCGGCTGGCATTCGCCGGAGCAGGCCTGGGCGCAGACGCAAGGCCAGCTCGCATGGTATCGCGCCATGGAACACCGCGGCGAGATGGAGCAGATAAGGACGCGCGGCGAGTTGGAGCGGCAGGTGGACCTTTGGACTGGAGAAAGTCAGAGCCTCGTTACCTCGGCTGCTACGAGTCCAGAGGTGGTGAAACCCATCGGCTACATTCTCTCACTCGAAGGCGCGGATTCCATCCTCTCCTTCAAACATCTCGAACAATCCTATGAGCAAGGATTGCGCGCGCTGGGGCCGGCGCACTATGGGCCGGGACTTTATGCCCAAGGCACCGATGCCACCGGTAAATTTCCCGCACGGGGTCGCGAACTGCTCCGGGAAATGGATCGCCTCGGCCTGATTCTCGACGTCACGCATCTGACAGACGAGGAATTCTGGGAAGCGCTCGACCTCTACCAGGGTCCGATCTGGGCGAGCCATTCCGACTGCCGCGCCCTCGCGCCGCACCAGCGACAATTGAGCGATGAACAGATCAAAGCCTTGACGCAACGCGGCGCGGTCATTGGTGCCGCCTTGGACGCGTGGATGATGGTGCCGAACTGGGTGCGCCAGCAAACCACGCCGCAAGCCGTCGGGCTCACCCTGGAAAAGCTCGTCGAGCACATCGACCACGTCTGCCAGATCGCCGGGAGCGCAAAGCATTCTGGCATCGGCTCGGATCTCGACGGCGGGTTCGGCACGGAACAGACCCCGATGGATCTTCGAACCGTCGCCGACCTGGCGCGCGTCCCGGAACTCCTTCGCGCCCGCGGCTACAGCGAGCAGGACATTGCAGGCATCTCGCACGGAAACTTCCTCCACTTCCTGGGACGAGCCTTGCCGGAATAGGAGCCGGCACGCGGACATTCCTGTCCACAGCAATATGGTGGCGACGAACGGTCTCGAACTCGCCTGAAGCCTGCGGTGGTAGTGGCTTGCTGCGGAGAGGAATGTCCGCGCGCCGTTCGGTCTACAATTCGGGCCGGGCGAGCGCCGGCACGGACGGAGATTTCTTCTTGAGCATCAGGTCAAGTTTCACTTTTTGCCGCTCATCCAGCACTTCGCGAATCTCCCGCTCGCTGCGTTTGAGAATCGCACCGAGCCTGGGTCGGAAATCGCCGCGCAGTTGTTGAATGTCCTCGAAGCCGCGCCCGATGATTTCCAGGACCTTGGGGCGCTGCTCCGGGGTAAGTTTGAGCGTGCGCGTCAATTCCACCTCCAGTTTAACGCGCACCACTTCCGGCTTCTGCGTGGCCTGCTCAATAACTTTCTTCACCGCAAAACGTGTCCCGGTGACGCCCGCGACCACGCCGGCCGCGAAAACCAGACCGAGCAAAGCGAGAACCTTGAGCGCCTTCATAGCCAGTCCAGGGGCAGCAGCCATTGTTCGGACACCTCGGTGAGTTGCGCCGCCACGTCGCCGCCGGCGAAATACTCGAACCCAACTGAAGCCACAATGACCACCAGCGCCGCCGTCGCCAGGCGTGGAAAGAGCGCGGAGAGCTGGTCGATGACCGGCGAGACGGATGCGCCTGCCCCGGATTCACGGCTGCGAATGATGCGCAACACATCAGCACGAAAACCGACGGGCACCTCGATGGGAGGAACCCTCCGCGCCGCGGCCATCAACCGTTTGTGTTTCGCTTCCCTCATCTTGCTTCTGGGCGGACTTTTTCCGCCGACTGTTCCAGTTCCTCCAGCGCCGTCTTGAGTTTGGCCCGCGCGCGAAAAGCCCGCACCCGGGTCGTGATACTGCTCCAACCGGTGCGCGCGCAGATTTCCTTCACGCTGTACTCCTCGATCTCCAGCATGGTCAGCACGAGCCGGTCCTCGGGACTCAGCTTGCGCATGGCCAGGTGCAGAATCTCGCGCGCCGCCTCCGGCCCGGGGCCGTGCTCCGGTTCGACCTCGTGCAACCACTCCAACACTTCGTCGCCCAGATCGCTGAACCGCACCTCGCGATCCCGCCGCGCCCGCAGGTGATCGATGGCCACATGCACCGCGATGCGCGAGAGCCAGTGCTCGAAGGGCGCGCGACCATCGAACTGCCCGAGCGCCTTCCAGGCTTTCACGAAAGTGTCCTGTGCCAGGTCCTCGACCAGTTGCCGGTCGCGCTCGTAGCGCGAAAGGATCGCAAACACGCGCGCCTGGTGCCGCCGGATGATTTCCGAGAATTCATCCGGCGCGCCGTCGCGAATGCGTCGGATCAGGGCGATTTCGTCGCAGGCTTTTTGGTCCATGACCACGCCCTGCTTAACGACTTCGCCCCCATCCGCAAACCCTGTCCATGACGCCACTCCTGCGGTCACGGAGTAGTTATACGTTGGGAAGAGAGAAATGGTTACGTGGCCAGGTGGCGAAAGCGGCGCTAAAGCGACCGCACTCCAAACGCTGGCGCGCAGCATCCGGCACCCTCTCCGTCGCAAAGCGTTTGGAGTGCGGTCGCTTTAGCGCCGCTCTTTCCGTTTGCGAATCACTTCGCTTTCAAACCTTCGAGAAACGCCAGCAGCGAGGCGAGTTCGCCGGGCGTGACCTTGTCCGCGAGGTTTTCGGGCATGACCGACTTCTCGCGCATGGCCCGCTCGACGATGTCTTTCTTCGCCAGAGTGGCGGTGATGCCGGCCACGTTGCGCACATCGAGATCATCGCCGCCCTCGCGCGTCACGAAGCCTTCGATCTCTTCATCGTCCTTGGTCTTGAACCACTGCGTCTCGAAGCCCTGCGCGATCTTGGCGTTCGGCTTCAGAATGGATTCGCACAATTCGGCCCGGCTGTAGCGCGTGCCGATGCCGCCAAGAAACGGCCCCTTCGGAGCCTCGGTTGAACTCGTGGTGTGGCAGGCCACGCAGCCCAGGCGCGTGAACAATTCCTCGCCTGCCCTCACATCGCCCTTCGCCTTGGCGGTCACGGCCAGAACCTCCTCGTACTTCAGCTTCTCGATCATCAGCGCACCGGCGGCGGGCTGCTGATCGATGCGCAACGTCTTGGCCGCGAGCCGCGCGGCGGCGGCCACTTCAGGCCGCGAGTTGTTCATCAATCCGCGCACTTGGTTGTTGTAGCCGTCGAGCTTGAGCCGGTTGATGGCCTGCAACAGAGCCACCGTGCTGTCGGCAGTCGTCCAGCCCTTCTCCACCGCCTGCACGGCGGCGGCCCGGCCGTTGCGTTCAGAAACCTTGCCCGAGGCCCGGTTCGCCAACACCGCGTAAGCCAGCACGCGCTGCTCGCTGGAATCACCAACCACCAACCGGGCGAAGTAATCGACATTGCGTCCGACCTTCGGATCCCGCGCGAACTCTTCCCAGGCGCTGCTGATCGGGGCTGGCGGCTTGCCCGGCAACGAGAGCGCGGCCACGGCAGCATCGAGCGCGGCGGATTGGCCGGACTTCGCCAGGGCGCGAATGGACTTCACGCGCAAGGCCGTGTCTTCGACGGGCGTGATAGCAATGCGACGCAGCAGCGGAACCGCCTGGTCCGGCAGCGCGGTCCCGGTGCTGAACATCTCCACGGCCACCGGTCGGAACTGGGAATCACTGTCCGCCAGCTTGATCACGGCAGGAATCAATTCAGGCAGATCCACGCGATTGATTTGCAGCGTCGTAGCCAGGGCCGGCAGCGTGACGACATCGGCCTTGCTTAGTTCCGTTCGCAGCGCGTTCTCGATTCGCCCACTCTCACTCCATTTCACCGGTTTGAAATACGGTCCAGTGGTGTCAGGCCGCGTGCCCCACCACTTGCCGTTCCAGTCGTCCTCGCGATTGGCCAGGCGGGCCAGGGTCTTGATGATGATCTGGCGCGCATGGGCGTCGGTGGTTTTGCTGAGTCGCGCCAGCAGCCCATCCACGACACGAGACTCGTGCATCCACTGCAAGGCGCGCCCGGCACCGGCCACATACTTTGCCGAGCCGGGAGACTCGAACGCGTCGAGGCAAGCGTTGACCGCGCGCATCTGCGCCAGCGCATGAACCGCCACATGCGCGACCACCACATCGCTGTCCGCCACGAGCGGGAGCAGCGCGGGGCCGGCTTCGGACTTGCCCAACCGCGCGAGCGCGGTGGCCGCCTGCAAGCGCACGCGGGCATTCGTGTCTGACAGCGCGGCCACGAAGGTCTCCGCCGAAACGGCCTTGGCCAGGCGCACATCATCCGCCAGCGCCCGCAAGGCGAACTCGCGCACCGCGTCCACCCGCGCCAGGCGCACCAGCGCGGGATGCGACTTCTCACCCAGCAATTGTTTCAAGGTGAAGATCGCCGCGACACGCTGCGGAACTGGCGCCTCCGCCAGCGCGATTTTCTCCAGCCCGCTTGCCAGTTCGGCGTTCTCACCCCGGCGCAGGATTTCCCGCTGCGCGTAAAGCCGGGCGAAGGCGCTCGGCGAGGCGATGTGTTTCACCAGTTCGGTGTTGGAAGCCTTCTTCAAATCAGGAAACGCCTTCAGCTTCCAATCCGGCGGCGTGACTTGCACGAGGTAGCCTGCGTTCGGTCCGTTGTAGGTGAAGGTCGCGCCCTGCCAACTCGAGATGTAGAGCCGCCCGCTGCCATCCACGTCGAAATCGGTCGGGCGGTTCAGCTCGATGAATTTCTCCTGGCCCGCCTTGAAGCCCGCGCCGCTGGCCGTGAGCGGATGGCGCATGATGCCGCCGCGCCCCCATTCCACGGTGTAGAGTCCGCGCCCGAAGCCGGCGGGAAAGCCTGGCTCATCGAGGAACAACGCCCCGCACGGAGAACCGCCGCCATAATCGGCGAGCGGCTGGATGATTTCGTCGCCGAACTTTTTGAAGAGCCGCGGGTAGCCGTAGTTGCCGCCCATGACGACGTGGGAGAGGCGCACATCCCAGCCGTCGCCGTCGTTCGTGTTGTCGCGGGTGAAGAGATCCAGTTCGGGCGACACCGCCACGTCGTAAATGTTGCGCTGACCCTGGGAGACGAGTTCCAACCCGCTGCCGTCCGGGCGCACGCGCACCACGCCGCCGCCGTGAAGCTGGATGCGCGTGCCGTCCTTGCCCACCGCGTTGGTCCCGCCGTAATCGCCGCACGCGATGTAGAGGAAACCGTCGATGCCCATCCTCATGCCGTTGATGGTGTGGTCCGCGCCGCGAAACTTGAGATCGAAGCCCAGCCCTTGCACGAGCACTTCGCTGCGATCCGAAACGCCGTCGCCATTCTCGTCAATGAACGCCGAAACGAAAGGCGGGTGCTGGACATAGAGCACGTTGTGGTCGAACCAGATGCCGCGCGGCGAATCCATGGTGGCGAAGGTGATGAACTTGTCCGCCTGTCCGTCGCCATCGGTGTCCGTGCAGCGCACGACGCGACCGCGATTCGGCTTGGCGTCGATGGAACCATTCTCGTCGATGCCGACAAACACATCGCCATTCGGTGAAGTGCTGAGGCAGGTCGGATAGCTCACATTGGTCGGCGCGGCGAACAGCGTCACGCTCCAGCCAGAGGGTGCCTTGACGCCTTTCGGTGCCTCCGCGGCGAGGCACGCGGCGGCAGCCAGGGTCAGCAGCGGACAAAGTTTTCTGAACGATGGGTTGTTCATCAGGCGGAGGTTGACGTTGCTTAGCCGGGCGCTATTCGCAGCATAGCAAGTTGATGGCGGCGGGCAGTGGCGCGGTAGGGCGCGGTGTCCCCACCGCGCCGTCTTCCAAGTCGGAATAGAGTCTGAAAACTTGCGCGCACATCACCCCGACGCGCTGAGGACAGCGACGCCCTACCAGGCCAGCGACAGTCAGGCGCACTGGACTTAAGCCGCCCCCAAACCATCCAGCGCCGTCCGCACCTGCGCGGCCTTGGCCTGCCAGTCCACGAGGCGCTGCTGGTGATCGGCGAGCACCTTGGGCGGAACCTTCTGGGTGAAGTTCGGGTTGGCGAGCTTCTGCGTCACCGTGTCGATCTCGGCGGCGATCTTCGCCAGTTCCTTTTCTAGTCGCAGGCGTTCGGCGGCGAAATCGATCAGGCCTTCTAGTGGCAGGAACAATTCACCCAATGCCGTCGCAGCGCGCAGCGCGCCCTTCGGCGGCGTGAACTCAACGTTGGTTTCGAACTGCTCGGCGTTCAGCAGAATCTTGATCACCGCGAGGTCGTGTGGCGGGAGATCGTTCACCGGCTTCAGCACGAAACGCAGTTTGATGTTCGGGGCGATGCGTCCTTCGCTGCGCAGATTGCGGCCCTGGCGCACGAGTTCGTATTTGTTGTCCACGCGTTCGAGGTAGCAGTCGTCGAGCGCATAGAAGTCCTTCATCTCCTGATCGAAGGGCATCGGCCAGCGGGCGAACATGATCGTGTCGCCGCCCTGCCCAGCCGGGAGATCACCGTTGAAGCCCATGCCCTGCCACAACTCCTCGGTGATGAACGGCAGGAACGGATGAAACAGACGAAGCGTGTGCGAGAGCACGAAATCCATGACGGCCAGCGTGTTCTGCTTGCGCGCGGCGATGCGTGGGTTGGCTGGATCGTCCGGCGCCTGCAGCACGGCCTTGGTTGCTTCCACGTACCAGTCGCAACATTCGCTCCAGAAGAAACGGTAGAGCGCGTTGGCCGCCTCGTTGAACTTGTAGGTGTTCAACGCAATGGTCACTTCGCGGATGGCCGCGTCGAGCTTGAGCAGAATCCATTTGTCGTCGCTGGTGAGATACGACGTTTGAATTTCCTCTTCCGCCGCGCCGCCCTGCATCTGCCGGAAGCGGCAGGCGTTCCAGAGTTTGTTGCAGAAGTTGCGGCCCAACTCCACGGACTGTTCGTCGAACAGCAGATCCTGTCCGGCGGGCGCGCTGCGCATGATGCCGAAGCGGAGCGCATCGGCACCGTAGGTGTTGATGAGGTCGAGCGGGTCGGGCGAATTGCCGAGCGACTTCGACATCTTGCGGCCCTGCTTGTCGCGGATGATGCCGGTGAAATAGACGTTGCGAAACGGCATCTCGCCCATCCACTCGTAGCCCGCCATGATCATGCGCGCGACCCAGAAGAAGATGATGTCCGGCCCGGTGACGAGGTCGGTGGTGGGATAAAACTTCTTCAACGCCTCCGTGTTCTCCGGCCAGCCCATCGTGGCGAACGGCCAAAGCCACGAACTGAACCAGGTGTCGAGAACGTCGGGGTCTTGGGTGAAGCCAAATTTCTCCAAAACTTTTCCGCGTTCCTCATCATCTGTGGCGATGAAAACGTCGAACTCACCTCCTGATTCGGGAAACAGCAGAGTTCTCTCCTCACAGACAATAGGGACTTCGAGTCCGTCAACCGCGCGGAACATGCGCACGACAGGCCGTGAGTTCTCCTGGGTTGGAATCTTCGCTACTGGAAGGAGTAAGTTCAGTGACTCGGCAGCGAAGTTTTCATTTGTCACCTTGACGCGCCGCGTCCACACCGGAATCCGATGCCCCCACCAAAGCTGGCGGCTGATGCACCAGTCTTGAATGCCGGTCATCCAGTGGTCGTACACCTTCGCCCAGCGCGGCGGATAAAAATTCATCTTCTGCAACTCATCGTTGCCGCTCGCAGTCGCTGATGCTAAAGGATGTCCCGACGGCGCTGTCGGGATAAGCATATCCGCCGCGACATGACGGTGAGCCACCCGCGCTGAGACGTCGTCCGCAGTGAGTGCGCTCGGTGCAGGCTGGTGAGCCAACTTCTTCCCACGGAGAGGCGCTTCCAGAGACTTACCGCCGGGCGCACTTTCTTTTTCCTCCTGAGTCACACACTGCTGCGACTTCTCCACGCTCGGATACTTCAGGAACCACTGCTCACTCAACCGCGGCTCGATGGGCACGTCCGCGCGCTCGCTGTAGCCGACGTTGTTCGTGTAAGGCTCCTCCTTCTCCAGTGAGCCAAGCTCCTTGAGCTTCTCCACCGCGATCTTGCGCGCGGCAAAGCGGTCCAGTCCGTTCAAGTCCTGCCCGGCGAGCGCGTTCATCTTGCCGTCGGCTTCAATCACTTCCACCACGGGCAGTTTATGGCGCTGGCCGATTTCAAAGTCCGCCTTGTCGTGCGCGGGCGTGACCTTCAGCACGCCAGTGCCGAATTCGAAATCCACATGCTCGTCGCCCACGATGGGGATGAGCTTCTGCTCGCGCGGCAATTCCGCCGGCAGCGGCCGCACGATGTGTTTGCCGATGAGATGGGCGTAGCGCGGGTCTTTCGGATTCACCGCCACCGCCGTGTCGCCGGGAATTGTCTCAGGGCGCGTCGTGGCAATGGTGAGCCAGATGCGGCCTTCCGCGTCCGTGACCGGGCCGAAGACAGTCTTCTCATTCTTCGTAGCAGCCGACGTGAGGAGGCTCTGATCACCTCCATGAGCAGGTTTATCCAAAGAAGTTGGAGCCTCGTTACCTCGGCTGCTACGAGTTGGAGATTCCGCCACTTCCACCTTGAAGTGATACATGAAGCCCTTCTGCTCCTTCATGATCACTTCCTCGTCGGAGAGCGCGGTGAGCGAGGCCGGGCACCAGTTCACCATGCGCTTGCCGCGATAGATGTGGCCCTTCTTGTAGAGGTCCACGAAGACGCGCGACACGCAGCGCGAATACTCCGGGTCCATGGTGAAAC
>JANOQV010000121.1:0-8144 GCA_031414955.1 Pedosphaera sp. | reverse complement strand
GTCCTCAGCGCGCCGGGGTGAGGCGTGAGCTAATCCAAGCGTGCCTGATCGTAACGTGGCTCAGCGCGCTGAGGACAGCGACGCCCCACCCGCGCCTCTCGATTCTTCGGCGGCACTTTTCGGCTGAGTCCTCCAGTCGTCCGAATCTGAAAACATCCTTGCGAGACGGGCGGAAGCACCGGCAACGTCTGCCCTCAACTATGAACTTAAGAGTCATTTCCGCACCGCTGGTCGCGACGCTCGCGCTGCTGGCACTCGCCTGCGGTTGCAGGAAAACGATCTCCAAAACGTCACTCCATCCCTTGAACACCGCCTCCATAAGCGCATCCGCCAACGGCGACCCGCACCTCTGGCTCGAAGCCGTCACCGATGAAAAGGCGCTGGCCTGGGTGCGCGCGCAAAACGCGATTTCGACCAACGCGTTGCAGTCCGCGCCGGACTTCGAGCCGCTGCGCGCACGACTGCTGGCCATTCTCGACTCGAAGGAACGCATCCCGTTCGTGGCGAAGCATGGGCAGCACTATTACAACTTCTGGCGCGACCAGAAGAACGTGCGTGGCCTCCTGCGCCGCACCTCGCTCGAAGAATACAAGAAGCCGCAACCCGCCTGGGAAACCGTGCTCGACCTCGACCAGCTTGCCACCGCCGAAAAGGAGAACTGGGTCTGGAAAGGCTACAACGTGCTGGAGCCGGATTACGACCGTTGCCTCGTCGGCCTGTCGCGCGGCGGCGCTGACGCCTCCGTTTATCGGGAGTTTGATCTGGTGAAAAAGGAATTCGTCGTGGGCGGCTTCACCCTGCCCGAGGCCAAGAGCCGCGTGGACTGGCGCAACCGCGACACGCTCTACGTGGCCACGGATTACGGCCCCGGTTCCCTGACCAAGTCCGGCTATCCGCGCATCGCGAAGGAATGGAAACGCGGCACGCCTCTCGGCGAAGCCCGCGTGGTCTTCGAAGGCCAGGAGGACGACGTGAGCGCGGGCGTGGCCGTCTCGCGCGATCACGGGCGCGTTTATGAATTCGCCCAGCGCGCGCCGACCTTCTTCACCACCGAGACGCTGGTGCGGCGCGGCGATCAGTTCGTGCGCATCGAGAAGCCCGCCGACGCCGAGGTCGAGACCTACGGCGAATGGTTGCTGCTGCAACCCAAGCTGGACTGGACGCTCAACGGCAAAACCTACAAAGGCGGTTCGCTGCTCGCCGCCAACTTCGACGCCTGGCTGGCCGGGAAGCGCGAAGTCACCGTCTTGTTCGAGCCGACCGCGCGCAAGTCGCTGGCCAGCATTGGCGCGACGAAGAATTACCTCATCCTCAACGAACTGGACAACGTGCGCAGCCGCCCGGCCCTGCTCCGTTTTGCGGACGGCCAATGGACGCGCACCACGCTGGACGCGCCCGCCTTCGGCAACGTCGGCGTCAGCGGCATCGACGACGAGGAATCGGATGACTACTTCATGACCGTCACCGATTTTCTCACGCCTTCGAGCCTTTACCTCGGCACGGCGGGGAGCGCCGCGCGGGCACAGATCAAGAGCCTGCCCGCGTTCTTCAAAACAGAGGGGCTGGAGATTCAGCAGTTCGAAGCGCAATCGAAGGACGGCACGCGCGTACCGTATTTCCAGGTCAGCCGGCAGGGCGTGAAGCTCGACGGCTCGAACCCCACCTTGCTCTACGGCTACGGCGGTTTTGAAATCTCGATGCAGCCCAATTACAGCCCCGGCTCCGGCACGGCCTGGCTGGAGAAAGGCGGCGTGTATGTCCTGGCCAACATCCGGGGCGGCGGCGAATTCGGCCCGCGCTGGCACAATGCCGCGCGCAAGGAAAACCGCCAGCGCGCCTACGACGATTTTATCGCGATCGCCGAACACCTCATTGCGCGGAAGGTGACTTCACCCAAGCACCTCGGCATTCAAGGCGGCTCGAACGGCGGCCTGCTCATGGGCGTGATGCTGACCCAGCGACCGGATTTATTCGGTGCGGTCGTCTGTCAGGTGCCGCTGCTCGACATGCGACGCTTCAACAAGCTGCTGGCCGGCGCGAGTTGGATGGACGAATACGGCGACCCGGACAAACCGGAGCAATGGGCTTACATCCGCAAATACTCGCCCTACCAAAACGTGCAGCCCGGCGTGAAATATCCCCGTGTCTTTTTCACCACCTCCACCCGCGACGACCGGGTGCATCCCGGCCACGCCCGCAAGATGGTCGCGCGCATGAAGGAGCAGGGCCACGACGTGCTTTACTACGAGAACATCGAAGGCGGCCACGGCGGCTCGGCCAACAACGCCCAGGCCGCCCACATGTCGTCGCTGGCCTATACCTTCCTCTGGCAGCAACTGCGGTAAAAGTCCTGTGTGACGGAGTATTGACGCCCGTTTCCCAGGCAGGGCAAACCTGCCGACAAGCCGCCCCCGCTCCTCGTCCCGGAGAGGGATGGCGAGAGCAGATTCATGGGGAGGAGGGAGGTATCCGGAACTTTGTGTTTGGGTCGGTTTCATGCCTTAATGTTTCTCCGTCGCCCAAGACCGGGAGATAACCCGTTCGCCAAACTTCAGCGCAAACTGATGGGCCGCCGCCCCCGACCAAGACGTGAACCCTCCTCAGGCACGCCCGAACTTCGTTTGGGAATCGAGGATTTTGATGACCGACCCGTGGCCTGGCCGCCATGACCGAAATCCACGAGTACGCGGCCCAACCAAACGCGCCGCCCGCAAGCTGGCAGGTTGGCCGGAAGCAAAACCGGGAGGACGAATCAAGCCCTCCAGCCGTGGTTCTCGCGCACCTGGATCATGCTCGCGAGAATGTTATTCCAAGTCTCCTGCTGGGTCATGACGGCATTGGGGAACATGCAGCCATCCCAGCAGATGTGTTTGAACGCTTTGGTCACCTTGCCGGAGTCGTCCCGCATCCAGTAGCCGGAGTCGCGCGGGATGTTGAGCTTGCCGTTGGGATCGTTCACGCGGCAATGGCGGCCCGTCTTGTCGTGGGTTCCGGAGCCGTGGACGGTGGCGTCGTTCTGTGCGACATGGAAGTCAACGGTCCAAGGACGCAAGGCCTTGGTCATCTTCTGCATCGCCTCGTGGAAGACGCCCGGCTCCCAGTTGAACTTGGTCGGCACGAGGCGGTGCTTCGGTTCGTTGTAGCCGAGCAGGTAAAGCAGCGTGTGCGCCATGTCAGCCTGGAAGCCAACCAGCTTGGGCTGGCCAACGGCTTCGAGCAGATCGAGCATCGATTTCCAACTGTGCATGCCACCCCAGCAGATTTCGCCTTCCGCAGCGAGGCGCTCGCCATGGTCCTTGGCCACTTGCCCGGCTTCGCGGAAGGTCTGGGCAATCTTCTTGGTGTTGCCCTTGGGGTCCTTCTCCCAGTCGCTGACACCGCTCGCGGAATCAATGCGCACCACGCCGCCAGGGCGCACTCCCAGTTGGCGGAGCTTTTTGGCGATACGGCAGCCTTTGCGCACTTGCTCCACGAACTTCGCACGCTCCTCCGCGCTGCCCATCGCCGAACCGCCGCCGGTGGGCGGCCAGATCGGAGCCACGACGGAACCGATGACGAGATTCTTCTTTCGAATCTTGTCGGCCAGGCGCTTCAAGTCATCATCGCTGGAGTCAATGCTCACATGCGGTTCGAAAAGGAAAATGTCCACGCCATCAAACTTCACCCCCTTGACCTCGGCCTTGGCCGTCAGGTCGAGCATGGTGTCGAGATCGAGGCACGGCTCCGCGCCAGGCGAGCCTTTGCCAACGAGGCCGGGCCACATGGCGTTGTGCAGTTTGGGGAAATTGTTCGCCGCCGGAGCGGCCGACTTGGTTTGTTTGCTCATGTTTGTCCTTTGGAAAATTGCGGGCGTCAAAGTAGCAACCGTCCCCTGCTGATCAATGCGAAAGATCAGGCCAGCCGGGGTGGCAAAAGTCGGTCTTACGACTGCGGTGCAACTTCGGAATCCTTCGAGCGCACGCAGTTGCATCGCTCCCGGCGATCTCCCGTTTTCTCGCCGATACTGCGCTCGAAGTTCGGCGCGCATTTCATGGGAGGATCGGGGCGTGAAGGATCCGTGGTTTAGCTTCAACCGCCCGACCTCAGTCCCTCAGTTCTGAGTTCTGAGCCGGAACGATGCAGTGGCCAAGACCCTGGGTCTCGCGAAGGATGCGAAGGACGCGAAAGAGGGGCGATATTTTGCACCGCAGGCCGGCTCACGGTTCGGTGGACCAGGTGCAGGCCACGTCTGGCTCGATTCCTTCACGGCCTTCGCATCCTTCGCGAGACCCAGATGTATTTCAAAGGAATGGTTCCGGCTCAGAGCCTGTCTGAAAATCAGGCGGAGGGAGTGCGCCCGTCTCGGACGCAGAAACTTGAAAAAGTGGAAGGCGCTGGAAAAATCCACGCCGGCCGCAGTGCGTGCGTCGCTGCGCCCGGGACGGGCGCACTCCGTCCGGGTCTGGTGCCACCGGATTCTGGATTTTCAGACCAGTTCGGAGTTCAACCACCACTCTGGAAGCACGACCAAGAATTGCTCGCCAGGCCAATGGGGTGGTGGCGGGCCAGATCGGCGGGGCGGGAGTTTTCAGCGCGCGGCCGAGTTTACGGATTCATCCCGGGCCGGTCGCCCTTCGTAAATCAGACCTTCCGCATGTCCTCCAGAGCCGGAAAATCACGACGATATTCCGTGAGCCATTCAAGATTCATTTTTGCCTGGATGATTCCTTCGTTGGTTCCTGCATCGGCCAAAATTTCGCCGTGCGGATCGACAATCATCGTCCGGCCGGAATGCTTGAAGCGCGGATCGTTACCGATGCGGTTCACGCCCGCCACATAGCACTGATTCTCAATCGCCCGCGCCTGCAACAGGCGCGGCCAGTGATGCAGTCGCGTGTCCGGCCAGTTGGCGATGTAAGTGATCAGGTGCGGACGATGCGTCGCGGCGGCCCGCGCCAGTTCCGGAAACCGGAGGTCATAGCAAATGAACGGAGCCACGGAGATTGGACCGCAACTGAAGACCACCGGCGCGGGGCCGGCCTCGTAGCACGCCGCCTCACCGCCAAGCGTGAAAGGCTGCATCTTGCAGTATCGCGCCAGCAGCCGGCCCTCGGGCGAGAAGGCCAGACATTCATTGCGGCCGCGCCCGCCCGCGCCGCGCGTGACCACACCACCAAGCAGGAACACGCCAAACTCCCCGGACGTGCGGGCCAGAAACTGTTCCGTAACCCCGCCCGGTTCTTCGGCGACCGCCGCCACATTCATGCTGAATCCGCAGGCAAACATTTCCGGCAGCAGAACCAGCGCGCCGGCCGGCACAGAACCGCTTTGCAGCAAGGCTCGCACCTTGGCGAAGTTCGCGGCCTGGTTTTCCCACACGATGTCGAATTGCACGCCCGCCAGATTCATAACGCCGATAGTGAAGGACACCGCGTGCGAATGCCAATTCTGCTCTGCACGAACAAAGCGCGCCAAATCTTCCTCCGACAGGCCGGCCCGCAGTGTGGACATGAGATCGCCTTGCTCTTTTCCCTCGAACCCAAGGGCGGCTTTGACCAAGCTCGGTTCGTTCCATGACCAAGAAGCATAAAAGCTGGCGCGAGAAACTGGCCGACAGCAAGGGGCTGCCGAAGACCGGGCGCATCGAGGGCAAAATGACCGCCCGCTGGGGCACGGGCACCATGGTCATCCCCGCGCCGATGGAAGTCGATGCACTCATGCGCCGAGTCCCGAAAGGCCAAGTGGTCACGATCAAGGAACTGCGGGCCGCATTGGCCAGGAAGCACGGGGTTAATATCGCCTGCCCGATCACCACTGGGATTTTTTCCTGGATTGCCGCGCAGGCGGCGGAAGAGGCGGCGAACGAGGGGGCCAAGCGCTCCACCCCGTATTGGCGGACGCTGAAGTCCGGTGGCGAAGTGAACCCGAAGTATCCCGGTGGCATCCCCGCCTTGCAACGGCGACTGCAAGCCGAGGGGCACCAGGTGGTGCAGCGCGGTGGTCGATTCCTCGTCGCGGATTTCGAGAAACACCTCGTGAACTGGAAATAGTATGACCAGCACCACTGATCCCCTCGCCACGCGCGCGGAATCCGCCGCGAAGCCGCTCCACCGACTGCCCTCCATCGATGCCTATCGAGGTTTGGTCATGTTCCTAATGATGGCCGAAGTGCTGGCCCTCGGCGCGATGGTGAAGGCGATGCCCGCCAGCGCGTTTTGGAAATTCCTGCACTGGCAACAGTCGCACGTCGAGTGGGTCGGCTGCGTGCTGCACGACCTGATTCAGCCTTCCTTCTCCTTTCTCGTCGGCGTCGCCCTGCCCTTCTCCATCGCCTCGCGCCTGGCCAAGGGGCAGTCCCTGAGCAAAATGTTCGGTCACACGCTTTGGCGATCCGTCCTGCTGGTCGCGCTGGGAATTTTTCTTCGCTCCATCGATCGCAAGCTGACCTATTTTACTTTCGAGGACACGTTGTCCCAAATCGGCCTCGGCTACACTTTCCTCTTCCTGGTCGGGCTGTGTTCCATCCGCAAGCAATGGGCCGCGCTCGCGCTGCTGCTCATTGGCTACTGGGCGGCGTTCGCGCTCTATCCGCTGCCGGGCGCGAAGTTCGACTGGCCGGCCGTGGGCGTGCCGGCGGATTGGCCGCATCTGTCCGGCTTCGCCGCGCACTGGGACAAGAACAGCAACGCCGCGTGGGCCTTCGACCAGTGGTTCCTGAACCTGTTCCCGCGCGAGCAGCCGTTCACCCACAACGGCGGCGGCTACACCACGCTCAGTTTCATTCCCACGCTCGGCACGATGATCCTCGGCCTCATCGCGGGCGGATGGCTGCAAGCCAGCCTCTCCCATCGCGACCGACTGGTCCGGTTCACCCTTGCCGGATTGGCCGGAATCGCCCTGGGCCTGGCCCTGCATTTGGCCGGAGTGTGTCCGATCGTAAAGCGCATCTGGACGCCGAGCTGGACACTCTACAGCGGCGGTTGGTGTTTCCTGATTCTGGCCGCGTTCTACACGCTGATTGAAATGAAGAAACTCCACGGCTGGTTCTTCCCGCTCACCGTCATCGGCATGAACTCCATTGCGGCCTACGGCATCGCCCACCTTTTCGAGCATTTCCTCAAGAGCACCCTCGATATCCATCTCGGTCCGCGCTTCTTCAATTTGTTCGGTGCCTCCGGCCCGTTCCTGCACGGCGCGCTCGTGCTGTTCCTGTTCTGGCTGCTGCTGTTCTGGATGTATCGGCGCAAGATTTTCCTGAAAATCTGATGTCGGGGGAACGAGAGAGGATCGAAAATATCGTCACGCCGAGGCACCGCGTTCACTCCTGCCTCCCCACGACCAGCCAGGGAAAAATCCGCCCGCTCAGGATCACAGGCGCACTGGAAGCGATTGCCTTCGCCTCATGCCGCCGGGACGGCGCCACCAGGACTTCGCCCCTGCCGGATTACAACCTCGGTGCCCAGGCCGAAATGAAGGGGTGGACGCTGAGGACGAGAGACGAGGTCCGCTCCCGGACTCGTTATCCAAGTGTTCAGCTCCTGGCCCCGAGTTGATCCAGCCTCACCGCGATACTCCTTCCTTAGTTTTCTTCGATTTTGGATTTTGGGATTTGAGATTTGTTCTGGCAGTCTTCGTCCTCAATGAATCGCATCGACGCACGGTTCGCCCAGTTGCGCACCGCCAATCAAAAAGGCTTCGTCGTTTACATCGGGGCCGGTGATCCGACCCTCGAAGTCACGCGCCAGCTCGTGCTCGCCTTTGATCAGGCCGGGGTCGATGTGGTAGAGCTGGGCGTGCCCTTCAGCGATCCCCTCGCCGATGGTCTCGTGAACCAGCTCGCAGCCCAGCGCGGTTTGGAGTCCGGCACCACGCCGGCGAAAGTTTTGGAAACGGTGGGGGCCGTGCGCCAGCACTCGCAGGTGCCCATTGTCCTCTACATCTACTTCAATCTGATTCACAAGGTGGGCCTGAAGCAGTTCATCGAGAACGCGGCCCGCGCCGGCGTGGATGGACTGCTGGTGCTCGATCTGCCGCCCGAGGAATCGGAGAACTACGAAGCGATCATGGCCGCCGCCGGCTTGTGCAACATCTACCTCATCGCGCCCACCACGCCGGAGGAGCGGATGGAACTGATCGCCAAGCGCGCCCGGGGATTCATCTACTAC
>JANOQV010000120.1:0-3368 GCA_031414955.1 Pedosphaera sp. | reverse complement strand
CCGCAGGGCGTGGCCGGGGCGGAAGTCGCAGGAACTGTTTCGATCCTCGGCCTGAGCGACCTGCTGCGGGTTGAAAACCCGCGCGCCGGTGAGGGATGCGGCCCGCTCGCGGCCGACCCGCCTTTTCTGCCTCGGAATTCGAATTCAAATCTCCGCCCACGACGGTGGTGGTGCGATGAACTCCACCGGCTCTTGGCTCAACGGATGCACAAACTTGATCCGCCACGCGTGCAGGCACAACGGCCGATCGTCCAGGCCCAAGGTCTGCGTGTCGCCGAGTTGCTGGCCGGGCAAATAGACGGCCTCGCCGCAGACCGGAAAACCCAGATGCCAGAGGTGAACGCGAATCTGGTTGGTCCGCCCGGTCAACGGACGCGCTTCCAGCAGAGTCGTGCCGTCGCCGTGGCGCTGCCGCACACGAAATTCCGTGCGGGCGGACTGTCCACCTTCCACATCCACGGTGCGCGAACCCAGCTCGCCGGATGCGGCGCTGATCGGTGCGTCGCAACGGAAGCAATCTTCCGACGGCTGCCCTTGCACGCGGACCAGATAGGTCTTCTCCACCTGCCCGCGCTCGAATTGCGGTTGCAGCCGTCCGGCAAAATGTTGCGTCCGTGTCACCAGCACCACGCCCGTCGTGTTGGCGTCGAGCCGGTGCGCGGGATGCGGCCGTTGCGGATGATAAACCGTGTGCAGCAGGTGCGTGAGCGTGTTCCGATAAAACCTCCCGCCCGCGTGCATCGGCAGGGGCGCGGGCTTGTTCAACACGATCAACGCCTCGTCCTCGTGCAGGATTTCCACGCGGCCGTTCACGTCCGGCTCGGTCACGTTGGGAAAGATGTGCCGGTAGCGTTCGCCCGCGCGGACGATGCGCGTGGCGGCGACCGGCTCATGGTCCAGATTCACGATCAGACCGCGCGCGCACTTCGCCTCCCATTCCACGCTCGCCACATTCTTGACCACACGACACAGCGCCTCCACCAGCGTCCGACCGTCGCACTCCTCCGGGACGTTGATGGATTTGTAATTGTCGCGCGGCTGGCGGCCCGGCAGTGGCGTGAACGCGCGGCGGATCGCTTCGTGCCGGCCCGCGATACTGGCCGCAGTCTGCTCGGCGGGAGTTTGGAAACAATACGCGCAGGACTGCCCCGGCACATAGCGACGGTCCGCCTGATCCAGCGCAGTCAATGGCGTCTGGCAGCGGAAGCATTGCGCGGATTCCGTCTCCTGCAAACTCGGGTCGAGGCCCACGCGCTGATCGAAGACGAAACATTCGCCGTCGTAGTGTGCGCCGCCGGCTTCCTCGAAATACTTCAGGATGCCGCCATCGAGCTGGAAAATGTTCTTGAAGCCTTCGCGCTCCATGAACGGCCCAGCCTTCTCGCAACGAATCCCGCCGGTGCAGAACATGACGATGGTCTGCTCCTTCAACTCGGGCGGCAGTTGGCGGACGGCCGCCGGGAAGTCGCGAAAATGATCGATGCCGATGGGACGCGCATTATTGAAAGTGCCGAGCTTCACCTCGTAGTCATTGCGCGTGTCGAGCAGCGTCACCGGCCGGCCTTCGTCGAGCCACTGCTTGAGTTCCCGGGCGGCGAGTTTGGGCGACGTGCGCTGCGCCGGGTTGATGCCCTCGACATCGAACGCGATGATCTCCTTTTTGATCCGCACCAGCATTTTCCTGAATGGCTGATGATCGGTCTCGCTGAATTTCACGGGCAGGTCCGCCAGGCCCGGCAGAGGCCGCAATTCCGCCAGCAATAAATCAATCCGCTCCCGCGAGCCGGCGACGAAGAGGTTGATGCCCTCGGCGCTGAGCAGAATCGTGCCTTTCAACCCCCAGCTTCGGCAGAGTGCCTGCAGCCGCGCGCGCAAGGCACGGAGGTCCGGCAGGGCGGTGAACTTGTAAGCGGCGATGTTGCTGATCTTCTTCATCGAAACGAAGCCAAGGTTAGAGCCGGCCGTGGACTTTTGGCAAAGTAGGATTGGAGCAGGAACGTGACGAGGGCGCATCTTGGGGGCGTGTGGCCCCAATCAGCGCGGCCTTCCCGGAGCGCGGACTGGCCATCCGCAGCCGCGCCCGACCTCCGGGAACTTCCATGATTTCCTTCGGATGCCGCCATTTCTTCTCCCTCTCCGCTCCTTCGGAAGGAGGGGAGAGGGCCGGGGTGAGGTGAGGTTGCCCGTCCGCCGGAGGGTGGTCTTTTGCCCACACAATGAAGCGCCGGATCCAATCCACATACGCTTCCTCCGTGCGCAACACCTCCCGGCACTGGTCGAGAAAGCGGAGTTTGGGATTGGGAATGAGCCGCTCCCTGGGACGGCGCGCGCCTGCGGTAATTGCCCGATCAATATTTCGTCTCTCGGCCATGCCCACCCTGGCCAAAAACAGGCTCGACAGCCAGCATATCCTGCCTAAAGTGCCGCCATGACCGCACCAATCCCCGAGCATTTCCCGGACGTGCTTAACCGCAGATTGCGGTCGAATACCTGTTAGGCGGCACCGAGTCACAGCGTCCCAAAGATCCGATCACAAAAATGAATCCAAAAAACACAAACCTCTCACTCGTCGTCTCTTTAACCGTGCTGGCGCTTGTCACCGGTTGCAAGACTCAGGAAACCGTGAACCGGCCAACAGCATCACAAGCTACAGCTACAGCCACAGCTACGCCGCCTCCGCCACAGCGCAGTGTGCGGGGTGTCCCCATTCTCACCGACACTAATTTTACGAACTGCGTGGTACTCCCATACCGCATCGTCGGAGGAAAGGCCCAGTTGGGATGCAGCCTCTGGTTTACAACTGACGAAGCCTTCACCATCGCCATCGTCAATCCCCATCTTCTCCCTGACGGGGTTGGATTACGTGCAGCAGTCACCTCCTACGCCACGGGAGCCCGAGTGCAGGAGTGGGAGTGGTTACGTACTAGAGAAACTCCGAGTGGATTTTCTGCCGGCAGAGAAGATGCTCGCCAACTGACGAAGGGATGGAACCAAACGCCCGGCCGGTACTATTTCGCGAACCTATCTTCAGAGACAGGTGTGCCATTTTCGGGAAGAGACTTTGTGGTTGCGCAACCCGAATAATGCCGCCTAATCACCAAAGGATTGGAAAGGACCGGAGCGCGGCGGGGAGGGTTGATTGGAAGTGGGGTATTCTCGCGCGCAGCGTCCTTTCCATCCGGGGTTGAACCCGCCCGGCACACGGTCGGAGGTCGCCGTCCTTCCCCCTCTTGCCTTTTGCTTTTCCGTCTCTCTTCCGCCGGGGCGCGTCCGCGCCGGCTCCGTCCAGCCGCGCGGAACTTCTTCGCCCGCCGTTTTCGCCCAGGGCGCGGCTCGTTCCCTCCGGCGGCGCGCTCTGGCCGGCGCGG
>JANOQV010000119.1:0-22989 GCA_031414955.1 Pedosphaera sp. | reverse complement strand
TGATCGCCGATGCGGCTGGGATAATAGTTTTGTCGTTTCATCTGTGTTTTTGTTTTTGGTTTGGAGAGGAAATAGTCGGAGGCGGGTGCGGGCGGTGCATCCCAGAAGCCGCTGTCCCAGGTGCCGGTGTCCCAAGTCATGCAGGAGTTCGTTGGGGAGCGCGCGGAGTCTCGCCTGCGGTTTTCGGCGTCTCGCCGAAAACTTCCCCTCGCGAAAAGAACGTCGTGGTTGGTGCAGGCACGGGGGGCGGGGAGCCAGCCGGGGCGACGCCGGCTGGAGCGACCGGGACGGTCGCGCTCCTTATTCCGGGGGTGGTCCCTCCGCGTTCGGGGGTGTTCCAAGAAGTCGCCGGGGTGTGCCCTGCGGCTTCCGGGGTGTTCCCTCCGCGCAGCGGGGTGGCCCAGGAACGGCGTGGGTTCCAGACCATTTCCCGCGGG
The DNA here is from genome assembly GCA_031414955.1 of Pedosphaera sp. Classification (GTDB taxonomy): domain Bacteria; phylum Verrucomicrobiota; class Verrucomicrobiia; order Limisphaerales; family SIBH01; genus JANNGC01. The sequence continues at coordinate 22,552 of JANOQV010000119.1, read as the reverse complement.
GTGGCCCAGGAAACGTCCGGGGGCTTCCCGGAATCCGCCGGGGTGGCCCCTCCGCGCGCCGGGGTGTTCCACGAAACCGGCGGGGTCTTCCCTCCCGGCTCCGGGTTCCAAACCTTTTCGCGCGGGGTGGCCCAAGAAACCGCCGGGGTCTTCCCGGCGAAGCCCGTGGAACACCCCACCGCGACCGGGATGGCCCCTCCGAGGCGGAAAAACGCCCCTCCAGCGCGGAAAAGCGCGGTTTTGAGCGGGAATGGCCCTGCCGCCGGCTGGAACCGGTGCCCGGCGAGGCGGGACGGCGTCCCCGGCAGCGGGGCGAGTTCAGTTCGGGCGTTGATGACGTTCATTTCCGGCGTTCCTGGCCACGCTGCGGGCATGGCTGAAAGGGGGCTGACCACGGAGAGTTCGCGAGACGGGCAGCAGCGCAGTGAACATTCATTTCGCGGCTTGCGGCAGAGTGAATTGCCCGGCACTTTCCCGGCATGAAAACCGCCAGCGTTCAGCAGGTGCCGGAGCAGTGGGCCAAGATTTCGGGCTGGCTTGCCGCCGGAGAAGAAGTCGAGGTCACGCAGCAGGATCAAGTCGTGGCGAAGCTCGTCCCCGCCTCGCGCCCACAGCCGGATTTTCTCGCACGGGCCAAAGCCGTCTGGGGCGACCAGCCGCCCGGCCAGCCCTTGAGCGCATTGGTCAATGACGCGCGCGGAGGCGAGTCGTGACTGGTCTCGATACCCTCGCCTTTTGACAACCGCCGCCATCCGCAATAGCCTCGCACCATGAAAATTGATTTGTCTCCCAGCCTCGACAAGTTCGTCGCCGAGAAAATCACCAGTGGCGATTACGTGGATGTGGCCGAAGTCATCCGCGACAGCCTGCGCCGCTGGAAGGAGCAGGAAAAAATGCTGCAAGCCGGCGCGGACTGGTTGGAACAGGAAATCCAGGAAGGTCTCGACAGCCCCGACCTGCCCGCGAGCAAAACTTTCTGGACTGATCTTCGCACCGAACTTCATCAGGAACACGCTGGCGGCCCCGTCGCGTGATGAACTACGTCGTCAAGGCCCGCGTCCGCCTCGATCTGAACAAACACTGGCGCTACATCGCCCGCGACAATGTGGACGCGGCGGATCGGCTGCTGGCGGCGGCGGAACAAACCTTCGACTACATCGCGGCCCATCCCGAACTCGGCTCGCAACGCAGCTTTCGCAAACTCGTCGGCGTCCGCTCCCGGGCGGTTGACGGCTTCGGAAACTACCTCGTCTTCTATCAGCCGCGCGGCGACCGGATCGTGATCCTGCGCGTTCTTCACGGCATGAGGGATTTGCCCCGGTTCTTCCCGCCAGCCTGACGCGCCGGCAAGGGCGTGCGCGGGTAGGGCGTCGTCGCTCCGCGCGCGCCGGGGTGTGACTGGATGAGGCGCGAGGGTGGTGGCGTCTCGCGACGATTTGGTTTTCTGGACTCCGCACAACCCTCTCCGCAGCGGCGGCGCGCGCGGAGCGACGCGCCCCACCACGGCTGCCGATTCCCTCTCCTCGCGAGGCACGAGTGAGGAGAGGGCCAGGGAGAGGAGCAGCCAATGGGGAAGGCATGGTGAACCGTGATTTCCTCAAACGCTTGCAGGCCACGAACTACACCGGCTCCATTTGCCAGCATCACGAATACGAACTGGGCGAGAACGACGCCATGCGCGCGCACTTCAAAAAAGACCTGGCCACGCTGCGGGAGTGGTTGAAGGGGGGCTGACAAGGGAGAGTTCGCAAGACACGAGAAGCGCCAATCAACTATCTAGGAACAAGCCGGCGTATTCTCGATTGCTGATCTCCAACCTAAATTCTCGATCAGAGTGGATCGGTTGACGGGAACCTTTTCACAGCCATCGATTGCTTTTATGACCTTCTTGACAGTCTCCATAATAGAACGTGGTAGCCAAGGGCTTAAGGAGATCCAGTGAATGCAATTGACATCAAATGGGATTGCCTTTGTCTCTTCGCATGTCTCGCTGTTTTCGTAGATAATCCTGAACTCGCCCTCGTCCCGAAATGGTTTGCGCTTCAGAAAGGGCCAGTCTTCGAGGGGCGGAGGATTCTCTTTCAGTTCTTTGACGAGCCTGTATTTCACAGATTTTGAATGGGTTCCTTGAACATCGCGCACACACTGGAGGAACGTTGTTCTGTAAAACCGTATGCAGACCCCACTCGATCCTCCGGAGAAGATCTTCCAATGGTGAAAAGTCTCAGCTCGTGTCGTGAAGCAGAGGGCCAGAACTGCCTTCAGGTTCTTCTTAATCCTGTACTGCTCAATGTAAAACGAATCGTTTATGTCCTCCCACGATGCTGGATTCAAAAGCATGATCTCCTTCCTTGTGAGGATGTCTAGGAGGACTGGCAGGCTTGTGTACCGGTTTAGCGTTGGGCGATTGCGAGGGTTATGGCGCATACGAACCAGTTTGCTTAGAAGAGTTGCTGCTCCAATTTCTCGGCAGACCAAAAATCAGCAGACTCGGGGAGCAACGTTTTGGCACGATAAACACGGCGGGATTCGAGGTCTATTCCCCACGGTCTGACATAAATCTTGTTCCAGAACTGCGTGCGAAGGCAAAGCTGCTGCACGTTCAAATGGAAGTGGCACGCGCATTTAGTTGTTTCAAAAATGACGAACACATTCAGCCAAACCTGTCGCTTCAAGCCTCCCGAGTATGTGAGCGAAAATTTCTTTAACTTGGGAGCAAATCGTTCGAAAAGGACAAAGTGCCCAATTATCGCCTCGTCCGTCATTCCATCTCCACTGAAAGCCAGAACGAGAACCGGTGCACCACTTGTCAAACGAAACGAAATTAGGTCAGCGAGTTCAACCAACTCTGAAGCCAAGGCAGAAAGCGCTTCATCCGTTGCTCCTCGTTCGTAACCAAAGGTCCAGAGCTGCTGCGCGGGAGGAACTCTTGGCACGACTGGGCCTGTCACACCTCCATCGACAAAACTGAATCCTTCTGTTTCAAAGTGCGTTCTAAATCGGGCAATGAATTGATCGACTTTCATCCAGGCAAGCTCACAACCGAAACTGTCGGTGGGCAATAGACATCAACGCGCTTGTGTTGATCAAGGAGCGTTTTGAGGCCGCCTTGTCGGTTTTAATTCTCGTTTCGCGGAGCAAGTTAATGAAGGTGGATGCGGCCAATGACCTCGCGTTGCTCAAGGCGGAGGGCCAAGTTGGTTGAGAGTTGAGAGTTGATGGTTGAGGGCAAATCAGGTGGCGAGCCCCGACTGGTGTCGGGGCTGGGGAGCGCGGTGGCCACGGTCGGTTTCCCCAACGTGGGCCGGCCAGGGTTCGCGCCCAAGGTGCTTGCGCACGGCCACCGCCCGGGGCGAAATCGCCGCGCTCTCCGGCGCGGGGAAATGAAGTGAGCGTCCACCGTGGGCGTCAGTTGCCAGTCATGAAATTATTGCGCGCTCTGCCCCTCGTCGCTCTCGCGGTCTCGCTCCCGGCCGCCGATCAGCCGCAGTGGGGCCAGGCCTGGTCGAGGAACATGGTTTCCGCTGAGCGCGGCTTGCCGGCGGACTTTGATCCCAAGTCGGGCCGGAACGTGAAGTGGGTGGCCAAGCTGGGCAGTGAGACCCATTCCACGCCCGTGGTGGCCAATGGCCGCGTTTACATCGGCACGAATAACAGCGACCCGCGCGACGCGAAGCATCGCGGCGACCGGGGGGTGTTGATGTGTTTCGAGGAGGCCACGGGCCGGCTGCTCTGGCAGTTGGTCGTGCCCAAGCGGGAGGAGGACAAGTATCACGACTGGCCGAACTGCGGCATCTCTTCCCCGGCCACGGTCGAGGGGGACCGCGTTTATGTGGTCGATAATCGCGGCGCGGTGTTGTGCCTGGATGCGAAGGGTCTGGTGAACGGCAACGACGGGCCGTTCCAGGACGAGGGCGTTTACATGGTGCAGAAGACGATGGCGGACAGCACCAACCAAATCACCAAATCCCAAATCCCAAACCCCAAACTAGAAACCCTGCTCACGCCCGGCCCGCTGGACGCGGACATTCTTTGGAAGTTCGATCTCACTCAGGGCGCGGGCATCTGGTCGCACGACGGTTCGCACAGTTCGATCCTGATTCTGGGCGACCATCTTTACCTGAACAGCGGCACGGGTGTGGACAGCACGCACCGGAAGATTCGGACGCCGGAGGCGCCGGGACTCGTGGTGCTGGACAAGCGCACGGGCGCCTACCTCGCGCGGGACAACGAACGCGTGGCCCCGGAGACGTTTCATTGTAACTGGTCGTCGCCGTCGCTGGGCCTGGTGAAGGGCAAGCAGGTCATTTTCTTCTGCGGCGGGAATGGGAAAGTGTATGGATTTGAACCGCTCCAGCCCGAGGTGCGCGCGGTGACGGATCGGGTCGGAGGTAATCCGCTTCATCTGAAGAAGGTCTTCGAGTTCGACTTCGACCCCGACGCTCCGCGCACGGAAGTTCATCGCTTCACCACCAACAAGCGAGAGGGGCCGAGCAACATTTACGGTATGCCGGTCTTTCGGGAGGGCCGGCTCTACGTCGCGGGCGGTGGGGACATCTTCTGGGGCAAGAACGAGGCCTGGCTCAAGTGCATTGACGTGACGAAGGCCGGCGACATCACGCGCACCGGCACGGTCTGGACGTATCCGCTGGAGAAGCATGTCCTGGCCACAGCGGCGGTGGAGGGCGGACTCATCTTCATCTCCGACATCGGGCGCAAGATGCACTGCCTCGAAGCCGCGAGCGGGGAGCCGCTTTGGACGCACGACATCAAGGGCGACTCGTGGGCCTCGCCGTATGTCGCGGACGGAAAGGTTTACCTCGGCACGCGCAGCGGGAATTTCTACGTGTGGGCGGCGGCGCGCGAGAAGACCGTGCTGGCGGAGTTGGATTTGAAGCATCCCATCAGCGCCACGGTCACGGCGGCCAACGGCGTGCTCTACGTGGCCACGATGCAGAATCTTTACGCGATTGTCTCGCCGCCCGCGCCCTGAACCGGAGCGCCGCAATCCTTGCGGCTTGGCGATGGGGCAGGTTCTCTCGCCGCAAAGATTGCGGCGCTCTGTCTTCGATTCATCGGATCACGCGGACATGGCTGTCACGAGCTACTTCACGAATTTCTGCGCCCGCAACCAGTAGAGACAGTCGCCGGCCCAGGGATGCAGTTCGCCCTTGCCCAGACCGAGGCCGTGCGAACCTTTTTGATAGACGTGCAGATCGAAGGGCACGCCGGCGCGCTGGAGGGCGGTGGCGAATTCGAGCGAGTTCTCCACCTTCACGGCCTTGTCCTCCCAAGTGTGCCAAAGAAAGCAGGGCGGCGTGTCCTTGGTCACCTGAGTTTCGTTGGAGAGGAGTTTCACCAGATCAGGATCGGGTTTGGGACCGAGCAAATTGTTCTTCGACCCTTGGTGCGTGTTTGGTCCCATCGAAATGACGGGGTAGCAGAGAATGGCCAGGTCCGGCCGACTGCTCTGGCGTTCGACGGTGTCGGAGGCGTCCGTCTGGCCGGCATCGAAGTGTGTGATGAGCGTCGAGGCGAGATGACCTCCGGCCGAGGAGCCGATGATGCCGACGCGCTTGGCATCGACTTTCCATTCGGCGGCCCGCGCGCGGACGAGGCGCACGGCGCGCGCCGCATCTTGCAACATGGAAGGATGCCGGTAGCCGCCCGGGCCGAGACGATATTTCACCACAAAGCAGGAGACGCCGTTTGTGACCAGCCAGTCGGCGTAGCCTTTGCCTTCGTGCCCGGCCAGTCCGCCGTAGCCGCCGCCGGGAAGGATCACCATCGCCGCGCCGGTCGCGATGGCGGGGTCGGCGAGATAAGGAGTGAGGGTGGGAATGTCTTTGTCCGCTTTGCCCAGGGCGCCCGGCGCGTCGTCCGGCCAAAGGGGCAGGGCGGTCTGGGCCGTCAAGCTTAAGGTCAGTGCGCCGAGCAGCAGCGCGACAACATGGTGCGGTGATTTCATGGCGGGAGCATGGGGATGGCTGTCGGCAATTTCACGCGTTTTTCTTAAGGGCAATGTTCCTTGAGGAAATTTGCCTTCCCGGAGCGGAGCAGCCTGGGTTAAAAATTCATCGTTATGCCCGCTCCAACGACAAATGTTTCGACGATTATGAAAGCTCAGATCACTCTTCTAACCCTCAGTCTCACCCTTTGCGGATTGTCCGCTGCCAATTCCATCCGCTTTACCGAGCGGCTCAACGATGTTCGCGTCTGCACGACCGAAGAAGGTGAAACCTATTGCGATGTCGTGACACGCGATAGCGGCAGCATCACCGGGCGCGTCACCATTCCAGGATTGCGCGACCTGGTGATCGACGCTGACACCACGGTGGAAATGAACCTGGGCGGCGTGAGTTGGTCAACCACATGGGGCGAAGGTCGGAACTACACCAGCAACCGCACGATGTATATTCTCGGCGACTTTGACGACAACGATCACTTCATCGTCCGGGGCAGCCTGACTTTCTCGCGTCGGGGCGACGTGTTGACGATCGCAGGTGCCACTCGGAGGCTGGAGTCGAGTTTCGTAGCCGAGGGCGGGGGGTGGGACGAGAATGGACTCGGCTCGGTGGATTTTTTCGTGGACATCGGCGGGTATCGATTTGACCGAACTGTTTACTTCAAGGCCGTTACCACCGAAAGGCCGTCGCCGCCAGTGGACGGGGAACCCGGAGAACCATTGGTCACCGTAGTGGTTAATGGCAGCGCAGATTTCGCGAGGCCGACCGTTGTGATCGGCACTCCGCGAAAAATTCGTTCACGCACGACCAACGGCGTCATCACGGTCACTGGCACGGCCAGGGATCGCATCTCCGTGACGCAAGTGCTCTGGCGCCTCGGCGGCAATGATTGGTATGAGGCGGATGCCCCCGCGAGTTACTCCCCGGCCACCAGTTGGTCGGCAATCGTGGACCTGGCCGTGGGCACGAACGTGTTTCAGGTGAAAAGCGTGGATCAGGAAGGCCAGGAATCCCGCGTCGCCCGCCGCACCATCATTCGCAAGCCCTGATCATCCTCCGCACTGTGCCTGATGGCGCAGTGCGTGATCAACCAGCACGAGCGCGGTCATGGCATCCACCATCGGCACGGCCCGGGGCAGCACGCAGGGATCGTGGCGGCCCCGGCCCTTGAGCGTGGTGTTCTGAAGCTTCACGTCCACCGTGTCCTGCTCGTGCATGACCGTGGCCACGGGCTTGAACGCCACGCGGAAGTAAATGGTTTCGCCGTTCGAGATGCCGCCCTGAATGCCGCCGGAGCGATTGGTCAGAGTGCGAACCTTGCCCGCCTTGGCCCGGAACAGATCGTTGTGTTCGCGTCCGGTCAGTTGAATGCCGGCGAAACCGGAACCCACCTCGAAAGCCTTCGAGGCAGGCAGACTCAACATGGCCTTGGCCAGGTCCGCTTCCAGTTTGTCGAAGACCGGTTCGCCCCAGCCCACCGGCACGCCGCGCGCGACTCCCTCCACGATGCCGCCCACGCTGTCGCCCATGCGGCGCATCTTCTCAATGAGGCGGATCATCTTCTCCGCCGTGGCCGGGTGCGGACAGCGCACGATGTTGGACTCGATGTCCTTCGCCTTCACCGTGTCGGGATTCAAATCAGCGGTGATGCGCTGGACCTGCTTGACGTACGAGAGGACTTCGACGCCGAAACGCTCGCGCAGAATCTTCTTCGCAATCGCCCCGGCCGCGACGCGGCCCACGGTTTCACGCGCGCTGGAACGTCCGCCGCCCTGCCAGTTCCGGATGCCATACTTGGTCTGGTAAGTGTAGTCGGCGTGGGAGGGACGAAACTTTGTGGCCATCTCGTTGTAAGCCTCCGGGCGCGCGTCTTCGTTCTTCACCCACATGCTGATGGGCGTGCCCAGGGTCCGGCCTTCAAAGGTGCCGGAAAGAATCTGCACCGTGTCGCTCTCCTTGCGCGGTGTGACGATCTTCGACTGGCCGGGACGGCGACGATCCAGGTCGGGCTGGATGTCGGCTTCGGTCAGGGGCAGCCGCGGCGGGCAGCCGTCCACGACGACGCCCACGCCGCCACCGTGCGACTCGCCCCAGGTGGTGATGCGAAACAAATGACCGAAGGAATTGCCCATGCGCGGAACAGTGGCAAAAAGTGGTGGCTCAGGTCAAATCACCCGGAGCCCGCGAAGATGGGGTGTGAATCCGGCCGCACCCAAGTCTCAACCCGGATACTGGCCGGTGATGTAATTTTGCAATTGAAGAATTTCCACGCTCTGGGCGCTGATGATGTAGTTCACCAGATCGCCGATGGAAACCAAACCGACCAGCACCCCGCCATCCAGCACGGGCAGATGCCGCACGCGATTCGTCGTCATCCATCGCATGCACTCCTCGATGGTGCTGTCCGGTGCCGCGACGCACAACTGATGGGAAATAATCTCGTTCACGAGCGTGTCCTTCGACGATTTGCCGTGCAGCGCGACTTTGCGCGTGTAATCGCGTTCGGTGAAGATGCCCTCGATCCTGTCCCCGACCGCGACCACCAGGGCGCCGATGTTGCGGGCCGCCATGAGTTGAATGGCTTCGAAGACAGTCGCTTCGCCGGGAATGGTCCACACGCGTGAACCCTTCTGTTTTAGAATCTCGTTCACAGTCGCCTGCATTTGGATCCTTTGGTTTGGGCTGGGCTATTTCTAAAACTCTCCGTCCGCGCGGGCAACGCAATTCTCCGGCTCATTTACGAGGTCGTCCAGATATCCGATCCGCTGGGGCCGCGCAGGCGGCGGGCCACCGGAGACGCGGCCAAGCTTTTTCGTGACAACGCGCGCGCCCCGCGTAGCCTGAATTCATTGCCATGAAAACTTGCACTGAATGCGGCCTGGAAAACACGGACGCCGCCGCCCATTGCGCCGGATGTGGCACCGATCAATTCAAAGTGGCCGCCGCCGCGCCGGACGAGAACCCGCAGAGGGAATGGGTCACGCTGACCAAGTGCCGCAACTTGGTCGATGCGGATTTGCTGGCCAGCCAGCTCGACGCGGCCGGCATCAAGGTCTTCATGCCTGATGAGTTTGTCATGCAGACATTTTCCCTGGACTCAAACGGCTTTGGTTTCGCCCGGGTGCAAGTGGCACCGGCCGACTTGGAACAGGCCCAGGAAATCATGGCCTTGCCCACGAGCATCCTGCCGCCTCCTCCGTCTGAGGCGTGAGTTGGCTGGGCCCATCGGTGCGCGGCAACGCAAGTGGATGAGTCTTTCCCCGGGGCTTGAGGTGTTGGTTGTTTCTACGCGCGACCTCTCGGCACCGCTGGACATTTTTCGTTTCCGCCGGCGACCTTCGGGGTAGGCTTTCAGCACCATGAGTTTTCAATTGCTCCTTCGTCTGGCCGGCGCGTTGCTTGGGTGCGCGGTAGTTTCAACCAGTCTCTCCTGCAAGTCGATGCACGCCTCGGCTCGTGGTGGTTGGCGTCCGATCTTCGATGGTTCGAGCACGAACGGCTGGCAGATGGTTGGCCCGGGCCATTTCCAGTTGGAGAACGGCGAACTGGTGACTCACGGTGGCATGGGGCTGTTCTGGTATACGCGCGAGAAGTTCGGTGACTGCCGTCTCCGCATCGTGTTTCAGCCTACCAGTGGTCACGACAACTCGGGCGTGTTCATCCGCATCCCCGAGCCGCCCCGGGATGAATGGTTCGCCGTGCATCGCGGCTACGAGGTGCAGATCGAGAACAACGGCGACCTCTGGCACCGCACCGGCTGTCTTTACAGCTTCAGCCCGGCGAAGAACGTGGTGCAGGCGCGCGTGAACGAATGGAACGTGCTGCTCATCACTCTGGAAGGGAAGCGCACGCGGGTCGAAGTCAACGGCCGGCTGGTGACGGACTTTACCGAAGGCGATGCGGTGCCGCCGAGAACCAAGGAATACGAGCCAGAGCGTGGGCTGCGGCCAAGCTCAGGCTACATCGGTCTGCAGAATCACGACGACCAGCAGCGGGTGCATTTCAAGGAAGTGAGCGTGGCCCCGTTGCGGTAGAAAAACATGCTTTCCGGGCTGCGCCCGGCCCAATCTCACTTCGCCACATTCAAGCACACCAGCCGATCCTCGCTGCGCAGGTATAATCTTTTCCCGGAGAGCACGGGTGCGGCCCAGCAGGGGTAGTGCAGGGAGGGGACTTGCCAGCGAGAGAGTTCTTCGCACTGATTGGTGCTCGGTTTGAAGAGGCCTAACATCCCGCCTTCGCCCAGCGCGATGAGTTTGCCGTCGGCGAGAATGGCCGAGCCACGTCCGAAGAGCGGGGGTTGCGGGGAACTGTGCGGTGGCCAGCGCTCGTCGCGTGACCAGAGCAGGCGTCCGGTCTGGAACTCGACGCAACGGAACGTCGCATCGGGTTCGTTGCGCCCACTGAAGGCATAGAGGAAGCCATCGCGCAGGATGGGTGTGTTCCAGTGAATTTCCAGGACGGGTTGTTTCCAGCGTCCCGTGACCAGGTCGCGGTCGGCGGGGTCGGTCGGGTGGCGCGGGATACGCCAGACTTCCTCGGTGGAACGGCCATCGGGCCGCACGCGCAGGAGGACGGCACCCAAGCGGTAATAGGCGGCGGAGATGAGCACGAGGTCGTCCTGCACCACGGGGAGCATGGCGTTGACGGTGTCGTTGGCTTCGGATTGGAACCAGCGGGAGAAGTGGATGGCACCGTTGGTCGGGTTGAGCGAGACGAGACCCTGGCGCAGGAGGCAGAAGACGTGGCGCCGGCCGTGAATGGTGGCCGCGACGGGCGAGGAGTAGCTGGCCTGCTTCTCGACGCCCGTCCATTCGTACGGCCGCTCGGCACGGAAGCCGAGTTTGGTCACACCCGTCCAGTTGGTCTGCCCCACGTTCTGCCAGATGGTTTTCCCGGTGGCTGCATCCAGGGCGATGACGCCGGCGTTCGGTTGCCCGCCGAGCATGACGATGAGCTTTTCGTCCTCGAGGAGCGGAGTGCTGCCGACGCCAAAAAAGGCTTCGGGCACGTTCCACTCTTTGGCGGTATCGCGCTGCCAGACTATTTTTCCCGTGCCGAGGTCGAGGCAAATCAGCTTGCCCTCGGCGCCGAAAGTGTAGCAGCGGTTCGAAGTCAGGAGCGGGGTGCAGCGCGGGCCATTGTTGTAGCCGTAGGGATCGGTGTAGCTGCTGGGGTAGGCGTGCCGCCAGAGGGGTTGGCCATGGGCGGCGGTGAAGCTCTCGACCAGTTCCTCGCGGCCGACCCGGTGGTGCAGCACCATTTGTCCGCCACGCACGGAGGGCGCGCTGTAGCCGGTGCCGATTTTCATTTCCCACACGATGGGGACACCGTCGCTCGGAAACTTTTCCAGCAGGCTGGTTTCAGTGGAGGTGTTGTCGCCGCGCGGGCCGAGAAAGCGGGGCCAGTCCTCGGCGGGGCAGGGCGCGGCGGCGGCGCAAATAAGCGCGAGCGCGAGACGGGCGACGATGGATTTCATCGGCGGCAGCTTGAGGGGAATGGTGGGCCGGCGCAAGGCGCGCGGTTTTGCGGGAGAGTGGATGGAAGCATCCCAACTCATCTGGCCCCGGACGAGGTGCGGGCTGGGCGTGAACTTTCTGAGGGGCTTGGTCCGCAGGGCCGGGCGGCCGCCTTCAGTCATCCTCATCCACCGCCGTTACCGCCCACGCTGGGTAAGGCGCGGCGCTGCCCTTCATCGCGTGCCAGAGGATGCGGTTGAGCACGTCCTCCGGACAGGCGTCCACCTGGCGGAAATTCAAACGCGCCGAGCTATAGGCGTTCTGGCGGAGCAAAGTGTCAGCCACCTTCTTCGGGTCGGGATTCATTTCATCCAACGGCACGTTGTTCTTCAAAGCGACGAAGGGCGTGAAGTCGGGCGTGTTGGTGAAACAATCGAACATCGGGGTCGCGGTCGCATCGAACTGGTTCATCGGCGGCAGCCCGAGAATCTGCTCCATCGTCCGCAGCAAGCTCGTCGTGTTGTATTGAGTGCCGACCACGGCGCCGCGTTTCGTGTAGGGGCTGATGCAATACGCCGTGGTGCGATAGCCGCTTACATGATCCCAGCCGGCCTGCGGGTCATCCTCGATGGCGAAGATGACGGTCTCCTTCCAAAACTTGCTGTGGCTGATCGCCTCGACAATGCGACCGAAGGCGAGGTCATTGTCCGCCACGCAAGCGGCCGGCGTGGGCGATCCCTTGCTCGTGCCACTGGTGTGGTCGTTCGGCAGGCAGATGATGGTCAGGTTTGGATACTCGCCCCGCGCTTCATACTCGCGCAGTTCCTGGATGATGAAGTCGGCCCGGTACTGATCGGGCACGTTCATCTCCCAGCCGACGTAATTGGTCGGCTGATGCGGGCGGATGGATTCGATCATGGGCTGGCTGGCGAAAATCACGGAGTTCGTCTCGCCCTTCCAAGTGCGGTAACAGGAAAGAAAATCCGGCGTGCCCTTCTTGCCGGATCGCCAGGCCACCTGCGGCTCGGCGAACTCGCCGTAGTTCCGCAAACTTTTCTGATGGAGCAAGGCGTTGTCCCAAATGAACCCGGCGGGCGAGTAAGCGAGGGCGTCGGCATCGTCCTCCCCCATGCCGTCGGGATAACTGCGCGGCCAGCCGGCAAAGGATCGTTCGAGATAATCCGTGCCGAAGGCGGTGGTGGACCATTGATGGCCGTCGGCGCTGAGAATCCCGGCGCAATAGGTGTTATCGAGCAGCACGAAGTCGCGCACCAGCTTGTGCTGGTTCGGGGTGATGCGTTCGCCGAAGACACAGAGCGCGGGGTCGCCGTTGCCGCGCGGATCGTCGCCCAGAACCTGATCGTAGGTGCGGTTCTCCTTGATGACATAGACCACATGCTTGAACACGCTCGGCTCGCCGATGCGTTCGGGCACGGGACGCGGCGGTTGATGGGGACGAGGCGGGAGTTTGGCGACAGCAAGTTGCTCGCGACGGTAATTTTTCCACACGAGAGCGGAGAGGCGTTTGAGTTCGCGGCGGGAGGGAATCGGACACAGGGAAAGCGAGCCGTGATATTGATGCGTGGTGTTGAACCCTTTGTTGGTGCTGGTGCCGCTGACCTTGCTCATGGCCGTGGGCAAGCCCTTGAGGTTCGCGACCTGGAGGGAATTGAGCTGGGGATGAAACGTAATCGCGCCGGGAAACCAGCCGACGGGGATGAGTCCGAGCAGCTTCGACGCGCCGGGATCAAAGTCGATCACGGCGATGGCGTTCTGCGTGCCGTTGGCGACATAAAGGCGGTCGCCTTTTTTGTTGAAGGCGAGGGCGTTGGGCGACGCGCCGAAGATATCGGCCGGGCTTTGCTTGACCCAGATCGTTTCAACAACGGTGTCGGTACGGGTGTCGATGACGCTGAGGTTGTCGCTGGCGGCATTGGCACAAACGAGGTGGCGGCCAGCCGGATGGAGCGCGAGGGCGGAGGAATGGAGGCCGACGGCGATGTGCTTGATGGCGGAGTTGGATAAATTGATCACGCTGACCGAGCCCTCCGAGGCCACGAACCGAACCGGATCAACCTTGACCAAAGTCCCGCGCCCCGCCGGCCCGGTGAGATCGCCTGGCTGCGGACGGCCTCCGCCCCAGTTGCTCACATACGCGCGATCCTCCACCAGCACGACATCGAAGGGCGCCACGCCCACGTCGAAAAGGCGCAGAAGTTTGCCCGTGGCCGCGTCGAATTCCCCCAGACGGTTGGAGAGATTGAGCGCAACGTAGAGGCGGCGGCCGTTGCGTGATAAAGCCAGGCCCGCCGGAATGTCATTGGTCCGCCGGGGCGCGTTGGCGTTGGGCAGCGCGATGGAGAAAGCGCCCGAGACGTGACCGTTGGTGGCCACATCGAAGACCTTCACGCTCCCGTTTACATTGGCGAGGAATAGACGTCGTCCGTCCGGGGAAAAAATCAGGCCGGTGTAGCTCAACTGTCCCTTCTTGTCGGGCGCGAGAATATTGGGCGAGACCACATCGGGCTGTGGCTCGTTCGCTTTCTCCGAAGGCAGCGCGACACGTTGAAGAATTTTTCCCGAGGCGGGATCAATGAGGACGACTTCGCTCGACTTGCCTGAGACCGCGAGCAGTTTGCCATCGGGACTGAGGCTCAGAGCCTGCGGGCGCAGACCGGTCAGCTCGACTTGTTGTCCATAGGGCGTGAGCACTTGATGCACGGGCGTCACGGCGCGATTCCCACCGCCGCGTCCGACCCGCTCGGCGGAGGTGAGGAATGATTCGGACGGAGTGGGCGCGCAGCCGGCCATCAAGGCCAGCAGCATGAGCGAGGAGCGACGGCAAAATTTCAAAGTGAGCATGAGTTTCGGACGGAGTGTGCGGGAGGAGAATTCGTCTCGGCAAGTGCGGCCTGCGAACGGCGGGGAGGTTTGCTGATGGAGCCGCGGGGTGGGCCGAGGCGAATTGAACTGATCGCCGAGGTTACAGCGCAGAGCAGTCAACCGGTCTCGGAAAGCCACGTCACGCTCCGAAAACTTTCGGCGGGGAGACAATCACGTCGCGGTGAGTCGGCCGGGGCTGGCCGGGTTGGAAGGCTTCCAAATGTTCCAAACGCGCCTCCACCAAAGAATCAGCGGGAAACACGGCGGCCAGCGCGGCGGCCAGCGCGGCGCGCAGGCGCTCGGGGTCCGCCTCCGCGCGCAGGTTGATGATGAGCTGGCCGCGGGCGATTTCCGCGCCCAACATTTGAGACAGTTCGGGGACGTGGTCGTTACGCACCAGATTGATGACCGCGAGATCGGACAGCCCGGCCTCGGGACTCAACGTCATTTTCAAATGCGCGACCTCGGCCCCGGCGGCGGCGAGGTGGTGCTGCAACTCCTGGCAGAGCGTTTGCACCGCCGCATTGCCATCGAAGTCACCGTTTGCGCCCCGCAGCGCCACCGTGGCGTTTAACCAGCCGAGCAAGGCCTCTCCCTGGCCGTAAAGCGAGTAGTCCACCGGCATCGTGGCGCGCGCGATTTGTTCCGCCGCCGCAAGGTGTTCGAACCATGCCTCGAGTCCCATGCCGGTGCGGGCCGAGGCCGCGAACACTTCGGCGCTGGGGAATTCCTCCCGGAGTCTGGAGCGCAGAGCTTCGAGCCTGGGCGCGTCCACGGTCTCGCTCTTGTTAATGACGATCAGGTCGGCCTCTTCCAGTTGCTTGCGGTAGATGTAGGTCACCTTCTCGGAGAATTTGCCCCCCGCGTCCAATCCAAACACTCGCGCCGCCCGCACCGGATCGACCAGCACACTCAGGGGCGCGATGGAAAAACTGTCCCCGTAAATACGCCGCAGCGGATAAGTGACCGTCGCCACCAGATCGGTGCAACTGCCCACTGGTTCCGCGATGAACACCTCGGGTCGCGTGCTGTCCGTCAGCTTTTGCGCGGCCTCAACCAGCGAGTTGAACCGGCAGCAGAAGCAGCCGCCGGGGATTTCCTCCGTGGCGAAGCCGCGCGCTCGGAGCATGGCCGTGTCCACCAACTCCACCCCTTGATCGTTGGTGATGAGTCCCACGCGCCGCCCGCCCTGAGTCAACCGCTCCGCCAGCCGGGCCACCGCCGTGGTCTTGCCCGCGCCGAGGAAGCCGCCGATCATCACATAGCGCGCCTTCCCCGAATTTGGACCTTGGCTCTTGGACTTGAGGTTCATGCGTCTTCAGTTTTCTGTTTCGAGAGGATCAAATCAATCGCGCGGTCGAGATGCTCGCGATAGGCGTTCACATCCAGGCATCGTTCGTCGGGAGTGCCACCCACGGCATAGAGCCAGCCGCGGTCGTAACAATGCTTGTCGATCAGGGAAATTTTCTCGCGCAGTTCAGGATTGCCGCCCAGGAGAGTTCCCGTCACCACACAATAAACATCCGAGATGGCTTTGAACCCCTCGACCCAGCCGATGATTTGTCCGACCGCGACCGGCGAATCCGCCGGCGTCTCGAATCCGTGATCGACCATGTCGCCGAGCATCCGGGTGGCGAACTTGGTCAGGCCCACGCGCCAGGTGTCATCCGGCTGGCGCGCGATCCAGAAGTGGGAACGTGAGTAGAGGCAATCCACCGGCAGATGCGTCACGAAATGCGAGCGCTTGTAGAAAAGAGTCGTCGGCTTGCTGGTGTCCACGCGCCGGACGGTAAGGCGGCGCGGTGGGAGTTCAAGCTTCAGCTTGTTGGCTTGTTTGCGCAGACCCTGGCGCGCAGGTGAACAAATTTTCTCGCCTGCCCGGCGTGCCGCCGTTCCAATCGCACCTTGATTTACTTCGACCATAACGCCACCACGCCCTTGTTGCCGGAGGCTCGGCGGGCCTGGCTGGAGGCCACGGAGAAATTTCCGGGCAATCCGAGCAGTCCGCACCGACTGGGCGCGCGGGCCGAGGCCGCGCTGGGCGAAGCGCGGGAATCACTGGCCTCGAGGCTGGGCTGCCATGAGTCAGAGATCGTCTTCACCTCGGGGGCCACGGAATCGAACAACACGGTGTTGCACCACTACGCGCGCACCGGAGCGGCCGAGGGCGAAGTGTGGGTGTCGGCTCTCGAACACCCCTGCGTGCTGGATCCGGCGAGGTTTTACTTTGGTCCGCGGTTGAAAGTGATCCCCGCGACGCAGGACGGCATCGCGGATCTCAATTGGCTGGAGGATCAGTTGTCCCGGCAGCGCCCGGCGCTCGTGGCTCTCATGGCCGCGAACAATGAGACGGGGGCGCTGCAACCGTGGCGCGCGGCGCAGGCGCTTTGTCGTCCGCGGGAAGTTCCGTTCTTCTGCGACGCGGCGCAATGGATTGGCAAACTTCCAGCGGGCGATCTGGGCGTGTGTGATTGGCTCTCCGGCGCGGCGCACAAGTTTGGTGGCCCGCGCGGCGTCGGTTTTCTCAAAGTCCCCTCAACCCTCGCCCTCACGCCGTTGCTGCGGGGCGGGCCGCAGGAGGAAACGCGGCGGGCCGGCACCGAGAACGTGGCCGGAGTGCTCGCCATGCTCGCCGCTTTGGAGTGGCGCACACAACAGATCGGACGTGGAGACTTCGTCGCGCTTGGCACCGGGCGCGATGACTTTGAGCAAGGATTGCTCACCGCCTTGCCCGGTTGCGCCATCGCCGCAGTCCGCAGTCCGCGTCTCTGGAACACGGTTTCTGCGCTCATGCCGGAGGCGGATGGTCAGCCGCGTTGGGTGGTGAAACTCGACAAGCTGGGCTTCGCCGTCTCGACCGGTTCCGCCTGTTCCAGCGGCAAGGAGCAGCCGTCTCCAGTATTGCTCGCGATGGGCCACACGGCGGCGCAAGCCGGGCGCGCGCTCCGCTTCAGTGCCGGTTGGGACACGACGATGGAGGACTGGAACGTACTCCTGGCCGCCTTGAAGTCCGTGCCGGGAACGATCCCGGCGGCCCGGCAGAAGGTTCTGGAAAACGGCGTGGAGCCGGGATAAGGTCTGGCCACCAGCACCACTTGAAGAGCCGCCAACCTGGTTTGAGTAGCTGATTGCAGCCCGTTGGTCGAGGTGCGGTTGATTTGCCCCGGAGCGGGGGAACGG
This sequence comes from Pedosphaera sp., assembly GCA_031414955.1. Classification (GTDB taxonomy): domain Bacteria; phylum Verrucomicrobiota; class Verrucomicrobiia; order Limisphaerales; family SIBH01; genus JANNGC01. The sequence goes on along the minus strand of JANOQV010000119.1, from coordinate 5,064 downwards.
ACAAGAAATTCTGTGTGTTTGTCCGGCCCCCACCGGGGCGTTCCTTTGTCCACCCTCCTGCGCGGGTCATCGCTGGGCTGGGGGGTGCCCCGGCAAATAGCTGACCCTCGTCTTGCTTCCGGCGCTCTGCTCTGGCAGACCTTGCGTATGACCAAGACATCAATTGCTTTCGCGGCGGTCTGCGCGGCCTGCGCCGCCTCCTCCCTCGCGGCCGACTTCACTGTTCACACCTGGAAAAAGCTTCAACTCAGCGATCAGTTCTGGAGCGAGGGCGCTGCCATCGGCGACTTCAATCACGACGGCCAAACGGATGTGGTGTCCGGGCCGTATTGGTGGGAAGGGCCGGATTTCAAGGCGCGGCACGAGTACTATCCGGCCACGAAGAGCTTCAAGCTTGGGCCAGTCTCCAAGATTCCCATTCCCGGCTTTGAGGGCGCGCTCGGGCAGAACAACACCTACTCGGACAATTTTTTCGCCTTCACCCATGATTTCAACAAGGACGGCTGGGACGACATCTTGATCTACGGCTTTCCCGGTTTGGACGCTTCGTGGTTCGAGAATCCCAAGGGCGCGAAGAATGCCGCCGGCGCTGAACACTGGACGAGGCACAAGGTTTACGACGTGGTGGACAATGAATCACCGCAGTGGGGCGACCTCACCGGCGATGGCCAGCCCGAGATTGTGTCCAACTCGCGCGGCACCTTCGGCTACGCCGCGCCGGATTGGAGCAATCCTGCCCAGCCCTGGACCTGGCACGCGGTGACCCCCAAGGGCGGGTGGCAACGCTTCAGCCACGGCATGGGCTTTGGCGACGTGAATGGCGACGGCAAGGCGGACCTGCTGGAGGCCAGCGGTTGGTGGGAAGCCAGGGCGGAGGGCGAATGGACCAAGCACGCCGCGAACTTCGGTCGAGGCGGCGCGCAGATGTACGCCTACGACGTGAACGGTGACGGGTGGAATGACGTGATCACCAGCCTGGAGGCCCACGGTTATGGACTCTCGTGGTTTGAGCAGAAGCGGGACGGCGGGAAAATTTCCTTCACCGAGCACCGCATCACCGGCAAGACAGCCAAGGAAAACAAATACGGCGTGGTTTTCTCGCAATTGCACGCCGTGGATCTCGTGGACATGGATGGCGATGGCCTCAAGGACATCGTGACCGGTAAACGATTTTGGGCTCACGGCGCGCATGGCGATGCTGACCCGGCGGGCGCGGCGGTGGTTTACTGGTTCAAGCTCGTCCGCAACTCCGCTCAGGACGTGGACTGGCTGCCTTATCCGATCGACCTGGACAGTGGCGTGGGGACGCAAGTGTTGGCGGCGGACCTCAACGGTGACAAATTGCCGGACGTGATCGTGGGCAACAAGAAGGGCACCTTCGTGCATATCCATGGCTTGAAGAATGCCACCGAGGCCGAGTGGCAGAAGGCTCAGCCCAAGATCGCCGCTCCATGAGTGGCCGGCTGCTTCGTCCCGACCGCCTTATTTCGGCTGGGCCGCCAGAGCCGCCTGGGCTTTGGCCTTCGCTTCTTCAGCGCGGCGCATGATTTCGTCCGGCGAGGGCAGGCTCATCAAGACTTCCGCCGGGATGTCGCCAGCTTGAGCCAGCTTGACCAGGCACTTCTGCCGCTCGGTCAAAGCCTTGTTCGCGTCGCGTTCCTTGCTGAAGCGGGTCTGGGCGCGCTCGCTGCGCTGGCGCAGCATGGAGTAAACATCGCCGCCGAGCAGGGCGCTGATGTCGATCTTCATCTTCTCCCGATCCAAGTCCTCCGCGCTCACCAGGTCACCGTTGATGGGGCCGGACTTATATTTCGGGAACATGATCGCGGCCTCGGGGCAGACGCGCGAACAGGCGGGGCAGTTGGTTTTGCAGTTGTCGTGGTTCTGCGCCTGAATCTTGCCGCCCTCATCGACCCCATAGACACCGAAGAGGCAGAAGCTCAGGCACTGCATGCAGTTGGTGCAGCGGTCGTAGTCGATGACGGGAAACCACGGCCTCCATTCGCCGTGCTGGGCCGCGCCTCGTTGGGAGCGTTCGGCCTCGACGAGGTCGGCGACACCCTGGATTCCAGTTTGATCGAGATTCCGGAATTGCACGGCGCTGCGGCCGGTGGCGTCTTCGGCCACGGGGGCGCTTGCCCCAAATCGGCCCAGCACGAGCAGCGAGGTGTGGTCGTCGGAAGCCACGCTCCCGCGCGTGGTGGTGCGGGTGACGGCGTAGCCGCGATCCAAGAGCGCGGTCAGGGCGGCCAAGCTGTCCGCAGCATCCAGTGGTTGGGCTCCCTCGCCTTCATAGAGCACAACGCGGAGGGTGGTTTGGTCTTTGATGCTCATAATCAGGCGGCGGCCGCGGGCAGTTCCGCAGCGGACGGTTTGGTTTCCTTGCCCGCGGGCAGGTTGGGTTTCAATTCCTGTTCAAACAGCGCGGCCCCGACTTCCTCGGCCGATTGCACCCGCATGTTCAGCACCTCGGTTCCGGCCACGGGCAGGGGAGCCTTGGCGGTGTGGAAAAGCCACTTCACGGCGCGCGGGTAGCAGGCCGCGATTTTGATGCTGTCACCGGCGGCGAGTCGTTGCAGCGCGGCGTCCTGCCGCGCGGACATTTCGCACAGGTCCGCCACGGCCTCGAAGGAGACACCCGAGTCGCAGAGTTTCTTGAGCACGGCTTCCTTGACCTCTCTGGGCACGACTTGGGCGTGCGTGCAGTGGCAGTAAAGAATTCTTGGCGCACTCATGTCGGAAAAGGCTAACGGGCTTTTCCAACGGTGACAACGGGCTTTCCGACGTTGCAAAATTTTCTTACCTCCCTGGGTGGCTTTGCCTACGGTTCCGGGCAATCCATGATGAAGTTTCCGACACTATTAGGGCTGGCCTGCGCGGGAGCCGTTGGCCTGCGCGCCGCCCAGCCAGTGCTTCCCGAGCAGGACGAGCGGAGTGGTCCGGTCAGGACGTTGAACACGCGGCGGACCTTTCCCGAGTTTGCCTCCAAGCTCGAATGGCAGCAGCGCGCCCAGGCCATTCGCGAGCAAGCTCTGGTCAGTTGTGGCCTGTGGCCGTTGCCGGAAAAGACTCCCCTCGAAGCGAAAGTTTTCGGACGCGTGGAGCGCGAGGGTTACTCCGTGGAGAAAGTCTATTTCCAGAGCCACCCCGGATTCTACGTGGCGGGCAATCTCTACCGTCCCCTGGGACGGGGGGCCGGGCCGTTTCCCGGCGTGCTGAATCCGCACGGCCATTGGAACACCGGCCGCTTCGCTGATGAAGCCGCCGGGAGCATCGCGGCGCGCTGCATCCATTTCGCGAGGCAGGGCCTGGTCGCATTCTCCTGGGACATGGTGGGCTATAACGACACGCAGTTCGCCCGCCCGGCCCGCCCGGCCGGAGATAACACGCACCGCCACTTCGCGAATGACCCCACCAACCAGCTCTGGAACATCAACCAGATGGGCTTGCAAACGTGGAACACCATTCGCGCCCTCGACTTCCTGCTCGCGCTGCCCGACGTGGATGCCAACCGCGTGGCCTGTACCGGCGAATCCGGCGGGGGAACGCAGACCTTCATGCTCGGCGCGGTTGAGGAGCGGTTGGCTGTTCAGGCCCCCATTGTCATGGTCTCGCATTCCATGCAAGGCGGCTGCTCTTGTGAGAATGCGCCGGGGCTGCGCGTGGATTACTCGAACATGGAATACGCGGCGCAGCCCGCGCCGCGCCCGCAGATGTTCGTGGCCGCCACGGGCGACTGGACGCGCGCCACCCTGGAAATTGAAGGCCCGTCAGTGCGCAAGGCTTATCAGATGTTCAACGCCGCCGCCGAACTGCGCTTCGTACGCTATGACTTTGACCACAACTACAACCAGACCAGTCGCGAGGCGGTTTATGGATTCTTTGCCCAGACGCTCTTGCACCAGGGCGATGGCGCGCCCAGGAAGGAATTGGCCTACACCAAGGAGCCGGATGCCGATCTGAAAGTGTTCCCGGATGGAAAGCGGCCCGCCAATGCCCTCACGGAGGAAGAATTAATCGCCTACCTGCAGAAGAAGACCTTGGATAATTTGTGGACCTATGCCCCGGTCAATCCGCCCCTGCTCGATCGTTACCGGGCGCAGATGTTGCCGGCCTGGAAGCGTTCGTTGCAGGTCGAGTTTGTGGAGCGCGGGCTGATGGTCCAGACGGACAAGATCACCAAAGCCGAGAATTACACCGCCACACGCCTGACCATTGGGCGGGCCGGGCGCGGCGACCGGATTCCGCTGTTGCTCCTCACCCCGCGCCGCGACTCGTTGCGCACCATGGTGGTGTTGGCTCATGCGGATGGCCGCGCGGCCTACCTCGACGCCCAGGGAGCGCCCAAAGGCCTGGCGCAAAAGTTGTTGCAGAAGAACCTCTCCGTCTTGCTGCTGGATACCTTCCAAACCGGCGAAATGGCCGGGACCAAGTCCAAGCCGCGCGACTACTTCGCCAACTTCTACACCGGCTACAATCGCACCGAGGTGCAGGAACGCGTGCAGGATCTCGTCACGGCTTGCGCCTTTGCCCAGGCCCAGAGCAAGGGGCGCCGCGTGGTGCTTTGCGGCTCCGGGCGCGCCGGACTTTGGGCCATGCTGGCTGCGCCGGCCGCCGATGCGCTGGTCGCGGATTGCGTCCAATTCGATTCCACCGACGACCGCCATTTGCTGGAGCGCGATTTGTTCACGCCGGGCTTGCGCACGCTGGGCGGTTTTGAAGGTGTCGCCGTGATCGGCGGCCCGAACCCGCTCCTCCTGCACAACGTCGGCTCCAAGTTCACCACCAGTTTCATCACGAAGGTTTACCGGGGCATGCACGTCCCGGAACGCTATCGCCAGGAAAGCGCCCTCTTGAGCGAAGAACAAATCGCAGACTGGATCGCACCATAAGGGACCGGGGCCGGGCGGGGTGAGATAACCCCGAATTCCGAGGCAGAAAAGGCGGGTCGGCCGCGAGCGGGCCGCATCCCTCACCGGCGCGCGGGTTTTCAACCCGCAGCAGGTCGCTCAGGCCGAGGATCGAAACAGTTCCTGCGACTTCCGCCCCGGCCACGCCCTGCGG
>JANOQV010000118.1:0-2227 GCA_031414955.1 Pedosphaera sp. | reverse complement strand
TTCACCCGGCACATCAGAAGCTTTTGGACCAATGCCTTCATCGTCACCGAATCGTCGTTGACGTGCTTGAGCAGCACTGACTGGTTGCCCAGTGGGATGCCTGCATCCGCGAGCCGGCCCAGCGCGTCGCGCACCTCGGTGGTCAGTTCGCGCGGATGGTTCGTATGGATGCTGATGAACCATCCGCGCGAGCTGACGACCGAGGTGCGCGACGCGCTCGGCCGGCTCGCGGATGCAGGCATCCCACTGGGCAACCAGTCAGTGCTGCTCAAGCACGTCAACGACGATTCGGTGACGATGAAGGCATTGGTCCAAAAGCTTCTGATGTGCCGGGTGAAGCCCTACTACGTCTATCAATGCGACCTCATCGCCGGATCGAGCCACCTGCGCGCGAGCGTGCGCAAGGGTCTGGAGATCATGAAGTCGCTCCGCGGCCACACCACGGGCTACGGCGTGCCGCAATACGTCATCGACGCGCCCGGCGGCGGCGGCAAGGTGCCGGTGAATCCGGAATACGTCCTCAGCCGTAACGCCGACCGCGTGGTCATCCGCAACTTCGAGGGCAAGGTCTTCGAGTATCCCGAGGCGCGCGACGGCCGGCCGCTGTTCAAGCCATCCGAGGATTTCTGCCCGCCGGAACTGGTGTAAAGGCGACCGTTATTGACCTGGCTGGCGGCCGACACAAGGAGGCTCAACCTTTCCGTTTGAAAGCAGATCGGAGCCTTCTCACGTCGGCTACGGTGCATGGGCTGTGAGCAAGCTCAGAAGCAGGAAGTAAACTGCCGGTAAAGCCCGCGCGCTCGATATTGCCCTTACTCGCGAGTTGTGTAGTATGCCTTCCATTCGCCATGAAAATTTCGCGCTCCATGGATGCGGCGTTGACCCGTTTGGAAGTGCTCGCGGTGCTGACCGCGCTGGCCCTGCTGGCCGTCGTCACCATGCCCGTGCTGGCCGGCGGCAAGCCGCGCTCTGAATCAGCCATCTGCGCCAACAACCTTCGCCAGCTTGGTGCAGCGACCCTGGCCTACAGTATGGAGACTGAGGGACGCTTCCCGCGGCGTCAGCTTCCCAACTCGTGGCCGCAGCAACTCTTCACCCGCTACGAGGAACCACGCGTGCTGCGCTGCCCCAGCGACCCGCAGCCGTCCACTGGATTGAACTCGCCCCAGTTCCCGGCCGACAGCGCGCCGCGCAGTTATCTCATGAATGGTTGGAACGATTACTTTGGGACGGTTCGGCCTACCAACGCCATGCCGGAGAGCGCCATCCCTTATCCGGCGCAGACCATCCTGTTCGGCGAAAAGGAAAGTTCGAGCGGGCACTTCTACATGGATTTCCTCGAAGGAGCCATCGGGAATGACATCGGCGAAATAGAACACGGTCGCCACGGCGCACGCCGGGCGGCCGCGCCGAGCGGCGGGTCAAACCACGCCATGGTCGATGGCAGCGTACGGATGATGCTCTACGGCCAGGCCGTTTACCCGACCAACCTTTGGGCGGTGACTGAAGTGTGGAGAACCAATTCCTTTGGGCCATGACAGCGGCGAAGCAACGTCCTCAAGCGCAATCCGGCCTGACGCGCCTGGAACTGCTCGCCGTTCTTGGCGCACTGGCATTGCTCGCCGCCATCGCGCTGCCCGCGCTGGCCGGCGGCAGGCCGCGCTCCGAGGTCGCAGTGTGCGCGAACAGCCTGCGACAGCTTGGTGTGGCGGCCTTGGGCTACAGCCTGGAGAACGGGGAGCGCTTTCCGCCCCGCCGACCGGACTACTGGCCGGTGCACCTCGAATCCCGCCTTGTGCGGTTGGAAGTGTTACGGTGTCCCAGCGATCCCATCGCGGCTTCTTCTTCTGGGTCGCCCATCCCCGCCAGGCGGGCTCCCCGCAGTTACTTGATCAACGGATGGAACGATTATTTTGAAGCCACGCTTCCACCGACTGAATGGCAATCGTTCCGGAACCATCAATACCCCTTCGGAATGCCCGAAGCTGCCATTCCGCTTCCCGCACAGACCATTCTGTTTGGCGAGAAGATCAGCGAAAGCCTGCATCTGCACATGGATTTTTACCAAGGCGCCGGAAACGATGTTGATGACATCGAACATGCGCGGCACGGAGACCGACGAGCGGGTGCGGCAGGAGGGGGCTCCAATCACGCCATGGTCGATGGCAGCGTGCGGATGCTGACCCGAGGCCAGGCCGTGGCTCCGACCAATCTCTGGGCCGTCGTT
>JANOQV010000117.1:0-16795 GCA_031414955.1 Pedosphaera sp. | reverse complement strand
AATTCGAGGCGACGTGTGATGCGCGACAGCGTTTGGAGTGCGGTCGCTTTAGCGCCGCTTTGCCCGCTCACGCCAAGACGCCTGGAATAATCTTTGAGGTGCCCGCCACGCCGGTGAGCCGCTCGGTGCGACCGCTGACTTCGAAGCCCAACTCTTCGTTGTCGAGGCCCATGGCGCGCAGAATGGTCGCGTGCAGATCCTTGAACGGGTGCGCGTCCTTCACGGCCATCAGTCCGATGTCGTCGGTCGCGCCGATGCGCACGCCTGGCTTCACGCCGCCGCCCGCCATCCAGACAGTGAAGCCGGCGGCGTTGTGCTGACGGCCATTGTCGCCCTGCATCATCGGCGTGCGGCCGAACTCGCTCGCCCAGATCACCAGCGTGGTGTCGAGCAGACCGCGCTGTTTCAAATCCGTGAGCAGTGCGGCAATCGGCTCGTCCGTCCAACGCGCGCGCGGCGTGTGGTTCCCCGTGAGGTTGCCGTGCGCGTCCCAGCCGTCCTTGTCCGGCATGTCATAGACCTGCACGAAACGCACGCCGCGTTCAACGAGGCGGCGGGCGAGCAAACATTTGCGCCCGAAGCTCTGCGTGCGCTTGTCCTTGTGCTCGAAACCGTAACTGGCGCGCAGCGGCTGCGACTCGCCTTCCATGTTGCCCACATCGAGCGCGGCGGTTTGCATTCGATAGGCGAGTTCGTAGCTGGCGATGCGCGCGTCAAGTTCAGTCACTCCGGCCCGCGACTCGCGATGCTTGAGATTCAGCGTCTTGATCAAATCGAGCGAGGCCCGCTGGCCGGGAGCGAATTCATCCGGCGGCAAGAGGTCGAGCACAGGCGTCCCCTTGTCGCGCAGGCGCGTGGGCTGAAAGGCGGCGGGCAAAAACCCGTTTGAGTAATTCGCAGCGCCTCCAAGCGGGCCGGCATCGAACAACATCACATAGCCGGGCAAGTCCTGGTTCTCCGTGCCCAGCCCGTACGTGACCCACGAGCCAAGGCTGGCCTTGCCCGGACGAATGTCTCCGGTGTGAAGCTGATAACTGGCCGGTGCGTGATTGTTCGACTCGGCCTGAAGCGAATGGATGAAGCACAGTTCATCCACATGCCCGGCGACCTTGGGATACAGTTCGCTGACCCACAGTCCCGTCTGGCCGTGTTGCTTGAACTTGTAGGGACTTGCGAGCAGTTCCTCCTTGCAGCCGTGGAAGACATTGGCGTGCCGCGTCGACAGCACGGCCTTCTTGATCGAGTCCGGCACCGGTTTGCCATTGAGCTTCTGCAACTCCGGCTTGTAGTCGAACGTATCGACGTGCGACGGCCCGCCGACCATGAAGAGGAAGATGACTGACTTGGCCGTGGGCTTGAAATCGGGCTGGCGCGGAGTGAAGGGATTCAGCGGATCAATCTTGCGGAGCTTCGTACCCTCGCCGCGCGCGTTGAGCGCAGACAACGCTCCAAAAGCGAGAGCGCCAAATCCCGCGCTGGTTCGCGCCAGGAAATCACGCCGCGAGCAGTGGCTGCCGCCGAGGAACATGGCGGCAATCTAGCCAATCACCCACGCCTGCCAACAGGAACTTCGCCGCGCGTGGCATGGGGCGGGCGCAGCTTGGAAGTGCCGCCAGGCTGGTGAACTGCGAGACTGGAAAGTCTCGCCACCTGCCGACACGAATGTCGGCGCTACGCCGTAACGCCGGCTTTCCAGCCGGCAGGTTGAGAGACTTTCCAGTCTCGTGTTGGCGGCACTTCCAAGACACGTCCGCAGTGGGCGTCGCGCTACGCGAGCACGCCCTTGACCAACTCTCCGTGAATGTCGGTGAGGCGAAAATCGCGGCCTTGATAGCGGTAGGTCAGCTTCTCGTGGTTTACGCCCATCAGGTGCATGATGGTGGCGTTGAGGTCATGCACATGGATCGGATTCTCGGTGATGTTGTAGCAGTAATCATCCGTGGCCCCGTAGGTGATGCCCTTCTTCACGCCCGCACCCGTCATGAGCAGACTGAAGCAGCGCGGATGATGATCGCGGCCGTAGTTCGTCTCCGTGAGCGCGCCTTGTGAGTAGATGGTGCGGCCGAACTCGCCGCCCCAAACAATCAGCGTGTCATCAAACAGCCCGCGTTGCTTGAGGTCGTTGATCAACGCGGCGGTCGGCTGATCGGTGTCCTTGCATTGGCCCTTCAGGGCGGCGGGCAAACCAAAATGGTGATCCCAGCCCATGTGAAAAAGTTGCACGAAGCGCACGTCGCGCTCGGCCAGCCGCCGGGCGAGCAGACAATTTGCGGCGTAGCTGCCGGGACGCTTCACGTCGGGACCGTAGGCTTCGAGCACGGAGGCCGGCTCCTTCGAAAAGTCGGTCAGGTCCGGCACGCTGGCCTGCATGCGGAAGGCCATTTCGTATTGGGCAATGCGGGTCTGGATTTCTGGATCACCCAAGGCATCGAGGCGCCGTTTGTTCAACACCGATATTTCATCAAGCGTCTCGCGGCGCATCTCGCGGTTCATGCCGGGCGGATTGGAGAGATACAGAACCGGATCGCCCGAGTTCCGAAACTTTACCCCCTGGTGCTTGGACGGAAGAAAGCCCGCGCTCCACAGGCGATCATAAAGCGGCTGGTCGTCCTTGCGCCCGCTGCCGAAGGACGTGAGCACGACATACGCGGGCAGCTCGGCGTTCTCGCTGCCGAGACCATAAGAAGCCCACGCGCCGATGCTGGGACGGCCCGCGAGCTGCGAACCGGTCTGCATGAAGGTGATGGCCGGGTCGTGATTGATGGCCTCGGTGTGCATCGAGCGAATGATGCACCAGTCATCGGCGAGCTTGCTCATGTGCGGCATCAACTCGCTGAACCACGCGCCGCTTTGGCCGTGCTGGGCGAATTTGAAAATGCTCGGCGCGACCGGAAAAGTCTTCTGCCCGCTGGTCATCGTGGTGAGGCGTTGCCCCTGCCGGATGGAGGCGGGCAAATCTTCCGCGCGCTTCCTGGCCAGCTCCGGCTTCGGATCGAAGAGGTCCATCTGCGACGGCGCGCCCGATTGGAAGAGGTAAATGATGCGTTTCGCCTTGGGGGCAAAGTTCGGAAAGCCAGTCTGACCGCCCGCGGCGGCGAACGTGCGCGGGTTCAACAATCCGCCCAGCGCGGCCAGGCCGATGCCGCTGGCCGTGCGTTGCAGGAAAGTTCGCCGCGTCAGCCCGGGCCGCTGCTGCGCACCGAGCCGGAGGAATTGATGGTCGTTGCAGTTCATGGGCATGGCAGAAAGATTTTATGGCAGGAAAATTTCATTGCAAGGTGGTGAAGGTGATCTCGGAGACAGTGAGGTTCACCCAGAGCAGGGCTTGCATTCGCGTGTGGGCCAGCAGCCGGCGGGTGTGATCCTCGAATTCTTCCTGGCGCTCGGTCAACGCCGTCAGCTTGAACGCCACTTCCGGCGCAGCCAGACGGAAGCGTTGGTGGCCCAGCGCGACCGTTCCGAGACGAACTTCCACTTCCTGATCCACCATGGAATTGCCGCCGAGAAAATGGGTCAACGCTTCCTCGTAGAGCGGCACTTCCAGTCCGGCCCCCCAATCTTGGAGCAGGGCCAGCATGACCTCTTCCACCCGCGCGGCTCCAGGCAGCGTCCGATCCCAGCGCGTCGTGGTGACGGCAAATCGCTTTCGCTCCTCCTCGGTCAGGCTCGTGTTGATGAACTCATGCTCCACCGACTCGGGGCGCATGTTAATCAACTTCGCGTGGGTGAGGTTGCCGGCGAACAAGTAGTGCAGCGACTGGGCACGATGGCGGGGCACGATGCGTTCCGCCGCCTTGAACTCGAACAGCCCGGCGGTGTCCAGCAAGACATCGAGGAAGTATCGCTTGGAGAAGGACTCGTGGATGAAGTCGATGGGCGTTTCAAGCCGGATGCCAGGCACACGGCGGGCCAGCTCGCGCTTGTAAATCTTCTCGTCAAAGAAACGGCCCAGGTCGTTGTGCATCTCGAAGACATGCCGCATCACTTCGAACGACATCGCGCCGAACTCCTTTTGGGAGATGCGCCGCAAGGGAATGCTCGGGACGATGGGCATGCTTAAAATGCTGAGGGAAAATGGCAGAAAGATTTGATGGCAGGAAAATGGGGACTGAGACGGGAAGGGGAATACTCATGTCTCTCGGAGCGGTGGCGAAACTCGAAGCGCGGCAGGATTAGCGGCGCTCCGCCCCATGCGTTTTTGCAGCCGCCCGCCTCCCCTCCCATTTTCCTGCCATAAAATCTTTCTGCCATAAAACTCCCTGCGCTATTCCCGCGTCACGACCTCGTCAAGGTTGAGAATCACGTTGGCCGTCGTCGAGTAGGCGGCCAACTCGGGAGCTTCCAATTTCGCATCCGGCTTCGATGCGCCCTGCGTGATCAATTTCTTCGCTGCATCGGCGTCCGCCTGAAATTTTTGCAGGCGCGACTGAAGTCCCTTGGCCAGCACCGCGACCTCGGCTTTCTCCGGCGCCCGCCCGGTGGCACGGCGAAACGCCCAGTCGATGCGCGCCTCCGGCGTGGTGCCGCCTTCGCTCAACATCCGCTCGGCCAGCCGGCGGGCCGCTTCCACGTAGGTGACTTCGTTGAGCAGCGCGAGCGCCTGGAGCGGTGTGTTCGAGCGCGAGCGCTTCACCGTGCAGATCTCGCGGCTGGGGGAATCGAACATGAGCATGGTGGGCGGCGCGGCCGTGCGCTTCCAGATCGTGTAGAGGGTGCGGCGATACAAGCTCCCACCGCTGTCCGGTTTGTAATTGCGCATGTCGCCGTAAACGCTCGTCTCATCCCAGACCCGCTCCGGCATGTAAGGATTCACGCTGGGGCCGCCGAGTTTTTCCACCAGCAATCCGCTCACCGCGAGCGACTGATCGCGCACCATCTCCGCGCTGAGCCGGAAGCGTGGCCCGCGCGCCAGCAGCCGGTTCTCAGGATCCTTGGCCACCAACTGCGGCGTGACGCGCGCGGACTGGCGATAGCTCGCGCTCATCACGATGAGCTTCTGCATGGCCTTCATGTCCCAACGCTGCGCCGGACGACCGTTGACCGCCGGCAACACCGTCGGCTGCATGAACTCGACCGCCAGCCAGTCGAGCAGTTCGGGATGGCTGGGCCACTCTGATTGGGAACCGAGATTTTCCGTGCTCTTCACCAGGCCGGCGCCGAAGAATTTTTCCCAAGTGCGGTTCACCCAGACCCGGGCGGTGAGCGGATGCTTGGGACTCATGAGCCACTGGGCCATGCCGAGTCGGTTGGTTGGAGCGCCCGCCGGCAGCGGCGGCAACGAGGCCGGCACGCCGCGCTCCACTTTGTCGCCTTTCTTGTCGTACTCGCCGCGCACCAGCAGGAAAGCATCGCGCGGCTTTTGCAGTTCCTTGAAAATCATCGTGTTGCCGATGTTCGCTTGGAGAGCCGCCACCGCTTTCTTCGCCAAAGCGACATTCGCCTCCGCTTTTTTCGCTGGATGATCGGCGTTCTCGCGGAAGAACTTCGCCAGCTCTTTTTTCTGCGCGGCCGTGCGGGCGGCGGCATTGGTGTTGAGCGCCGAGCGGACCAAGTCAGGCAAGGCCAGGCCGCCGAGAGCCAGTGCGGCGGGCGCGAGCGAACTGCTGCTCAACCGGAAACGCCCGATATTGTGATCGCCGCTGCCCGAGCCGTGCAGCAAGCGCACGGTCACGGTCGCATTTGTTGGAACCGTGAGCGGCTCGCACGCGAACAGAGCCTTGCGCGGCAGGCGTTTGTCCTCGGCGTTTCCATCCACGGCCCAGCCTTTGCCTTTGGCCGGAGCCTTGGCCTTCGCGCCTTTCTTTTTCGGCGCGGGCGTCGCGTCGGCGGGCAGGACATTCTTCACTTCCCACTCCTTCTGCTCGTAGTCCGCGACGGCTCGGGTGAAATGGGCGATCAAAGGTTCGTTCAAGCCTGGCGCACTGATCTCCGCCTCGACGCCGGTGAGGATGAAGTTGCCGTTGTGCCCGCGACCAAGGCTCTTGTTCGGCAGCGAGTCGTCGGGGAAGACTTCCAGCAGCACGCCGGTGAATTGTCCTGCGGCAATCTTCGCGCTCACTTCGTACGTGTCACTGGCAGGATTCTTGTCGCTGGCCAGCCAGGAGTCGTCCGGCTGTTTCGTCAGCGTGGCACCACCGACGCTTTTCACCTGCGGCGCGGCGAGCGGAGCCCACGCAGGTTTCGCCACTTCAAGTTCACGACGAAAACTCTCTTCCCACTGCGCCTGTAATTCCGGCAACGCCTTGTTCGCCTCCGCCAAGCCGACTTCGGCGGACTTCACCGCCGCTCCGAGAGTGGCGAGCTTCGCTTCCTGCTCGGGATCGGGCAACGAGAGCGCCGGCTTGGAATTGCCGCCCTGGCGGGTCGCACCCGCACCGCCGAATTCATCCATCACGCCCTGCTCATCGTTCGAGTTGAAGAAGGCGAAGAGCTGATAGAACTCCTTCTGCGAAATCGGATCGTATTTGTGATCGTGGCAGCGGGAGCAATTGAAAGTCAGCGCCATCCACGTCAGCCCGGTCGTCTCCACGCGATCAATCACCGTCTCGGCAAACCATTCCTCGACGATGCGCCCGCCCTCGCCGTTGAGGCGGTGATTGCGATTGAAGCCCGTGGCCACGAGCTGAGCGCGCGTGGCCTGCGGCAGCAGGTCGCCCGCGAGCTGTTCGATGGTGAACTGATCAAACGGCTGATTGTCGTTGAAGGACTTGATGACCCAGTCGCGCCAGTGCCACATCTCGCGACGCGTGTCGGATTGGAAACCATTGCTGTCGGCATAGCGCGCCAGGTCGAGCCAGCTTGCGGCCGCATGCTCTCCGTAGCGCGGTGAAGCGAGCAACTGATCCACAACTTTCTCGTAGGCATGGGGCGAACGATCCGCGAGGAACGCCTCCACGTCCTCCGGCGCGGGCGGCAGGCCGGTGAGATCCAGCGACACGCGGCGAATGAGAGTTTCCTTCGGTGCCTCGGGCGAGGGCGAAAGTTTTTCCTTCGCCAGCCGCGCGCGGATGAAGGCGTCGATGGGGTTGGGAGAGTAATCAGTAATCAGTGAATCAGTGTTCAGTGGCCGGCGGCTATTCCTGGCCGGCTGATTACTGATTACTGATTTACTGATCACCGGAACTTCCGGCCGCTCCGGTTTGATGAACGCCCAGTGCCCTTGATACGGCGCGCCTTCCTTGATCCACTGGCGGACCGTGGCGATCTGCGCGGGCGTGATGGTCTTGTGCAGCTTCGCGGGCGGCATGACCTCGTCCTCATCCTTGGAAGTGAGTCGCGTGAGCACTTCGCTTTGATCCGGTTTGCCGGGCACGATGGCGATGGCCCCGGACTTGGCGGGCTGGATGGCGCTGGCCCGCTGGTCGAGCCGCAACCCGCCTTTCCGCTTGGCTTCATCCGGCCCGTGGCACTGGAAGCAGGTGTCGGAAAAGATCGGGCGGATGTCGCGGTTGAACGAAAGTTTGTCCGCCGCGACGGCCTCGGCGGCAAAGCCAAAAGCCAGCGCGAGCAGGCCGGTTAATACCAAGCTTAATTTCATGCAGTGAATCGCGCCTATGCAGCGATCCACGGGGCTGGACGTCAATCACCTTCTTGGTCGCGCCTGCCAACAGGAACTTTGCGGAGCGCGGGTTTTCAACCCGCAGCAAGCCGCACTTATCGGAACAGCTGCGAAATCATTGGCGCGTGCGGCCGTTCACAAGTTGCTGCGGGTTGAAAACCCGCGCTCCGTTACTTCAGCGTCTTGAGGTAGGCGAGGATGTCCTCGATTTCCTGCGGGCTGAAGATGTCGCCCATCGGAAACATCGGCGACACCGCGCCGAGACTCTCGAATCCCTTGGCGATGACCTTGCTCGGCTCGAGCAGGCTCTCCTTCAGGTATTCCGGCGTGGCGCGGCTGGCGATGCCGTCCAGCGCCGGCCCCACCGTGCTGCCCTCGCCTTTGAGCGCGTGGCAAAGAACGCAGCGCGCCAGATGATTGTGGAAAATATCAGCACCGCGTTGAGCCACTCCAACCACGGCCCCCACCGGCGCATCGATGGGCAGCAATTCACACAACTTCACGTCGTCGAAATAGCCGTCGCCCACGGCGACGTGGAGGATGTTGATGCTCGTCCTAGTCACGTTGCCGCTGTTGTAATCCACTTCCACGAGCGTCCAGTCGCTGTCCCCGCGCGGCGCGCGCTCGGTCTCGGCGCGGCCCAGGTGATCGTTGAGACTGATCTTGCCGCGCAGGGCGTGGCCTTTCACCCAGCCGGAGAGCCGGTAGGTGGTGTTGGGCTTTAGCTCCACGTCGGCGTAGAAGCTGGTGTCGGCGTTGTCGCGCGTGATGCAGCGCAGGGCGCGCTCGCCGCCGTGGACGTTGCCCGCGCCGTTCACGCTGGCCCACTCCGCGCCGGCGTTGCCCGGCAGCCCGGCGTAATCGCGCCGCTTCCACCCTTCGGGCAGGCCGCTCGCGCCCGTGGTTTCAAAGCCGGGATTGGGCAGGATGTTCGGGCCTTCGATGTAGGCGTCGGTCTTGTGCTTCTTGCCCAGCAGGCGGGTCGTGTCGCTCAACCATTCGTCGGAACGGTGTGTGGGATTCTTCGCGAGGCTGGCCACGACGGTTTGAATCTCCTTGGAAGTCGGGAAATCGCCGAGCTTCAAGAAGGCCGTCTGGCGCGTGACCAGATCGGTATCAGTCACGACACCGGCGCTGAAAAACAGTGTCTTCGCCTTGTCGTCATGGCCGAGTGCGCGGGTCGCGGCGCGGCGGACGCGGGAATCCTTGGCCAGCAAACCGGCGAGATGCGTCTTGTCATCAAGCTGGCCGAGTGCGTGCAACGTCCACAGGGCATGGACCGCGCCCACCCCAGCGTTGGTCGCGGTGACAATTTTTTTCAATGACTCGGTGGCGTCCGTCTTCCTGCCCTCGACGAGCAGGCGCTGCGCGGTCAGGCGCCAGAACGAATTGTCACTCGACAGCGCGCCGACCAGCGCGTCACTGGACGCGCCCCGGAGCGAAGTGATGGCCGGCTTCTGCGCCATCTCCCACACCACGCGATAGATGCGGCCGCGCACATGGTCGCGCAGCGGATTTTCGTGCGCGCCGCCCACACCGGTCTTGGCGTTGTAGCCGCCGCGTTGCACGCTGGGCGTCGGATTGTGCTGGATGATGAAATTCTGCCAGTCGGCGAACCACACCGCGCCATCCGGGCCGACTTCGCTGAACACAGGCGACATCCACTCGTCGCTGCTGGCCACGAGATTGAAACCGTCCCGAGCCGTGTAGCCCGCGCCCTTGGGCCGCACATCCATAAGCGCAATGTTCTTCATCGTCGGCTCGCAGACCATGGCCATGCCTTGCAGGCGCGGCGGCAAATTGCCCGAGTAAATGAATGCGCTGCCCGCCGCCGCCGTGTAGCCGCCCATCACATCCACCTGACGGAAGTTTGGCGTGATGGTATGGCAGGTGTCCTCGACGTTAATCTTGCGCGCGGTCGCGACGCGCAGGCCGGGCGGCGCGGCACTGGCGGGAATGCCGCCGTAAAAAATCGGCGCGCCGTTGGCCGTGCCGCCGAACTGGTCGCCCGCGTCGTTCGCGCTCTGACCCCACGAGTTGTTCGAGAACTGGTGCAGGAATTCCAGCGCCGAGCCGTCGGCCTTGAAGCGATACGTGCCCTGCGCAAAACGCAGTTGCTTGCCTCCGACCTCGCCGTTGAAACCCGAGTAGCCCACGCAGCCATAGAGCCAGTTGTCGTGGCCGTAGTGCAGATTGTTCGCCTGGGCGTGGGTATCATTGATGCCCCAGCCGGTCAGGACTTCACGGCGCTCGTCGGCCTTGTCGTCGCCGTTCGTGTCTTTGAGAAAAATAAAACTCGGCGGCTGCGAGATGATGATGCCGCCGTTCACGAACACCAGGCTGGTCGGAATGTTCAGCTTGTCCGCGAAGATGGTGAACTTGTCCGCCTTGCCGTCGCCGTCCGTGTCCTCGCAAATCTTGATGCTGTCGTTGCCCTCGCCGCTGCGCTGCACGCTGTGCGGGTAATCGCGCGTCTCCGCCACCCAGCAGCGTCCGCGCTCGTCCCAGGCGAAGGCGATGGGCTTGGCGATGTCCGGCTCGGCGGCGAACAGTTCCAGGCGCAAATCCGGCGCGACCTGCGTGCGCTCCTTGCTCCCCTTCACCGAGAACGGCTCCGGCACCGTGAGAGCCTCGGGGCGGCGCTCGTAGTTGGCGACGTTCGGGTTGGCCGCGCGCTTCTCCGGCTCACGCTGCGCGAGGAACGCCTCCCAATCATTCTGCCGCGCGCCACCTGCCGCCTTCAGCACGGCCGCACGCACCACCGGCACCAGCGCCTCGCTGTCCAGGCTGAAGTCGGGCGAGATGATCTTCGTCGCCTCCACCCCGGCCAGCGACTTGAAGCTGTCCTTCGGCGCGTCCAACAGCACGGCGTCAAACTTCGCGATCCACTCCGGTGTCACCCGCGCCGCGTCGCTCGCGTACTCGAACCAGATGGCGTCGCGGCCCAGATCACGCATCAAGACGTGGGCATGGCGGGTGGTGGCGGTCGTACCGTCGCCCAGGTGCAGCACGCGGATGGGACCGGTGGCCGCGGAGGCCAGGGCCGTAGTGACAAGCAAGCAGCCAAGGGTCATCAATCGCTTCATATCAATCCTGTGAGTTCGGGAAAATCCGGCCGGACTTTGAAGAACCCGGATGCTGCGCGCCATGAATAAATGCGCGTTTTGCTTGAGAGAATTGCCGGAGCGGGTAGGGCGTCGCTGTCCCCAGCGCGCCGGGCCACCGCCTGACCAAGGCCACTCGAACTCGTTGGCACCTCACCCCGGCGCGCTGAGGACAGCGACGCCCTACCCGCCCGAATCACAAAGCGAGATTTTCCACTTTGCCCTCGCTCCGATTCAGGAGGAGCAGACCACGTTTAATGCGGAGCCACCGTGCCCGGTTGAAACTTCTCATCCGTCAGCGTCCTGAGAAACGCCACCAAAGCGCGCTTGTCCTCGGCGCTCAGCCCCAAGCCGCCCTCGGGATGCTTGGCGAGGTTCGGGTCGAGCGTGGCGCTGCGCTTCACTCCCGAGCTGTAGTGCTCAACAACTTCGTCCAGCGTGGCGAAACGGCCGTCGTGCATGTAGGGCGCAGTCAGGGCGATGTTCCGCAGCGAGGGCGTGGAGAATTTCCCCGCGTCGGAGTCCTTGCCTGTAATTTTCGCGCGGCCCAAGTCCGAGAATTTCGCGTCGAGTCCGTTATTCGCGAAGGTCTGGCTCTGGAACAGCGTCCCGCCGTGGCAGTGGAAACAGTCGGCACCGTACTGTTCACGGCGTGGATCGTATTCGGTCATGAACAGCTCGAAGCCGCGCTTCTCCTCGTCGGTCAGTCGCGCCTCACCGCGAAAGGCGCGGTCGAACTTGGAGTCGAAGGAAGTGAGAGTGAGGACGAAAGACTCGATGGCCAGGCCGATTTTTTCCGGAGTGATCACCGGGGAACCAAAGGCGGCGGTGAAGCCGGTCGCGTAACCATCCTTTGCCGCCAGCTTGACCACGACATTGCTCAGCGACTCATCCATCTCGACGTGATCCTGAATGGGCATCAGGGCCTGCACCCGCAATGACGGGGCGCGACCATCCCAGAAGAACGAGCTCTTCCACGCGAGGTTGAACAGCGGCATGGCGTGACGCGTGCCGGCCTGGTTGTGCACACCGAGGCTGTAACGTCGCGGATCGGAGAAGGCGGCCTTGGAATCGTGACACGAAACACAGGAGATCGTGCCGTCACGCGACAAGGCCGTTTCGCGGAACAACTTTTCGCCCAAGACCACGCGTTCTTCGATGAGCGGATTGTCGCGCGGCAAATCAGGAATGGGAAACACCGCGCTCATGGTGAAACGGTAGGGCGCGAATTTCGCGGGCAGATAAAGCGGTCGCACGACTGCTGGCGTTATGTCTGTCGCATCCACCTTGGAGACGCGTCGCACGCGAAAGGCACCGGGAAGGTTGGCCTGCAGCGACGCCGCGATGGGATCGCCGGGTCGCGAGTGGGTGGAGGAACCGTCCTTCACGAACGAGATCGGGCGCGGCGCGTTAAACAAAGGCGCGAGATCAAAGTCGAGTTCGAGACGGGCGTCGCGCGTAAGGTCGATCGCAGTGGCGAGATGGATGCGCGTCCGGTTCGTATCGTTCGCGAAGTGGAAAGAGAAGCCATCTAGTTTTGCGGCGGCATCTCGCGGCCGGTCTGCGGCAGACCGCCACCGTCCTTCGAGCGCCAGAAAAATGTAGCCGCCCTGCCAGTTCCAGTGCAGGCCGTTGAGGTTCGGGTTGAGTGGATGGTCGGCGGCGAGCTTCGCGGGATCGGCGTGGTTTGCGGCGGCGTCGGGGCCGAAGTGGAAGCGCAGGCTGCGATAGACGGCGGGAGGGACTTCGGGGATGCGAAGGGAGGTGCGCCCCTTCTCGGCGTCCATCCAGGCGAGGGCATTGGTGAATTCCAGCCATGAGCCGTCGCTGCGCTCCAGGGCGAAGCCAGTCAGAAGGCAGCCCGCTCGCGTGACCGACAAGGTTTCCCCGGCGGCATTCTGGTAACGCACCGAGTCGAGTTGCAGCGGTTCACCGTTGAAGGTGTGGCGGAGGGAAATTTCCAACGTGGCGGCCAAGCAGGAGTGGGTGAGTAGCAGCAGGGCGAGGGCAAAAGCAGAGCGCCGAGCATTGCTCGGCTCGGAGGTGCGACCGGGCGTCAGGCCGAGCGATGCTCGGCGCTCCAGCGCAGCCGCCGAGGTAGCACGAACTGCCTGCCTGTGCCACCCATCCGCGCTTTGGAGTTCGGCGTGCATCATCAGCGAAGAATAAATCGTTTCAGTTGATGATGAATCCATTCGGCAGCGTGTAGGTCACGGTCGCGGTCGGATTGCCCGGCGGGCCGGGGAAAACCACCGTCACGGTGTTGGTGCCTGGCGTGGTGCCAACCGGGATGGTGAAGCTCGCCGTCACCTGCGTGGCGCTGGCGTGGATGCGGCTGGTGCCGGCGATCGCGCCGATGGTCACGCTGTTGACCGGCGCATTCATCGGCGGAGGGTTCACCGCCGGATCCAGATTGACCGTGAGCGTGAAAGTGCTGCCCACCGACGCGTTGCTGGGCGACACGCCGAGAATGCCGTTGCCACCGCCGCCGCCGGTGACCAGGTCGTAAGTCGCCAGCGCGGTGCGCGCGATCTTGTAGAAGCCGAGGCCCGCCGTGCTGCTGTTGGTGTAACGGCCCGTGCCGTTGGGCGCGGTGAGGTTCGTGGCGTTCGTCGTCCAGGTGGTGAAGTTCGTCGTGCCTTCCACGCGATACGTGCCGCCCTCGGTGCCGCTCCACACCAGTGTCACGTTGCCACCGCTCACCGTGGGTTTGGCCAAAGTCTGCGGCGCGCTCGCGCCACCGACGAAATTGGTTGCCACCGTCTCCGCCAGCGTCGTGACCGCCGCGCCGCTCGGCGTGCCGTAGAAGGTGCGCCCGATGTTGTAAGGGTAAACCGGCGTGCCATTAGTGCTGATGCTGACGAAGTAGGCATACGTGCCGCCGGGAAATTCCGGCGTCACGCAGAAGCGCCCGTTGTATTCGTCGAGGTCGTAGTCGGTGCCCATCGCATAACCGAGGTCGCCGAGAAACGCGTTGTCCTCCATGTAGCGGCTGACGGGATAGGTGGCGAGATTGTCCGGGCCGGAGGTGTTCGTGCCGTAAAGACGCACCGCCCACGCTGGCAAGCTGGCGCGGAGCGTGTTCGTCAAATTATCCGTGCCGCGCGAGCCGTTGCGAAGCTGAAAGCCCGAGAGCATCCGGCGCACTCCGCTCGCGGCGTTGTTGGAAACCGAGTAGCCATAGGGCCCGTAGATCGGAAAACCGTCGCGCACCCAGCCGAGGATGGGCGAATGCTTCGTCACGACGTTGGTGGATTCGGCGTAAGTTTTCGTCGCGGGGACGTAATCAACATGGTCGCCGAGCAGGTAACGCAACGCGATCGGGTTGGCGTGGTAATGGTGCGTGCCGCTTTGCTCCTGATGCGCGTAGCCGGGATCAAAAGTCGCGCCTTCATTCACATACGCCTCTCGGTTCCAGTAGCCCGTGCCCATGCCGCTCTCTGCGCTGCCCGTCCACACGAAGCCGTCGCGCGAATCAAACATCGCCACGCCATCCACGAAATAGCCGATGGCACCGAGTCCGGTCAGCGTCTTCGTCCCGGGCACGACGGGCGTGCGCGGGATGCGGTAGAAAACTTTCTGGTTCTTGGGCAGGTTCGGAAAAGCGCCGTTCAACCACGGTCCCATGACGTGGCTGCCCAGCCCCGTCGAGCGCACATAGACCCAGCCCGCCGACGAATAAATTTCCTGCACGCCACAATAGGCCGGCAGCGCCTGCGTCTGCGTGCCGTTGCTCCAGTTGCTCACGGAGTTGCCGGCGGTCTGGTTGGCGTCGGTGGTGTAGATCCGCGCGTACTTGGCGGAGTAAGTCGTGAACCACGAATCCGTGTGCGGGTCCGCGGCACGGAGCGTGGTGGCGGAAACGAGGGCGAGCACGAGGGCCGCGCGGACCAGCGAGGGCATTGCTGTCTTCATAAAAAAGTTGGTTATTGCGTTCAAACTCATGCGTGGATCAACGGCTCGCGCTGTTAAGTGAATGTGTGCCGAAGAGAGGGAATTGTTAAGCGCAGGTAAAAGGACTCACGGTGCTTTCGCCTCGACCCGGTAAAAGTTTGCCGTGGCCGCGCTCGGGTCCGTGAGGCGCACCGTGGAGCCGTTGGTCACGACCATGGCGTTTGTCACCGGCGCCCAGGCCAGGGCATCGAGCGTGGCCGCGCGCCACAAGCTGAAGACCACGTTTGTCGCCAGCAGCACGGTGGCGCTGAACTGCCCGTTGCTCCGCGTGGAGCTGGAGATTGTGGGCGCAGCGAGCGTGTCCTGATAAAGGCCGAGCCGCAGGGTGAGGCTGTAGTAATTCCCCTGCTGCGTCGCCGTCAGCGCGCCGGACAACAGGTTCGTCTTCTCCGCCGGGTCCACGAGCAAGTCGTAGAACTCCGTGTTGCCGCCATCGAAGCTCAGGAGCTTGAACTGCGCGTTCCGCAGCGCGCGCCCGTCGTCGGCGGCCACGTTGGTGCCGAACTTTTCCGCAAATGCGTAGCGCGTCAGATTCGAGGTGCTGGTCAGTGCCGGGAGAAAACTTTGCGAGTCGATCGTGTTGGCCGTGAGCGTCGCAGCGTTGCTGATGCCGGCCATGGCCAGAATTGTCGCGAACACATCCACGGCGTGAACCAGCGTGTCGTTCGTGCGGCCGGGTTGCACCACCGCCGGGCCGGCGACGACCATCGGCACCTTGACGCCGCCTTCGTAAATCGTGTCCTTCGCCTTCCCGCTCGAATAGGGCGACTGGATGACCTGGCTGGTAGTGCCGTTGTCGCCGAGGAAAATGATGTGCGTGTCGGTGCGGTTCACGGCGGCGAGCAACCGGCCTAGCTCCGAATCCATCGCCTCGACCATCGCCTCGTAATAAGGTCGCGGGTTGTTGTTGATGTTCATCTGCGTGCCGGAGAGTCCGGTGTAGTGCGGGGCCAGCGCATTGGGCGGCTTGTGCAGCGGCGTGTGCGGAGCGTTGAAGGCCACCCACGCGAACCACGGCTGATTTGTCCGCGCCGCGATCCACGCCACCGCGTCGTTCACCACGTCCGTCGTCGCGTAGTTCGTGGTCGTGAAGGAAGTGCCGTTGGTGGTCTTGGTCCAGTTGGTGTAGCTCGCCACCGCGCCCACGAGCGAACCGGCGTAGGTCGGCCAGCCGCCGATGGTGGTTGGGCTGTTCGCCTGGTTGTTCAAATGCCATTTGCCGAAATGAGCGAGCTGATAATTCAGCGCCGGGTTCGCGGCGAACACTTCGGGCAGGGTCAACTCCGCCGCCGTGAGCGTGGTGCTGCCTGGGCCGAGAATCACGTCCCCCACGCCCGTGCGGAAGCTGTAACGCCCGGTGATCAAACACGCCCGCGTCGGCGAGCAAACGGGGTTGGCGTAAGCGTTGCGGAAGACGACGCCGTTGGTCGCGAGCGCGGCCAGGTTCGGCGTGGGCGGCAGCGACGCGCCGGCGTTGGTGGAGTTGTAAAGCGAACTGCTGTCCGCCCCGTAATCATCGGCGATGATGAGCAGGATGTTCTGCGGCACCGCGTGCGCGACGCAGGCGAACCAGAGACAGGCGAGGACGAGCAGGCGATTCATCGCGGGCACTCTAGCACGAGGCCGGGCGGAGGCCGAGTTGGGAGGGAAGGTGATTCCATGCTGTCTGGAAATCCCAAATCCCAAACCCCAAGCACCAGGGAAGTTCCAAATCTCAAGTTCCCAGGCCACACGTTCACCGGCGCTATGGATGCTTGGCGCTTGGAGCTTCCCTGGGGTTGGAGTCTTGGGACTTGGGGTTTTCAAACCAATGACGTTCAGCTTCACGCGCCGATCCTCAGCCCACAGGGTTAAGCAACCGTGTGCCGCGCGTGGAGAATTGTTAAGCGCGCGTAAATCCCTGGGAGCGCCGGCAACCTGGCCGGGGCCGTTTTGAATCTGCGGGAACTCTGCTGCGGTGTAGCGGCACCTGACACCCGGTGGCACCGCAGCGGCGGGAGGGCCGCAGAAAGCGCCAGCCGGAAAACCTCAGCCCCGTTCTGAAAATCCGGAGGCGGAGTGGGGCGCCGATGTGTCGCGGCGCGCGCTCACGGGTCTGGCCGGCGGCATGCTCGCGGCGGCGTTGGCCGCGGCCGCAGTGATTGCGCTGCGCGCCCGGGCCCAAGACAAGAGCTTGGCG
>JANOQV010000116.1:0-5179 GCA_031414955.1 Pedosphaera sp. | reverse complement strand
GTGCCGCTTCAAGCGCGCCGGGCAATTTTGGACGCGGCCCGGCTTGCGCGCTCTGCTCGCCCTCGACGAAGCCCGCCGCAACCACCATTGGGATCAACTCTGGCAACCCGCCTAATTAAGAACGGTGTACGGATGCACCCCAGCGTGGGTAGGGCGACGCTGTCCTCAACGCGCCGGAGTGAGACCTCCGCAAGTTCCCGGATTGATCTCCCTTCGCGGCTCGGCGCGGTGAGGACACCGACGCCCTACCTGCTGCCTTCCAAACCCTCTCTGTGCCGCTGCGCCTCGGTGGCAAGACCCTTCGCCTTTTTTGAACAGAAAGCCCCGCCCGCTTTCCAATCACCCACGGTCCCAATGAATCTATGAAAACGCATCGCCTGTTTACTGCGGCCCTCGCCGTCCTGCTGGCCGGACTGGCCGCGGGTTGTGTCAACCACACCACGGTCAAAAACGAACCGCGCCAGAGCGTGCGCTTCGGCAGCCCGGAGGCGGCGCAGAACTTTTACGACGCCTACCTCGCCAGCTTCAGCCCGGACGGGAATGGCTCGGTGAATATCTTCGTGCCGCCGCCCTACTGGCATCGCACCGTGACCTCGGACAACGTGCGCTTCAACGCCGCCGTGCAAGCCGCCGACGCCGACCACGACGACGTCATCTCGGATGAAGAAGCCCAGGCTTACGCCACCCGGATGAAACGACGCCTGGCTAAGGCCGGGTGAGCAGCGGGAGAAACAAACATCACGCCATGAAAACTAGAACAGTTGCCTTCAGTGCCTTGGCAATAGCCGTTCTGTTACTCAACTTTGGGTACATCTACCAACTGGGTTTCTCTCACGGGAGTGCCCGTGAACGACTTCAATGGACTGTGAGTAGTATTAACGGGGGCGTCGTGACGGCGCGGCGCCCCTTGAAGGGCACTGTCAGGGTTGAGAAAGTTCACATGGTCAATTCGATTGCCTCCCCATACCCGCCGTGAATCACCGTTGGCCCAACCGCTCGCTGAGCCTGGGTGGTCAGGCCGCTTCACACATGCTGCACCGGACTGCACCGTTCGCGTTCCTGATCTTCAGCCTGGCATTGCTTGGCCTGCCGCTCCGCGCCGCCGAGAGCGCCAAGCCACAGACCTGCGGGCAGACGAATGAGTGTCTTTGGATCGCGGGAACCATCCGCATCGAGCCGCAGCCTCCGTTCAACACCAGGGTTCCGGCCCGGACGAACCGCTTTGAAGCGTTGACCGATGGATTGCTGTGGCGGATCAAGATGTTCCCCGTGGACGAGGCCACACGATTGAGTTTCGCCTATTTTGAAGCCGGCACTGATGGCGAGAGCGTTTACCGGATCAGCGCCTTTAACACCAACGACGTCCGGGGTGAGCCGCTGGTCTGGCCGAACGGCATCGTGGTGACGAACCGCGGGCCTTGGACGAGCAGGACCGTCGCAGGTGGAGTCGTGTCGGAGGGGGTGATTCCGCCGCAGTCCGGTTCGCAGGTTGAGATCATTTGGGCGGCGTGGTTATCGGGCTGCGTGTTGAAGGATCAGGATAAGGATTCCGTGTTTGAACTGCCGCCGTTGTATGGCGGTGATGAGGGTTCATTCAACCGAGTCACGGAGCCGGTGCGGTGGACACTCTCGGCTAAGTTTCCGTTCGTGCCGTCGTTGCTGGCCTTTTACGGGGCGCATGATTACGGCTTTGGCGGGTCACCAGAGCCGAAGCCCATGCGCATCAAACCGGACTCGCCCTACACGAACTGGATGATGCAGGTGCAGAGCGTGACGAACCTCGGAGCGTGGACAGTGCCGGCGACCTGCACGTTCGGCTACTACATGCAGCCGGCGCAGCCCGGCGGTCCGGCCCGGCTTTCGACCACTGGCACGGGCACGACGACCCGCGTGGAGCGCCGTCCATGGACCACGAATTTCCTGCCGGCCGTTCCCGGCATGGCGCACGTCACTGATTGGCGGATTCACTCGAAGGGTCCGGTGACCTATTACGTTTCGAACCAATGGTTCAGCGTGGAGCAGGTGATGAGGAATCGGCGGCAGTAGAATCGGTGCGCCCGTCGCCACAGCACTTATGGTGCTGAAGGCCACAACTTCCCCCGCACCAGTTCGGGCAGATACTTCATGGGCACGGAGCCTTGGGTGAGCACGGCTTCGTGGTAGCGGGCCAGGGTGAAGCGCTCGCCCAGTTCGCGCTGCATCGCCTCGCGCATCCGCACGTGCGCCATGCGGCCCACGAAGTAGGTGCTGAGTTGCGTGGAGGTCTGCTTGGCCCGCACCAGCTTCAGGCTCGCTTCTTCGTGGGATTGAAACGCGCCGTCCACCATCAGGCGGATGGCTTCGTCGTCGGTCATGTTCCCGGCGTGGAGCTTGTGGTCGAGAATGGCGTTGCCCACGGCGCGCAAATAAAACTTCAACTGGTTGAGGCGGAGTTGCAGGTCGCCCGCGCCGTAGCCCTGGTCGAGCATCATCTGCTCGGTATAGACGGCCCAGCCCTCGATCATCACGCCGGACTGGAGTACGCGGCGCAGGAAGGACGGAGTGCGGCTGGAGTATTCGAGCTGCACGTAGTGGCCGGGGTAGGCCTCGTGGATGGTGAGGATTTGCAACATGTGGCGGTTGTATTCCTCGAGCAGGCTTTGGGTGCGCTGAGGGGTCCAATCCTTCGCGGGCGGCGACATGGCATACATGCTGGGCGCGTCGGGGTCGAGCGGCGGCGCGCCGTTCAGGTAGGCCACGGAGTTGCCGCGCTGGAACTCAGGCATCTCGATGATCTGGCAGCGGTCCGGCTCGGGCAGGCGCAGGATGTTTTTCTCGCGGATGAAGGTCTTGATGCGGTCCACCGTGGCGCGCGTGTCGGCGACGATTTCCTCGGGCTTGCCGTGTTCCTTGGAAACGGCGGTGATGACGCGCGCCGTCGTCTCGCGTTTGCCCGCGTCGTCCGCGACGGGCAGCGGCGTGCTCGGGAAGTAGCGGTGCCAGAGCTGCCGGGCGACGACATACATGTCGTTGCGCACGCGCGTGAACTCGGACTCGGCGTCGCGCAACACTTCGTCGGCGCTCATGCCGGCGTTCAGGGTGTATTCGAGCTTCCTGGCGAACTTGCGTTTGCCCAATCGCCAGTCGCCGGTGGCGCGCGGCATCAAGTCCTTCTCCAGCCACTGCTGATATTCCTTGAGCACCGGCACCACGCGCGCCGCCTCGGCCTTGAGCGCGGCGAGTTGCGCCGTCTCGCCGACCGTCTCGAAGATCTCGCTCTCGTAGAAACCGATGGAGCCTTTGTTCTGCTTGATGGCTGTCTCGAGCACCGCGCGCGGCGGGTGCTTCAAGTTCGCCTTGGCCGCCGCGACGATGGCCGGGATGTGCTTCATGCGCGCGATGGCGTTGGCCACATTGGTTTCCTTCGGCAGCCGGGACTGCGTGAGGATGAGGAATACGCTGTCGCTGATGTATTCGTTGTAGGCGCGGGGATTGTTGGCGTAGGGCTGGGTGTTTTCGCGCCCCCAGATGGCCGCCTCCAGTTCGTGATTGAAGATGTCGAAGTCAATGCGCTCGTCGGGCGAAAGCCTGGTGCGATCAATCTGCTTGTGCAGTTGAGCGCGGGATTGCTTGAGGTGCGCGAGCGACTTCTCCAGGGCGACGGGCGAGAGATCGTCGAGCCTGGCATCGAAGCGGTGGTCGCCGAGTTGCGTGGCCTCGAACGGGTGGAGGACGAAGCGATCCTCCAGGTAGCGGCGGAAGAAGGTTTCGAGCGGGCTGGGCGCTGCCGCCTGCGTTAGCACGGAGAGCGACAGCAGGAGCGCGGAGAGAATTCGTGTTTTGTTCATAGGTGTTTTGTCATTTCAAAGTTTGGCCCTGCGTTCGGGGCATTTCTGCGGAGCGCGGGTTTTCAACCCGCAGCCGCGCTCGAACTGCGAAAGCGCCTGTGGTTTTCCAGGATGCTCTGGCGCGTTTGGCCTGCTGCGGGTTGAAAACCCGCGCTCCGTCTGCGTTCATGCGTTCACCACATTCTGCGGCCGGCCCTGGGCAAAGGCACGGATGTTCTCGACGGCGATGTCCATCAATCGCGCCCGCGCCGCGCGACTGGCCCAGGCGATGTGCGGCGTGATGAGGCAGTTCTTCGCGCCGATGAGCGGGTTCCCGGTCTTGGGCGGCTCGACGGACAATACGTCCAGCGCCGCGCCGGCGATGCGCCCGGAGTTCAACGCCTCGGCCACGGCCGGTTCATCGAGCAGCGGGCCGCGACTGGTGTTGAGCAGGAAGGCGCTGGGCTTCATCAACGCGAGGCGCGCGGCGTTGATGAACTGCTTGTTGTCTGGCGTGAGCGGGCAGTGGAGGGAGACGACGTCTGAAGCCGAGAGCAATTCCTCCAGAGCCACGGCGCGATAGTGCGGCGGCAAATCCTTCGGCTGCGAACGGTTGTGGACGAGCACCTTCATGCCGAAGGCGTCGGCGAGCTTCGCGGTGGCGCGGCCGATCTTGCCGAACCCGATGACGCCGAAGGTCAGCCCGTGCAATTCAACGAGCGGCGAATCCCAATAGCAGAAGTCCGCACTCTTCTCCCAGCGCCCGTCGCGCACGGTCTGCGCGTGGTGGCCGGCGTGGTGCGCCAGTTCGAGCAGCAGCGCCAGAGTGAATTGCGCGACCGAGTGCGTGCCGTAGTCGGGGATGTTCGTGACCGGGATGCCGCGCTCCTTCGCCGCACCGATGTCCACGACGTTGAAACCGGTGGCGAGCACGCCGATGCAGCGCAGCTTCGGCAGCGCGAGGATGGCTTCGCGCGGCAGGAGCGTTTTGTTCGTCAACACCACTTCAGCCTCACGCGCCGTCTCGACCACGCGCTCCGGCGGCGTGCGGTCGTGGACGGCGCAGGTGCCGAGCCGCTGGAGTGCTTCCCACGAGAGGTCGCCGGGGTTCAGCGTGTAGCCGTCGAGAACAACAATGTGCATCGCGGCGATTTCACGCTGAACGGTGCGCGCAAGGCAATCCCGGAAGAGTCCATCGTGGAGAATCCCGTCGCCCGAGACTGAAAAGTCCTTCGGCCGGCTGGCCCTTCCTGCCTCGGAATTCGGGTCAAGATGCGTCGAGGTCTGAGAGCCTGTCTGAAAATTCGGAGGCGGAGTGCGCCCGTCCTCGGGCGCAGCCACGTGATGACGTGGAGCGCGTGGGGAAAACCCAT
>JANOQV010000115.1:0-23036 GCA_031414955.1 Pedosphaera sp. | reverse complement strand
ATGGGTTTTCCCCACGCGCTCCACGTCATCACGTGGCTGCGCCCGAGGACGGGCGCACTCCGCCTCCGAATTTTCAGACCGGCTCTGAGTGTTTTAGTGCCGAGGCGTAGGGCAAGAACTGCAAAAAGAATGTTAGCGGAGTCGCCACAAAAGCATTGACGATCAGGTGACAATTCGGATACCAATCCCACTGACCCAAATGCAATCGTCGTCAAACAACCATAAACCTATGCGTATTTCATGCCTCCGTCAGAAGGTATTCACGCTTCTCATCGCCGCGAGTAGCCTTGTCGTGTCAACCGTGTTCGGTGCTCTACCGGACATTTCGATTAACTTCCCTGGTTGTTGTAACGACGGAACGAACACCCCAACCACGTTGCTTCCGTCCGAAGTAGCGGGTGTGGTGCCGCGCAGCAACTGGAACAATGTCTCTGGGAACAACGTCCACGATGCCGTTCTCAATGACTCCAGTGGCACGCCAACTGCCGTGACGATTTACTTTGATGCCGACGAGTCATGGGGCAGTGGTGCCGGCTATGCTACTTCCGACCGCAAGATGCTCAACGGCTATCTTGGCATCTCCAACGACGGCCATTACCGCCCTCTCTTTTTGAACAATGTCCCGAACGGTGCCTACAAACTGATCATGTACAATGGTCGGGGTGACAATCAGCCCCAAGGCTACACCGTCAACCCGGCCAGCGTGAACACTCATTTGAGCATCATGCCTGAAGGTGCCTTCACTGACACTTGGATTCGTGGCACGAGCACCAATCCGAACGCGCGCGATGTTTGCAATTATGTTCAGTTCGATGAGGTGGCCCCGGTCAACGGCACCATCACCATCGATTGCCGCTCCGAATCCTTCCGCGGCATGATGAACGGCATTCAACTGATTTCCCTCGCTCCCGGCGCTTTTCGTTTCGTCAATCAGCCGGCCGATGTGACCACGGATGAAGGAACCAGCGCCAGCTTCCACGGAGGTGCTGTGGATGGCGCGGGCGCGGTTACCTATCAGTGGTTGACCAACGGTGTGGTGGATCCCTCTAACGTGACGCAGACCTACAGTCGTCCAGTGCTGAATGCGAATGAAAATGCCCGGACCTTCGCCTTGGTGGCGACTGACTCGACCTCGCAGAGCGTCACCAGCCGGGTCGCGACCCTGACCGTCAACAACCTGACCATCCTCGTTTCTGCCTCCTCGAACGGTCGGACCAATCGTGTCTTTGCTCGTTTCGGGGCGTTCGTGGCCTTGAGCGGTACTTATACGCTCAATAATGGGGCCTCCGTCTATTCCGCGTCCTATGGGGCCACTCACAAGGATATTGTTCTGGACACATCCATCCTGATTGATGGCGCGATCTATACGCTGACGGCCACGGGCGAGACTCGCGAGGATAATGGCAACCCGACGGTGCCGGATCCGAACACGATTAACTTTATCCACGGCTTTGGAGAGTTCTGCTCGGACTTCGCATCGCTGCCGGCTGGCGCGGCCTTGTTCAATAATGGTGTCACTGGCGCGGGGCAACTCGCGGATGACGGCACGGGCACCAACAACGTCATTCATTTGAACGACGACGGAAACAACGGCGCTTACGGCAAGCTCTACATTACCAACCGGACCTTGGGCGCCAATATCAACGTGCTGGACGCGCACTGGCGGGTGCGCATCGGCGGCGATCTGGGCGGTCACGCTGACGGAATGACTTTCAGTTGGGCCAACAATCTCGCGACGGACGGCAACTTTGTGGCGGTCGAAGAAGGTGAAGGCAATGGTGTGAGCTTTGTCATTGATACTTGGGATGGCGGCTCGGGACCGGATACCGGCATTGACATCAAATGGTTGGGCGCTCAACTGCCTGGATCCTTCCTTCATATTCCGAGGTCATTCGAAGGCAACGACAATTTTATCTGCAAAGATGTCTTTGTGGACGCCAGCGCCTCGGTGAATTCCGCCGGTGTGGCGAAGTTCACCTACAACGGCAACACGGTAAGCGCGGTGATTCCAGGCTGGACGGGCATTGCCAACGGCGCGTTTGTCTTCTCCGCCCGGACCGGTGGTGAGAATGACAACTTTTGGATTGATGATGTGTGCATCAACAAATTCACCCTTGGCCCCGTCTTCTTCACCTTGGAGCCGGTTTCGCAGACTGTCCTCGAAGGCCTGACCGCCACCTTCTCCGCTGCGGTTGATGGCAGCCCTTCCTATTCTTATCAGTGGTATTCGAATGGCGTGGCCATAGCCGGTGCCACCACTCCCAGCTACACCACGCCGCCGGTGACGGAGGCCTACCAAGGCCGCCTCTATTCTGTCGTGGCCAGCAACGAGTTTAGTTCAGTCACAAGTTCCAACGCGGTTCTGGGTGTCGATGTTAGCCCTCGCGTGGTTTCTGTCTCCAGTTCGGGGACTGACAAGGTGAAGGTTGTTTACACCCGCAATGTGGATTTGGGGCCGAATTTAGGCCCGCCTTTCTACGATTTCAACAATGGTGCCTTCGAAGGGTCGCGCGCCTACGGGGCCAATCATAAGGAAGTGGTCATCACGACCGACGCTGCCCTGACGGTGAATCTTACCTATATCCTGAGCATCAGCGATGTGAACAGCGAAGGAGACCCGGGCAGCGTTCTCCTGCCGAACCCGACAGACGTGGCCTTCCACCACGGCTATGGTTCGTTCTGCGCTAATTTTGATGACAACCTCGTGCCGGTGGGTTCTTCGGCTCTCGGCAGCACGGCGGTGTCGGGCGGGTTCTTGCATCTCACGGACGCCGCGAACGGTCTCCAAGGCAATTTCTTCGTCGCCGACCCGAATGGCGGGTTTCCGGTCGATCGCCTCCTCGTAAAATTCAAGACCCAACTCGGTGGCGGCACTTGCTGCGGCACTCGCTATGCGGATGGCATGAGCTTCAACGTGGACTCAAGCATCACCGCAGGCTCGACCTATGGCGAAGAAGGCTTTGGAAGTGGCCTCACCATTACCTTTGACACTTGGGACAACGCCGCTCCCGACACCGCGCCGGCGATTGAAGTGCGCTACCACGGTGCCGTCGTGGCCGTGCAATCCATGGCCGGCAACCGCGAGGATGCGCGTCCGTTGGCCACGCCTTTCGTTTACGATGCGAATGGCAACGCGCTCTCGCTCGATACTTCCAACACCTTTGTCAACGTGC
The DNA here is from genome assembly GCA_031414955.1 of Pedosphaera sp. Classification (GTDB taxonomy): domain Bacteria; phylum Verrucomicrobiota; class Verrucomicrobiia; order Limisphaerales; family SIBH01; genus JANNGC01. Next base: position 19,863 of record JANOQV010000115.1, on the reverse strand, counting down.
TCATCAGCATCGCTCCCGATGGCAAGCTCGACCTGTATTACAGGGATCAGATCATTTTCCAGAACCTCCAACTGCCCGGTTACACCCCGTTCGTCGGTGCGAACTTCGGATTCGGTGCTCGCACCGGCGGTGCCAATGAAAATGCCTGGATCGATGATCTCTGCATCAATGCCTTCTCGCTCGGTGCGGTCAGCATCGTTCAGGAACCGGCCGACGCTTCGGGCCCGGAATTGCCCGCCCCCCGCCTGGCCTTCTACGTGGGCGTGGATGGCCTGCCGCCTTACTCGGTGCAGTGGTATTCCAATAACGTGATCATCCCCGGTGCCACGGCCTTGAATTACTTCACCTCTCCGCTTCGGGCCGCGGCCAGCGGATCTCAATACAAGGCCGTCATCAGCAACGGCTTGGGAACTGTTACCACCCGCTCGGCCATTGCCACCCTCACGGTGATTCCTAGGAATTCCATCTCGGTCAACTTTGAGGGCGGCAATGCTGCCCTTGCTCCCACCCAGTTGCTGCCGACCGATGCGGCCGGCGTGGTGGCGCTCCCCAATTGGAAGAACATCAATGGCAACACCGCCGTCAATGTCCCGCTGAATGATTACTTGGGCGCGGTGACCCCGGTGACGATTTCCTTCCAGGCCGACGAGTCTTGGGGCAGCGGCACGGATGACCCAGCCACGGGCGATCCCAATTACAAGATGCTCAACGGGTATCTCGGCATCTCCAATGATGGCAATTACCGCCCTCTCTTCCTGAACAATGTTCCGGATGGCGCCTACAAGCTGATCATTTACAACGTGCAGGACGGCCGCCAGGACAATGGCTACACCATCAATGCCGACACCATCAACACCTTGCACATCACGCACGAAGGTGAAGGTGACTGGCTGGGTGTTCCTGCGTTCCGTCGGGCCGTCAGCACCAACCCGAACGCCCGCGACGTGGGCAACTACGTTCAGTTTGACAATGTGCAGGCCATTGGCGGCACCATCACGATTGATTGTCGCTCTGAGTCCTTCCGCGGCATCATGAACGGCCTGCAGTTGATTCCGGCAGACCCCGGTGCCTTCCGCATCGTCAATCAACCCCAGGATGCCACTCGCGACACCACCCAGAGTGCCACCTTCATCGCCAGCACAGTTGATGGCGTGGGCGCTGTCACCTATCAATGGTTCACCAACGGCGTGGCGGACACCACGGCGGGCGTGGCCTCCACCTACGTTTATAGCGGGATCGTCGCCGGAGATAACGGGAGAACCTTCCAGGTCCAGGCCACGGACTCCACGGCCACCATCGTCTCCAGCCGCACGGCGGTCTTGACGGTCACGCCGTTCCGCTTCGCCAACCTCAACCAGCCGGCCGATGTCATTCTGCCGGTCGGTCAAAATGCCACCTTCTCTGTCGGGGTCATTTCCGGCAATGCCCCTTACACCTACCAGTGGCTTACCAATGGGGTGGTTGATCCCTCCGGCACAGGCTCCAGCTACACTCTGAACAGCGTGACCTTTGCCGACAGCGGACGCGCTTTCCAGGTGACGGTCACGGATGCCTTGGGCACTCCGATTAACAGCCGTGTGGCCACCTTGACCGTGGTGGATCATTCCGGCCGCATTGCCGTCAGCTTCACCGGTCGCGGCGACCCCTGCTGCGGCCCGCATGCCATCATGGCTCCGAGCGAACTCGCGGGTGTTCTTGCCCAAGGAAACTGGAACAACGCCGACAACAGCGCTGCCAACAGCGGCGTCGCCGGGCCGCTCAACAACGGCAACGGCACTCCCACCACGGTCACCCTGACTTACCTGGCCAATGATTCCTGGAACAATGATGGTCCCTCCAACCCGGGCAACGAGCGGATGATGAAGGGCATCAGCAAGCAGCAGAATGTTGACACTGCCGCCACCTACACCTTTAACAACGTGCCCCCCGGCCGCTACAACGTGTATGTCTATTGCAACGTCAATGGTGACGGGCGCAACCAGGACATCATCGTCGGCGGCGTGACCAACTACCTGACCGAGCAGCATCAGTTCGGCGGCACCTTCATCGAGAGCGTCAACACCAGTCCGAGCGGCACGCGCACCGTGGCCAACTACGTCAAGTTCCTCTACGTCAGTCCGGATCAATCGGGTAATATTGTTGTCACCGCTGTGAACCGTTCCGTGCCCGATGGCAACGGCATCTCTGGCCTTCAGATCATTCAGGCGGCAGCGCCGGCCCAGGTGGCGGTCAGCTTCACCGGTCGCGGTGATTGCGCCCCTGGTTGCTCGACTCTCGCGCCCGCCACGGCGGCTGGTTTGCTCGCGCAGGCCAACTGGAACAACATCGACAATAGTGGCGTGTTCAACGGCACCTCGGCTCCGCTAAACAGTTCCAGCGGTGCCTCGACGACGGTCACTCTGACCTACGACGCCAATGACTCTTGGAACAACGACGGCCCCTCCGGCAGCGGCAACGAGCAGTTGTTCAAGGGCATTAGCAAGGCCAACGGAACGGATCGTCAGAACATCTACACCTTCAACGATGTGCCTCCTGGCAAGTATGACTTGGTGGTGTATCTCAACGTGAACGGGGACGGCCGCATCGGTGACATCTCCTGCGGTGGTCAGACTTATTATTTCACCTCCCAGCACGCCTTCGGGGGCAGCTTCCTCCAGATCACGAACACCAGTCCCGGTGCCGTGCGCGACACCGGCAACTACGTGCGTTTCCTCTCGGTTTCGCCCGACGCCCTGAACAAGCTGGCCGTCAGTTTCATCAATCGCGGCGACGCGGATGGCGTCGGCATCGCGGGCTTCCAGCTCGCGCCAGCCTCGTCCCAGTCGCAACTGGCTGTCAGCTTCACCGGTCGCGGTGATTGCGCCCCGGCATGCTCCACTCTCGCCCCGACGGACGTGGCCGGTGTGGCCGCGCAGGGCAACTGGAACAACATCGTCAACGACGCTGTCTTCAACGGCGTCAGCGGTCCGCTCAATGACTTGAATGGGGTGGGCACGCTGGTCACGCTGACCTACAATGCGAACGACGCCTGGAACAACGACGGCGCATCCACCAGCCCGAACGAGAAGCTCTACAAGGGCATCAGCAAGTCCTTTGGCGCCAACAATCAGAACACCTACATCTTCAACAACGTCCGGCCCGGCAACTACGACGTGATCGTTTATCTGAACGTCAATGGCGACGGTCGGATCGGTGATCTCTCCTGCAACGGCATCACCTATTATTACACCTCCCAGCACTCCTTTGCCGGCAGCTTCATCCAGATCACGAACAGCAGTGCGGCCGCTACTCGCGACACCGGCAATTACGTCCGGTTCTATAACGTGCCCGCCAACGGCGCGAATCAGATCCTACTGAGCTTCATCAACCGCGGCGATCCGGACGGCGTCGGCATCGCCGGCTTCCAGCTTCTGCCCGGTTCGCCGGCCATTCAGCTCGCCGCCAGCTTTACCGGCCGTGGCGATTGCGCCCCTGGCTGCTCCACCCTCGCCCCGACCACCGTCGCTGGCGTGGTGGCCCAGCCCAACTGGAACAACATCGACAACAGCGGCGTGTTCAACGGTGTGACCGGGCCGCTCAATGCCTCCAACGGCGTGCCCACCACCACCACCCTGGTCTATGATGCCAACGACAGTTGGAACAATGACCAGTCGCCCGTCGTCACGGGCGATCAGCAGATGATGAAGGGTATCAGCAAGGCCAACGGCGCGAACCGCCTGAACACCTATACCTTCAAAGACGTGCGCCCCGGCCTCTGGGATGTGATTGTCCTGCTCAACGTGAATGGCGACGGTCGCATCGGCGACTTCTCCTGCAACGGCCAGACCTTCTACATCACCTCGCAGCATCAGTTCGGCGGCACCTTCATCCCTGGCGTGAACACCAGCCCGGGCGGCCCCCGCGACGTCTGCAACTACGTGCGGTTCTATGGTGTGAACAGTGGCGCCGCTGGCCGAATCACTGTCACCATGGTCAATCGTGGCGACCCCGACGGCACCGGTATCGCCGGCTTCGAGTTGGTTCCTTCGAGCGCCCCGGTGTTGCTCTCCGCGGACAGCCGCCTCAATCCGAATGGCGTCCGTCTCACCTTCACCGTGGCCATGGGTGCCTCAGCCCTGAATCCCGCCAACTATACTCTGGACGGCGGCATCAGCGTGAACTCGGTCAGTTACGTTGGAACCAGCTCGAACCTCATCCAGTTGGCCACCACGCCGGCCTTTGTTCTTGGCAACACCTACACCGTCACCGCGGCCAATGTGCAGGATACCGCCAGTATCAACCTCGCCCCGAATCCGACCTCCAAGAGCTTCCTGCATGGCGCGGGACTCAATGCGGCCGCCGGCTTGACCGTGAAGATCTACAACGGCGCCAACAGCCTGGGCTTGCTCAACGCGGCCATCGCCGCCTGCGCCACTCCCACGTTCAGTTCGTCCACCATCAACGAGCGCATGGAATACACCACGAGCGCGCGCGGGACGATCGCCGAAGGCAATACCTTCCTTCTGCCCAACACCGAAAACTACGGCACTTGGATTTACGGCGTGTTCGTTGCGCCGGCTAATGGCAATTACCAGTTTGCCCTGGCGGCGGATGACAACAGCCAGATCTTCCTGAGTTCCGACGCTTCGCCCGCGAACAAGGTGCTCATCGCGTCGCAGCCGGCCTGGAACGGCTACCGCGAATACATCACCAGCGGCGGCACGGTGGTTCCAGTCACCGCACCCATTGCCCTGGTGGCGGGTCGTAGCTATTACATGGAGACCCGCACTCAGGAAGGTGGCGGTGGTGATAACGTCTCCGTGGCGGTGCGCCTTCCCGGCGGTCCGGCCATCGTTAACGGCACGTTGCCCATTCCGCGCTCCATGTTCGCCACGAACTATTCCATCGGCTGCCCGCCCACCTCGTTCTTCAACACCCTCGGACCGATCCTCATCACTGAGCAGCCGGTCAACCAGACGGTCAACGAGCTGTTCGCCGCCAAATTCTACATCGGCCTCGACGGCACGCCGGCTTACACCGTGCAGTGGTATAGCAACACTGTCGCCGTGCCCGGCGCGACCAGCCAGACTTACAATCCCGTGGTCAACCGCTCTGCCAATGGCAGTCAGTGGTTTGCCATTGTGGCCAACGAGTTCAGCAGCGCCATCAGCGCGGTGGCCACGCTCACGGTGATCAGCGACGAGGTTGCGCCAGCTATTCTGAGCGCGCGCGGCAGTGATTCCTTCACCAATGCCACCATCGTGTTCAATGAACCCGTTCAGGTTTCCAGCGCCACGACCTTGGCAAACTACACCATCACCAACAGCGCGGGCGTGACGCAGAATCTCTACGGTGTTCTGTTGCGCGACAACACCAACGTGGTGCTGCACACCGAACCGCAGACCCAGGGTGAGCGCTACACCATCGTCCTCAGCAACGTGGCGGATCGCGCAGGTATTCCGAACCCCGTCGCGGCCAATTCCACCGTGAGCTTCTCCGGCTGGGTGTTTTCGCCTGGCTTCGCCTTGATGGAAACGTACGGCGACAGTGGCGGGACAACTATCCCCATGCTCTTGAGCAATCCGCTCTATCCCCATTACCCGCGTGAACGCTTCTACATGACTACGCCGAACAGTCGCAATGCGTATCCCGACGATTCCCACGGGAACTATGGTGGTCGCATCAGCGGTCTGATGATCCCGCCCGTGTCTGGGAATTACCAATTCAGCATCAACAATGACGATGATGCCTTGCTCCGCGGTGCTTTGACTGACAACTCGGGAGATTTGCAGGACATTGGTGCTCAGCCTTGCTGCTCGGGCACTTTCCGTAACACTGGACCGGCGCTCCCGCTCACCGCTGGCAATCGCTATGCCTACCAGTTGCTCTGGAAGGAAGGCGGCGGCGGCGACTATGCGGCGCTTTCAGCCGATGGCATTAATCCTATTCCCGCGGATTACCTAGCGGTGTATGCCAACCCGGATGCGCTTAGTTTGGTCATTACGACCGACCTCCAGCCTGAGTACACTCGGATCGTGAACCAATCACCGACCCTGACCGTCGCCGCCACGGTGACATCCTTCGACGGTGCCGTGCGTCCGCTGCTCTATCAGTGGTACTCCAACGGTGTCGCCATGGCTGGAGCCACGGGCCCAAGCCATACCACGCCGCCCCTGCAAGTTGTCAACGAAGGCGATGTTTACAGTTGCTTGGCCCGCACCCCGGGCGCGACGCTGCTCAGCGTTGTCTCCACCCAGCACGTCAGCGAAGACATCTTCCGCCCCTATCTGGTCAGCGTTAGGACGGATGAGACCTTCACCAAGATTTACCTGACGTGGAGTGAGTTGATGACCGAAGGGACGGCGGCCGAAGAAAGCAGCTACCGCATCACGGATCCCTCGGACAACGAAATCACGGTCATTGATGCCGCCTACGCCGGTTCGAACGTGGTCTTGAACCTCGCTAGTCCAATGTTTGAAGGCACGATTTACACCGTCGACATCGGCTTCCAACTGGACTTGGTCGGAAATCCAACCGATCCAGTCGGTTTGTCCCTGGTTGATTTCGACTACGGCGTCGTGACCAACGTCAGTTCCTGGGTGGCCAGCCCCTGCGGCGGCGTCGAGTTCAGTCTGTTCAGCGGCCTGAGCACTGGCGACAACAACATCCGCAACACCTTGCTGGCTGATCCGCGCTTCCCGAACAACCCCACCGCGATCTACCACATCAGCGGCATGAGCAGCCGTCTGGTGTTCCCGAATGACAGCGTGGAAGGCTATGGCGCACGGATGCGCGGTCTCTTCATCCCGCCGACCTCGGGCAACTGGATCTTCTACATCCGCAGCGATGACTCCTCGATCCTCTACATGAACACCAACGGCCCCAGCGCCGCAGGCAAGGTCATCGTCCAGGAGGAAGCCGGCTGCTGTGGCGCCTTCGCTGGTCATCCGACCGCGCCCATCACACTGGTGGCAGGTCAGGGCTATTACATGGAAATGGTTTACAAGGAAGGCACGGGCGGCGATTACGCCTTCACGGCGGCCCGCCTCCAAGGTCAGCCGGCCCCGACCTCGGATGCTACCGACCCGATTCCGGGCACCATGATGGGTTCCGGAGCTGCGCCTGGCGGTATTGGCGGTGCTTTGAACCTCGGCCTCCAACCGGTCGATACGACCACCACGGAGAACAACACCGTGACCTTCACCTCGACGTTCGTCAGTCCGAACGACCTGCCCATCTGCTACCAATGGCGTCGTGACAACATCGACATCCCCGGTGCCAATGGTCCCAGCTACACCACGCCCAACCTGACCTTGCTGGACAACGGAGCCGTCTTCAGCGTGCAGGCCAGCATCATCGGCGCGAAGACCACGAGCACCAATGCCACGCTATCCGTAATTACGGACACCGTGGTTCCCATCGCTTTGGGCGCGCGCGGCGTGCGTTCGCAGGATGCCATCAAGATCACCTTCAACGAGGCCATGGCGAGTGGCCCGGCGGTTGAGGTTGGCAATTACGAGGTCACCGATACCAATGGCTCTCCCATTGTGCTCGGCACGCCCATCCTGAGTGGTGATGCCCGCACGGTGACTCTTCCGACGGCGGCGTTGAACCCGGGCACGGTGTACAACGTCACCATAGGCAACGCCTTCCTGACGGATTTGGCGGGCAACCCGCTCGGTGGAACCAACTTCCAAGTCACCACCTGGACGGTCGGCCTCGGTTCCCTGCTCTTCGAGGCCTACAACACGGGCGGCGGCAATGATGTCTCCATCCTGACCGGCCATCCGAGCTATCCGAATAGCCCGGACTTCACCCAGCACATCGACCGGGGCGATTCCCGTCGCGCGTATCCGTCGGATGCTCGTGAAGGCTACGGCGCACGTCTCTCGGGTTACTTCGTGCCGCAACAGACCACGAACTACACGTTCTATCTGCGCAGCGATGACGCCTCACGGCTGCAATTGAGCACGGACAGTTCGCCGGCGAATCTGGTGACGCTGACTGAGGAGCTGGCTTGCTGCACCGCCTTCTCCGCCCATGCCTCCGCCTCGATCAGCCTCGTGGCCGGTCAGAGCTACTACATGGAACTGCTCTACAAGGAAGGTGTCGGCGGCGACTACGGCCAGGTGGCGGTCAAGCGCACCTCGAGTCCGCAGGATCCGAACACGCTCTCGACCATCAATGGCGGCTTCCTATCCTCGCTGGCCGATCCGATGGGTGCCTCTATCACTATCACTCAACAGCCGCTCAGTCAGTTGTTCCCGGTGGCGGCCACTCCGGTTCCGCTGTTGTCCGAGAACTTCAACAGCGGCGACGGTGGGTTCACGGTCAGCACGCCGCAGGGCTACGACGCGCCTTGGGCTTACAGCGGTGGCAGCGGGTCGTGGATTGAAGACGGCCAGGGTCCGGACAACGGGCATGGCAACGTCTCCAAGCTGGCCAGTCCGGTGGTGACGACGACCGCGGCCGGCAACGTGGTGGTGTCGTTCTCGCATCGCTACAGCTTCGAGTTCGACGGCACGGCTTGGGATGGTGGCCAACTCCGGGTGAGCATTAATGGTGGTCCGACCAACACGGTGGCGGGCAGTGCCTTCACCCAGAATCCTTACAACGGCACGGCGGTGGCGATTGGATCGCCGTCCTGGACCGCGACCTCGGCCGGGCATGGCATCGGCACGAAGATCACCAGCACGGCTGATCTGGGCTACCATCCGGCTGGAACCACCATCCGCATCGAATTCTACGCGGGCAATGACTCCAACACCAAGGGTGCGACGCCGAACTGGGAAATCGACAGCGTGGACATCAGCCAGGGCAGCAGCCCGCTCAACGTTTCGTTGAGCGTCGGCTTCACCGCCACCAATGACTATGGCGACTACAATCAGGTCGCCTATCAATGGCAGCAAAACTTGGGCGGCGTTTGGAAGAACTTGATCGGCCAGAACGGCCCCACCTTCGTCACGGTGCCGCCGCCGGGATTGGTGGCCGATTACCGAGTCATCGTTTACATCCCCGGTGCCAGTGCCGTCAGCGCCACGGCCCAGGTGGTCGGCCAGTTCTCCTTCCCCTGGAGCGGTGGCATCCTGCAATGGGCGGATGAGGTCGCGGGTCCGTGGACCGATGTCCCGAGTCCGATCAATCCGTTCATCTACGACACGCGCCTCGGCCCCAAGAAGTTCTGGAAGGTGCGCACGCCGTAACCGAAGTCCTTATGCACAAGAGACCGGGATGCAAATCCCGGTCTCTTTTTTTGCCAGTGACTCCCCATCGTCAGGCAAATCGAAACGTGTTGGGCGAACTGCCTCCACCGGCGGCTCGCTCCGGAACGATTTGCATTCTGCTGCTGCTTGCAGCGGTCGCATCTAATGCCGCCGTCCGCCCGCCCGGCAGTTTCACCCTGCTTCCAGTGGCGGCGGGGAAGGTCGGATTCACTGCGGTCGGCTCGAATTTTACCGGCATCACTTTTCAGAACCGGCTGACCGCGCAGCGCCACCTCACGAACCAGATTCTGCTCAACGGCTCTGGCGTGGCGGCAGGTGACGTGGATGGTGATGGACGGGTGGATCTCTATTTCTGCGGCCTGGATGGCGGCAATGTGCTGTATCGCAACCTGGGAGGCTGGCGCTTTGAAGATGTGACCGCGACTGCGGGCGTCGCTTGTCCCAATCTCGATGCCAGCGGAACGGCGCTCGCCGATTTGGAGGGGGATGGCGATTTGGATCTCATCGTCAGTTCAGTGGCGGGTGGCACCCATGTTTTCTTCAACGACGGGCGCGGGCATTTCACCGTTTCGCCCTCCGGCGTATTGAACGGCGGACGCGGCTCAACCTCGATGGCTTTGGCGGATGTCGATGGCAACGGTACCCTCGATCTGTATCTGGCCAACTACCGTGCCGTGACCTTGCGCGACCAGCCCAACACGCAGTTCAAACTCCGCCTGGTCGAGGGTCGCCCTGAAGTGACCTCGGTCAATGGTCGCCCTGTCACCGATCCGGACTTGGCCCAGCGCTTTGAGTTCAGGACTCAAATACAGAACGGACAACCGACTTTCGTCTCGGATGAGAATGGCGAGCCGGATCTGCTGCTGCTCAACGACGGCCGAGGGCGCTTCACTCCGTTGTCCTTCACCAACGGTGCTTTTCTCGACGAGACTGGTCGGTCCTTGCGTCAACCGCCGTTCGACTGGGGGTTGTCGGTAATGATGCGCGACTTAAACGGCGACGGCACTCCCGACATCTATGTGTGCAACGACTTCAAGTCGCCGGATCGAATCTGGATCAATGACGGACGAGGCCGATTCAGGGCGCTTCCCTCCACCGCCCTCCGCCAGACTTCGTATTCCTCCATGGGCCTCGACGTGGCGGATCTAAATCGGGATGGGCACTTCGACATCTTTGTGGTGGACATGTTGAGCCGTGATCACCGCCGGCGACTGACCCAGCGATCCGACGATGGCCTGGAGCAAGTTGGTCTTCCTGACGCAGACATCCGCAGGCAAACGCCGCGCAACACGCTGCACCTCGCCCGTGGCGACGGGACCTTTGCCGAGATCGCCCAGTTCGCTGGCCTCCCGGCGGCGGATTGGGCCTGGACGCCCATCTTCCTGGATGTCGACCTGGACGGCTATGAAGACCTGCTGGTCTCGAACGGGTTTGAACGGGACGGGATGAATGCGGACGTGCTGCGCGAAATCGAGGGACACAAGACGGCCCGAAAACTTTCCAACCTCGATCAACTTGGCTTGCGTAAACTTTTCCCGCGCCTGGCCCCGCCCAATGTTGCCTTTCGTAACTTGGGCAACCTCCGCTTCGCCGACGTGTCGGCGGAATGGGGGTTCGCCGCCCGCGAAGTCTCGCAAGGCATGGCTCTCGCTGATTTGGATGGTGACGGTGATCAGGATGTCATCGTGTGCAACTTGAACGCGCCCGTGACCTTGTATCGCAATGATTCAGGAGCCCCACGCGTGGCCGTGCGTCTGAAGGGACGTGCGCCGAACACGCGCGGCATCGGCGCAAAGATCACCATCACCGGCGGGCCTGTGGTCCAGTCGCAGGAAATGATCTGCGGCGGCCGTTATCTCTCCTGCGATGACGCGATGCGCGTGTTCGCCGCTGGCTCGCTGACGAACCGGTTGCGTCTCGAAGTGGTCTGGCGCGATGGCCAGCGAACGGTGGTGGAGGACGTGCCGCCCAATCACCTCTGCGTTGTCGAGCAATCCGACGAACCAACCGAACTTGGGCGACAGACTTTTACCCCCCCGACCATGTTCCAGGATCTCAGCGCCGCGCTTGGGCCCCGGTCCGCCCGGGAGTCGTTCGATGATTTTCTCCGCCAACCAATGCTGACGAAGAAACTTTGTCCGGTCGGTCCCGGCCTCAGTTGGGTGGATCTGAACGGCGACCACTGGGACGATTTGATCATCTCGAGTGGAAAGGGCACCCGTCTGGCCGTGTTTCAAAATGATCAGCGGGGCGGTTTCCAGAAACGCACCGGCGCGCCCTTCGACCAGGACGTCGCCCGCGATCAGACGGCGGTCTTGGGCTGGCGTCGCGCCTCGAATGACCTGGTGCTGCTGGCCGGCTCCTCGAACTACGAAGACGGGCTTGGCTCCGGCAGCGTCGTCCGCCAGTTCGATCTTTCTTCGCAACGAGTGCTCGACGCGTTTCCCAGCCAGGATTCCAGCACCGGCCCGCTCGCGATGGCGGATGTGGATGGCGATGGCGCGCTCGATCTGTTCGTCGGCGGACGAGTGGTGCCGGGCCGTTATCCTGAGCCGGCCTCGTCGCTGTTGTTCAAGGGGCGGGCCGGAGGTTTTGTCCCGGATGCGGCCAACGCCAAAACCTTCGCCGGTATCGGGCTGGTGAACGGCGCGGTCTTCAGTGATCTGGATGGCGACGGCGATCCGGACTTGGTGCTCGCGTGCGACTGGGGTCCGCTGCGTCTGCTGCGAAATGAGCGCGGCAATTTCTCGACCTGGAATCCGCTTATTTCAGGTCCGGCTCTCCACCCTCCACCTTCAACTCTCAACCAATTAACCGGCTGGTGGACCAGCGTGACGGCGGGTGATTTCGATGGCGACGGCCGCATGGATCTCGTGGCCGGCAACTGGGGCGAGAACACGGCCTGGGAAATATTTCGCGCCCGACCGCTGCGGCTCTACCACGGCGACTTCGACGGCGATGGCTGGGTCGAGATGATCGAGGCGCACTACGAACCGACCATGCAGGGCTATGCGCCGTTAATCCCTCTGGACGCGGCGCTGCGCGGGATGCCCTGGCTGCGCCCGCGCTTTCCCACCTGGAAATCCTGGAGCGAGAGCACCGTCGAACAGATCCTCGGCGAGCGGGCGCCCACGGCCAGGGTGCTGGAGGCGAACTGGCTTTCCACCACCGTGCTGCTCAATCGCGGCGATCATTTCGCCGTGGTTCGGCTCCCCGACGAGGCGCAGTTTGCGCCCGCCTTCGGGGTCTGCGTGGCGGATTTTGATGGCGATGGCCGCGAGGACATCTTTCTCGCCCAGAATTTCTTCGGCACCGCTTCCGGCGTCTCGCGGCACGACGCGGGCCGGGGCTTGCTGCTGACCGGCGATGGACGCGGCGGCTTTGCCGTGGTCCCAGGCGAGCGCTCAGGCATCACTCTCTACGGAGAACAGCGCGGCGCGGCGGTGGCCGACTTCGATCAGGATGGCCGGGTTGATCTCGCCCTCGGCCAGCACCGAGGGGAAACGAAACTGTATCGCAATGTCTCCGCGAAGCCTGGTCTGCGCGTGCGGCTCTCCGGACGGCCGGGAAACCCTGACGGCATCGGGGCGGTGATTCGTCTGGGCGACGGCCAGCGGTTCGGCCCGGCCCGTGAAATTCACGCCGGCTCGGGCTGGCTTTCCCAGGATTCCCCCGTCTCCGTGCTGGCCGCTACGGGCGGCCAACTCGCTGTGCGCTGGCCGGGCGGGAAAACCACCGTGACCGAACTTCCGGCGGGTGCGATGAAAATCGACGTGCCTGCCAGTGGTGAGGCGCAAACCCAGCCGTGAGGCCGGCAGTTTCCGCCTTGCTTGCCCCGCCCGTCGTGAATTCCAAGTGCCTTTCGATACGCAATCCGGCGGATCGAACCGCCGCGTCTCAACTCCACCGGCCAGTCACTCATTCCGGATTTCCGCCAGATAGGCATGGGTCGCACCGCCGTGATCGTGTGCGTCGTTGATGGCGAAGAAATAGTTCTCCTCGCGCGGCAACACCGCCGTGATGCGCGCCTCTGATCCCATGGCGTCATCACTTGTGGCCAGCACATGGCCCTTCGCGTCGTAGAGATTCAGAATCGGATCGAGCGATGAACCGTAGCGTGTTGATTTCGTGGTGATGGTAACCCGCTGTCCGGCCCTGCCCTTAAAGCTAAACACATCCACATCGCTGGCTTCCCCGATGACCCCGCGGATAACCTGCGGCACACCGACTGGGTTCGCCTTGCGGAAACCGGGATTGGGTTCCTGCTCGTCGAGTAGCAGCGTCTTGGCCACGACCTGAAGCAGGTTCGTGTTCGTTTCGCCTTCGGGTGTGCTCACCACGAAGGGCAGATCGCCCGGTGCGAAATCCGACGGCAGCCACAACCGCACGTCCAGTTGGGTGCCGCCGAGTTTTTTCGGGTCGCCTTTGTCGGGAACGCTGGCCTTGCCGCGCGCGCTGATTTCCACCACGGGCTTCTGCTCTGACGAGGGAAAGCGAATCGCGGTCGCATTCGTCAGGGATGTTCCACGAATGATGATCTGGTTCGTTTCCCCGGCCACGACGGCAAAGGGCAGGGCCATTGTGATTCTCGGAAGCTCGTTGGTCTTCTCGTCCTTCTTCTCTGCGGAATGGACGTGGGCGACCAACGCCACGGCCAGCGCAAGAAGCGGCCGCCTACGAGTAAAGCTCATGAATCGTCGCGCCTTGATCAAGAATCGAAACGGGCCGGCCTTCCGGCGTGCGGAGTTCCTTGTGCGGATCGATGCCGAGCGCCTCGTACACCGTGCAGCACACATCCTCGGGCCGCACCGGACGGTCGATCACCTGGCTGCCCGTCTTGTCCGTCGCGCCGATGATTTTGCCGCCGCGCACCCCCGCTCCCGCGAAAAGCATCACGCCCGCGTGGCCCCAGTGATCGCGCCCGGCGTCCTTGTTGACCTTGGGCGTGCGGCCAAATTCCCCCATGCAGACCACGAGCGTGTCATTGAGCGAGCCGCGCTCCGTCATGTCGTTGATCAGCGCGGCGAACCCTTGGTCGAACTGGGGCAGCTTCTTATCCAGGCTCTCGAAAATCTTCGCGTGATGATCCCAGCCCGCGTAATTCACGGTCACGAAGCGCACGCCCTTCTCGACGAGTCGACGCGCGAGCAGGCAGCTCTGTCCGAACTCGTGCCGCCCGTAGGTGTCGCGCAGCTTCTCCGATTCCTTGTCGATGTCGAAGGCCGATTGCGCCTCGGGCGACAACACCATCTGCGCCGCCTTTTGGTGAAACTCATCGTAGGTGGCGATCTGGTCGTTGCCTTCCACGCGGGCCGCCAGCGAATCCACCGCCTTCAACAGCGACGCGCGCCGTTCCAGCGTCTTCGCCGTCCTGTCCTTGGGCAGCGTGAGGTCGCGTACCTTGAAATCTTTCGCATTCGGATCGCCGCCTTTGAATGACTCATAGCGCCCGCCCAGCCACGCGCTCTTGCCCAACTCCCAAGTGAACGACGGGTTGCGCGGCACCGCCACGTAAGGCGGAAGAATTCCCTGGAAGCCCGTCTGCTGCGCGACGACCGCGCCCATGGCGGGATGATCACCGAACGGCGAACCAAACTTGCCCGACAGCACCCAGTTCGTCGCCGTCTCGTGGTGATCATTGCCGTGTTGCTGCGAGCGGACGAGGCACAGCTTGTCCATCGTGCCGGCCAGCTTGGGCAGCAACTCGCCGACTTGCAGCCCGGTGATCTTGCTCGGAATGCCTTTGTACTTGCCGCGAATTTCCTCCAGCGCGTCGGGCTTCAGATCAAACGTGTCGTGATGCGAAATGCCGCCGCCGAGGAAGACCAGGATGACCGACTTGGCGCGCGCGTTCTTCGAGCGGGCCGGGAAGGATGACTTTTCCAGTGCGAGCGCCTGCCCGAGCGAAAGACCAAACGGCGCCAGCGCGCCCACGCGGATGAAATCACGCCGCGACCAGCCGTTGCAGAACTGGCTCTTCTTCGCGCTGAGTGATATGTCGATCATAACTTGCTGTTCATCTGCCGTGCGTCGCGGTTTTGGACGGCGACATTTTGGACTGATTCAACTCTCTTCTCTCAGTTGCCATCCGGCTTCACTGTGGATTCCAGCGGACTGGCCGGCACGCCAAAGGTTTCCACCGCATCAGGATGCGCCGGATCGAAGGGTGGCACATCGTCCGCAAGAAACTTCACCAGCCCCAACTTGTTCGCCTTGATGCCCTCCGCGATACACCTGGCCAGTTCATAGCTGCCGTAATTGTTGTGATGCGTGCCGTCTTGAAAGGCCGCGCCCAGGTTTGTGCCCAACGCCTTGTAGAGCACCTTGCTTGTGGCGTGCAGATCGATGAGGGCCACGCCGTCTTCCTTGGCCACTTCGCGCACGGCGTTGGGGTAGCCCGCGAGTGTGTCGCGCTCCACGCCGGCCTTGCGTTCCATCGAAGTGATAATCACCGGCGTGCCGCCGCGCTGCCGCACGTTCGCCACGATCTGCTTGAGGTCGGATTTGTAAGTCGCCAGCGCGTTCGCGTCCCGCGACTTCATATCGTTGTGACCGAACTGGGCGAGGACGTAATCGCCCTTCCTCATCTCCGCATACACCTTGTCCAGCCGATGCGCGCCGAGTGAACTGCGAATCGACTCGCCGGACTCAGCGTGATTCGCGACCGCCACGCCGGCCTTGAGGAAGCGCGTCAACATCTGGCCCCAACTGTTCCACGGCTCACGCGGCTGATCGGTCACGGTGGAATCACCAATGAGAAAGACCGTCGTCGCATCCTCGACGCGTTTGATCTCCAGTCCCGCCACGCACGGACGCGCGCCGTTGAACTCCAGCGTCAGCTTGTCATCCCAGTGCAGCACGTCGCGCTCGCGCTCCTTGAGCTTCACCGCCCCGCCGGTGGAAATCTTCGGCGTGCGGACGTTGACCGTGAAGGTGCGTGTCTGGAACTGGCCGCGCGCCGTCTTTACGTTCTCCAGCATCAGCCGGCGCGACTCCGCCTTCACCGTCATGCTCGACTCGCCCTCCGCATCGCCGAGCGTGATGGTCACGTTGTAATTGCCTTCCGGAACCGTGACGGAAAAGAAGAACGGCCTTGCGCTCGTGACGAAATCACCGCGCAGGGCATCCTTCCCTCCCCGGCTGATTGCGTCCGCTTTAGAATCCAAATCAAAGCCGTAGCCTGACTCCTTGGTGTGCTTCGCGGTTGGCGGAACCTTGGTCCATCCCGTCGCCGCCTGGCCGGAACCGAAGTCGAACTTGAACTCGGTTTGATTCGCAGCGGCGAGAGCGATGGCCTGGGCGCAAAGCACGAGGAGCAGCATTGGCAACGGCAAGGAGCAATGGGTCATGGCTCAGTGATTGAAGGCGAACTCCTTCGAGTTGAGCAACGCCCAAAACAGATCACGGTAAACCTCCTCGCGAGTGCCACCGTCCGCGAGGCTGCGCTGAACCTCGGCCAATTCACTGGCGCGCGGCGCACGCGCCACCGTGGCCAGAAAGAGTTCCTCGGTGAGCATCTTGTCATCGCCCGCCTTGAGCAAAGCGGCGAGCCGCCCGCTCTCGTCGCGGAACTTCTTCGAGAGATCATCGCCGTTTTGGAGGTTCAACAACTGGGGCAGGGTGACTTCGCCGTTGCGCTCGCAGGCGCAGGCTGTCACGCGATCGGAACGCCCAAAGAGCGTGAGGAAATACGACGCCACGCCCGGCTCGGGTAGTTGCACCGCGCGCGTGCCGATGGGATAGCCCTTGAATTCATCCGGCACGTCCGTCGCTGCGCTGATGGCGTCGCTGATGACTTCGGACGGCAGGCGGCGCGCGTAATAGTGCGAGTGGAACTTCCGATCCAGTTGGTTGCCCGGCAGCGTGTCCGAGCTGATCTGGTAGGTGCGGGAATTCAGAATCAGTCGCATGACATGCTTCAGATCGTAGCCGTGCGTCACGAACTCGCGGTTTAACACGTCCCACAACTCGGGGTTGGTCGGCGGATTGCTGGCGCGCAGATCGTCCACCGGCTCGACCAATCCCACGCCCAGGAAATGCTTCCAGAGCCGGTTTACCATCGCGCCGCTGAAGTGCTTGTTCTGCGGGTCGGTGATCCATTGGGCGAGTTGCGCACGCGGGTCTTCGCCGCCGGTAGTCTCCACCGTTGAGCGGTCGAGCGGCTGCGGCGCCATCATCTTCTTGGTGCGTGGCTGGAGCGCGCCGGGCTTCTTCTCGGTCTTGATTTGGGCCAGGCGCTTGGTGGCCTCGTCGAGTTTCTTCTTCTGATCGGTCACTTTCTTCTTCGCGGTCTCCAATTCGTCGCCGTACACTTTCTCCAGCGTGGGTTCCAGTTCGTCCAGCGCCTTCTCCATCTCGGCGAGTTTCTTCTTCTGCTCCGTCTCGTCCTTCGTCTCGGGGAGCAAGGCCGTGGCACCGTCGGCCGGGTCCACGCGCTTGAGCGAGACGCGCGAGAAGAACGCCGCGAAGTGGTAGTAATCGTCCTGGGTGTATTTCTCCAGCGGATGGTTGTGGCACTTCGCGCAGCCGATGCGACTGCCGAGAAACGCCTGCGCCACGCTGTCGGTAAGCTCTGATTCCTCGGCCTTCTTCTCGCCGATGAGCGTGATGGCATAGCCGACTTCCGGGTGCGTCACGCAATCGCCCGTCGCCGTGATGACATCGCGCGCCAGTTCGTTCCACGGACGGTTTGTGGCCACCTGCGCGCGCAGCCACGCATGGAATGAGCGTACGCCTTTGGTTCCGCGCACGTCGTGGTCGCGCTCCTTGCGGTTCTGCAACAGGTCGGCGAGTTGCAACGTCCAGTAGTCGGTGAATTCGGGCCGTTGCAGCAGGGCATCCACCAACCGCGCGCGTTTGTCGGCGCGTCTGTCGGCGAGAAAGGCGCGCACCTCGTCCGGGGAGGGCAGGGTGCCCGTGGCGTCGAGCGTGGCGCGTCGGATAAAGGTGTTGTCATCGCAAGGCGCGGACGGCGGGATGCGCAACGCCTGGAGCTTCGCCATCACGGGCGCGTCGATGGCGTTGTTCTTCGCCGCGAACACGCCCGCCGAAACCTTGTTCGTGTAGGGCATGGTGAACATCACCACTTCGACCTGTCCCTGGAAATGGGCGCGCACGGCCGTTTCCCCCGAGCGCAGCGCCTTGACCACGCCCTCCGGTGTCACCGTCAGCGTCGCTTCATCATTGGCGAAGAACTGCGTGAGCCACGTCACGTCGCGCGTCCGGCCCTCACGGTAATGCGCCCGCACCAGCAATTGCTGCGTCTCGCCCGGCTTCATCGTGCGGTTTCCCGGCAGCACCTCGATGCGCACGGCGTCCGTTTCATTTGTGTCCGAGCCGGGCGCGCGGGCCTGGATCCAATCCACCAGCGCGCGGTGATAGCGCGACCCCTCGGCGAAGCGCACGCCGCCCTCGTGCGGCACGCGGCCCAGCGGCTTCTGGATGAGCAGGCTCTCCTCGGGAAAGGCGTAATCAATGCGCCGGCTGCGAAGCTCCTTGCCCAGCCAGTCGATGTCCCATTCCGGCGCGTAACCGCGCAGCGAGAGCTTGAAACTGTTCTGCCCGGCCAGCTTGCCGTGGCAGGCCCCGGCGTTGCATCCGGTCTTCGTCAGCACGGGCAAAACATCCTGGCGAAAAGACGGCGTCGGTTTGACTGCACTGTTCGTGACCACGATGGCGATGCGCGCTGTTTTCCCGCCGTAGCTCACCCGCACGTCCGCAATTCCATCTGAACGCGGCTGGCAGATTCCTGCGGACGAGACCGTGACGACCTTTGGATTCGAGGAAGTGAACCCGGCCAGCTTGGTGGCATCCAGCGATTCGCCGTTGGCGGTGAGCGCCATGACCAACAGGCCGTGTTCGTCCAGGGCGCCGGTGAGTTCAATGCGCGCAGGCTGCACAACCAGGCTGGCAACCTTCGGCTTCGCGGCGGCAAACCCGGACACGAGAGCGCAGAGCAGCAGCACCGCACTCAGGGTGCGGGCGGTGGGCTGGCTTTTGGTTTGTAACCGGAACATCGGCTGCGTTTGGTTCTGTTAGCCGACGCGAGGCGCACGCCTTCCATTCGGTAATTTTCCACAGGTCGTTGAATGGAGTGGTCTGACCAGGCCGGGTGCATCTTGACCCTGTTACTGGAAGGCGCGGACGGCTCGTCCCCCAGCGCCGGAGGCGCGACAGAGCGTAGCCCACGGCGTGAGCCATAGGTATCTACACAAGTCCCCTCTCCCCACGACGAAGGAGCGGAGAGAGGGTCAGGGAGAGGGGAATCCTGAGCAAAACGTGCCTCCTCTTGTATGTTGCTTTCCATCCTCCTTGTCCGGCTGAAAGCCGGACGGGAAGATGGGGCCGCCTTCCCCCCTGCAGGGGGGAAGGCGGCGGCGCGGGCGCGCTCGTTGCCCTCTGGAACGCTTCCGCGTTCGTTGGGGAGCCAGAGCCGCCCGGGCCTTCGTGTCCGTACTCGAACCGTTGATGGAGCCGTCCCGCCCTCCGGCGCGCCGCGCTCGAATGTGCAAGTCAGAGCTCGAACACCCGTAAAACCATGAACGAAAACAAACCGACCGTCTATGCCGGCCTGGACATCGCCAAGGCCACCCTCCAACTCCACCTCCAGAACGTCCACCACGTCCTGGACAACAACCCCAAAGGCCACGCCAAGCTGCTC
>JANOQV010000114.1:0-3720 GCA_031414955.1 Pedosphaera sp. | reverse complement strand
ATCCAAAACTCCGAACGTTACCTGGTAGTTCCGGCTCTGAACGTAGTTGAGGATTTGGCGAATCGCCGAACCGGAAAGCTCATGGTCCTCCAGAGGCGCAACCCCATCTACTGCCAACGGTCGGCCATTGGAGTAAGCGCGAAGAACTGTTGTGCAGCACCAAGAATCAATTCCGACCGCGAGCGTTGGATGGACTCCGGCCATTTCCAAATGGTCATCGCCGTCCACCATGATGCGCTTCTGCCGTTCGAGAAATGCGAAGCCGACGCCGAGTTCGAGAATGAACGCCTCCATCTCTCGCAGGATGGCCGCCTCCAAATCCTTCTCCGCGTAAGTGTCCTTCAGTCCCAGAAAATCCAGCACGTAAGGATCGCGGAACACGAGGTCGGGCGTGAGCTTGTCCTCCTCGCGCAACGCCGCCAGTTTTACGCTGCCATGTTGGGGCGAACTTGCGGCAACTTGCTCAAGCGCGAAACGAATTTGGCCAGCCGCTCGCTGGCGGGCAGCCAGCACAAGTTCGCGCACGTCCTCAAGTAGCGAGGCAGCATTCTTTATCTGTAGTGGCGCTTTCATTCGGCTGGCCCATGAGACGCTTTGTCCGTGGACGCATTGTCTAAGCTGCTGGCAACACAATGTCAACTTCCACCAAGAAACTCGAAGCACTTGTCACCGGTTTGGGCGCAGCCATCAGGGAACGGCGACAAGTAAAAAAACTCTCGCAAGAAGCGCTCGCGGAAATCGGGGACTTCGACCGCACCTACATCAGCCTGCTGGAGCGGGGCGAACGCAATCCGTCGTTCACCAACCTCTGCCGAGTTGCTGCGGCGCTGGACACGACACCCTCGGAACTCCTGAAAGGGATTTCGTATGGCGCTTGAACCAGAGAACGAGCGTCACGCTGCCCAGATTGAGGCGGGCACGACAGGTCGGAAACGCGGTCATTCCTTCGAGTCGCTTGTGGCCGATGGTGTCAATCGGATTCCCATGCCGTTTTCGCGACACGCGCTTTCGGCCGGGTGTCTTTTCAAAGGCGACCCAAGCCGCGCGCTCTTGAACTTTCTGCTCAATGAACTTGGCATCCCTCGGGTGGCGTCGGTGAGCGCAATTTCTGCCGGAGCGCTCGCGACCGCAGAAGAAGGCGCAAGGATATTGGTTGTGAACGGCGTTTCGGTTCGTCGCTGCAAGAGTGACGTGATTCTGACTTTGGAAGCGGGCGTAAGAACGGTTACGAAGGGTGTGTCCGTCAAACAATGCAGCAACAAGAATCCGACGAACGCACAGCTTTACTTCAGCACTGCTGCTGCTTTTTGCCAGCTTCTCCGGCGGAACAACATTCAAGTATCGGACAGCACGGTTGCAGCCATGCGGATGTTCTGCGGTGACTCTGGCTTTCGCCCGCTGGACAACCCGAGCGCGCTTCGCAATCGTCGGTGCGACCCGAATCGCTGGTTTTGGGAAGAGCTGCCAGCCACCGCACGAAAGGAGTTGGAGAATGTTTTCACGAAGCAACAGGACGCAATCACTCGACTGCTCTTGCAGAAGGCGTATATGGACGACCCGTTTGCACCAGAATACCTCGTGCACCAAACTCGTGGTGCAAAGGGAAATGAAATCGAGGTCGCCATCTTCTCGATTGACGGGCTTATCCGGCTGTCTCGCGAGTATGCGGGCTTTCACACTCGTCCGTATCGCATCAAGAAGGGTTCTCACAAAGACCCGCCGGATGTCGAACACCTCGCTCCCCGCTTTGGCATTGTTCAATTCCAGCGTGGCGGACAAAAGCAGCATCCGACTCAACTCCAGTTCAACCTGAAGGCCGGATACTTCTACAAGCCGCCGTTCAGCCCTACCGCAGCAGGATCTGTTTGAGGTGACTGGCGAGCGCGTGTCCCAGCAGAGGGGGAACGGCGTTGCCAATCGAGGTGCGAATCGCGCCCAAAGTTCCCGTCAGTTTGAAAGTGTCGGGAAAACTCTGACAGCGCAACGCCTCGCGAACGGTCAGCGAGCGCGTGTTGGTCGGATGGACATTGCGACAGCCGGAAATCATTCCGAACGTCGTCGAAACCGTGGAAGCTGGCTCGTCCCAACAAAGCCGTTTGTAGGTTGTGTTGTAGCCGGACGGTGGACGCATCGCCGGGTCTGGATTGTCATGCGCGCTCACGCCTTCCGGCACTTCCTTGAGCCATTCGATGACGTGTTTCGGATGCGCGACAGCTTCGTGCCATTGGTCGCGGTCGGACTTTTCGCCGGACTCAAGCGTATCCAGGTCGCACGTTGCAACGCGAAAGGTGCGGAGCGGCTCAAGTCCCGAGGCAAACAAATCTCCATTGCTGGTTTCTCCGTGTGTGGGCGTGGGCAGTGACGGTCGCAGACCCAAATCCGAACGAACTCCGATGAAGAAGACTCGCTCCCGATGCTGCGGCACTCCGTAATCCTGTGCGTCCAGCTCCTTGTGAACCATCTGATAGCCGAACTCATGAAAGGCGTCCCCAATTTCGTCTGTCACCCAATTGCCATCCTTCGATTTCATCGAAGTGAGCAGGCGAACATTCTCCAAGAGGACTGCTTTGGGCCGAACAATTTTCGCCACGCGAACGAAGTGGCGGAACAGTTGGTTGCGAGGGTCGTGCCTGTCTCGCTTGCCAGCGAGACTGAACCCCTGACACGGCGGGCCTCCGAACAGCACGTCAATCGGCCCGAACGAGGTGACCCACTGCGCGACCTCGTCGTCACTGATGCGCGTGATGTCCGAACCAAGCTCCCGCGTCGCAGGGAAGTTCTGTTTGTAGATGGCTCGAAAATCCGGCTGCAACTCGACGCAGCCTTGCACGCGAAAGCCCGCCCAAGAAAAACCAAGCGACAGCCCGCCACAACCAGCGAACAAAGCGATGGCGCGGGGAGCGTCAGCGTGAACGGAATGCCTACCGGCCTCCAGTTTTGTGAGTTGTGCGACGTATTCGCGGTTGGCTTCGATGGCCGACTGGCTGTGCGTGGTGGTTCGCTTCGCTCCGTTATTGCCGACAACGTATTCATGGAACTGGTAGCGCTTCTTCCGAAGCCGTTCGACTTCGGTGTCAGCGAGATTGCCAAGCAATGAATGAACTCTGTCCGCGACTCCATCTGACACAGGAATCTTCTCAAGCTCCCATTGCGACAAGTGCGCTTGAGGCACATCCAGCAGCAGCGCCAGCTTCGCTTGGCTCAACTTTCGGCGCTGGCGCAACAGCCGAAGCTCCGTTCCAGAAAGCTGTGTAAGCAAACTCATGGTCTGGTGTGGGACGTTATCAACCTCATGCCTTCGCGTAAAGCTCGCTGCCCTTCTCGGTGAATTCGCGGGATTTTTCTTCCATGCCTTTCTTCAACGCCTCTTCCTCGGCGATGCCTTGCTCCGCCGCATATTTGCGAACGTCTTCCGTTATCTTCATGCTGCAAAAGTGCGGGCCGCACATGGAGCAGAAGTGCGCGGTCTTTGCGCCTTCCTGCGGGAGCGTTTCGTCGTGGAACTCGCGCGCGGTGACGGGGTCGAGGCTGAGGTTGAATTGATCTTCCCAGCGGAATTCGAAGCGCGCCTTGCTCAATGCGTTGTCGCGGTATTGCGCGCCGGGATGGCCTTTGGCGAGGTCGGCGGCGTGCGCGGCGATCTTGTAGGCGATGACGCCGTCTTTCACGTCCTTCTTGTTCGGCAGGCCGAGGTGTTCCTTGGGCGTGACGTAGCAGAGC
>JANOQV010000113.1:0-40709 GCA_031414955.1 Pedosphaera sp. | reverse complement strand
GCATTCGCGCCCACGCCGCCGGGGCTGCGCAGTCCGCTGCAAATCGGAATCATCTTTCCCTGCGGCGTCACTTTCACCGCCCAACCGCGGAAAAGATTGTGCGATTCATACGAACCGCTCAGGCCCAAGGCCACCCAGATGTTGCCCTCGGGATCGTGCTTGGAACCAAAGGCGAATTCGTGCCCCTCGGCGTAGCCCCAGTTGCTCGTCAGCGTGTCGTAGCGGTCGGCGACTTCATCGCCGTCGGTGTCGGTGATGCGCGTGGCTTCGCCCCAGGTGATGGCGGTCATCGCGCCGGAGCGCCACGAGAGGGTGAAGATTTCGTCCTGCCCGCTGGCGAAGAGGTGAAACTCGGGCTTCGGCGGTGAATCGAACGCGCCCTTCACGAAATAGATGTCGCCGCGCCGTGTGCCGACCGCGAGACGTCCGTCCGGCAAGCTCTCCAACCCGCCCGGCCGCATGGGCACGGTGGAGGGAATGGGGATATTCAGGATGGGATAATACTTCGCCTCCTCCGCCGCGGTGCCCCACATGGCCCCGAGGTCTTCGGCGGCGCGGAGATGCGGTGCCACGACGAGAACGGCGAGTGCGATGATGCGTTGTGTCCTTACCATTGGTATTCGAGAGTAAGAGTGGAGCGGCCTTTGGGCAGGGTCAGGGGAATCAGCCCTCTTCGAGGCTCGCGAACGACCTTTGAAAGATCATAGCTGTTTGCTTTTGCAATCATTGCGGGCATTTCGCTAACGCAACTTTCATGGCTGTCTTGAACCACTTCGCATATCCGGGTGGAGCGTCTTTGGCTGGTTGGTAGTTTAGCTCGCTCCAAACCTTAGCTGCATCGGGTGAGATCAGGGGACGTATGTTGGAATGAACGAGGCCTTCAAAAATATGCTCGTAGTGATCACCGAACTCTTCATTGAAGTCGATTGCGTATAGACCCCACGCTTGAAAGATGAATGGATCGAGAACACGGAACACAAACTCAAGAGTTCTAGTCCCCGAGTCCTCCGTCGGTGGAGCAAAGTGTTGTATCGCGTTCCGCAATTTTCCAAAGCCCGCGTAGATATCGACATTCGGCAAGCGAAGGCCTGTTGCCGCCCACAATCGCTCTGGTAAATCTTGAAAGTCTATCGTCTGACCACGAGCAAATAGATCCTCAAAATCCAACATCGTGCCGTCCACCTGTGTCGATTTTGGGATCTGCGTGAAAATCAGGAGGGGGTGCTCGGCGGCCAACCGCGCCTTGATCAAGATTTCTGCAGCGTGGGCGGCGTTAAGCACTGAAAGGTCTCCCCACGAAGGATTCTCCTGTGCCGAATAGAGCGACAGTCGGAGTGCATGTGTCAACGCTCCTAGCCCGAGGGCCTTCATTTGCTCTGAAACGTTCCTGAGTTCCGGGTTCATGTTGTAGTTAGGCTGATCGCTCGCGTGCTTACCATTGGTATTCCAGCGTGAGAGTGGAGCGCCCTTTGGGCAGGGTCAACGGGATCAACACGTCGCCGTTTTCGCCTTCGCGGACGATGCCCTTGTGGTCGCTGGTGATGCGGACCTGGAGTTTGTCCGCGGTGAATGTGCGGTCGCCGGCAGCAGTGATTTTTTTCCCGGCGGCGGCGCGAAAATAGAACGGTGTTTGCTCTGCGGGCGTGTCGAAGCGGAGCGTGCGTTTGAAGTAGGCTTTGCCGTCCTTGTCGCGCGCATCCTCGAAGAAGTCCTCCACCGCAATGTCGCCGTAGTGGTAGAGGAGCGTCGGTCTGCGCGCGGCATCCAGATGATAGCCGCGAAACTGGTAGCCATGATCCTGAGGGAAGGCATGGTTGGCCTTCCCCTTGTAGGGCCAATTGTCCTCCAGTGATTCCAACCGGTGAAACGGAATGCCGGGTGGAAAAGGAATGGAGTCAGTTCCGCGCGGTCGAAAATGGCCCGAGTCCACGGTGGCGAAGTCGCCTTTCCAAAGCTGGCGCAGCGCCATTTCGCCTGAGTCGAAGGCGAGGTTGATGCGCTCGGGATAGCCGACGCCGATGCCGCGATAGCCCACGGGGCTTTGCCCGCGGCAGATCTCGGTGGTGTCGCCCACGCGCAGTTCGTTCGACTGACGGGAAAGGCCGGCCGGTTTCTTCGCGCGAGTGCCGTCCTCCAAATAAGTCCAGAGCGCTTCGATCTGCTGCCCAGCGTCGCCGCCAAGAATCTTGGGAAGCGGGGACTGACCGTCGGGCCAGTAGATGGGCATGATTACCGTGGGGTGGAAGCGCGAGGGCTGCCGCATGTAGAGGTGGAACCAGTTCTTCTTGAGCCGCTCGGACACACGCGCGAGATCGAGCGCGCTCATCTCCCCGGATTTTTGGCCGTTGAATTCATGGCAGACGATGCAGCTCAGTCCGCTGGTGCCAATCATTTCGTAGCCGGCATTTTTGGACTCCTGAACATTCGCCACTTTAGGAATGGTCGCCGCTTCCAGCGCATCGACCTTACCAAACAACTCCACGAGATGCCCGACGTTCGCTTCGCCAAACTGCGGCATCGCGGCATCCACGTAAGCGCGCTGACGTTTTCCGCGCAGCAGCACTTCGGCGATCCACTCGGGCTTCAGCTTCGCGCCGACGTGCGAGAGCGGCGGAGGGATGCGGCCTTGATCGCCGAGCGCCGGTTGAGTTCCGGTGAAGAGCGCGTTGCGTTCCGGCGCGATTCCGCCGAGGCCCGTGCGTTCGTGACACGCGATGCAGTTGAACGTGGCGAGCGTCTTGTTGATTTGCTGCGTGTCGTCGAGCTGCGGCTTCTCCGCGCTGGGCAGCGCCTTCGCGATGGCCGTGCGTTGCTCCGCATTCAAGTCGAAGCGCGGCCACGCTCCGGCGGCTTCGCTGAGGCATCCGCGGCTCGCATCGAGCCTGGCCAACGCGATGCCCGACGTCGCGGGCACCTTGAGATCGTCGTGGCAATTCGCGCAGCCGAGTTTGCCGAAATGCTCTCGTCCACGGGCCGCGAGTTCCGCATTCACCTTGAGCGGCTCGAAGGGCGCGATGGGTTCGTTGGAAATCGAAAGCCGTGACGAAGGAATCGGTCCCCGCTTCAACTGCGGCCCTTCCATCTCGCACGAAAACTTTGCCTCGCGTCCCGTGTGAAAATACGTGAGCTGAATTTTGCGCCAACCCGCCGCGAGTTCCGCCACGCCTTGCAGTTCCTTCACCCCGCGCCGGTCGCTCGGCTCCTGCTGGATGATTTGCTTTCCGTCCACGAGCAGCGAGCCGCCGTTCATCTTGAGGGAAAACGTGTGGCGTCCCGCGTCCGCGATGTTCAACCAGCCGTCGTATTTGATCGCCGAGTGCTGCGGGATTTTTCCCATGCCAAGGCTCTCCAGCGCAAAGTCGTTCACAAGCCCCGCGCGCTCCGCCGTCACCTTCTCACTCTCCAATCCCTCCCACACCTCTCCGCGATAAAACGTGTAGCTGAGCGAGCCTGGCACGCGCGTGTGTTGGAGTAGATAATGGGCGATGCGCTCCACGTCTTTCGCGGCGAGCCGCATGTCCGGCATTCTTCCCGAGGGCCGGCTCGCGTGCGGCTGGCGCAGAAAATCCACGAGGCTTTTGAAGCTGTATTTTTTCTCCAGCGCACCGAGCGGAACGGAATTCTTCGGCAGCAACTCCGCGCCCTTTTCATCGCGAGGCGAGTGACACGCCGCGCATCCGCGCGAATGAAACAGCCGCATCCCATGTCCCGCCGCCACCGCATCCGGCGGTTGCAGCGCGAAGTCGTTCTTTTTCAGCGAAAGCAAAAAGTGCGTGAGCGCCGTCGCCGTCTGCTTCTTTTCCTCCACGCCCAATTGCCCGAGCAGATCCGGCATTGTCGTGCCAGGCTTGGTCCCATGCGGATTGGCGATGAACGTCTCCAGCCATGCCGGATTCGCCCGCGAACCGATGTCGGCAAGTCGCGGTGCCTTCTTCGAGCGTGCCGCCAAGGACGGATCGCCTGCGTGGCAGGCCGCGCAATTCAACTCCTCAATCAGCACCAATCCTTTCAGCGTCGGCTCGAGCTGGCTGGAAGCCAGTCCAGGAACAACCACCTCCGCGAATACGACCGGGACCGTGCCGAATTGCAGTAGGGCACCAAAAGTAATCCACACGCGCCATTTCATCAGCGCCCTCAAAATGTCGGGTTTGCAAAACATGGTTCCAAAGCCAAACGCTCAGTCAGGTGTTTGGCTCGACGCCATCTTGCGACTTCAATCGGTCCGAGTCTATCCCGCAACACGCCGGTTCGGTGGAGCTTTTTTGATTAGCCGAAGCCGGGCGATTTGAGCGGGCACCTCCATTGAGTACGCGATTCGATCAGATCAGCGTTTCCCTAACCAGCATTGGATTCGCTCATTTCCGTTTCTCGGTCCTTACCGCGCGGCCAGCACCTGATCGTTGAATGCATCCAGCACTCCGCTGCCATCGTTGTGAGTCTTACCGTCAATAATTACTAAGCTTTGTTGAAAGCGTAGAACATCCAAGAGGTTCGTCCGGCGATAAAACTGTAAACTCCACGAGAAGGTTGCTTTGTAGGGCAGGTTATCGCGCTTCGCAGATGAAACTGCTCGCACCAGCTTCGCCGCTTTATCCCCGGTTGCCGTGAGCATTGGGGCGCCAGATTCATCGACCGCAACTACGCGATCCGCCGGAGCGATTCGAGCCAACTGTTTCGATGAGCAGGCACCCAGAATCAGGAGCACGGCCAGGGAGGCTATTGGGCAAACGCGCATGGAGGGCAAGGCCTCTTACCCCTTCAACCCCAGCCCCAGCACTTGCTGGCAATACTTGATGCTGCGCTCGATCTCCGCCTTCTGGCCGAGTTGGTTCGTCTCGGTGCGGTCTTTGCCCTCGGGATTTTTCACGGTGGTGAAGGGTTGACCCTTTTTGGCCAGCGCCACGAACTTGGCAAACTCGGCCACCGGGATGGTCGAGTAGGGCTTCCAGAAGTCGGCCTTGAGATAGGGGAAGGGCTTCGAGAAACCGGAGATGGTCTCGATGTGGACGGGCACGCCGGGGCACAACTCGGCGAAGCGCGCGAAGTATTTCTTCAGATCCATTTGGCCGTCGCCCATCGCCGTCCACTGGACCTTGGCACCGTCCTCGTATTCCCAGACTGCGGAGTCGCGCAAGCTGGTCGTGATGGCGTAGGGCCCGAGGTTCTCCAGGCTTTGCAATGGGTCTTCCAGCGTCCAGCAGGCGTTGCCGGAGTCGAGGTTTGCACCCACGTAGTCCTTGCCCGCGTCCTCAATGAGGCGCACGAGTTCGGTGGAGTGCAGGTCGCCGGCGTGGTTCTCGATGGCGACCTTGACGCCGGAATCCAGGGCGAGGCTGCGCTGGCTCTTGAGGACTTTGACGGTGTCGTCGATGCGCGCGTTGATGCCGCCTTCGCTCTTGCGGTCGTCGGCATTGCCGAGCACGACGCGGAAGACGGACGAGCCGAGCGCCTGGGCCATGCGCAGGCCGAGCGCGAGGTGCTCCTCGGCGGAGTTCCAGCGCGGGTCTTTGCGGTAGGACTTGGACGTGGGGCAGATGCTCCAGGAGCCGAGTTGAATCTGAAGGCCCTTGTCCGCCGCCAGCTTGCGGAGGTCGCTGAGGTAGGCGTCGTCGGTCTTCTCGAACGGTCCGAAGTCGGTGATGAAAAGCGAGTCAGTCTTGAGCTGCGCGGCGTAGTCGATGAGTTGCGGTGCCTTCCACTTCATGTCCCGCACGGCGAAGTTGTCGAGGCCGAGCTTGTGGCCGAGTTTCTTCGGGGCCTTGTCCTGTGCGAAGGCGGCCGGCGCGAGCGTGGCGGCGGCGGCGGCGGCGGTGGAAACCGTCTTGAGAAAGTCTCTCCGGGTTGTGTCTTGCGTGATCATGGGAGGCATGATTGCAAGGCGCGGGCAGGATTCAAACCAATCTTACGCGGCTAACGGGTCACGAACTGGACTGGGGCGGACCAGTGGCTCCAGCGGCCGGTGTTGTTCAGGTAGCGGGCGCGGGCGCGGTAGGTGTGGCCGGGCTGAGTCATGGTCAGGGGCAGTTCGAAGCGCGAGACGGCGTTGGTGAGGGCCTCGCTGTGCCAGAGTTCCTCGATCTCATATTTGCGCGGCGTGCCCGGCTGATAGCCGGCGAGGCCAGGCGCGCTGATTTCCGCCACCCGCCACTGCATCGCGGCCAAGGCGGTGTTGGTGATTCCGGCCGGGGCTTTGAAATCTGAGATCTCAAAGGTCAAACTCTTCGCGCCGGTCACTTTGTCCACCCGCCGAATCCCTGGGCGCTCCGGCGCGCTCTTGCTCCATGATTCAACCGTCAGGCAGCCGAAGCCGTAGCCGCGCTGGTCGCCGTCGTTGATGGCGTAGTTGTTGGTCGGGCGCGAGTCGGTGCCGTAGTCCACGATGTATTTACAGAAGCCGGCGAAGTCCGCCGTGGCCAGCGTGCGGGTCCATTCGCCGCCGCCGCGCCCGTCGCGAAAAGGCGTCAGGTAGAACTGGCCCTTGGCGTTGCTGCGCGGGTGATGGTTCCACATCACGCGGTCGAGCTCGGGCCAGGTGCGGTCGAAGCCGGCGGGCTTGAGGAACTGCGCGAGTTCATCCACGAGTTGGCCGATCTGCCCGCCGTTCGCGCTCGTGTCGGAGCAGAAGAGGTCGAGCACTTCGCGCCCGCGATTCTGGTATTCGACCTTCAGTTCCCGCACGGAGAGGCAGCTCGCGGCATCGACGAAGCCGGGCTGATGCGTCTTGGCGATGAACATCATGTCGAGATCCCACGGCACGACCGACCAGCGTCCATCAGGCTGGTGATAGAGGTAATGATTCGCGCCGGGGCGCACATCGACGTTACCGAGGACGCGATTGAGCGCGTGGAAAGTATAGTAAGCGTTCAGGTTCAAGTTGCTGCGCCACCAGCCCTCAGTCCCGCCCCGGTGGCACCCGTCCATGAATTCCTGGACGGCCACGTCATTCGTGGGCGAGTTCCGGGCGCGATGTTTCACGCCGGTTTCCGGCGAGTAGATGTCGCCCTCGGGCAGACCGCGCTCGCGCAACCACTCGCCGTTCGGTTCCTGAATCACTTGATACAAGCCCCAGAGGTCGCCCGCATACTGGGTCTTCGCGGTGACTTCATTGGTGCGGGAGATGACGCGGAATTGAATCCAGTGGGTGTTCGCGCTGGGCACGCCGGCCAGTTGGTACGCGCGGAACGACACGGCTTCGTCCATGCCGGCCATGCCGCGATTGACCGGTGCCCACGGGCTGGCGCAGGCCGTGAGGCTGAGGCTTTTCGATTCGTTGGTCAGTTCACGCCCCCCCAGATCGCGATCGCGAAACGGCTGCGCGTCGTTGAACTTGAAGCCCCACTTGTTCTTGCCCGAGACATAGGTGCTGGCCTTGCCGCGATTGAGGAACTGGATGTGATCATAGACCTGCCCGTCATAAATCAGCGTGCCGAAGAAACGCTTCTTGTTCGCGCCGCCGTCCCACTGGCTCTGCTCCACCTCTTCCCGGCGGGCGATGAGGTGATACGCGGGCATCGTGTTCATGAAGGCGGCGGAGAAGTCGAGCGGCGGTGTCTGCCCCGGACGATCCGCGCCGGTGAAGGAGGGCAAACCGTCATAAACGAAGTAGGCGAAGTTGGGGCAGGCGTTGCTTGCTTCCGGGAAGCGCGCCTGCGCCCCGTTCGCCTCAGCGAAGGAGATGAAGTAGCGGACGAGCCGGCGATGTTGTTGGAATTCTGCGGGGAGAACGGCGGCAAAGTTGTCCCCGGCTTGCTTGAGGTCTCCGGCTTTGCCCTCGTGGTGCATTGGAAATTCGCGCCAGGCATTCGTGAAGGCTCCGTCGGTGCGCCGGAGGTAGCTGCCCGGCTCGACGACCTGCGAGTGCAACTTCACCGCCCGTCCGCTGGTGGCTCCGCTGAACCGCACCTGAATGGTGACGGATTCTCCGGACTTGGGTTGCGCCGGGAAGTGCCCGACTTGGGGCCGGGTCTGCGCCGCGCTCGAATCACCTGGGAACAGCAATAAGCGCGTGCCGAAAACAAGCGCCACCAAATGCCGGATGTTGAAGCCGAAGCTCATCGAATTCTGGCGCATGGTATGCCAGCGAACGACCTCCGCAGGCAAGCGGTCAGATGGCGGGGAGGGCAGACCCACCGGGTGCCGATTCCCCGCTGGACATGACCGGGGCGAGCCGCCACCCTTTCCGCGTCTCCCGAAATTCGCGATTGAATAAGTGTGCGTCTTCCGGGCGTCGGAAAATCGTCTTTAATACCCAATGCCATGAACAAAATTATTCCGGTCACACAGGCTCTGACTCGTCGGAGTTTTCTTTCCCACACCTCCAGAACCCTCGCGGGCGCGGCGGCGTTGAGCGCGCTACCCATTGAGCGGTTTGCCCATGCGGCGTCGCCCGGGGACACGATCAAGATCGCCCTCGTCGGGTGCGGCGGGCGCGGCTCGGGCGCGGCAGATCAAGCGTTGAGCACGGGCGAGAGCGTGAAACTCGTCGCCATCGCCGACGTGCACAAGGATCGCATGGATGGCAGCCTCAAGAACCTCGGCGGGAAGCACAAAGACAAGGTGCAGGTGCCGGAAGATCACAAGTTCATCGGCTTCGAAGCCTACAAACAGGCCATCGCGCTGGCGGATGTGGTGATTCTGGCCACTCCGCCCGGCTTTCGCCCGATGCAATTCGAGGAAGCGGTACGGCAGGGCAAGCATGTGTTCACGGAGAAGCCGGTCGCAGTCGATGGCCCGGGCGTGCGCAAGTTCCTCGCGGCGGTGGAGGAGTCGAAGAAGAAGAATTTGAAAGTCGGCGTTGGTCTCCAGCGCCATCACCATGCCGGGCACATGGAATGCATCCAGCGACTGCATGACGGCCAAATCGGCGACATCGTGGCCATGCGCGCCTATTGGAATGGTAATACTCCGTGGGTTCATCCCCGCGCGGAACTCGAAGCCAAGCATGGCCGCAAGCTCACCGAAATGGAATACCAGCTCCGCAACTGGTACTACTTCGTCTGGCTCTGCGGCGATCACATCTGCGAGCAGCACATCCACAACCTCGACATGGTCAACTGGCTCAAGAAGGGCCATCCGATCAAGGCTCGCGGCAACGGTGGTTGCGAAACCCGCAAAGGGCCGGACTACGGGGAGATTTTCGACCATCACGTCGTGGAATACACCTACGAGGACGGCTCGGTTTGCTTCAGCCAGTGCCGCCATCAACTCGGTTGTTGGAATGAGGTCGGGCAACAGGCCATCGGCACCAAGGGCCGGAGCGACTTCGAGCGCAACATTATCACGGGTGAGAATGCCTGGCGGTTCCAAGGTCGGGCCAAGGATCCATACCAACAGGAGCACGACGACTTCTTCGCCGCCATCCGTAACGACACGCCCTACAACGAAGGCGAATACGGCGCGCACAGTTCGCTCACTTCGATTCTGGGCCGCATGTCCACCTACACCGGCAAGGAAGTGACCTGGGAGCAGGCGCTCAACTCCAAGAACGATACCATGCCGAAGAATCTCGCGTGGGACGCCGAGCCGCTGGTCAAGCCCGGCCCCGATGGTCTCTATCAACTGCCCGTCCCCGGCAAGACGCGCATCGATCAGGTGTAACGGCCTGCTCGGCCAATTCGGAACCCGCGCCTTGGAGACGAGGCGCGGGTTTTTGTTCATGCGGGCCGGGAGGGCCGCTGGAGGGGCGCACCGAACCACGACTCGCCCGCGGCACGACACTCCGGGAAAAATGGAAGCCCGGAAAAGGGAGTCTTGCGGCCCTCCGGCGGCGGCTCTAAAACCTCGCCCGCAAACGCATGATCATCGCACGTTCACCACTTCGCATCAGCCTCGGCGGCGGCGGCACGGATTTGCCGTCGTATTACGAGCGATTCGGCGGCTTCCTCATCACGGCCGCCATCGACAAATACATTTACCTCACCCTGCACGAGACCTTCGTGCCGGAGTTCATCATCAAATACTCCAAGCTGGAACGGGTGGCCCAGGCGGCGCAAATCGAGCACCCGATCATCCGCGAGGCGTTTCAGATGCTCGGCATCGATGGCGGCTATCTGGAACTGACCAGCATGGCCGACATCCCCTCGGGCACGGGCTTGGGCAGCAGCGGCAGCTTCACCACGGCGCTGCTCAAGGTCTTGCACGCGCATCAAAGAAATCTGATCCCCAATGCCGAGATCGCTGCGCAGGCCTGCGACATCGAGATCAACCGGCTCAAGGAACCCGTGGGCAAACAGGACCAATACATCGCGGCCCTGGGAGGGATCACTTGTTTTAACTTCCATCCGGACGGTCGCGTTGAGGCCTGGCCGGCCAAGATCGCCGAGGAGACCCGCTACAATCTCGAAGACAACCTGGTGATGTTCTTTACCGGCTACAGCCGCAGCGCCGGCAGCATCCTCAAGGACCAGAACGAAAAGTCGAAGCAGGACGATCCGGCGATGCTGGAGAATCTGCATCGCACCAAGGAGATCGGCCACGCCAGCCAGCGCGCGCTCGAGAGCGGCGACCTGCGCGAGTTCGCCCGCCTGATGGACGAGCACTGGCAGCGCAAGCGCGCCCGCAGCGGCGGCATGAGTAACTCCAAAATCAACGAATGGTACGACCTGGCCCGTGCTCACGGCGCACTCGGCGGCAAGCTCATCGGCGCGGGCGGAGGCGGCTTCCTGATGTTCTACGCCGAGGAGGACAAGTCGAAACTGCGCCATGCGATGCGCGGCGCGGGGTTGAAGGAGGTGCGGTTCCGGTTTGATTTCGAGGGCACGAAACTCGTCAGCTCTTGAATGCTGCGCCCTTAACCGTGGCTCTCCTCGCCGGTGGACTCGCCACGCGACTCCGTCCGATCACGGAAAAGATTCCCAAGGTGCTTGTCGCTGTCGCCGGCAAGCCGTTCCTCGAACACCAGCTTGCTTTACTGCGCCAGCAAGGTCTCACCCGGGTCGTGCTGTGCCTCGGGCATCTCGGCGAGAAGGTCGTGGAGCAGTTCGGCGACGGGCGGGCCTACGGAGTGCAACTTGAATACTCGTTCGACGGGCCGAAACTGCTCGGCACCGGCGGCGCGCTCCGGCAGGCGCTGCCCAAGCTGGGCGAGAATTTCTTCGTGCTCTACGGCGACAGCTATCTCACCGAACCATTTGGGCCGGTGGCGGAATTCTTCCTGAGCAGCGGCAAGCTCGGACTGATGACGGTTTATCACAACGAAGGCAAATACGACACGAGCAACACCGTCTTCGGCGAAGGCGAGATTAAGCTCTACGACAAGCAGCAACGGCGGCCCGAGATGCGCCACATCGACTACGGCCTCAGCCTGTTCCAGGCCCGCGCCTTCGACGAGTGGCCGGCCGACCAGCCGTTCGACCTGGCCGCCGTGATGAAGCGCCTGGTGGAGCGCGGGCAGATGGCGGGCTGGGAGGTGCGGGAAAGGTTTTACGAGATTGGGTCGCATGAAGGGTTGGAGGAACTGAACCGGCGGCTGGCTTGACCAAGGCCAAACCGCATCCCACCCAGGCGGAGTGGGCGCAGCGCGCCACCACCCCTTGAAAGTGGTGCCAGAGGAGGGAATTGAACCCCCGACCAAAGGCTTATGAGTCCTCTGCTCTACCCCTGAGCTACTCTGGCAACCATCGGGCCGGGATATTTCGTGAAGATTCCGCCCGGTGTCAAACGGTTTGCTGGCTGGCCGGGGCTTAGGCACGCCTGTGTCCAAGGATCAGCCGGTTGCGTTGCCTTTGCCGCCCTTCGTTCGCAACAACCCGGAAATCTCCCCGCGTGCTTCGCGAATCATCGCGCCCGCCCGCGCTTCGCCCGCCGCTTCCAATCGCTCGAAATCCTTGTGCGCGAAAATGGGCGACTGCACCCCGTCCGTGCCATTAATCGCTTCATCCAGATCCTTCAACGCGCCCGCGGCGGCGGCCACCACGCCGTTCATTTCATCAATGTTGCGGCGCAGCTTGGTCAGCGAGCGGCGCGGCCCGTATTCGCCCTCGTCGCTGATGCGCACGCCCCAGCCCATGGTCTTCAACTCCGCGAGATAGTCGATGATGCCGACGTGGCAGCGGCGGAAATATTCCCAGCCGTGCAGGCTGGCAAACTGAGTCTTGGCGAAGCCGTGAAAATACCAGCCGGGCGGCAGACCCGTGCTGATCTTCTGGCGTCGTCGGTTCGGCGGGAGCCACGCATGCAACTGCCACGGCATGGGCAGCGACAGCGGATACCGGCACAACCCCACCGACAACAACTCGCAATCGCGGCCCACGTCCACCTCGAACATGCAGCCCTCCGCCGGCTCGATTTCCAGGTCGTAGTAGCTGCGAGAGATGCAACCCGGAGTGGCGGGGGGATCGCTGGGCAGCGGTATTTCGCGCCAGCGCCGGGACCACCGCCGATGCTCTGCGTTCCAGCCAACGTGTCCGACGGAGCGAAAACCGCCCGAGGCCACCCGCCGCTGTGCAGCCCACGCGGCCTCGGACACCAATTGCCAGGCCACGTTCCGCTCTGAACCCGCGGGCGCGCTCAGTCGATAATGAATTGTCAGTCCCATAGGCGCGCGATCCTACCGACCGTGGGCGGACAAATACGGTCCCACTCAAAATTAAATCATCGCGTCTGCTACTACGGACAGAACTCCGCCACGAACCGGCTCACGGAAATGATCTTCACGTTTGGGAAGGCCTTTGTCTCCTCGAAGTCACGGTCGCCTGTGAGCAGGTAATCGGCTTGGGAGGCCAGCACGCAGGCGAGAAATTTCGCGTCCTTCTGGTCGCGCGGAAAATCCACCGGCACCGTCACGGGCCAGACGGCGATGGCTTCGCGGAAACGGTCATCCCAACGCGTGAGGATTTCCGGCGAAAGTCCAAAGCGCGGGCGGCGCATCACCTCGCGGTACTCGGCCAGAATTTCTTCAGAGGCCAGCCATTCGCAGTCTGGATTTTCCACCAGATGCAGGGTGGCCTTTTCGGGGTTGCGGTCGCGGAGAATCGCCGACACCACCACGTTTGTATCCACCACCACCCTCATGGGCGGTTGCGGACGGCGGCGACTTCACAGGCAATGTCGTCGTCGGTGATGGCAGAAACACCGGGCGCGCTTTGCGTCTCGCGGAGCAGCTTGCGCCACTCGGCAGCCTCGGCTTCGGCGGAACGGCGGGCCAGGAGGAAATCCACGAAGCGCAACGCCTCGTTCTGCTTGTCACTCGGCAAGCTGCGCGCTTTCTCGAAAATGAGTTCCGCTGTGCTCATCGTTCCGATCATTTAACGCGAAGGCAGCAAACATGCCAGCCTCGGCTCAAATCATTTCATCCGCGTGCCTCTCGCGTGTCGCCTTTGGCTTCTTCACCTTGACGGCTTTCGCTTCTTCGGCGGCGCGGGCGAGGTTGAGGGCGAGAAGGTTTTCGAGGATTTGTTCGTCGGTTAAATCGGCGGGCCAGCCGTAGGCGGCGGCAACGGCGGCATCCAGTTTTTTGTGGGCGAGGTCCAGCCACGCGGGGCGCTCGTTGTAGAGGTTGGTGAGCGTGCGCTTTTTCAGTTGCGCGGCGCACTCGGCGTCACGCGGTTCCAGGCGCGGATAACGCACGGTGCCGATGCCGTCCTTGTTTGGCTTGTGAACGTAGCGCGCCCACGGGCCATCCGTGGAGCCGGGGAATTCGAGGAGGCGCTCGGCGGTCCACTCCGGCGGATTCAGCCAACGCTCGCGCAGTTCGTTCAGTTCCTCGGCAGCGGCGGCGATGGCGGCGCGGTGTTCCTCGGGCGTTCGTGGCGGCGGTTCCTCGTGCAACACGATGTGCGCGTAATGCTTGGCCGCATTCAACATGGCCTCGGTGTTGTCGAGCGGTTCGGTCAAATCATCGGCAAAGGGAAAAGGGAAGGTTTCAAAGCAAGTTGTCGGCGTGTAGCGAAAGCCAGATTCCTTCTCGCGCAGTTGCGTTCCTTGCGCCAGCGACCAAACTTCGTGGAAGCGGGAATGAAGAACACCGAAGAAGAAATCATCAGAACGTGCAAACACGAGCGTCTGTTGATTGCAGAGAAACTCCGGCGAGCGCCAAACGAAAATGCGATGTTTGGCAACTTCAGGAGTCGCGATGAATCGCGACTGTCCTTTCAGTACCCTTCGTAATTCAACCCGAGGCCGCTCGAACTGCCACCAGTTCTTGTTCGTCTGGCTCTTCCGTCCAGTGCGTAGAGGTTTGACTTCCTTCGTGGCGTGCTCGAACGGGGCTTCATATTTTGCGGCCTCCTCTGCGGCCATCAGACTGAAATCAAGCGTCCACACGCGCCGATCTCGACTGGTGAGATCGACACCGCTTTGCACACGCCTCACGACATCAGAATTTGGTTTTCCATTCACGTTGCCGCCATTACCAATCATGGAAAGTGCGAGTGCGTCGGATAAATCAAACGGAGCCTTTGGCGACGGCCCCATAAAGCAGACGCCGCGATTCTCACTCAATGGCCCTGCGGTTGTCGCATCGGCGCTTGTTGTCAAATTCGCATTGATTACATCAACAGAATGACCATCCAGCGAACGGTCTTCTTCATCCCCATTGTCGAAGCCCACCAGGCTGACGTGGACGTTTGCTCCGTCGAGAAACCATTCCCGGTCACTAATGGCAAAGAAGATGTCACCTGATTCCTTGACTCTTTTGAGCACTTCACGGTTTGCCCCGCCACGGATTCCCTGCGTCGCCAGCAGGCCCGCGCGCTTGCACTTGCCGTGTTCAATCAAATCGCGCGCCTTCTCAAACCAATAGCAACAGAGATCACTGAAATTCGGGATACGAGCGCCAAACATGCTGAACAACTCACTGACGTACGCATCACCGAGTTGACTGCGAAGCATCCCGCCCCCAAGAAACGGCGGGTTGCCCACAATCACATCGCATTCCGGCCAGGCGCGTTCCACGTACACCTTGAACAGCGTGTCCTGGAACTCGTGCTCCTCCTTGCGCGCGGCTTTGAGGTTCTTCGGCTTCTTGCGGAACGTCTCGTGCATCAAGGCGTCCTTGTTCTCGAAGCCCTGGAGGTTCTGCAACACGGGCGTGCGGTCGTTGTCGAAGCCGTTGTCCCGCCGCCATTGAAGAAAGCCGATTTGCACGGACACCTGCGCCAGCTCGTAGGCGTAGGGGTTGATCTCGATGGCCTTGAGCTGCTGCACGCTGACCCGCGGCTGAAAGGTGAAGCCGAGTTGCAGCGCGAAGGTGATGACCTCCTTCTCCAGATCGAGCAGCAGCCGCAGCGAGACGTAGAGGAAGTTGCCGCTGCCCGACGCAGGATCGAGCACCGTGAGGGCCGAAAGCCTTTTGAGGAAGGCGGCGAGTTTGTCGCGGTCGGCCTTCGTGCCCTGGCCCTTCTTGAAGGCGGTGGCGAGTTCACCTTTCAGCACCGCCCACTCGCGGCGGAGCGGAGCCATGAGCACGGGTTCCACCAGCGTTCTGATGTCCTGCTCACTCGTGAAGTGCGCGCCCAGTTGCGCGCGCTGGTCAGGGTCCAGACCGCGCTCAAAGAGCGTGCCGAAGATGGTGGGTTCGATGAACTGCCAGTCGGACTCGGAAGCTTTCGCGAGCAGCCGAATCTCGTCCTCAGTCAGCTCGAACACGGTGGCGTCCTCGAAGAGATGGCCGTGGCAGTGGCGGATTTTGTGATGACCAGACGCGCCGCCCCTGGCCATGACCGCAAACAATTCCTCCAGACGTTCGGCGAAGAACTTTGGCTGGTCGATGGAGGCTTTGGCGATGTCGCCGAGAATGGTTTTCGGCAGCAGGCCGGTGTCCTCGGCGAAGAAGCAAAAGACGATGCGATTGAGGAAGCGGGCGATGCGGAGGTTGCGCCGTTGCGCGAAGTTCACTTCCGCGCGGGTCTTGGCGTCGGCCAGTTCCACGCTCTCACGCTTCTGGAGCGACTGCGCGACCTCGGCGATGGTCGTGGCGAGGGTCTCCGTGACTTGGGCGGTGGTGCGCTGCGGCTTGAGGAAACCAGGATCGAAAAACAGGGAGCGGAGCACACGCCAGTTTTCCGGCGTGTCGAGGTGCGCGTTGGTGAACTCGTAAATTTCCTGAACCGTGCCGTTGAAATTCGTTTTGACGATGAAGCGGTCAAAATCGCAAATCACGAGCAACGGCGGATTCAGCAACGATTCCCGGTAGCGGAGCAGTTGCTTGTAAGCCTCGTCGAGGTTCTTGTGCTTGCCCTTGTATTCCCAGCCGAAGCAGCCCTTCTTCCACACGTCGGCGAAGCCCTTCTTGCGCGGTGTGGTCTCGGCCTCATCCAGGCCCAGCAGTTCCAAGTCCTTGATCACGCCCTTCTGAAAGCAGAAGAAATCTTTGCCGCTCGGATCGGCCTCGACGGGCGTGGGATGGCCGAGCAAATGGCACAGGTCGTTGAAGTGCTCTTGGTACGCCGAAGATTCTTTCCCGGTGTACTTCGCCCACTTCTTTTTGAATTCGGCTGGCGTCATGGAAATTCGGAACGCAGCTTTATGACCTGAACGCTTGGGGATGACAACGCTCTCTCTTCCGCCGGTCTCCGAGTTTCACTGTTTGGTTGGTGAAACCCCAGCCTGCTTTCGCTTCAGCTCGGCTTTCGCTCCACGTAATAAACAGTCTTGTCCGGGCCTTTGATGCCGGCCTCACCCAGGGCTTTGGGGGCGTGCGCCAGCAGGTCGCTGCTCAGGGCGGCAAAATCCCCGGTCTGGCACCAGGCGCGCAATTCGATCTGCGTGCCGCCATCGATCAGCTTGGTGTTGGCGACCGCGGCCACCGGCGTCTTGAGCACCCGCGCGTCGGCGTTGGCCACCTTCAGCAGGGCGGTGTGGGCCAAGGCCACATCGTGGGCCGCACCGATACCAAAGGGCAGGTCCACGCGGCGCGTGCCGTTGGCCGTGTAGTTGGTGATGGTTCCCGCCATCAACGCGCTGTTCGGCACGATAATCTTCTTGTTGTCGATGGTGTTCAGCATGGTCGAGAAAATCTGCACCTCCTCGACCGTGCCTTCGATGCCGGCGCCGTTGATCACATCGCCGGCCTTAAACGGGCGAAAGACGACGATGAGGAACCCGGCCGCGAAGTTCGACAAGCCACCTTGGAGCGCGAGGCCGATGGCCAGGCCGGCGGCCGCGATCACGGCGGCGAAAGTTTTGGTGTCCACGCCCAACTGGCCGAGCGCCGTGATTATGACGAAGGTCATCAGCGCCGCGTGAACCAGGTTGCCGACGAAACCGCCGACCGTGGCATCGATGCTACGGCGCGCGAACAGCTTGCCCACCAGATTGCGCACGAACCCGGCCAGGATGTAACCCACGATGACGATGACCAGCGCGCCCAACACGCGCACACCCCAGGCCGTGACCTCGGGCGGCAGTCCGGTGGCCTCTTCAATCCGCTGGATCCACGGCAGGCTGGGTTTGATCAAAGGAGTGGCGGCGTTGGTGGCCAGGTCAGCAGCGGCGAGTATGAAGTTCATGGTGTTTAGTTGTTGAGCAGACGGCATTTCTTTAGCAATGCGCGCCTCGGTTGGAAAAGAATTTTTTTCACGCCGGGCCTGCACGATGATTTGACGCTCTTGCCCAGGAGTCAGCCAAGGTCGACGCTGGGCAGTTGCACGTTGAGGCGGCTCTTGTCCACGCGGATGGCGAGCGCGTGCGGGATGTCTCTCTCCAATTCCCGCGCGCGGATGAGACCGCCGAGCGACGAGAAACCAAACGGGCGGGCGCGTCCGGCGATCTCCCCCGCGCCCGGACCCGCCAGATCGAGACGCGCGAATTCCTGCGCTTCGAGAGCGCCGTCGGCGCCGTGCAGCGGATCCGCCAATCCGGCGCGGAACACCCGGCGCGGAATCGTAGCGTCCGCCAGCGGAGTGTCATCCGCGACGCCATTTTCGATTTGGGACGAATCCTTCCGCACCGGATTGAATGACGGCCGGAGGGCCGGGCGTGACAAAGAATGATGGATTTTTCGCCCCAGGCCGCTGGTGCTACAGGCCCGCCGCTAGGTCGCGGGGGTGATTCTCACCACTACGTCCATCGTCCGCTCGGTTGTCCCCTTGTACGTGCCGGTCACGGGCGGCACATCGGCGTAATCGCGGCCCACGGCAATCTTCACGTAGCTCTCGTCGGGGGTGCAGTTGTGCGTCGGATCGAGCGCCTGCCAGCCGACCCCGGGGACATAGACCTCCACCCAGGCGTGGGTGGCGCTGGCTTTTTCGGTGGCGAGATAGCCGCTCACGTAAAGCGCGGGAATTTTCATGGTGCGGCACAGGCCGAGCAGTACGTGCGCGAAGTCCTGGCAGACACCGCGCCGCTGCGCCAGCACCTCGCGCATGTGGGTGTGAACTGAAGTCGATCGGCTTTCGTAGAGGAGATGACCGTAAACGTAGCGCATCAAGCGCACCGCCGTTTGCCAGATGTCCTGTTCGCCATGCGTGGCATCCACCGCGCGGCGCCACGTCTCGGGTGCCACGTCCACGTAGCGGCTCGGCAACAGAAAGTCATAGGCTTGCGCGCCCTGCAACGCCTCCT
This sequence comes from Pedosphaera sp., assembly GCA_031414955.1. GTDB lineage: Bacteria > Verrucomicrobiota > Verrucomicrobiia > Limisphaerales > SIBH01 > JANNGC01. Next base: position 22,208 of record JANOQV010000113.1, on the reverse strand, counting down.
TGATGCGGGTCATGGGTATTGGGGTCGCATCCAGCGCGAGCCACCTCGGGGGCAGGGTCTTGACCGTCAACTGGCTTTCAACATGCAGCGAGGTGTGGGGTTCCGGGATTTCAAAGTGATGGATGCAGTTGGAGTAAAAATCCTGGTAGTGCCGCAGCCGCGTGGAGGGCAGCACCTTGAGCACGAACGACTCGACGAGCTGCTGGTCGTTCGAGAACGGTTGCAGGTGCGCTTCGTTGAAACTCTCTCGCGCCGGAGCGGCGTAGTCGAAACGAGTGATGTGTTGGATGTCCCAGCGCATGTTAGGGAGTCAGGAGAAAGCGGGGTGCAGGGATAAATTCCAAATCCCAAATGCCAAACAAATTCCAACGGCCAAGTCCCAAGGATGCTGGCTGCGGTCGGGCCGTTTTCGGATTTGGAATTGGGGACTTTGGAGCTTGTTTGGAATTTGGAATTTGGGTTTTGGAATTTTGAAATCTCACTCCACCGGTGCCACATCCACCGAGACTCGCACCTCGTGCGCGCCACCGCCCGTGAGAATTCCACTCAGCGGACTCACGTCGCCGAAGTCGCGACCGCAGGCCACGGTGATGTGCTCCTCGGCGGGCCGGACATTGTTCGTGGGATCAAAATCCACCCAGCCCGCCTCGGGGCTGAAGAGCGAGAACCACGCGTGCGACGCGTCCGCTCCCACCAGCCGGGCCTGGCCGGGCACCGCGTGCGTGCGCAGGTAGCCGCTCACGTAGCGCGCAGGCAAGCGGAGCGAGCGCAGGCAGGCGATGCTCAGATGCGCGAAATCCTGGCAGACCCCACGCCGCTTTTTCCAGACTTCCTCCAGCGGCGTCGCGACGGTGGTGGCCTTGGGGTCGTATTTGAAATCGAGGTGAAGGCGGCGCATCAAATCCGCCGCGCCCGCCAACAACGGCGTGTCATGACGAAAACTTTCCAGCGCGTAGTCGGCCAGTTCAAACGAGCCGCGCACCTGCGGCGAATCGAAGACGAACTGATACGGCGCGATAACCTCCGGCGAAACCGGATCGCGGAACAGCCGCGCCACCGTCTCCCACGCGGGCGACTGTTCCGGGGCCACGAACTGCGGCGGGTGAACCGTCACGCGGCTGCTGGTCACGGTCTCCAGCCGCTCATGGACTTGCTGGATGCTGAACGAGCAAAGGCGGTTGCCGAAGTAATCCTCGCGCGATTTGCGCAGCGTGGGCTGGGGAGAAATTCGCAGCGCGAAGGAGCCGACCTCTTGCGTCCCTGCCGCGCGCGGCTCCAGCCGCGCCACATGATGCGACACGCTCACCGGCGCGGCGTAATCGTAAGTCGTGCGATGCGTGATGTCGTAGGTCATGGCCGGAATGAAGAAACCCCAAATCCCAAATCCCAAACCCCAGAGAAGCACCAAGTTCCAAATACCAATTGGCACACACTCAGTCCGAGAATTTCCGGCTTGAAGCTTGCAGCTTGCAGTATCTCTGGGGTTTGGGCTTTGGGATTTGGGGTTTCACGCCCCGAGCCTCCATGAGCAAGGATGCCTTTTGTTTTCATCGCCCGCTCCAATCCCACCCCGCGTCCCCTTCGCGTCCGGTGCGCGAAATGGCCGAGTGCGCGAAGTAGCTCGCGGCGATGGCGTCGGACAGCTTCGGCAGGTCTCGCAGCGTCTGCTGGATGAGTCGCCCCACCTTGCTCTCGTGCCCGGGGCCTTTCAATCCGGCGAGTTCCCGCGTGTCGCAGCGTTCGAGACGGGCGTGACAGTCGTGCAGGATGGCTTTGCCGGAACCAGGCTTGCCCGAGTTGAGTTCGAGCGGCACCCGGTCGAAGTGCTTCATCAACTGGTTGATTTGGAAGAGGACGGAACGCGGGTTCTTGTCATCGAGAAACACGAGATCAAACACCGGCGCGATGTGCGGCAGCAAACTGTAGCGCGAGCGATAGGTGATGGAACTGTCCGCCACTTCCAGCACGGCTTCGAGCACGCTGGGATTTTCCGCGTCCGGCGAACGCAGCGTGGAATCCAGCAAGGTGCAGAGATAGACCGCGCGCTCGATGCGCATTCCCATGTCGATGAAACGCCAGGCCTGCGCGCGCGTCATGTTCTCGCGCGCCAGTCCGTGGAAGGCCGCGAGGCTCAAGAGCGCTTCGTTCAGCACCGCCACCGCGTCGCCCGCCAGCATCACGAGACTGGCCGTGGGCGTGGAGAGCCGGTCGTTGAGCCGGGTGATCACGCGCCACATGTCCGTCGAAGTGCGATCCCGCACCTGCATGCCCACGCGGAACAGATGATCGATCGTGCTGCTGAGGCTGCCCGGAGTGGCGGGATCAAAAATTGCCGAGAGCAGTTCCGCCTCGAAGGCTTCGGGGTTCTGCCGCAACTCCCGGTGGCCCATCACGTCGGAGAGCTGTCCGTGAACTTCGAGCGTTCGCAACACCGGCGCGAGCAGCGGCAGGGCGCTGCCGGTACGCTCGGGGTTGAAGCGTTGCAACGCGCTCCGCAGCAGCCGCGCCGTGGCGTCCGCCCGTTCCGAGTAACGGCCCATCCAGAAGAAATTATCCGCGAGGCGCGAAGGCAGGTTGTTCCCGGTGCGGCGCAACTCAATGGCCTGGCTGGAGGTGGAGAGCAGCGAAATTTCCTCCACCGGCGTGTCGGAAATGATCCAGGTGTCCTTGCTGCTGCCGCCACGCTGCATGGAGATGAACCGTCCGTCCGCGTCCGGCGCCACGCGCGTCAAACCGCCGGGCATGACGGTGTAGCTGTCGCCCTTCGCGACCAGATACGTGCGCAATCCCACGGACCGCGGCGTGATCGCGCCGCCATTCCAGGACGGCGCGGTGGACAGTTCGACATGTTCCTGCGCGACAAACAAATCCGGATCGAACTGGATGTGGCGGCGCAATTCCTCGCGCTCGGTGGCGGTCATCGGCCGGTCTGGGTTCGTCGCGCGCGTGCGCGTGCGGAAGGCGGACTTGAAATACAACTCGTCGAGATGTTCAAGCACGTAACGGCGCGCGGATTCCTGCCCGCACCACCAGGTCGCGATGGACGGCAGCTTGAGTTCTTCCCCGAGCAAATGCTGGCACAGTTCCGGCAGGAACGACATGAACGCCGGGCTTTGCAGCAGCCCGCTGCCGAGCGCGTTCGAGATGGTCACATTGCCGGCGCGCGCCGCTTCGAGCAGTCCCGGCACGCCGAGCATCGAGTCGTTGCGCAGTTCCAACGGGTCGCAAAAGTCGTCATCCACGCGACGCAGAATCACGTCCACGCGTTCGAGACCGTTCAGCGTTTTGAGATAAACGTGATCGTCCCGCACCGTCAGATCCTGGCCCTCGACCAGCATGTAGCCGAGGTAGCGCGCGAGATACGTCTGCTCGAAATAAGTTTCATTGTGCGGCCCCGGCGTCAGCAGGACCACGCGTGGATCGCTGTTCTGGTGCGGGGCGAGTTCCACCAGCGTGCGCTGCGTGTCGCGGAAGAATCCGGCGAGACGATGCACATGGTTGTCGCGGAAGGACTCGGGCAGAATGCGCGAGGTGACCAACCGGTTCGCCAGCGCGTAGCCCATGCCGGTGGGAATCTGCGTGCGATCCGAGATGACCCACCACTGTCCATCCGGCGAACGCGCGAGATCCGCGGCGTAGAAATGCAGGAACCTGTCACCCGGCACGCGCAGCCCGTGACAAGGGCGCAGGAAATCCGGCTGCGCGAAAATCAGCGCCGGCGAAAGCCAGCGCGAGCGAATCAAATCCTGCGCACCGTAGCAGTCGGCGAGAATTTTGTTCAGCAACGTGGCGCGTTGAATCAGTCCGGCTTCCAGCTTGCGCCACTCCTCCGGCGCGATGACGAACGGAACCGGGTCGAGCTGCCACGGACGCTCCATGCCGCGCGGGTCGCCATAGACGTTATAGGTGATGCCCTGCTCGTGGACGAGGCGCTGGCAGGTGACGTCGCGGCGCTTGAGTTCCGCGAGGCCGAGTTCATCCAGACCCTGCATCAGCCCGGCGTAGTGAGGGCGCAAGTTTTCACCGTCCACCAGTTCATCAAAAACCGGCGTGCCCGGCTTGTAATTCACAAGCAGGCTCGGGCGTGGCCGGGAAGTTTGGGCATCCGGGGTGACCTGGGTCATCGCTGGCGAAGTTTTTAACGTGCGCGAACTTTCACCGCCAATTTTATTCTCGCCGGCCTCAGGCATTTCTCAGGTCGAGCGTGAACGGGAAGTCCACGTTCTCAGTCTGCGGCGGCGGCGTGAATTTCCCCTGCGTCGCACCGTGGGTGAAGAAGCGTCCGAGGCGGCGCGCCTCCGCTTCGTAGCTGTTCACGGGGAAAGTGTCGTAGCTGCGTCCGCCGGGATGCGCGACGTGATACTGGCAGCCGCCGAGCGAGCGTTTGTTCCAGGTGTCGTAGAGATCGAACACGAGCGGGGCGTGCGAGGGAATCGTGGGTTGCAGGCAGTTCGGCGGCTGCCACGCGCGGTAGCGGACGCCGGCGACGGCTTCGCCGTTGGTCCCAGTCGAATGCAGCGGGACGCGGTGGCCATTGACCGTGAGGACGAAGCGTTCGCCCACAAGACCGCGGGCTTTCACTTGCAGGCGTTCGAGTGAGCTGTCCACGTAACGCACGGTGCCGCCCGTCGCACCTTCTTCACCGAGGACATGCCACGGTTCGAGTGCGGTGCGGAGTTCGACCTGCACGTCACGCTGCGCGAAATCGCCGATGCGCGGGAAACGAAACTCAAAGTGCGGCGTGAACCAGTCGAACTCGAAGGGAAAGCCCGCGTCGCGCAGGTCGTGGATGACATCCTTGAAATCCGTCTCGCAGAAGTGCGGCAACATCCAGCGGTCGTGGATGTCGGTGCCCCAACGCACGAGATCGTTGGTGTAAGGATGCTGCCAGAACTTGGCCACGAGTCCGCGCAGCAGAAGATGTTGCGCCAGGCTCATGCGCGCGTGCGGCGGCATCTCGAAGGCGCGCATCTCGACGAGACCGAGACGCCCCGCGCTGCCGTCGGGCGAGTAGAGCTTGTCGATGCTGAACTCGGCGCGGTGCGTGTTGCCGCTCGAGTCGATGAGCAGGTTGCGGAACAGGCGGTCGGCTAACCAAGGCGGAACGTTGCAACCTTTTGTTGCACCTGCAACAGAAGGTTGCGCTGAGATTTTCAACTGCCGGTCGAGTTCCTTGAACGCGACTTCGAGTTCGTAGAGCGAATCGTTGCGCGCCTCGTCCACGCGCGGTGCTTGCGACGTGGGACCGACGAACAGGCCGCTGAACAACCAACTGAGCGACGGATGATTCTGCCAGTAGGCGATCAGCGAGCGCAGCAAATCAGGGCGGCGCAGCACAGGCGAATCAATGGGCGTCTCCGCGCCGATCAGAATGTGATTACCGCCGCCGGTGCCGGTGTGGCGTCCGTCCACCATGAACTTCTCAGTGCCGAGCCGCGTCTGGCGCGCTTCCTCGTAGAGCACGGTGGTGCGGTCCACGAGTTCGTCCCACGATTTGCTCGGATGCAGATTCACTTCGATCACGCCTGGGTCGGGCGTGACCTTGAGCACGTTCAGACGCGAATCGCGCGGCGGCGTGTAGCCTTCGATGGCGACGGGCGTGCCGAGTTGCGCGGCGGTGTCTTCGACGGCGGCGACGAGTTCGAGATAGTCCTCAAGCGTCGCGACGGGCGGCATGAAGACGTGGAGTTTGCCTCCGCGCGGCTCGACGCAGAGCGCGGTGCGGACAATCCACGAAGCGGATTCACCGGGCTGCGGGACGCGTGTCGGGTCTTCACGGAGTGCTTCCTTCTTCGCGTCCTCCTCGCTTTGCCCGCGACGACGGAGCGCTACGGCGCTGCGGCGCGCGGGCGTGTCGGTGCGCAGGTAGCGCTGGCGAAATTCCTCGGGCGAAGGCAGCGGCGGGCGCTTCGCCGTCGGATCGAGTTCGTGGACGTAGGGGTAGTCCGACTCTTTGACCCACGGCAGCGAATCGAGCGGGAGCCGCAGCCCCATCGGCGAGTCTCCGGGCGCGAGGTAGAGTTTTTCGGCGCGCAGGAACCACGGGCCGCTGACCCAGACCGGCGCGTGACTCTTCCAGGCCCGCTGGATGGGCAGAGCGTGACCGACGACGCTGTCGAGTCCCTGCTCCAGAATCTTCGCGAGGCGAACGCGCTCCTCTTCCTTCTTCAGATCGGCCTTGTGCGGGTCCACGTTGGTCGGGAGACGGCGTTCTTTCCAGACGTGATAAAACGGATCCTCGAAGCTGGGCATGATCCACTTCGGGTCCGCGCCAAGCCGGGTGCTCAACGCCGCGATGAATTTCGCCGAGTGCTCGTTCGTGTGTTGGTAATTCGCCGCTTCGTCGGCGATCAGTTCGTCCTTCTGCCAGATGGGCAAACCATCCTTGCGCCAGTAACAACCGAAGGCCCAGCGCGGCAGCGACTCGCCGGGATACCACTTGCCCTGCCCGTAATGCACGAGCGAGCCGGGGGCGAACTTGCCGCGCAGCCGTTTGAGCAACGTGTCCGAGAGAATGCGCTTCTTCGGCGACGTGGCGGTGAAGTTCCACTCCGGGCCGTCGGGGTCGTCGATGGAAATAAACGTCGGCTCGCCGCCCATCGTGAGCCGCACGTCGTGCTTCGTGAGGTCGGCGTCGATGGCGTGGCCGAGTTTCTCAATCTCCTTCCACTGCTCTTCGGTATAAGGCTTGGTGACGCGCGGCGATTCGTAGATGCGCGTGACCTTCATCTCGTGGACCAGCTTCGACTCGCACTTGTCCACTCCGCCAGTCACCGGCGCGGCGCTGCTCGGCTCCGGCGTGCAACTGAGCGGGATGTGTCCTTCGCCCGCGAGCAGACCCGAAGTCGGATCAAAACCAATCCAGCCCGCGCCCGGCAAATAGACTTCGCACCACGCGTGCAGATCGGTGAAATCAATTTCGGTGCCGCTCGGCCCGTCGAGCGACTTCACGTCCGGCGCGAGTTGAATCAGGTAGCCGGAAACAAAGCGTGCGGCGAAACCCATCGAACGCATCGTCTGCACGAGCAGCCAGCCGGTGTCGCGGCACGAGCCGGTGCCATTGGTCAGCGTTTCCTCGGGCGTCTGCACGCCGGGTTCCAGGCGGATGGTGTATTTGATGTCCTGCTGAAGCCGCTGGTTGACCTCGACGAGGAAATCAATCGTGCGCGCCTTGGCCGTGAGATACTTCGCGAGCAGTTCATCCACGAGCGCGAGATGCTTCGTGGTGGGCGAAGGCAACTCCATGAAGGGCGCGAGTTCCTTCTTCAGGACCGGCTCGTAAACGAACGGATACGTCTGCGCCGACTCATCGATGAAAAAGTCGAACGGATTGTGGACCGCCATCTCCGCGACGAGTTCCACCTCGACGCACAGTTCCTTCATCTTGCCCTCGAAGACCAGCCGCGCGTTCCAGTTCGCGAACGGGTCCTGCTGCCAGTTGATGAAATGCTCGCCGCCGGTGATCTTCTGCGAGTAGCTGAGAATCTTGGTCCGGCAATGCGGCGCGGGCCGCAACCGCACGACATGCGGGCCGTGGCCCACGGCTTTGCTGTACGTGTAATGCGTTTTGTGGAAGAGGGCGACGTGGATGGACATGAAAAAGTAATCAGTAATCAGTAATCGGTGAGGCAGTCGTCATCGGTGCGAGGCGGCACTGATGACTGATTACTGTTTCACTGATTACTTTCCCGCACTGCTGCTGCTGCTGTTCCTCCTGCTGCACGAAGTGGTCCGTCAGCGCCGTGTTGAAGGCGTGGAAGATGTAGGCGTTGAAGAGCGCCTCGCCGATGTCATTTAGCTTCTTCTGGATTTCGTCGAGGTAGCCGTGCAGACCGAACTCGGCAATCTCCTCGATGCTCGTGAATTGAAGTTGAGCCACCAGCCGGCCGGAAAGTTTTTCAGCGTCGTTGACAAAGCGGCCATCCGGCACGCCGGAAATGTGGCGGAGCGCCTTGTTTAACTGGGTGACGCAGAAGCGAATCGATCGGGGAAAATCCTCGTTGAGAATCAGGAACTCCGCGACCAGCTTCGGCGAAACATCCGCGCCGTGGATGGACTTGTAGGCGTCCCACGCGCTGCACGAGCGCAGAATGGCCGACCAGCCGAGGGATTCATCCTGGCTGACGGTGTCGGGGAAGCCGCGCTCGGGCAGCATCTGGTAGCGGATGTCGAGGATGCGCGAGGTTTTGTCCGCGCGCTCGATGACTTTGCCGGCCTCGCTGAACCACCAGCCTTCGCTGCGGAAGAGCGTCGAGTAGCTCGAACCGATGAGATGCAGCGAGCTGGCCTTGATCTGGTTGAAAAACTCCGTGGGACTTTGCGTCCAGACATGCCGGGCCTGCGGCGAGGTGACGAAGAGATAAAGGCGATTTAACTCCTCCCAGATTTCGCTGGTGATTTGGTCACGCACCATGCGGGCGTTTTCACGCGCCTGACAGATGGACGACACGATGGAATTCGGATTCGTTTCCTGGAAGACCATGAACTCGGCCACGGCGGCGGCGGTGGCGCGGCCATGGAGTCGTTCGAACAACTCTTCATCCCCGGTGGCCTGCACGATGGGCAGCCAGTGGTCACGCAAGGACGAGTCGTCCGAGCTGCGCAGGTCGAGGAGCAACTGGAGGTTCACGTCGAGGATGCGCGCGAGGTTTTCGGCGCGCTCAATGTAGCGCGACATCCAGTAGAGGGAGTTGGCAACGCGGGAGAGCATTTTTAAGAACTTTGAACTTTGAACCTTGAACTTTGAACCTTGAACAAAGCGCTCGAACGCGAACTCCGAGTTCGAAGTTCAAAGTTCAAAGTTCGAGGTTCAAAGTTGGCCTTATTCGTTTCCATACAGCACCCACGTATCCTTGCTCCCGCCACCCTGTGACGAGTTTACCACCAGCGAGCCTTTGCGCAGCGCCACGCGGGTCAGGCCACCGGGCACGATGCTGATTTTCTCGCCGTAGACGATGTAGGGGCGGAGGTCGATGTGGCGTCCCTCAAAGTGGCCGTCTCCATAGGTCGGATGGCGCGACAGGCTGATCATCGGCTGGGCGATGTAATTGCGCGGGTCGGCCTGAATACGGCGGCGGAACTGGTCGATTTCCTCCGTCGAAGCCTTTGGCCCCATCAGCATGCCGTAACCGCCGGATTCGTTCGCCGCCTTCACCACCAGCTTGTTCAAGTGGTCGAGAATGTATTTCAGATCTTCCTCCTCGCTGGCGAGGTAGGTCGGGACATTCGGGATGAGCGGATCTTGGTCGAGGTAGTACTTAATCATCTTCGGCACGAAGTAGTACATCACCTTGTCGTCGGCGATGCCGGTGCCGACGGAGTTGGCCAGCGAGACGTTACCGGAGCGGTAGGCGTTGATCAGTCCGGGCACGCCCAGCATCGAGTCGCGGCGGAAGACGGTCGGGTCGAGGAAGTCATCGTCGAGCCGGCGATAGATGACATGCACCGGCTTGAGCCCCTTCGTCGTGCGCATGTAAACGTGCGCGTCCTTCACCACCAAATCGCGGCCTTCGACAATCTCAATGCCCATCTGGCGCGCCAGGTAGGTGTGCTCGAAGTAGGCGCTGTTGGCCGCGCCGGGCGTGAGCACGACGAGCGTCGGATCGGCCACGCCCGTGGGCGCGATGTATTGCAGCATCTTCAACAGCTCCTGCGGATAATGATCCACCGGGCGGACGCCGATGCTTTCGAACATATGCGGGAAGGCGCGCTTCAAGGCGCGACGGTTTTCCAGCACGTAGCTCACCCCGCTCGGGGTGCGGCCGTTGTCCTCCAGGACCATGTATTCGCCGTCCGCGCCGCGAATCAAATCCGTGCCGCAGACGTGGATGTAGATGTCCTTCGGCACGGCGCAGTTCACGAACTCGCGCCGGAAATGTTTTCCCGAGAGGATGTAATGCGCCGGGATGATGCCGTCCTTGATGATGCGCTGCTCGTGGTAGATGTCGTGCAGGAACAAATTCAGCGCGATGATGCGCTGGGTCAGTCCGCGTTCGATGAACTGCCATTCGCTGGCCGGAATGATCCGGGGCACGAGGTCAAACGGGAAGATGCGCTCCTGCCCGCGTGCGTCTCCATAGACGTTGAAGGTCACGCCTCCGCGCAGGAAGGCCAGATCGACGGAGTGGCGCTTGCCGTCGAATTCGTCGAGCGAAAGTTTGCTGAACAGTTCCTGAAATTTACGGTAGTGCGGAAGGACTTCGCCCGACTGGTCGAACATCTCGTCGAAAAAGCCCTTCGGATCGTAGCCCTTCATCAGGCCCATCGGCAGTTCAGATTTTGGCGGCGTGACCATTTCGCAACAGGGGGGTGAGTCAATCTAAACGGCTTACCGAACCGCCCAGGAGGTGAAACACGCGGGCAACAACTTGGATTTTATGGCTTCCAGCAACACTGGGGATGCTGCTGGCTGCCGTACTTCATGTCGAATCATATTGGTTCTCAGGAACATCAGCATCCCTTAGCAGCCAGCTTGCCGAGTCCGGAAATAGTCAGGCGGGAAGGAGGATGACGACTTCGAGTCCGGAAGGCTGACGGTTACGGCAGGTGACCGAGCCGTGGCAGCTTTCGATGCAGGTTTTCACAATCGAAAGGCCGAGTCCGACGCCACCGGTCTCCCGGGCGCGTGATGTATCGACCCGATAAAAGGGGTCGAAGAGTTTGGGCAACTCGGCCTCGGGCACACCCGGTCCGCCATCGGCCACGATCAGTTCCACTTCGCCTTCGAGGCGGCGGGCAGTGATCGTAATGGGGCCGGTGTTGCCGGCGTAACGCACCGCGTTGCGGATCAGATTGGCCAGTGCGCGCACGATGAGTTCCGGATCGGCGATGGCGGCAAGATCCTCGGCCATCTCCACCCGAACCTCTTCGCCGTGGCGTGCCTCGCGCTTGGCCGCCTTCTCCGCCAAAGCTCGAAGCGCCACCGTTTCCAGGCGCAGACTCGTGGCCCCCAGGGAGGCTTTGGAGAAGGACAGCAACTCATTCACCAGGCTGGAAATGTGCTCCACCTCTTCGCGCAGATCCTCGACGTAGGGCTTGTCCTTCGGATCGGCGCGTTCTTCGAGGATGCCCACGGCCATTTGCATGCGCGCGATGGGGGAACAAAGCTCGTGGGCAATGTCGCCCGTGAAGCGCTTCTGGCCGGTGACGAACCCGGCGAGGCGCGAAGCCATGCGGTTGATGGCTCCGCCCAGCTCGCCCAGTTCATCACGGCGCTTTTCATTCACGCGAACCGTAAATTTCCCTTCGGCGATCTGGGCCGTGGCCAGGTTCATTTGCTTCAGGGATCGCGTGATGCTGCGCACCAGCGGCAGCCAGAACAGGACCGAGAAGAGCAGCGCGCTGCCCCCGACCCACAAGAAGGGAGTGAAGTCCATGAGCAAGCCGCCTGCGTTCAGGGAGTCTGTGACCAGAATGAGGGTTGCCGGAACCGGGCGCTCGGGCGGGCGTTCGATCACGGCCATGCGCAAGCCAATCCAATACCGCCGCGGGTCCGCCGTCCGTGAAATAAAGCTTTCCCGCACCCGCGGTGTGTCGCGCGGGCCGCGCGGTGGGCCGCGAAATTCCAAGCCTTCCCCGGGCGGCTCTCGTGGCTGCAAGGGACGACCTCCGGGCCGGGCCGGGCCATTGGCCTCCGGCTCCCGGGCGGAATCGCGCGGGGCACGCCCTTCGCGCCGGGCTCCTCCGGGCGTGAAGACGCGCTGGGCCACCGGCGGGGGAAGCGTCGTGGTCTCGCCGGCCAGTTGCCCGCCCTCATTGCGATAAAGCATAAACCGGACGCGGTAGGCATTTCCAAATCGCTGCAGCGTGGCGTTCCAATCCTGGCTGGGCTGGGTGTTGAGTTCGTCCGTGATGATCTGCGCGACCGCTTGCAGCCGTTCGCCGGCGCGCCCGCCGAGGAACAGTTCCGGCCCGGCTTGAAACTGAAAGACGAGCAAGGCCACCACGGCCCCCGCCAGCACCAGCAGGTTGAGGAAGAACCAGAGCAGGATCCGGGCGTAGAGCGGGAAGCGCTTCATGCTCCAGCCGGATTGATGAACATGTAGCCCGCCGCCCGCACCGTTTTGATGAACCTCGGCTCCTTCGCGTCATCGCCCAGCTTCTTGCGCAGGGCCGAGATGTGAACGTCGATGCTGCGGTCGAAGACCTCGTAGTTGCGATCGCGGATTTCCTCCAGCAACTGCTCGCGCGTCTTCACCCGGCCACGCGCCCGCGCCAGGCTGGCCAGCAGGTCGTATTCAACTGGCGTGAGCGTGAGCGGTTGGCTCTTGAACGCGGCCGTGCGTGTGTTCGGGTCCACGCGCAGTTGGCCCACCACGATCTCGGCCTCGCGGTCGCTGTCCCCTGATTTGCGGGTGCCGGTGTCCGTGGTCCGGCGGATCACGGCCCGCAGCCGGGCCAGCAGTTCGCGCGTGGAAAATGTTTTGGGCAGATAATCGTCTGCGCCGATTTCCAGCCCCACGATCCGGTCCGCCTCGTCCCCGCGCGCCGTCAGCATCAGCACCGGCACGTCGCTGGTCTTGCGGATTTGCTTCAACACCTCGAAGCCGTCCATGCCCGGCAGCATCACGTCCAGAATCACCGCCGACCAGGGGCTGCCGGCGGCTTCCTCCGCGCCCTCCGGTCCGGTGTGCGCCATCGAGACCTCATAGCCCATCGGCGTGAGGTAGTCGGCGATCAGCCGACACAACTTCTTGTCATCATCAATGACGAGCAGGCGCGGGCGGGCAGTGGCATTCATGGCGGGGCCGAGAATAGCGGCTTCTTTGTGGAACGCCGCATTTTTTACACCCGCTTAACAATTCTGCGCGCCAATCACACCGAAACTTTACGTCGCCCCCGTCTCATGTTGGTAGATGGCGGTGATGAACATCGCCGAGAAAGCGAAGGACAGATTATGAAAAACACAGCAGCACTCTGGATGGCGTTGGGACTTGCGTTGCCAGCGATGACTTTGGCCCAGGATTCGGATCAGCCGCGCCCGCCCCGCCGCGAACGCCCCGCCGCCCGCGCAGCGGAGGCCGGGGAACCGGCGAACCGCCGCCCCCAGCGCGACGGCGATGCGCCCGGCGCGGAGCGACCGGGTGCCAATCGCGAGGGCGGCCCCGGTGGGGCCGGGCAGCGCCCCATGATGATCTCGCCTTTGATGGCCGCGCTCGATGCGAACCACGACGGCGAAATCGACGAGGACGAGATCGGGAACGCCTCCAAGGCCTTGCGCAAACTCGACAAGAACGGCGACGGGAAGATTACCGCCGATGAGATTCGCCCGCAGCGTCCGGGCGGGCCGGAGGCTGGCGTGCGGGGCGACGGGCGCCGTCCCGAGGGCGGTCCCGAAGGCGTCAATCCTCGCGGCGACCGCAACGAGCCGCCGGCGGAAGGCGCGCGCCCGCAACGCCGCAATCAGCGCCCGCCCGAGGGGCAATAATCCGTCCATGCCCAAGCAGGCGCAGGCCAGTGCCTGCGCTTTTGCATTGGAGCGCGACGCACCGACGTCGCGCCAGGCCAAGAAACTGAGAGGTGGGTGAGGAGTGGCGAAAGCTTTGCGAAAGTGGAGGCCTCGCGCGACGTCGGTGCGTCGCGCTTCGTCAATCGAGGTAGATGAATTCGTTCAGGTTGACCAAGGCGCGGCAAAGTTCGGCCAGACTGCGTTGCTGGAGAAGCGTGAAACAGGCCTGGCGTTCGTCCTGATCGGGCGGGCGTTGAAGCGTGAGGTCGAAGGCGCGCTCGATTTGCTTCGCCGTGTCGGCACCGGCTTCACGTTGCACCCGCCCGGCCAGCGCCCGCGCGGCCTCGGCGGTGAGCGAACTGTTCAGCAGCGCAAGGGCCTGGGGCGCGACGATGGATTCGGTACGGCGAGCGCACGACACGGAATTCTCCGGCATGTCGAACGTCTCCATGAACGGCACGCGCACCGTCTTTTTCTGAATTAGGAAAACGCTGCGCACGTTCTGGTTCGTCTTGGGCGAGGGATACCAGCCTTTGGTCTTCGTTTCGTTGTCATCCAGGAAGGCGGGGTTGGCCTGCAAAATCTCCGCCGGCAGATCGGGCCAGATGGGCGGGCCACCGAGGTGATCGAGTTGCAGCAGGCCGGAGACGGCGAGGAGCGAGTCGCGCAATTGCTCGGCGCTCAGGCGGCGGATGCTTGGGCGGGAGTAACCAGTAGTCAGTGAATCAGTAATCGGTGAGCCGGTGATCGGTGAAACAGCGCGGGCCGCGCCGACTCTTGCGCCAGTGTTCACTGATTCCCTGTTCACTGAACTCCGCCGGTAGGCCGTGCTCGTCACCATCAGCCGGTGCAGCTTCTTCAACGACCAGCCTTCGCGCACGAACTCCCTGGCCAGCCAGTCGAGCAATTCAGGATGTGTCGGGCGCGCGCCGGCCAGGCCGAAGTCATTCGGCGTGGCGACGAGTCCGTTGCCGAAATGCTGCTGCCAGACGCGGTTTACCAGCACACGCGCAGTCAGCGGGTTGTTGGTGGAAGCGATCCAATCGGCCAGCGTGAGGCGGCGTCCGGTGGTTTTCGGATTCAGCGCCTTGCGAATCTGCGCCGGGTTTGGATCAAGCGCGGAGATGAAGCCCGGCACCACCGGGTCACGCGGATCTTTGTGATTGCCCTGGAAAAGAATTTTGGTGACGGGAACCTTCTCCACGTTGTCCGTCATCAACAGCGCCAGGGTGAAGGCGCGCTTCTGTTTCTTGAGTTCATCAATCTGCTTTCCGAGCGCGGCGTTCTGTTTCTTCTCGTCCTCCGTGAGCGCGGCCTGAATCTCTTTGTCCTTCGGTTCCACTTTCTTTTCCAGCGCGGCGATCTTGTCTTTCAGGTCGTTCGTCCGTTTCTCCTTGGGCGTGTCGAGCAGCGCGCGGTCCTCGGGTGTGAGCTTCGCGGCCTTTTCCTCGCGCAGTTTTTTCTTCACGACTTCGAGCAAGGCATCGCGCTGCTCCTGCAATGGCTTGAGCTTTTCATCGAGCGATTTGTTCTGCGCGCGGATGATTTCCTGCTCGGGCGCGACATCGAGCGGAATGTCGTCGGCGAACTTCACCGGCTCGAAGAACGCGCGCAGCCGGTAATGGTCGGCGTGCGAGAGCGGATCGAATTTGTGATCATGGCAGCGGTTGCACGACATGGTGAGGCCGAGGAACGCGCTGCTGGTCGTCTCCGTCAGGTCGGCCAACAACTCGGCGCGACTGCGGTCCTGTTCGTTGAAGGCTCCGGCGGAATTGTCCTGCGGGCCGAGCCGCAGGTAACCGGTGGCGACGAGCGCATCCTGCTCCGCCTCGTTCTTCGGCGCGCCCGCCAGCAATTCATCGCCGGCGAGTTGCTCGCGGATAAACTCGTCGTACGGCTTGTCCTGGTTGAAGGCTCGGATGACGTAATCGCGGAAGCGCCACGCCTTGGGCCGGAACTCATCCCAGTCAAAGCCGTTGCTGTCGCTGTAGCGAATCACATCCAGCCAGAGCCGGGCCTGGTGCTCACCGTGGCGGGGCGAGGCCAGCAACTTGTCCACGAGCCGCTCGTAGGCTGAGGGCGAAGTGTCGTTCACGAACGCCGCGACTTCTTCCGGCGCGGGCGGCAGCCCGGTGAGATCGAAATAAACTCGCCGGGCCAGCGTGCGCCGGTCGGCTTCGGGCGCGGGCTGGAGGCGTTTCTCCGCGAGCCTGGCGTGGATGAACCGGTCGATGGGGTTGTGAGTGGGGTAATCAGTAATTCGTGAAACAGTGCGCGCGCCCGCACCCTTCGCGCCGTGGTTCCCTGACCTGCTGTTTACTGTTTCACTGCTGACTGACTTTGGCGGTTCCACCCGCCGCACCGGCTTGAGCGACCACAAGTCCAGCCGTTGCCCGCCAAATATCTTCACGATGGGATTGCGCGGGTCGCTCCACGCATCGCCGAGCCGTTCGCCGGGTTTGATCGGTTCGGCCGCGGCCATATTCGTCGCGCTCGCGGGCCACGGTGCGCCTTCCTCGATCCAGCGCCTGAACACCGCGATGTCGTTCGTGGTGAGCCTTTCCTTGGGCGGCATCTCCAGATCCTTCTTGGTGTGCATGATGGCCTGGAGCAGGAGGCTGTCGTTGGGCTTGCCGGGAATCACCGCCGGTCCGTTCTCGCCGCCTTTGAGCATGGCCGCGCGCGAGTCGAGGCGCAGCGCCGCCTTCACCTTGTCCGGCCCGTGGCAACTGACACAGCGCGAGTCCAGCAGCGGCTTGACCTTCTCCGTGAAATGCCGCCCGCCGGGTGTCTCCGCCCGCGCGAGCACGGTCGCGCTCAGCAGGACAGCCAGAGTGGCGGTTGGGAGATGCACGAGGCATTGATGCCCTGAACGCCACGCCTGTTCAAAGAGTTTGTGGGTTGGTGCGGCTGCGCCCAGTGCGCTCCCGGCCTTGGACTTTGGACCTTGGACAATTCTCCCTGTTCGGAGAACCTTTCCCCAGATGAACCGCCTCGCCTATCGCCTCTACCGGATCGTCTCCTCGCTCAATTATTGGGCGAAGCGGCGGCTTACGCCGGGCGGGTGGATTGTTTTCGTGGGGCTGTGGCTCACCGCCGGCATGGCCACGGATACGGAGCAGTCGCACGGGTATCAGGCCTTTGCGCTGTTGCTTTGTCTGGGCGTCGCGGCGGTGGCGGTGGCGCCGTTCTTTCGCGCGAAGTTTTCCGTGGAGCGATTGCTGCCGAAGTTCGGCAGCGCGGGGAAGCCGCTGCGCTACACGGTGGCGGTGCGGAATCTGTCGGGACGGGCGCAGGCGGGGTTGCAGGTGCTGGATGGGCTGGTCGATCCGCGACCGGGCTTGGCGGAGTTCGTGGCCACGTTCCGGCCGCAGCGACGCGGGCGGCTGTTCCGCTTCACCGCACCGCCGGATGTGCGGCGGGTGCGGGCGCTCAAGCCGCAATCGCTCGCGACCTTGCCGCCGCGGGGCGAGGCGCAGGTGGAGGTGGAACTGGTGCCGCTGCGGCGCGGGGTGTTGCACTTCGACGCGGTGACGGTGGCGCGGCCGGACCCGTTCGGATTGTTCCGCGCGTTCCTCAACGTGAAGGCGCCGGGTGCGCTGACCATTCTGCCCAAGCGTTATCCACTGCCCGCGCTGGCGCTGCCGGGGTCGCAACAATATCAGCACGGCGGGGTGGCGCTGGCGGCGGCGATTGGCGAGTCGGAGGAGTTCGTGGCGCTGCGGGATTATCGACCGGGCGATCCGATGCGGCGCATTCACTGGCGGAGCTGGGCCAAAACCGGGCGGCCGGTGGTGAAGGAGTTTCAGGATGAATTCTTCGTCCGGCACGCGCTGATTCTGGACACATTCGGCGAATCCAAAGCTCCAGGTGGAAAGGCTCGCGCTGCGAGCCGTGCTCCTGGCCGTGGCCAGTCTGAGGAACAGGAATCCGACTCGCCTCGCAGCGCGAGGCGGGCCACCTCGAAGCAGGTCGATTCGGCGGTTTTCGAGGAGGCTGTCTCCGTGGCGGCATCATTTGCCTGCACCATCGACACCCAGGAATCGCTGCTCGATTTGCTCTTCATCGGACCGGAGGCGTTTTGCTTCACCATCGGTCGCGGGCTGGGTGGCGCGGATCAGATGCTGGAGCTGCTGGCGTCGGTGGCCCCCGCGCCGCATCAGTCCTTCGCGGCGCTGGAGCAACTGGTGGTGGTGCACGCGGCTTCGGTGAGCGGCTGCATCTGCATTTTTCTCGCGTGGGATGAGCCGCGCCGCCAGCTCGTGCGCCAGCTCACTCAGATGGGCGTGCCGGCGATGGTGTTGATTGTTCGCGAGGCGGGCGCGGCGGCGCTGGAGCGGCGGCCGGATGATCCGGAGTCATGGCAGGTGCTGGAGGTGGGCAAAATTGAGGAAGGGCTGGCGAGGCTGTGAAATGAAGGCGGAAGGAAGAATGAAGAAGGCAGAAGTGAAGGAAGAAAGCGGAAGGCAGGGGTTGAGTTTCCCTCCTTCTGCCTTGCCCCTTTTCCCATGAACACGCCGCCGCTTCTCGTTCTCGCCGCGCTGCTCTTTTGGGGCTGGCAGACCGGGCATCTCTGGCTGGGCCTGCTGGCGGGGCTGGCGCTGGAATTATCTCGCGTGATCAAGACGCGCTGGTCGCTCAATCAGGCCGACTTCAACCGGCTCTGGAACATCTGCACGGTGCTGTTCATCGGCGTGGGCACGTTTTTGCTCGTCAACGAGGGCACCGTTTCGCTGGACGATTTCTTTGCCCATGCCGGGCGCCGGCCCGAGGCCATGCGGCAGGCGGGCCAGTCGGCCCTGACCTGGTTCCAGTGGTTCCCGATGATCTTTCTGCCCTTCCTGCTGGCGCAGGTGTTCAACGACCCGCCGCGCGTGGGGCTGGCCACTTTTTCGTGGTGGCTGCGCAAACAGGAGGCGCGCACCCCGAATTCCACCCTGCCGCGCGACACTGTGGATGTCTCGTTCCCCTACGTCGCGCTCTGTCTGCTGGCGGCGAGCGCGCGCACCGAACGGGCCGTGGTGTTCTACTACGGCTTCACGCTGGTCGTGGCGTGGGCGCTGCTCGCGCTGCGCCCCCGGCGGCTTTCGCTCGTCCCGTGGTGCGCGTTGTTCCTGGCCGTGGCGGTGGCGGGCTACGGCGCGCACACCGGATTGTTCCGCCTGCAAAAGCGGTTGGAGGAAATGAACATGACCTGGTTCGCCAAGTTCAGCGGACTGGGCTTCAACGACCGCGAGGCCCGCACCCGCATCGGCTCCATCGGCCACTTGAAAAACTCCGATCGCATCGTGCTGCGGCTGCGCACCGAGGGCGACGCGCCGCCGGAATTGCTGCGCGAGACGAGCTTCAATGCCTATCGGTTGGATTCGCGCGGGACCAGCCTGTGGACGGTGACAAACCGCAGCTTCACCAGCGTGCCCTCGGAGAGCGATCCGAGCGCCTGGATGATTCTTCCGCGCAAGCCCACGCGCTTCACCCTCTCCATCGCGGGCTACTTCCGCGGCGGGCAGGGCTTGCTGCCGCTGCCCACCGGCGCGGCCGGGGTGGCCGGACTGTGGGCGGGCGACGTGCAGACCAATTACTGGGGCGGCGCGAAGATGATCGCCGGTCCGGGGTTGGCCATTTACGAGGCACGCCATGATCGCGGCGTGACCTTCGACTCCGCCTGGAGCGAGGAAGACCTGCGCACCTTCGAGGAGTTGGAACCCGCCCTGGCCCAGGTGGCGAGGGAGTTGCGACTGCGCCGCGAGATGCCGCCGCAGGAGGCGTTGCGCACGGTGGCAAGATTCTTCACCAGCCAGTTCCAATACGCCCGCTATCTCACCGCCGCGTCCGCCGCCACGACCAATGAGACCGCCCTGGCGCGCTTCCTCCTGCGCACCAAGTCAGGCCACTGCGAATACTTCGCCACCGCCACCACGCTCTTGCTGCGCCATGCCGGCGTGCCCACGCGCTACGCCGTGGGCTACTCGGTGCAGGAAGGGAAGGGGAGCAAGTACGTGGTGCGCGACCGCCACGCCCACGCCTGGACCCTGGCTTGGAACGGCACGAACTGGATCGACTTCGACACCACGCCGTCCTCTTGGGACGCCGCCGAATCCGCGCACACCTCGTGGCTGCAACCGGTGAAGGATTTCCTCTCCGACCTGTGGTTTGAGTTCTCGAAGATCCGCTGGGGCAAGACCGAGTGGCGCAAATGGCTCATGCTCGCGCCCGTGCCGCTGCTCATCGTGGTGCTGGTGCGCTTCGCCTTCGGCAAGCAATGGAAGCAGCGGCGCGCGCAACGTCAGGAAAAGCGCCGCGCCGCCCAGCGCGCCGGAGCCGACTCCGATTTCTACCTGATCGAGAAACATTTCGCGGCGCGCGGACTGGAGCGGGCCGCGAGCGAGAACTGGTCCCAGTGGCTGCGGCGGGTGGAGGAGTCGGTGGGCGGTGGACGGTGGGCGGTGGGAAGATCACCAGCCCTCAACCCTCAACCTTCAACCCCCAACCCTTCCCTCCGCCGCCTGCTCGCGCTGCACCAGCGGCATCGCTTCGACCCGCGCGGTTTGGGCGAGACAGAGCGCGGCGAACTGCGCGGCGAAGTCTCGCGCTGGCTGGCGCAAGGGTAGGGGACGTTTCATCGGTCGGTGGCGGAGGAGGCTCGGCCATTTCGAGATTGTCCCAGTGCGGGGTGCCCCTGGAAAACCGGTGGATCTTTGCCGGCCCGATCAATCAGTCCCTTTTGTCGTTCAAGTTATCCTCCAGATCGCCGTTAGAAGAATCGTCGCTCCAGAGTGGGAGTGGCGAAACGCACGGCGCCAATAGCTCCGAACAGGGGATATTCATGGCCCACATATTAATCATCGATGACGACGAGAGCATGAGAATGCTCTTGCGGCTGATGCTGGAATCCGACGGGCACGAGGTGTCTGTCGCGGAGGATGGTGAACACGCCCTCCAGCAGTTTGACGGTTCCGTGCAGTTGGTCATCACTGATGTGCTCATGCCTGGCATGGGTGGATTGCAGACCATCGACTGCCTGCGGAAACTAGCGCCCTGCATTCCCATCATCAGCATGTCGGGGGGAGGCGCGGTGGCCTCGGAGGAATATCTGGGTGTGGCGCGATTGGTGGGGGCTGACCGCACGCTGGCCAAACCATTCTCCGCCGCGGCTCTGCGCGAAACCATGGCCGGGCTCTTCCTCCACGCGGTTGCGCCCCGGATTCCATTGGCCGGGTTGAACTCGCGCCCGGCGGAGTTGGCGGAGGTGTTGAAGGAGGGATCGCTGGACGCCAGGAAATTGCGCCTGCCGGCCGGAGAACTGCTGGCCGCAATTCAGGACGCCATTCTTTCGGCCCTGAAGCCGGGTCGAAGTAGCCGGCGAACGAGGCACGATCCTCAGCCCGGCGTGACCACGGCGATCCTCGCGGTCGTGATCTATTGTTATCTTTATCGAATTTACGGCTCGGAGGAAATTGAGGAGGCCTGCCGAAGTGATGAGGCGTTGCGGGCGGTTCATCCCAAACTTTCCGTGGAGCAGGACGTCCTGCAAAAATTTCGCCGCCTGAACCGCTCGCTGATCCAGCAATCCCTCAAGGAGCTTTACTGGTTTCTCTGGGTCAAGCACGCCACCGCGCGGCCCGCTCACTCGGGCCGGCTCGAAGGGGAGTCGCCCTTGCGCGCCCGGGTCAGTCCCGGGCTTTCTGAAAGAATCAACTTTGAATCCAACGAATGCCTTTTCCGGGCCGCCTTCATGGACCGGATGTTGTCGGATCGCTAATCTCCGGTCTGCTTTCGGGCCCACGATCTGAGGTGGGCTTTACAAAAACACCCCGGCCTTCGTCGCTTGCACCAGCGCAGCCACCCGCGCGGCCAGCGGAAAATCCGACGGCGCTTCCAGCGTGTAACCCAGCCGGCACTTTTGCTGGTAGAGGTAGAACGCTTCCGGCCACTCGGGTCGCGTGGTTGGGTCGAGGTTCGGGCGGATGATGCCGGCCTGAGCTTCGCGTCCGTCGATCAGTTCGCTGGGGTCGATGGGGCAGACGGGGCGCACGGCCTCGACCATGCGCTCGGCGAGGGAGGGCTGGTGGTCGGGGTTCAATTCATAGACGTAGAAGCCGTGCGCTTCCCAATCTTCATGCAGGCAGAGGCACAGGTCGAAGCGCGGCTGCTGTTCCAGCCAGGCGATGTGGGCGCGCACTTCGGCCGCGCGGCGGCTGAGGTAGTCGCGGTTCAAGTCCACGCCCTCGGCCGACTCGCGGGTGTTGAGCGGGAAGCCGGTGGGGTTCAGGCACGGGCAGAGCCAGAGGTCGGCATTGTCGGGCCAGGCGTTTTCACGGAGCAATTCCAGCACGGCGAGCGGGCCGGCGGGTTCGTCGCCGTGAATGCCGGTGGAAAGATAGAGCTTCGGTGCGTTCTCGTGAGCTTTGCGATGGAGTGCGAAGAGCTCAGGGTCGTCACCGAACTTGTCCTGATGCCAGCCGGCGACCGTGGCAGCCGCCTTGATGTCGGCCAGCGTGGCGGCGATGTCGATGGTCTCGCCGCGATACGCGCCTTGATTGCGCTGGAGCCGTTGCATCGCCGTGGAACTGAACTGAACTGGGCAGGGTCGAAAAGCGGTGGACCTTTATTGACCGGCTTTTTCGAGCGCGGCGGCGGCCTTGGCTTTCGCTTCCACGGCGCGGCGCGCGATCTCATCCGGCGACGGCAGGCTCATCAATACCTCCGGCGGGATGTCGCCGCTCTGCGCGAGCTTCACGAGGCACTTCTGCCGTTCCTT
>JANOQV010000112.1:0-2065 GCA_031414955.1 Pedosphaera sp. | reverse complement strand
CGATGGAACTCAAGCCGCGTGCATCGAACTGGTCGGTTATGACGCCAAGAGCCGGACCTACCCCGTGCAGACGTTTTATAACAATGGCTCCACCAGTAAATGGCAGCTCACGGAGCGCGACGGAACCTGGCTACTGACCGGCAAATCCGACGTGGGCGGCAAACCCTTGAGAGTCCGCTGCACCACGGTCTTCAGCAAAGCGGGCGATGCGATGACGGCGACATGGGAGTATTCGGCTGACGGAACCCACTGGAAACCATTCTGGGATGTCAAAGCGACCAAGGCCGCCTAGCGCGCCGTGTTCTTCAAAAGCCCAAAGAAACCCACTCTCAAAAACGGAGCTAATTAACTCGCAAACACTCACCACCATGCCTTCAGGGGACAAATCCAGTTACACCGCCAAACAAATCCGGCAGGCGGCGCACATCGAGAAGAGCTACGAGAAAAAGGGCGTCGGCGAAAAAGCGGCGGAGGCCCGGGCTTGGGCCACCGTTAACAAACACTCGGGCGGCGGAAAAAAACGCGGCTCCGGCCGAAAGCAAGGCCCGACATGAAATCGAATCCGTCGCAGTCCACCGAGTCGATTGCAGAGCGATTCCCCGCGTTAGAAGAACAGGAAGTCGTGCTGGCGTTTTACGCGCCCGAAGCCTGCCACGTCACGCTGGCTGGCTCGTTCAACGACTGGAATCCGCAAGCCAATCCGCTTGAACCCACGGCGGCCGGCGGATGGTCGATCCGGCTCATGCTCAAATCGGGCCAGTATGAGTATCGCTTCGTCGCCGACGGCGAGTGGGCCGACAACCCGCAGGCCGCGCAGCGCGTGGCCAATCCCTACGGCGGGCTCAATTCAGTTCTGACCGTGAGACTGGACGACAGGACGGACCTCCTATGATGCGGTCCACGATCCAATCCAAGGCGACTTGCCATGAAAGACACACCTATGAAAACTACCGTTAAGAAAAACAAAACTTCGACCACCGAAAAGCCCGTGTGGTTCATCACTGGCTGCTCGACCGGCTTTGGGCGCGAGCTCGCCAAGCAGGTGCTCGAACTAGGCTATCGCGTGG
Organism: Pedosphaera sp.; assembly: GCA_031414955.1. GTDB lineage: Bacteria > Verrucomicrobiota > Verrucomicrobiia > Limisphaerales > SIBH01 > JANNGC01. Next base: position 998 of record JANOQV010000112.1, on the reverse strand, counting down.
TGGTGACGGCCCGACGCCCCGACGAAGTGGAGGATTTGGCCGCGCTGGGACAGGCGTTGGTGCTCAAGCTCGACGTCACGAAACAGGGGCACATCAACGCGGCGCTCAAGGCGGCCGAAAAGAAATTTGGCCGCATCGATGTGCTCGTGAACAACGCCGGCATCGGCTACTTCGCGGCCATCGAAGAGGGTGAGGAGAAAGAGGTGCGCCGCATGTTCGAGATCAATGTTTTTGGATTGAGCCGGATGATCCAGGCGGCGCTGCCGGGCATGCGGCGGCGGCGCAAAGGATTCATCGTAAATTTTTCCTCCATCGGCGGACTGCGTTCGTTTCCGGCGGCGGGATACTACAACGCGACAAAGTTTGCGGTCGAAGGATTGTCCGAAGCCCTCTGGCAGGAGGTCGAGCCGCTGGGAATAAAGGTGATGCTCGTCGAGCCGAGTGGTTTCCGCACCGATTGGGCGGGGCGATCGGCGAATGAAAGCAAACGGCAGATCGCCGCTTACGCCGCGACGGCAGGCGCGTGGCGCAAGCAAGTGCGCGCCAGCTCCGGAAAACAACCGGGTGATCCGGTGCGCGCCGCGCAGGCGATCATCTCAGCGGTCGGGTGTCCCAAACCGCCCCATCATCTGTTGCTGGGCAACGATGCTTACGAGGGCGCCACCGCCAAACTCAAGGAATTGGGCAAGGAGTTCACCGCTTGGGAGACCGTGGCGCGCGGTGCGGATTTCCCGAAGAGGCAGCGCACGACGCAGGACTGAGTGTAGATCTGGCCGCCGTTCTTGCCCTCGGCGCTGTGGCGAGGACGAAGTCGAAGCGGCCTGTGGCGTCGTGCGGGTCGGGACAATGTCGAATGACGAATTTCGATTGTCGAACTGGCTGCCATTCGACATTCGCAACTCGAACTTCGCACTTCGCTGCGCCGCGCATGGCGGCATTGACCTTCGCGCCGATGTTCTCGGCTTCGGGTTCGTCCACGCGCGAGCCACGGCTTGGGG
>JANOQV010000111.1:0-5754 GCA_031414955.1 Pedosphaera sp. | reverse complement strand
ACCGCTGCGCCGGCGATGAACACGCTTCCCTCCAGCGCAAACTCCGTGCGCCCGCCGATGCGCCACGCCACGGTGGTGAGGAGTTGGTTGCGCGACACGACGGGATTCGCGCCGGTGTGCATGAGCATGAAGCAGCCGGTGCCGTACGTGTTCTTCACCATGCCAGGCTGCGTGCAGACCTGGCCAAACAACGCCGCCTGCTGGTCGCCCGCGATGCCCGCGATGCGCACCCCGGCCAGCTCCCCCGCCGCTTCGCCCACGACCTCGCTCGACGCGCCCACCCTCGCCAGCATGGCGCGCGGCACGTTGAAGAGCGCGAGCAACTCGTCGTCCCAGTCGCCCGTGTGAATGTTGAAGAGCATCGTGCGCGACGCGTTGCTGGCGTCGGTGACGTGCCGCGCGCCGCCGGTCAATTTCCAGATGAGCCACGAATCCACCGTGCCAAACGCGAGGTGCCCCGCCTCCGCGTCGGCGCGCGCGCCGGGAATGTTCTCCAGCATCCACCGCAGCTTGCTGCCGGAGAAATAGGCGTCGATGACCAGCCCCGTCTTCCGCTGGATGAGCGCTTCGTGCCCGTCGCGCTTGAGCTGGTCGCAGAAGGGCGCGGTGCGCCGGTCCTGCCAGACGATGGCGTTGGTGATCGGCCGACCGGTGCGACGGTCCCAGACGACGGTCGTCTCGCGCTGGTTGGTGATGCCGATGGCCGCAAGGTCGGACGGCTTGAGCCGCGCGAGCCGCAACGCTTCCCGCGCGGCGGCGAATTGCGACGACCAGATTTCCTCCGCGTCATGCTCGACCCAGCCGGGCTGCGGAAAGATCTGGCGAAACTCCTGTTGCGCGGACGCGACGGCGGCACCGGCCGCGTCAAAGAGGATCGCGCGGGAACTGGTCGTGCCTTGATCGAGGGCGAGGATGAATTTCATGCGCCAGCGGCGTTGACCCGCTTATAGCCGCGCCTGCCCGCCGCGCGCAATGGCGAGTTCCGCGGGTACCGCCAGCCGGGCGCAACTTGGCACTACCACCGAGGTGGGGCGGCGCTGCGCGCCGCCGAAACATCCCGTCCCGCGCGCCGGGCGCGGGACGAACAAACGCCGGCGGGTCTGGTCTTTCGTTCCGCGCTCGGCGCGCGGAACGGAGATCAGGGCGGCGCGCAGCGCCGCCCCACCGGAAATGGTGGCGGTGCCAGGTTGCGCCCCCCGCCAGCCCGACGGCTGGCTCGTTCACAAATTCTCCAGCCTACGCCGCCGCCTCTTCCTCCCCGGCGACGGTCGCCGTCACCGGCTTGCTGAACAAACTCTCCGCGCCCGAATTCGCCGCGGTCACATAAACCTCCAGCGTCTCTCCTGCCGTCAGGCCCGCCAGATGGAACATCGGCTCGTCCGAATTCCCCACATGCACCGGCTCCTCGTCCACGTCCGGACGCGCGGTGAAGAAACGGTAATGCGTCGCGTACTGCGCCGCCGCGCAGGTGATGAACAACTCGCCCGCCGTGTTCGTGTTCACCGCCACGTTCCGCGGCACCTTCGGCACATTCGGCGCCGCCGGCAGGTTCAGGCCGAACTGCCGCCAGCGCGCGTCATCGTCCGCCAGGGTCTGACCCAGCTCCTGCACCAGCCCGCGCAACCGCTTGCGCAGCGCCTTCGCCGCGGTATCGCGCGCGCCCTTCTTCGTGCCGCAATCCTGCTCCTTGCCATTGAGAGCGCCCACCGCCGAGCCCAGCGCCAGGCAGAACGTCTGCGCCCGCGCCGCCGTCACGTTCACCTTCGGGTCGGGATTCTCCTGCCCCGGATTGTTCGCGAAATACAGATGCATCCGCTCCAGCAACGTCTCCAGCCCCGCGTCATCCTTGGGAATCTCCACTGAATCATTGTCAAAGCCCACCGCGCTCCACGCCAGCGTGTGCGACGGGCCGAGCGTGTTGACCAGCCAGTTGCGCGCCTTGGTGGCGTAGGCGCGGCCATCGCGGCGCGTGTTCTTTACCGCCAGGCGGAAGGCTGGCAGCTCGGAGAGACTGGTGCGATAGACGAACTGCACCTGCACGGTATTGGCGCGGTCACTGCCGAGGGCGCTGCCGGTGTTGAGCACCAGCGGGATGCTGCCGCCGAGCGCCGTGGCGCCCGCCCGGCACGCCGAGGCGAGGTGGAGAAGGTCCTTGAGACTGGTGGGGATGTTGTTTGCTGCCATAAACGTGATGTGTTGTACTGTTCGGCCCACCCGGTTCATCCGGACGCAACCAAGGTCATCTCAGCAATCCAGGTGCCAACGATCCGGTCCTTGGAAACACGCGACTTACGAAGCCGTCTCTTCCCTCGGCCCGGAAAATCCTGCCACCCAGGCAGATCTTTCCAGGCAATTCCTGCCCGCACGGGTTGAGTGAGTAGGGACACCGCGCTGCGATGTCCCCGCCCGCGCAGAGCGGGCGGAACGAACGCCCAGCGCATTCGACACGCCGGATGCCTTGGATGGAAGGAACGATTGCGCCACTGCTACGCGGCGCAGGACGGCTCAGCGCGCCGTCCCTACCCGCTCAGGGCTGAAGGCCCGCGATATTACAGCCTGGGCTGGAGCGAGCAGCGCGAGCGGAGGCCCAGGTTTCCGCGTTCAGAGACCCCCAGCCCTGAGAGGGCGACACCATCTCCATACCAAACGCGTCAGCCGCGCACCGTGATCATGTCTCGCCCTTACAGGGCTGGTTCATTGCTTGGCCGGCTGACCTGGGGCTTCGCGCTGCGCTTCACCCCAGGCTGTAATATCGCGGGCTTTCAGCCCGAAGACGCCGCCCTCGTTTCACGCCCCCGCTCGACGCGCTCCAGCCCGGCAAAATCTGCCGGCCCTGCGGCAAGATTTTCCCATCCCCACAAATCCGGCTTTGCCCTCGCGCTCGTCCGCCCCTTTTCACCGGGTAAAAACCCGTCCCAAAGACTCACGGCCACTTTTCCGGCGCGGAAAACCCCGCATTGAAACTCACGGCGTCTTTTCCGCTCCGGCGAACCCGCCGTGAGTCCTCACGGCCTGTTTTCCGGGGCAGAAAGTTCCACATTAGAACTCACGGCCACTTTGCCGCGGCAGAAAGTTCCCCTCTAGGACTCCCGGCCACTTTTCCGGGACAGAAAGTTCCACAAAAGTTCAAATGCCTGCTTTTCCGCTCCGTCGAACCCGCCGAAAGTCCTGACGCCCTTTGCAGGGGTAGCGGACACGCCGTAACGGCCACTTGTGATTATCCTTGCTCGAACTTCCCCAATCATGCTTTATCGGCCCATGATGCGACGGAGTTGGACACAACCAGTGCATGGTTTGCTGTGCAACACTCCTCCGCGAGTCGCGCTCAAGCACTAATGTGACAAAAGGAAAGGATCACGAATATGGACGGAAAACATTCTCTAGCAGACTTGGCATCGTTCGGCGATGTCGCAGCAGAAGACGATTCAGTCCTGGACTATTTCGTTTCGACCGATGCCGCGAAGAAGCTTCAAGAAGGGGGTGCGTTTTTGGTGCTTGGCCGCAAAGGCTCTGGCAAGACGGCATTGGTTCGATATTTCGCCGAAGGCGAACATAAATCCATATCGCGCGCGCTGAGTTTGAAGGGCTATCCTTGGAGCATCCACGCTTCCCGCGTTGACCGGGGGGCCTCAGAGATCGAGGCGTATGTTTCCTCTTGGAGGTACCTCCTTGCACTTGAAGTCGCAATACTTGCTTTTAATTGTGCAGGGAAGCCACAAGAGGGGCAGGGGAAGTTCCTCACGAAGTTTCTTACGGACAATTACGGTGGCATATCTCCTGCACTTGGTGACGTGCTCAAACCAGCAAATCTCCGCCTGTCCGCGACATCATTTGAGCCGACCGTGCTGGGGTGCAAGATTGGAAGCATCAGTTTCAACAGGGGTGCTCAAGATCTTGGACTTGGCTCTGAACTCAATGCGCTGTCCGATCTGCTCCTGGACTCAGCGCAAAACATAGCGGGAGATGCAGGAAGAACAACGCTCTTCCTTCAAGTCGATGAACTAGACCAGGGACTCGACCTCATGGACGACAGTCGGGCACGAATGATCACTGGCCTTATACTTGCCACACGAGACTTACAGCGGCAGATGAAGGGAAAGGCTGTCACCATCCGTCCGGTTGTGTATCTCCGAACCGATCTGTGGGATGAGATCCGCTTCTCTGACAAGAATAAAATCAGCGAAACCTCCGCCCTGATGCTCGAATGGGATAGTGCCGCCCTGCTCGAGTTGGTGAACGAACGTATCCACGCGAAACTGGCTGTTGATGCTTCTTGGGATACCGTCAGCACTGACGCATTGATGCGCGGCTCTCAAACGAAATGGAATCATATTCTTGCACGCACATTCATGCGTCCCCGTGATGTGATCCGATTTCTGAATGCCGCGTTGGCGGAGGCGAAGAAACGGGACGGTGATCCGGTCTTGCTGGATAATCAGGACGTCATCAATGCTCGAGGACCATACTCAACGTACTTGAAATCAGAGCTTGATGACGAGGTGCTTGCGCATTGGCCCAAGTGGGAAGAGGCGCTCCAGTCATGCTCTACGTTGAGCACCATAACCTTCCGGAGAGAGGACTTTGCCCGCGAGTACGAGCCGAGGAGGTCTGGAGTGAACAATGTTTCCGCGGATGAAGCGCTTGCTAAATTGTACAATTATTCGGTGATCGGCTATGAACGGCGAAGTGGTTTAGGGGGACAATCGTGGGTCTTCCGATACACTAATCCAGAAGCTGGCTGGGACAATGCGGCCAATGTCTTCAAGGTGCATTTGGGTCTCAAGGAATATGCGAAATTGCGAGAGGAACGATCCTCTTCTGATTTTTACTCATAACAGCTTAACCGTGCGTCGTGGTGGCGCGTGGAAGCGGCCTGTGGAACGCGTGACTCATCGCCCTACTTGCCCTCAACCTGCGCCTTGAAGGCCAGCGCGGATCGCCGCAGCGCAGGAGGGTTTCGCACCGCAATTTCATGCGCTGCATCATGCCCGCACCCGGTTTGGGACGGCGGCGGCAAGCGCAGCGTGACGCTGCCTTGCACGCGCGCGGTGTTTTACGGCGTGCCCATCTTCCCCGGGCGCTCGAAAGCGCCGTCGCCGCTGGAGCCTGTAGGCGCCGACGTGAGGAGGCCCCGCCCGCCTCGTGACCTCGGCTCCTACAACTGCCCGATGGCGTGGCAAGCGCCGTAGCGTCCGGCTTGCCGGCACGGCCCCAGCGACCCATGCTCAGGCGCATGAAATCCCGTGCCCCCAATCGCCTCGAACAAGCCCTCGCCGCCGGAGCGCGCGACACCTCCCGCCGGGAAGAAATCCTCCGCCTCCTCAACGAATCCACCCTCTGGTTTCCCGTGGATGTGCGTCCTGGACAACCCCCCGTCGTCCAGCCCCGGCCCGACGAACACCTCGCCGTCTGGATTTGCCAGGATGACAACGGCATCTTCACCCCCGCCTTCACCGCGCGCGACGTGCTCAAGGAAGCCATGACCGGCCGCCCCCAGCGTTACACCACCGCCAGCATGGTCGGCCGCGACTTCTGCGCCGCCATGGCCCGGCAGGAACGACCCGTCGTCCTCAACCCCAGCAGCCAGTGGCGCCTCCGCCTGGCCCTGGAAGCTCTCCACGGCCTGGCCAGCGGCGACATCTTCAAGCCGGCGCAGACCCGCCGCATGAGCCTCCGCACCCTCACCCCCGCGCAGCTCCCCTCCGCCCTCGTGCAGACCGCCTTCGATGAATGCCACGCCGAGCCGGACATCCT
>JANOQV010000110.1:0-2704 GCA_031414955.1 Pedosphaera sp. | reverse complement strand
CGGGCGGGCGTGCGCGGAGCTGGTGCCCCCGAACCAGACCGTGATCATCGATGCCGGCACCACCTGCTATCACGCCGCGCGCCACCTGGAGGCCAAGACGCCGCAGGTGTTCACGAATTCCCTGCCCGTGGCCAACCTGTTTGCCGCGTCGAACAAGCTCGAAGTCGTCGTCTCCGGCGGCGTCATCTACCCGCGACTCGGCGTGCTGGTGGGACCACATGCGGTGGAAGCGTTCCAGAAGATTCGCGCCGACGTGGCGATCATGAGCTGTGGCGGCATCACGCTGGAGGGCATCACCAATTCCCACGGCCTGCTCATCGACATTCAAAAGGCGATGATCGAGGCGGCGCGCAAAGTCATCTTCTGCATCGACTCGTCGAAGTTCGGCCGGCAATCCATCTCCAGGCTGTGCGAACTGGACGTGATCGACACCATCGTGACCGACCAGGCCGCGCCGGCCGACATGTTGAAGACGCTACGGAAGCGGGGCATTGAGGTTGTCGTAGCGAAGTGAGCGCCTCGGTTCGCCCGTCAGAACAGGACGTTCTCCACAAACCCCGCCAGATGCTCCGGCTGTTGGCGGTTCTTCCGCACTACCACCACAAGTTCGCGTTCAAACCTCCGTTTCGCCCGGATGCGTTTCACCACTCGGCGCTGTTCGTAAATCGGCAGCACGCGGTGCGGCACGATGCTCACGCCAAGGCCGAGGGAGACGAGATTCACGATCACGTCAAAACTGTCCAGTTCCATCGCAGGTTCGATGCGCCAGCCTTGGTCCCGCAGCCAGCGATGCAGTTGCCGGCCGGTGTTACCTTCACGGTCGATGAGCAGCCAGCGCTCGCCGGCCAGCAGCTTGCGCAACGCCGGAAGATTCGCGCGGCCCGCGGGCAATGCGAGCGTGGGCGGAGCGATGAAAGTGAACTCATCCGCGAACCGGTGCGTAATCTGCAATGCTCTTGGCAGCCGCAGTGGCGGACAGAGCAACCCCGCATCCAGTTCCTTGGCTTCCACGGCGGCAAGAATCTCACGGCTGGTCTGTTGCGTGACGTGGAGTTGCACGTCGGGAAACTTTCGCTGAAAAGCGAAGAAGAAGCCGGGCAGATAGGACAGCCCGATGCTGCGTGCCACGCCCACGCGCAACGTTCGCGGCACCAGATGAAATTCATGCTGAAGCTGGTGGAGCACGGCGCTCGTCGCGTCGAGGATCGGCCCGGACTTCTCGTGCAGAAGGCGGCCCGCGATCGTGAGGCTGACGTGGCGGGTCGTCCGCTCAAAGAGAGCGACTCCCAGTCGATCCTCCATGCCGCGAATCTGCCGGGTGATGGCGCTTTGCGTGATTCCGGCCTGCTGCCCTGCGCGGGTGAAGCTACCCGTCTCCGCCACGAGCTGGAACAAGCTCAATTCGTAAAGGTCGAAAGGAACGGTCGCCAGAAAGTCATTCATTTAACGCATCAGTGTAAACAGACTAATGAATTTCACGCAACAATGAGATTGCGGCAAGGTGTTCGTGTCACGAAGGACGACGCCTTCGCTCAGGTGAACGATCTGGCGGAACCCGGAATGGCGATACAACCACACTGACTATGGCCACCTTGAACATGCGGCTGCCGGAGAACGTCCCCGGCGCCTTCTACGTCTCCAGCGAGTGCATTGATTGCGACCAATGCCGGGAAACCGCACCGGCCGTCTTTCGGCGCCAGGAGGAAATCAGTTTCAGCATCGTGTTTCACCAGCCGGTGACAGACCTTGAGCGGCAGGAGGCAGAGCAAGCACTCAAGGGCTGCCCGGTCGATGCGATTGGCAACGATGGCGGCGTCCCATCGCCCAACAAACCGACGGTCATCCTTGATTGAACCGGGCGAGGGCGGCCACCACGCCGTCCACCTTGAGCGCGGGCAGTCCTCCCTGATCTCGCAGGATGACGCAACGCTCGTTGCGGGGACGCCACACTGACTCGGCAGTGTCACCCCAGAGAATCACGCCGGCCAATCCGACGGCTGCCGCGAGATGGGAAATGCCGGAATCATGGCCGACGAAACCGCGGCAAGCCGCCAGCCGGGCGGCGAGGTCGGGCAGTCGAAGATTGAAGGCTGTTTCGACGCGGACTGACGGGAGACGCGCAGCGAGCCGCTCGATGCGGCCCAGCTCGGCTTCGCCACCGACAAGGAGGAGTTGAAGTGATGTTTCCGCGATGAGCCGGTCGAGCAGTTCGGCCCAACGTGGCTCCGGCCAGTTCTTGCGCTCGCCGCCGCTGCCGGGATGGAGGGCCAGCGAAGGTGAGAGGTGAGAGGGGCGAGGGGTGAGAGGAAGCCGCGGCACGGGATCGGCGTCGAAGATGGCGAGGCGGGTGAGGGGTTGCAGGAAAACTTCGGTGGCGTGGAGGCCGGCGGTGTCGTCGGGGCGGTGCGGGCCGGGGATGAATTGGGCGCGGGAGCAGCGCTTCACGTTCGCCTCGAAAATTCCGTCGGGGTCGTAGAGGAAGGAAAGGATGATGGCGAAGGAGGCGAAGTACTCTTGCAGCGCGCGGTCGAGCTCGCCGTTGCGCGCGAAGAAGCCGGTGAGGGCGCGGGCTTCGATGGGCTGGGCGGCATCGGCGAGGCCGCCCGCAACGGCGAGGCTGGCGATGTGCGGGTAGCCAAGGACTTCGAGGCGGGATTGCGGGAATTCCCGGCGCAGCGCGGCCAGCACGGGCAGGGTGAGGATG
>JANOQV010000109.1:0-37290 GCA_031414955.1 Pedosphaera sp. | reverse complement strand
ACTTCAATTTCACCAACCCTGCGGGGTGAAACCCCGGCGCAACGGCGTAACGCCGGCTTACCTGCCGGCAGGTTCAGACACATTCCTGTGTCGTGGCCCCCAGTAGCACCACGGTGGGACTTTCAAAATACGCCCCCCTCTCTCGCCAAAATCTTTCGAGATTGTCGCCCGCGTTCCGCCCCCGCTACTCTCGCCGCGTTCAGAAAAACAAAACGATCAAGAAACCAATTTAACCAAAACCAATTCGCGTAGCTTCGGCTGCTGTCCATCACGAAACCGCTAATTTCGACACAGAGGACAACGCTTGATGCACGCCCCGCCTGGGGCGTGTTGAAAGCGCTCCTCTGTGGGCTCTTAGCGGTGCCTGTGATGGGGCGTGTGTAGACACGTCCCATTTGTTTTTCAGGCACCGGGAAAGAACCCACGGAGGACACGCCACCCCGACAGGGCTGATTCGCGCGCGAGCGAACAGCTATGCCTCATCTCTCTTGGAGTGAAGTCCGGGATCGCGCGATCCGTTTCTCGCGCAGTCACGCGGGCGACCGCTCAGAACGCGCCCACAAGCAGACGTTCTGGAACGAGTTCTTCGACGTCTTCGGCATCCGCCGCGCCTCTGTCGCCTCGTTCGAGGCCAACGTCCGCAATCTGCAAGGCCACACCAACGCCATCGATCTGCTCTGGCGCGGACGGCTCCTCGTCGAACACAAGAGTTTCGGCCAAAGCCTCGACGCTGCGGAGACGCAGGCGCTCGGCTACATCGAAGACCTCGCCCGCGAAAACCGCCACGACGAGATTCCGCGCTTCGTTCTCGTCTCCGATTTTGCCCGCTTCGTTCTGTTCGATCTGGAGCCAGAGGAGCAGCGCGATCTGCCGCTCTTTGCTGGACGCCCGAGTTCCCGCGTCTCGTTCACGCTCGATGAATTCCCGCGCGCCATCCGCTCCTTCGCCTTCATGCTCGGGCAGACGCGCGTGCGGCTCGATCCCGAAGACCCGGCGAACGAGAAAGCCTACGCCCGCATGTGCGAGCTGCATGACGCACTCCTCGCGGGTGGATTTTCCGGTCACGAGCTGGAGCGCCTGCTGGTGCGCGTGCTGTTCTGTTTGTTCGCGGAGGACACGGGAATTTTTCCGCCCGACGCCTTCACGCAATTCATCCGCAGCCGCACCCGCGAGGACGGTTCTGATCTCGGCCAGCAGCTCAACCATCTGTTCGAGGTGCTCGACACCTCGCCCGCGCAACGCCAGCCCGGCCTGGACGAGGAACTGGCCGCCTTCCCCTACGTCAACGGCCTGCTCTTTCGCGAACACCTCCGCACGCCCGTCTTCAATCGCGCCATGCGCGACTCGCTGCTCTACTGCTGCGAATTCCTCTGGGCCGGCATCTCGCCCGCCGTCTTCGGCTCGCTCTTTCAAGGCGTGATGGAAGACCGCGCGCGCCGCCAGCAGGGCGCGCACTACACCAGCGAGCGCGACATCATAAAGGTGCTCCGCTCACTGTTCCTCGACGAACTCCGCGCCGAGTTCGCGCAACTCCAGCGCGACCGCTCCACCCGCCGCCGCGCGAATCTCGAAGCCTTCCACCAGAAACTGCGCGCGCTCCGGTTCCTCGATCCGGCCTGCGGTTGCGGCAACTTCCTCGTCCTCGCCTACCGCGAACTGCGCCTGCTCGAACTCGAAGTCCTCAAGGAGATTCACGGCGCAGAGCAGCGCGAACTGGATGTTCGCAACCTGTGTCTCGTGGACGTGGATCAATTCCACGGGATCGAATACTCCGAATGGCCCGTGCGGATCGCCGAAGTTGCTCTCTGGCTCATGGACCACCAGATGAACGCACAAGCCGCCGAAGCCTTCGGCCAAAGCTTCGACCGCCTTCCGCTCCGCGCCTCGCCGCACATCGTCCAAGGCAACGCGCTGCGCACGGATTGGAACTCGGTGTTGCCGCGCGCTAAATGCAGCTACGTGCTGGGCAATCCGCCGTTCGTAGGCCATCAGTGGAGAAACACCGAACAACAGGAGGACATGGCGAGTGTATGGGGCGAGAATGGGCGCTTCGGTCGGCTCGACTATGTGACTTGCTGGTTTCGTCGCGCCGCTGAATTTGTCGTTGGGACTTCGGCGCATGTCGGATTCGTCGCCACAAACTCCATCACGCAAGGTGAGCAGGTCGGCATTCTCTGGGCGGAACTTCTGTCACGCGGTATTTCGATTGATTTCGCCCATCGCACGTTCAACTGGGCTAGCTCTGCTCGCGGCAGAGCACAGGTAGATGTTGTCATCATCGGATTTTCAGTTCGCCCGCCTATCGCTCGAAGAATATATGACTACGATGCCGACCCAACCGGGATGCAACCGACTCTGACCGAGTGTTCTAACATCAACCCTTATCTCGTTGCTGGCACCACAATCATTCTTCCATCTCGAACGGAGCCACGCTCCGGTTTTCCTCAAATGAAAAAAGGCAGCCAGCCGACAGACGGCGGACACCTAATTCTCACAGAAGAAGAGAAGAACGAACTCATTCGCGAAGAACCCGGCGCGGAGCCGTTCCTCAAGCCTTTCATTGGTGGAGATGAACTGATTCAGAGCACGCACCGTTGGTGTCTGTGGCTCAAGAACGCACGACCTGAGCTTCTGCGCCGTCTTCCGAAAGTCATGGACCGCGTCGAGCGTGTTCGTGAATCGCGTCTGCGAAGTCCAACTCAACACGTCCGAGACTGTGCGTCGGCACCGTCTCTTTTTACTCAAGACCGGCAGCCGGAAACGGAATTCATTGCAGTCCCGGAAGTTTCCTCGGAGAACCGTCGATACATTCCCATTGCTTTCCTGCCTCCAACGGTCATCGCGAGTAACAAGCTGCAAATCATTGTTGACGGAAGCATCTACCACTTTGGCGTAATCACATCGGGCATCCACATGGCTTGGGTTCGAGTAGTCTGCGGGCGTCTTGAATCGCGGTTGAGCTATGCGCCATCCATTTACAACAACTTCCCCTGGCCGAATCCAACTCCGGCACAACGCGAGCGCGTGGAAGAAAAAGCCCGCGCAGTGCTGGCCGCGCGTGCGCGCTACATGACTCCGGTGGGGCGAGACTCCGTCGAGCCGTCGAACGAGCGCAGCGAGGCGAGCGGAGCGAGCATCAAAAAAGCCCGCGGCCCGGCGAAGTCGCGGCTCATCCAGGGAAAACTTGATCAGGGTTCGACGGAGTCTCACCCCACCGGGACGGCCACGCTCGCCGATCTCTACGACCCGAACACCATGCCGCGCGATCTGCTCCGCGCCCACGCCGAGTTGGATCGCGCCGTGGAGAAATGCTATCGCGCCGAACCCTTCCACTCCGACCGCGAGCGCGTGGAACACCTCTTCCGCCTCTACGAACAGCTCACCGCCCCGCTGCTGCCTGCCACCCCGCGCCGTCGTGGGCGTGCGTCCACCGCTCCGGCATCAGCGTGAATTAGCGTCCATCAGCGGTTTAATTCTCTGCGTTCTCTGCGGCCATTTCATCCGTGTGCATCGGTGTCCATCCGTGGTTGAAAATTTTGGGACGTGCGGACTCGGCGGTCCGCGCTCCTTCAAACATTCCCCAGCCGCCCCGTCGAATCGCCAAAGCGTTCCAGGCCCTGCACGCCCATGCGGTCGGCCAGGCTGAGGAACAGGTTGGTCGTGGGCTTGGAGCCGTGCTTCACGTAGCGGCCGGGCGTGAGCGCGCCGCCGCCCGCACCGGCCAGCAGCAGCGAGAGGTTGGTGTGCGTGTGGCGGTTGCTGTCGGCGTTGCAGCCGCCATAGACAATCATCGAGTTGTGCAGCAGCGACTGGCCGTCCACGTCCTTCGTGCTTTGCAGTTTCTGCAAAAACTTCGCGAACTGCTGCACGTAGAACTGATCGATCTGCACCAGCTTCTGGATGCGGTCCTCGCGGTTTTGATGGTGCGAGATGTCGTGGTGCCCTTCGGAAATTCCCAGGTGTGAGAAGGAGCGGTTGTCGCCGTCGTGCGCCAGGGCAAACGAGGCCACGCGCGTGGAGTCCGTTTGAAACGCCATCGCCATCATGTCGTACATGAGCTGGATGTAATCGGCGTGGGCTTCCGGGATGCCCGCCGGCGTCTCGACGCCGGGGTCTTTGACCTGCCCGAATCGTTCGGCCTGCTGGATGCGCGTCTCGATGGCGCGCACGCTGGTCAGGTATTGATCGAGCTTGTCCTGGTCGCGCGCATTGAGCCGGCGCTGCATGGCGCGCGCGTCTTCGAGGACGAAATCCAAAACCGAACGCTGCTCCTGCTGGCGGCGCCGGGCGTTTTCGTTGCGCTCGCCGGGCGCGCCCGTGCCGAAGAGCCGCTCGAAGACGAGGCGCGGATTGGATTCCGCCGTCACCGGCGTGTTCGGTGAACTCCACGAGATGTTGTACTGGTAGGCGCAGGAATAGCCTGAATCGCAGCCGGACGACTGCCGCTTGCTGTCGCAAGTCAGTTCCAACGAAGGCAGCCGCGTGAGATGTCCGACCTGTTTGGCAATGGCCTGGTCAATGGACACTCCGGCGCGCACATCCGTCGCGCTCTTGTTCAGCCGCACGCCGGTCAGGAACACGCCGTTGCCGCGCGCGTGATCGCCGCCGCCATCCGGCCCGCCGTTGGCGCAAACGTGATCCAGACCGCCGAGAACCTGCAAGTGCTGCCGGCTCGCCTCCAAGGGCGAGAGCGTGTCCTTGAATTTGAAATCACTCCCTTCGCCTTCCGGCCACCACGCGGATGGGATCGCGCCGTTCGGGAAGAAAACAAACGCGGTGCGCAGCGGCGCACCGCTGGCGGTCGCGGCGAGTTTGCTGACGGACTTCGCCTCGGCCGCGAGCGCCTTCAACGCGCCCAGCGACTCGAACGCTGGCAGCGCCAGGCACGCGCCGACCCCGCGCAGAAAGTGGCGACGACTGAGGCGGGCGGCGCGCTGGGCCGCGAGAATTTCGTCCGCAGGGTGGTTCGACTTCATGGCTTCGTTTTTATGTCGGCGCGCTGGTTCAATGGCTGCACGGGAACGACGTGGCCCGGCGCGTCCACGTTTCGACTTTTTTGGAAGGGCGCGGATTCGATGATGCCCATCAGCAGCGCGGAGAAGCGGCCGTTCTCCCGCTCCATCCGCTCGACAATCGTGTCCACCGTCTGCACGTCGTAATACTCCAGCCCGCGCCCGAGCGCGTAGGTGAGCAGCTTCTCGGTGAGCGCGTGGTAGAAATCGCGGTGGCGCTGGGTCGCAAGGATGTGCTTCAACGTCTGGATGCTGGTGAACGATTCGCCGGTGATCAATTTCCCGCCCGCGTCAATGGGCTGCTTGAGTTCCTGCGTGCGCCACATGCCCAGCGCATTAAAATTTTCCAGCGCAAGACCGAGCGGGTCCATGCGGTTGTGGCACGAACTGCACAGCGGCTGCTCGCGGTGCAAGGCCAGGGTCTCGCGCAGACTCAGCACGTTCGTCGCGCCTTTGCCTGCGTCCTCCAGCGGCGGAATGTCCGGCGGCGGCGGCGAGGGCGGCGTGCCAAGAATGTTTTCGAGAATGAAGACACCGCGCTTCACCGGCGACGTGCGATTCGGATTCGACGTGACAGCGAGGACGGTGCCGTGCGTGAGCACACCGCCGCGCTCGCTGTCCGGCGGCAGTTTCACCCGACGCATTTCTGATCCCTCCACCGCGAGATTCGTCAGGCCGTAATGCCGCGCGAGCCGTTCATTGAGGAACGTGTAATCGCTCTCGATCAATTCGCGCACGCTGCGGTCGGCACGGACGATGTGGCCGAAATACCTTTCGGTTTCCTCCCGCATCGCCTTGCGCAACTCGCCGTCCAGTTGCACACGCTGGCCGCGCCCGAAGTTGCCGAAGTTGCCGGGACGCCGGCCGCCCCCGCCTTGATTGCCCGTGGTGCCGCTGTCGCGCTGGAGGACGGCGCGTGAATCAATCGGCACCGTCTCGATGTCACGGGCTTGGAGCCATTGCCCGCTGAAGTTCTGCATCAAGGCTTCCGCGCGCGGGTCGGCGAGCATCCGCTGCACTTGCGCGCTCAGGTGGGCGCGGAGTTTTTTCCCGGCGGCGAGGCGGAACAGTTCTTCGTCGGGCTTGGACGACCAGAGGAAGTAGGAAAGGCGGGAGGCGAGGGCGTATTCGCTGATAAATGCAGAGGAGTGTGAAGTCGCGGCGATTTTGAGTGCGCTGTTCCCCCTCACCCCGGCCCTCTCCCCAGGGGAGAGGGAGCCAGTATCGCCGCGCTCGGCGATAATCGAGACGCCACCACTTGCTCCAGCGCTGGATGCGATTCCCCCTCTCCCAGAGGGAGAGGGCCGGGGTGAGGGAGAACCAGTCGCCAGCGCATCGGCAGCGCGCTCCTTCGCCAGATGCTCCGCACTTTCGATTTCTTCCTCGCGGAAAAGAAATCTCGGTGACGCCAGCACGGCCACCATCGCCTGCGCGAGGCCGGCCTCGAAAGTTTTCTTCGGCTGGCTGGAGACGCCTTCGGCCAGCGCCACGAGACGCGTCACCGTCTGATCATCCACCGGGCCACGAAATGCCTGGCGGGCAAAACTTCCCAGCACCTCGCGCGCAGACGCGCGGCGCTCCGTCAGGGTTTTCGGAACATCCTTGGAGAAGAAACGCTCGTAGTTCTTGGGCCGGACATAAAACTTTTCGGCCAATGGCCCGCGCACGGTCACGGCATCAATCCGTAATGCGAGTGACCTGATTTGATTCGTTTGCGTCAGCGGCTCCAGCTCGAAGGTCATTTCGTGCGCGCCCGCCTTCCACTCCTGGTCGAACTCGAAGTGGAACGCCTTGCCGCCTTCGCGGACGAATTCCTTCCGCAGCAACTCCTGTCCATCGACTTTGAAGACGACCCGGCACTTGTTGTAGTCGAACTGATTCTCAACGTACCGCTCGCTCGCGGTCACGTCCACGAGCAGTTGGTAGCGCCCGGCGTGCGGCGCCTGAAACGTGTTGGAGACGGAGGCGGCTTGGTAATACGACAGCGGCAGCGCATTCGTGAACTGCTGCGGACCGCGGTTATTTCCGCCGGACGGGCCGGACACGCCCGCCTCGATGGGACGAAAGCTGCGACCAGTCAAGACTTCCTCCACTGGCACGCCCGAGACCACCGGCACCGCCTTCGAAACAATCGCCTTTGCCGCATCCAGATATTTCTCCAGCAGCATGGGCGAGATGGTCAGCACGTCGCCGATGTTGTCGAAGCCGTGGCCCGAGTCGTCTTGGGGAAATTCCTTCTCCGTATCGAAGTCCACGCCCATGAGATCGCGAATCGTGTTCCGATACTCGACGCGATTGAGCCGCCGCACCGTGACGCGACCGGGATCAGGATTCTTCGGATCGATCCCGAAGGCCGAGAACTTGATCCACTTCTCCAACTGCTGCCGTTGCTCCGCCGAGGGTTGCGGCTTCTTCTCCGGCGGCATCAGCCCGGCGCGTGAATTCTTCAAAACCTTCAACCACAGTTCGTGATTCAGCAGCGCCGCGTCCGTCTTCAATTCATCGAACGCGACCTCGCCTTTCTTCGCCCCGTCGCCGTGGCAGTCGTAGCAAAACTCCTTGAGGATGGGCTGCACGTCCTTGCGAAATTGCGCCACCGCTGGAGCCTGAGCACCTGACACAGAGCCACCTAGAATCGCTAGGGCGGCGACCAGTCGCGCGAACCAACGGCCCGCCGCGTCATGAGCCTCTAGCTGCCAGCCATGCTTGAGTTGCCACTTCATAAATCAGGTCTGTATGGGACTGCGGCCTGACCCGCAATGCGCTTCTGGCGGATACGCGACAAACACTTGAAGAATCCAGACCCACCCACCCGGCAGGAGAACGCTCGTCCGCACCGATGAGCGGACATGCATCGAAGATGCGTGAACGTGGGCGTGATTGAAAAGCATGGCTTGGCTCCACGGACGCCCCGCTCGCCCGTCAGGTTTCAGGGAACGCAACGGCTCGGAAGCGGTTGGGGACTTGACCCTGACACGGCAATCAACCATCGGAAGCGGGTGACGCCTTGCTCGGCGAGGTGCATCGGCGGTGCTTTCGCTACGTGGCTCATCAGTTCAACTTCAACGTGGAACCTGAACTTCGCCGATCACCCGGCGGTAAAGGGCTTCGTAGCGCGGCACAATGGCGGCGGCGGAAAACCATTCACGGGCGCGGTGCTGCGCGGCGCGGCCCAGCGCGACCCGACGGGGCGGATCTTTAATCAAGCTTTCCACGGCACGGGCGAGCGCGTCGGCGTCGCCACCAGGAACAAGCAGTCCGCTCACGTTGTCCTCGATGACTTCGGGAATGCCGCCGACGCTCCTGGCCACGCTCGGGCAGGCGAAACACATGGCTTCCAGAATGCTCAGGCAGAAGCTCTCGGTCTCCGACGTGATGAGTCCGAGGTCGGCGGCTTGCAGGTAATCTTCGATCACGCTGATGCTCTCGCGCACGAGGACGCGGTTCTCCAATCCCAAGCGGCGCACCTGTTCCACGTACGGGGCAAAACTTCCGCCGGCGAGAATCACGAGCTTGAAGGAATCGGCGGGGCGGATGCGCGCCGCAGCTTCGAGCAACAGATCGATGCGCTTCAACGGGCGGAGATTCGAGGAGTGCAGCACCATCACTTCGTGGTCTTGCAATCCCAGCTCACGTCGCACTTCGGCCCGCGCGCGTTGCGGCGGGCGCGGATCGAAAAAATTGTGGATGACTTCAATCGGCCCGGCAAAGTCGAGCAGGCGCTGAGTCTCGGTCTTCAGGAAAGCCGAGACGCACGTCACCGCATCGGAGCAGTTGAGCGCATGGCGAATCGCCGGCCCGTAGCCGGCATCGCGTCCCAGAAGCGTCGTATCCGTCCCATGCAATGTTGTGACAACGCGCGGCTGTTGCTCCGGCGGCAGCATGGCGCGCGCGAGAATCGCCGCCGTCGCATGAGGCACCGCGTAATGCACATGCAGCACGTCCAGCTGGTGGTCGCGGCTGACCTCGGCCATCTTGACCGAGAGCGGCAGCGTGTAGTCGGGATACTTGAACAGATCGTAATCGTTGATGACGACCGGATGGAAATGCAGCCGTGGCGCGTCCGCCGACAGGCGGAACGGACGCTCGTAGCTGATGAAATGCACCTCGTGCCCGCGCCGCGCCAAATCCTCGCCCAACGCCGACGCCAGCACGCCGCTCCCGCCCACCGACGGATAACAGGTGATGCCGATCTTGAGTGATGTTCCAGTTTGCAAAGGTCCGGGCAATTCGATTGCTGGTGACGTTCAACAACTCCGTGGCGCGTGTAAATCAATTCCGGTTTCCGTTCGCTCTCCACGAGCCAGAACACGCCCGAACAGATGGACTCCATCATCGAGAATCAGGCCGTGTCGGTGAAGGAGCGATCCTGGCGCGAAATTCCAAACCGAAACTCCAAGCTTAAATGGGCACTCCGTCTGGATGAGTTTCGCGAGTCCCGATTCGCTCCAGGGCAGTCAATGCTTCCGGCGCAGGAGAATCACGAAAGCGGCAGTTGCGTGCTACTGCTTGCGCAGTCGGTAGAATTTGTTCCCCGTCGGCGCGGACAGAGCTGAGGCTGATGTCTGTCGCGTTCGTCGTGTAAGGGAAGGTGACGTGCGACCACGCGCCGGTGCCGGTGAGGCTTTGGTCGAGCACGAGGCCGGTAGTGTTATATCAAGGTGAAACGCCGCCGGCGCAAGGCCGGCGGCGTTGCGTTTTATCAACTCACGGGAACTTCAGTGTGACCAGCCGGCCGGTGGCCAACTCCGTGATCACCACCCGGTCACCCTTGCGATCCAGGACCATGCTGGTCGGGGTCGTGAGGCAATCCGCCAGCACGGCCGGGGTCGCGTTGGCGGTACGGAAAAACTGAAGCCGCCCTGGACCGGACGTCGGGAATGTCAGGTTGAATTCGAGGGTCAGATAGCCCTCGTCATCACCGTGAGATTTGATCGGCGTCGCATCGATGGCCGAGGACAATCCACCAACCAACGGCGTGATCTCGCCTGTGCGCGGGTCCACCTGTTGGACCGTGGAGTAACTTGGGAGAAAGAACGGCGCGCCGCTAAGCAACGTCACCAGCAAGTCGTGGCCGTCCCAGCGGATGCTCGTGGGCACATTCTCGAGGACGGGCGGGCCAACCGGGAATCGCGGATTGGGCGTGGGCGCGAAGCTCGCCAGGGTTTCTGTCGTGCCACGGCGGACATCCACCTTGCGCACGATGTTCCATCCGGCGTCCACGATGTAGAGCTGCCGCCCCTGGCCCACCACGCCGTAGGGATGCGAGTGACGGACATTGTCCGCGAAGTTCGGGCGCGGCTCGGGCGCGTAGTCGGGGAAGTCGGCAATGAGTTCGATGATCATCTTGCGCCCCTTGGCATCCGACCGGGTCAGCCGCTGGCCGGCTTTCAAAGCCTGATGATCCGCCAGCGTGAGCGTGACACCGGTGGTCTTCTCCTCCATCGACTCGCTGAAGTGAACCGCCAGCACTGAGCTGAAGATCGGCGACGCGGGCGTGGGATTGGCCATCTCGGTGCCGGGGAGTGGACCCCGTAGCGTGACATCGCCCTGGCCGTTCAGGATGTAGAGCGTCCGTCCGTCCAGCCAGACTCCGGTCGTGCCGTTGAAATCCCCGACGAAGGTCCGGGCGGACGGCAGACCTTCAATGAGCGTTCGCCGATTGCCGTGCTTGTCCACGATGGAGACGCGGCCGTTGTTCGGCACTTCCGGTCCGCCTTCGGCGACGATGAAGTTGCCGCGCGGGGTCTGGATGATTTTGCTGGGCGCGAGCAGGCCCGTCGCGAAGGTCTCAACGACGGGACAGGCACGCGTCAACGAGGTGATGCGGAACTTGGCGGTCGCGTAGTCGGGTTCGCCGTTGCCGTCCGAGATGAAGATCGAACCAGAACGCTCAGAGAACGCGGCGAGATTGGGCGGCATGAGCGGCAGAGCGACCGAGTTGAGCGTGTTGCTGGTTGGATCGTGCAAGCGGAGATTCGCAATGGGCAGGGGAAACAAAAAGCCGTCCGGGTCCGCGACGGGATCACCTGTGAAGTCCCGCCAGAACGAGGGAAAGCCGATGGCGGAGGTGACTGCATAGCCGTCGCCCGCCCCAGGATAACTCTGCGCGGAATCGTTCCAAGTTGGAATCCAGAAGAAATCCCAGGCAAAGGGTGCGGTGTCTTTCTTGATCTCCCGATCTCCCGCCTTCAGCCGAAAATCCGGATTGGTCAGGGGCACGCCCAAGAAATTGGGCTTGAAGTAATACTGGTAGGTTACCGAGTGGTCGGGATCGGAAAAATCCACCCCTCTCAAATAGTTGGAGTCAAAAAATGTGTAGGAGCCGGTGACGGTGGCCCCCACCTCGTAGGTGTTCTGAAACCAGCCGAGCGCGTCATCCACCGAAGTGATGACGCCGGTGAAATTGAACGTGATCGGGTTCTGCGCCTTGACGGAAGGCGCGGCCGTCGCCAAGGCGAGGACGCAAACGAAGAGTGTGAGTAATGTTTTTGATGTTTTCATGATGTTCACCCCGTCATGCGCCAAATCCCGAAGGAAAGGCTCACGCGATCTTTTCTTTTCGTGTGTCGTGAGCCTTTTTCCGGCTCAATGGCGCATGTATGGGCGATGAATCGAATCCCATGAAACCTGCATCGCCTGAACAAGCCGTGTTTGCCGAGGCGCTCCTGCGCCCCACGCCGGAAGCCCGCGTCGCGTATTTGGATGGAACTTGCGGGTTGGACACGCCGTTGCGCCGGCGCGTCGAGGCCTTGCTCCGCGCCGCGCAAAACGCCGGTGATTTTCTGGAAGAACCGCCGACGGGTTTGTCGAATGCCGGCGGCACAACCATGGTCGTGAACGTGCCCAGCGAGCAACCGGGCGACAAAATCGGACGTTACAAACTCCTCCAGCAAATCGGCGAAGGCGGTTGCGGCGTCGTTTACATGGCGGAGCAGGAGGAGCCGGTGCGCCGTCGCGTGGCGCTCAAGGTCATCAAGCTCGGCATGGACACCAAGGAAGTCATCGCGCGCTTCGAGGCCGAGCGGCAGGCGCTGGCGTTGATGGACCATCCGAACATCGCCAAGGTACTCGACGGTGGCGCGACGCAAACCGGACGGCCTTACTTCGTCATGGAACTGGTGCGCGGGATCAAAATCACCGACTACTGCGACCAGAACAATCTGCCCACGGAAGAACGGTTGAAACTGTTCACGCAAGTCTGCCAGGCCATCCAGCACGCGCACCAGAAGGGCATCATCCATCGCGACATCAAGCCGTCGAACATCCTCGTCACCATCAGCGAACCCGGTTCGCCGGGCTGTCCCAAGGTCATTGATTTCGGCATCGCCAAGGCCACCACCGGCCAGCGCCTGACGGACAAGACCGTGTTCACCGCCTTCGAGCAGTTCATCGGCACACCCGCCTACATGAGTCCTGAGCAGGCCATGATGACGAGCCTGGACATCGACACGCGCACGGACATTTACGCGCTCGGCGTGCTGCTCTACGAATTGCTCACCGGCCGCACGCCGTTCGATGCCAAGGAATTGATGGCCGGCGGACTGGACGCGATGCGCCGCATCATCCTGGAACAGGAACCGGCCCGACCCTCCACGCGACTGAGCACACTGCTGGCCGCCGACCTCACCGCCGTGGCCAGTCACCGCCACGCGGAACCGGCGCGGCTCGGGACTTTGTTGCGCGGCGATCTGGACTGGATCGTGATGAAGGCGCTGGAGAAGGACCGCACCCGTCGTTACGAAACCGCCAACGGTCTGGCGGCGGACGTCCAGCGTCATCTGGACAACGAGCCGGTTGTCGCGCGTCCGCCAAGCACCGGCTATCGCTTCCAGAAAATGGTGCGCCGCAACAAGCTGGCCTTCGCGGCCGCCACCGCCGTCATGGCCACGCTGATGATTGGCTTGGGCGTTTCACTGTGGTTATTCTTTCGCGAAACCAAGGCGCATGACCGGGCGGTAGCGGCGGAAAGCTTGCAAACTCGACTTCGTGAAGATGCGGATCGCGCGCGCGCAGGCGAGGCGGTTGAGCGCAAAAAAGCGGAAGAAAACGAACTGGCTGCGCGCCAAAACCTCTATGCGGCCGACATGAACCTCGCTCAGCAGGCGATCAAGGTTGGAAACTTGGGCTACGCGCGTGCCTTGCTGGATGGGCATCGGCCGGCACCCGGTCGGACAGATGTTCGTGGATTTGAATGGCGCTACCTGTGGGAAGCCGCACGAGGGGACAATCTTGCCACGTTGCGCGGCCACTCCAGAGTCGTCGTGTCCATTGCCCTGTCGCCCGACGGCAAGACCATTTTGTCCGGCAGCCAGGACGGCACGGTGCGGCTGTGGGATCTCGCCTCTCACAAGCTGATCTCGACCTTAAACTTCCAGGATGGGCTCTATTCGGTTGCGTTCGCACCGGATGGCAAAGTGTTCGCGGCTGGCCTCTTTGGGAAAGGCGTTACCCTCTGGGACGCGACAAACTTGCGGTTACTGGCTACTTTCGACGGAGATATTGCGGCCGTGGTTTTTGCGCCCAAGGGTAATCTGCTCGCCTACGGCTCCAGCGGAGACTTTTACCCAGGCGCCGGAAAGGACGTGACAGTGTGGGACTACGTGGCCAACCGGGAAGTGGCCCGGATTCCGCGCGGCGGCGCCCGGGTCGCGTTTTATCCGGATGCGAGCGTGCTCGCGCTGGGTGGCCAGAACGAAGGCGTAACTCTGTGGAATCTGGCTTCCCAACAATCCGTCGGTCACTTGCCCAAGGCAGCTACCGTCCAGTCGATGGCCTTCTCTCCTGATGGGAAAAATCTCGTGGTGAGTTATTGGGCCGGAGATCTGCTCGTCTGGGATCTGGCGGGGCAGCGCGTTTTGACTAACCTCGCCGGACACACTGGAATGGTTTGGGACATGGCCTTCTCTCCTGATGGGAAAATTCTGGCGACCGCGAGTTCGGACCAGACCGTGCGTCTATGGGACGTGGGAAGCTGGCAAACCAAAGGCATCCTGCGCGGTCACGGAGACGAAGTCTGGGCCGTGAAGTTCACGCCGGACGGCCAAACCCTCGTGACCGGCAGCAAAGATGAAACGATCATGCTTTGGCCCGTGCATCCGGAAAGACCGGCCACTCTCATCCCGGGGGTTGGTTCGGCCCCGTTGATTTCGCAGGACACCTCAATGCTGGTCGCCATGGATTCCCGCGGACGGGTGGTCCTGTGGGACAGCGCTACCGCCCAGCCCAAACGTTTGTCCGAACGACCAGCCGAACCTCTCGCGCTGTATGATGGTGGGAAGGGTTTGATAACCGTGGAGCGGGCCGGCACCCTTACGTTCTGGGATACCAGATCGCATTCGGTTCGGTCACAAACCACTCTGCGAGAGAGCGGAGAAATCAATGGCGCCGCCCTCTCGCACGACACGAAAACGTTGGCCACTTGGTCGCCCCGGCAACTGCGATTCTGGAGTGTTGATGATGGCCAGGCGCTAGCGGCTTTCGAGGCAAACTTTGACAATTTCGCGTTCTCGCCGGATGAAAAGCATTTTGTGACGGTGGACAATGGCTCCTCGAAGGCGGTGGTATGGGATCGCATCAGCGGGCGGCAGCTAGGTGATCTCAATGGTCACAAAATGTTTATTGCCAGCTTGGTCATCGCTCCAGACGGCAATACCCTGGTTACTGGCGGTCAAGATGGCCTGATCATCGTTTGGGACATCCGTGAGCGACGGGCACGGGTGAAGATCATTGGGCATGAAGGGGCCGTTGCTAAATTGGCGGTTTCGCCCGACGGCAAAACTCTCGCGTCGTCAAGCACCAGCACGGTCAAACTGTGGCATCTGGCCACGTTCCGTGAGATCGTCAGCTTCACGCCCAAGAGCCAGCCACCGTACTACCTGGCCTTCTCGCCGGATTCGCGGATGTTCGTCATGGGCGGCGGCAAAGGACCGCTTCACGTTTTGCGGGCGCCTTCGTTTGAAGAGATCGCTGCGAAGGAAGCCAAGGAGAAAGTGGAGAGCAAACAGCCATGAACCCTAACCGCGAAGCCCTCCTGTTCCAGCTTGCGCTCAGCAAGCCCGCTGCGAAACGCGCGGCCTGGCTCGACGCCGAATGTGAAGGTGAAGCAGCCCTCCGCCAACGACTTGAAGCACTACTGGCCGAGTTCGACCAGTCCGAAGCCGCGAAGAAAGCCACCGCAAAAAAACCGTAGCATGAGCGAAGTCACGCGCATCCTCACGGCCATCGAACAAGGCGATGCCAAATCCACCGACGAATTGCTGCCGCTCGTTTATCAGGAACTGCGCCGGCTCGCCGCGCACAAGATGTCCGCGGAACCCGCCGGCCACACGCTCCAGCCCACCGCGCTCGTCCACGAAGCCTGGCTCAAGCTGGTTGATGCTCCCGCGCAATCCTGGCAGAACCGTGCGCACTTCTTCGGTGCCGCCGCCGAGGCCATGCGCCGCATTCTCATCGACCGCGCCCGCCGCAAGAGCCGCCAACGCCGTGGCTCCGGGGCCGAACACCTCGACGCCGACGCACTCGAAATCGCCAGCCCCGCGCCCGACGACCAATTTCTCGCGCTCAACGACGCCCTCGATCTTTTCGCCACGCTGGAACCGCAGCAGGCCGAACTGGTCAAGCTCCGCTACTTCGTCGGCCTGAAGATCGAAGAAGCCGCCGAAGTCCTCGGCATCTCCGAAGCCACGGCCAAACGCTGGTGGGCTTATGCACGAGCGTGGTTGTTCACGGAAATCAAGAATGTCGAGTAGCGTCCACCATCGACTCCACTCGCCTACCGTCAGTTTCGGGGCCTCGCCAGAGTTTCTCTCGTGCCGTCGTACAGCCAGTCAGAAGCGGCGCGCGCCACGGCTGAGTTGTTCGAGCGAGTCGAGCACGGGCGGGTCGTTGGGGAACAGGGCGATGGCATGGCCGGTGCCGGCGCGCAGTCCGTTCAGGCGGGCGCGGGTGGTTTGCAACTCGATGTAGTTGCGCGCGGAAGTCTGCGACGTGTGCGCTTCCATCGCGGCGGTCCACGCGGCGAGAATTTCCGGCGCGGAGATGTCGATGAGCACGGGCGAGATGTCGCGAGGTTCGGCCTCGGGTGTCACGGCGTAGAACCACAGTTGCTGGATCGAGTGGGGAGCCTGTGCGCGCAGTTCCGGCACGCCGCCATAACGCGCGAGCCGGGCGGCGTCCCGCACCAGCCGGCCGAGCCGCCAATGATCGGGGTGCTGATTCTCAACCAGACTCGGCGCGAGGACGACGCCCGGCTGCACGCGGCGCATGATGCTGGCGAGTTTGATGGCGTGGGCGGATTTCAGTTCCAGATGCGCGTCACCATCCAGTTCGACAAACTCCACGGTCGCACCGAGCAACGCGGCGGCCTGCTTCGCTTCATCCACACGATCTTCCGGCGTGCCGTGCGAACCGGATTCTCCGCGCGAGCAGACGACGAGATGGGCTTTGCGTCCGAAGCGCGTTTCCAACGCGATCACGCCGCCGCATCCGAATTCGATGTCGTCGGGGTGCGCGCCAAACGCGAGCAGGGGCGCGAGGTCAGTTTGGGAGTTCGGTGTAGGCTTCATCGGGACGATCTATCGTGTCGCGGCAGACAAAGGCAATCTCCGGCGCATCTTCCTGCTGCAGGTAGGCTTGTTCGCCCGCGCCGGCAATGTAGTGGGTGCAATGCAGGACCGATTGCATCCAGCGCAGACGGCTGTCGCGCGTCGGGCTGATTTGCTCCTTGGTGAAAGGCGTCGGGGGCAACGTCACGAAGGAGTCGCCGCCCTCGTGCAATTGCAACGTTCCGTTGGAGAAACGAGCGCGCACGATTTCACTTTCGTGCGGCACGTCCACGAAAAACTCCGACACGTCGCAGGCGGCACGGCGTAAGGCCGGATCGCCTGACCTCGCGACGCGGATTCCCTCCAGCAGCCCCAGGCCGCGATACATCTCCAGACAGAAGTCGGCCACGGTGACTGCGGTAGTGTTCTTGAAAATTTCAATCAGGCGACCCTCCACGTAATTGGGCAGTTGCAGCGCGGTCTTGGCCGGCCAGTCGGCAGCAATGCGTTTCAGGAACAGCGGCGAGAACTTGCGCTGAAGTTTGTTCTCCACGGCGAAATTGAGCTGGGCCTGTTCGTTGGTTTTGCGGTGGCGCAGGCTCGTCCGCGTTTCGCGCGGATCATGATCGCTGTCGTGATAGAAGAAAACGATCTCGCCGCCCAGTTCGCGTTGCAGTCGCCGAGCGGTCTGGATTTTCGCGAACAGGTAGCGGCGCGGAAAGATTCCGCAAGGTTGCTGGCCGAAACAGATGACTGGCGCGCTCATGTTGTGCAGCGGAAATGGACATTGAAATCGAAGAACACTGGTCGAGTGCGATTGAAACGGCGGGCCAACTCTGGTTCCCCTCTCCCCTCAACGGGGAGAGGGGTTAGGGGTGAGGGGTGATGCCGCCCGCCACTCTCACATCGGCGATGATTCGTGACGTTTCCACCCCTCACCCCAGCCCTCTCCCCGTTGAGGGGAGAGGGAGTCGGATCTGGCGCTTTCAGCATGCCCGGCGCTGCAAATCGCAACTCCGGGCTGGGGGACACAATCCCGTTGGGATTGAAAATGTGGGCACAGTGCGGGTTCATGCGGCTGGAGGAACGTGCCCGAGTGGCGGCTTCGTTGTCCCGAGCACCGCTTGGAGCACGAGACTGAACAGCACACACGCCGCGCAGCCGATCGGGTTGAACCAGAGATAACCGATCTCACGGGCCGGATAAAATTTGCCCAAAGCAAAAAGCGCCAGGACGAGAATCTGCGCCGCCACCGCGGCCCAGAAGACCGCCGAGCCGCCCACTTTTTTAAGGAAGAACGCCACCACAAACACTCCGAGCAGCGCCGGATAAAAAATGGACGCCACGATATTGAGCGCCTCGATCAGGTTCTCCGCGAAGCTGACGAAGAGCGCGAAGCCGATGGCGAAGAAGCCCCACGCGGCTGTGAACCATTTTGCGTTGCGGACATTTCGCGGCTCGTCCTGCGCGGCCAGCGGCCGGAAATGCCGCCACAGATCAATCGTGCTGGTGGTGCCCAGCGCGTTGAGTTCGCCGGCCTTGGAGGAAAGCGCGGAGGCGAACATCACCGCGATCAGCAGCCCGATCACGCCATGCGGCAGTTGGGTCAGGATGAAGGTGATGAACACGTAGTCCGAATCCTTGATCTTCGCTTTCGGATCAACAGCCCGCAGTGCATCGCGCGCCTCCTGCCGGACTGCGCCAGACGCCTTTTGTGCCTCCACCATGGCCGTCCGCGCTGCGGTTTCCGCAGCCGTCTCGCCGCGATCGCGTGCGGCCACCCAGACGCGAATCTTTTCCTGTTTGTCCGCGTGCAGCGCGGCGTGCTTCACCTCGATGGCGCGGAAGGTCGCCGCCTGCGGTCCCTGTGCATGGCGTTGCCACTCCGTCTGGTTGAAGAAAACCGGGGTGTTTGGTTGGAACTGATAAAAGACGAACAGCAGGGCACCGAGCATCACGATGAGGAACTGCATGGGAATCTTGAACACCGCATTGAACATCAGCCCCAGGCGGCCTTCACGCAACGCAGCCCCGCCGATGTAGCGTTGCACCTGCGACTGGTCGGTGCCGAAATACGAGAGCGATAAAAATAATCCGCCCAACATTCCGCTCCAAAATGTGTAGCGCCGCTTCAAGTCCGGCGTGAAGTCCACGGCCTGCAGCTTGCCCATCGCGCCGGCGATGTTCACCGCGTCGGGCGGCAACTTCGTCAGCAGCACGACGAACGCCGTGACCATGCCGCCAAAGATGACGGCCATCTGCCACTTCTGCGTCAGGTTCACCGCCGCGCTGCCGCCGGTGACGGTGTAAACAATCACGAGAAGGCCAGTGAAAATAATCGTCAGTTCGAGCCGCCAGCCGAGCACGGTCGAGAGGATGATGGCCGGCGCATAGATCGTGATGCCGGCCTGCAAGCCGCGTTGCAGGAGGAAGAGCGCCGCGCCGAGCAACCGGGTTTTGGCGTCGAAGCGTTTGCCCAGATACTCGTAGGCTGTATACACGCCGAGCCTCCGATAAATCGGCAGGAAGGCCACGCACACGATGATGAGCGCGAGCGGCAAGCCGAAATAGTTTTGGATAAACGCGATCCCGTTCTCGTAGGCCTGGCCGGGCAGCGAGAGATAGGTGATGGTGCTCGCCTGCGTGGCCATGACCGACAGGCCGATGGTCAGCCAGCCGGTGTTGTGATTGCCCTTGAGGTAGGTGTTGAGATTGTCCGTGTGCCGGGTCCGCCACGTTCCATACGCGGCGATACCGAGCATGGTGCCGAGCAACACAATCCAGTCCGTGACGTTCATGCGAAGACCCGCGTGAAGATTGCGAGCAGAACCACCACGAGCACGAAGCAGCCGAACACGAAGAGGTAAACGCCGCGCCAGGTACGGAAGCCCGGCACGCCCGGGGATTCATCGTCGGCCGGTTCGGGAGAAGGCAGTTTCATTTCCCCAGCGAAACCAGATTGGCAAACAGCCGGTAGGCTCCAGGCACGCCCGCCGGCAACTGCCGGAAAAACGCCAGGCCGGTATAGACGAAATAGCCTTTGCCGTGCTGGGCCACGAGCACGCTGCTCTTGAGCGGTTGCTCACCGGGATCGCTCATCGCCAGGAGCGGCGTGTAATGCTCCGCATCAAAGCTGCTGGGGAAATAAGCGCCGCGCTCCTGCACCCAACCGTTGAAATCGGCGGGGACAATCTTGTTTGGTGTCGTCAATGCGGCGTTTTCCGGCGCGAGGAACGTGACCGGTGCCGTCTCGTCGGTCACGCGCCACTGCGGAGCGTTGCCGGCTATCGAAAGCGGATACGGACCGAGGCGTGAAGCCTGCAATCCGTTCGGCCGGTTGTATTGCGCGATGACGGTGCCGCCATTCGTGACGTAGGCAAAAAGCCCCGGCAGATTCGCCGCAAGATCGGTGCGCTCGTTGAACGCGCGCACGCCGATGACCACGGCATCGAGTCCACGCAGTTTCTCCGGCGTGAGGTCCGCGCCGGTGAGCGTCGTGACGGTGTAACCCAACTGTTGGAGACTGCCCACCGTGTCGTCGCCCGCGCCGGGCAAATACCCGACGGCCTGGCCGCGAGTCGCAAAATCGAACGCCGCGACTTTGAGTTTGGCCGATGGCTGCAAAAGCTGGAGCGGGATGTGGTCGTAGCGAATCTCGATGCGCTGATTGCTGAAGCGCGCGCCGCCGACTTCAGCCACGGCCATGATGCTGCCGGATGCCGCCTTCGCCGGAGCGGTGACCGTGAACGCGATTTTGTTTTTCCCGCCCGCCTTGGAAAGTTTGAACGGCTGCTGCGCGGGCGAGACGCTCCACTCCGCCGGCACTTGCAACCGCAGCGTGCCCTCGACGGCGGCGCGGGCTGCCGTCACTTCCACTTCGATGCTCCGGCCCGCGCCCGGCTTGAACAGCGCGACGGCGGAACCAAAGTGCAGGGCCACCGGCGAAATCACCGCAAGGTGGCGCGGCTGGCCGGTGTCCTTCGTGGACACCGGTTCATCCGCCACGACGAGCGTTTGTCCGCCGACCTCGAAAACAAACTCGACCGGGAACGCCGGCGGATTCTCCGGGCGACCGATCAGCTTGCGGTCATCAACGCGGAAAATTCCCGCCGCGCTTTCCTCACGCAACCAGTATGGCTGCGTGGGCGGAGTGCTGGCAGGAATCGTAACTGTGTTCGGCATGATGCGAACGGCCACCCCGTCCACCTGCAAGGCCGGGGCACCCAGGATTTCACTCTTGAGGCTAGGATAGCGTATCCCGAGCGAGCGCACCGGGAAACTGGAACGCACGGTCGCGGTGTGAAACAGCTTCACGGATTCGCCGGGCGCAACTTCGGGTTCCGGCACCGTCGTCGCCACGGAAAGGCCGAGGCAGTTTTGCACGAGGCCATCCAACTGCCGGCGCTTGTCCTTGACCAAGGGGTCGGACGGCAACGCGACGAGCTTCGCGCGAATCGCGAGCAGTGCCGGGACGCTGGCCGCAGCATCGTTGGTCTTGAATTGCGCGATGGCCTCGTCTGTAAGTCGCGCGATTTCGGCACCGTCGGTGACGCGGCTCCAGGTCAGTTCCACGCCGTCCATGAGATCATTGGTGGCGGGCGCACCGGCCAGGAGCGTGAACGTCTGCACATTCGGTCCGCCGCCGCCACCGCCACCGCCACCGAAGCCTTGCGTCTTGTGCATGCCCCGGCTTCGTCCGGCAATGGAGCTGAATGATTCACCGGTGACCGGATCGCTGCCGCCGATGTCCACCCGCACCACCGCACCGCCGGCCACCGCGCCGCCACGTCCTCCACCGCCGCCGTTCCAAAGCACGCGCTTCGGCTGCCACGGCTTCAATCCTTCCGCGAGTTGCTCGGGGAAAAACGTTGCATCGCCAGAAATCTTGAACGCCTCCACCGCGAGAATCGCCGACGCCGTGTGGTGTCCATGCCCGCCGCTGCCGGGCGGAACGGGGAAGCGCGTGACCATCACGTCGGGCCGGAAGGTGCGGATGACGCGCACCACATCGGCCAGCACCTGCTCCCGATCCCAGAAACGCAGCGTCTCTTCCGGCGTCTTGGAAAATCCGAAATCAATCGCGCGCGTGAAGAACTGCCGGCCCCCATCGAGCCGCCGCGCCGCCATCAGTTCCTGCGTGCGGGCGATGCCGAGTTTCTCGTCGAACTCAGCGCCGATTTCGTTTTGCCCGCCGTCGCCGCGCGTGATGGACAGGTAGGCGGTGCGATAGCCGCGTCCGCGCGCGAGGTAGGTGATGAGTTGCGTGTTCTCGTCATCGGGATGCGCCGCAATGTGGAGCACCGTGCCCATCGTGCGAAAGCTCCGCAGGTCTTGCAGGATGGCCGCGCCCGGCGGTGGTTCCGCCGCGCGGCTGCGATCCGGCCAGCAGGCGAGCAAGCACGAGCCAGCCACGGCGAAACAACGGAACCAGCGCGCACGCCGGTTCCGCCTTGGGAGTGAAGTGATGATTTCCATGCGCAGGCGCACTCAGAAAATTCGCCGCACCCTCTGGTACGGCGAAGGACATTTCCCGCGACCGCGTTACTTCTTGACGGTGAACGCCACGGAGAACTGGGTGTTCTCCCACATCAGTTTGATCACGCCGCCGCCCGCCGGATTTTTCGCCACGGCCATGGCGAATTGCTCCGCCGCTTTTTCGAGCGGCTCTTTCTTCAGGTCCACGCGGGCCAGATCATTTTTCTCATTCACGGGCACGCCCCAGGCGCCGAGTTTGGTGGAGAAGGCGAGTTTGGACGCGCCGCTTTCCGACGGCACGGCGTAGAGGGTGTAAGCGCCGGCCGGAATCGTCGTTTCGCCAATGACGAGCGGCAACTGCGTGACGAGCGTCGTGGCTTCGTCGGAGCCGGTGCGCCAGGCCTTGTCCCACGGCACGAGGCCGCCCCAGATTTTGCGCGGCTCGCCCGTCTTGGGATCCTTGGTGAACGGACGGCCGTAGGTGATCGTCACCCGACTGCCGTCAATGACGGCGCTGGTGGTTTCATGCGGGCTGTTGCCGCCGGTGGAGGCCGCCTTCTTTTGCTGGGCCAGCAGCGGCAGGGCGCTGACCAAAGTGGCGGCGAGGATGGTGAGGATGGATTTTGTGGTGTTCATGATATTTCTGACAGGCTGGGATTATTGGTTAGTTACGGTGATTTTGAAAGCACGGGATGTTCGGCAGCGCCCAAGGCGATGATAGGAACATAGAAACAGTGCGCCGTTGGATTCATGGCGGAATCTTGAGGATCGGTGAAACACGCGGCAAGTCCGAGTTTTCTGGCACCGAGATGAGCGAGACCACGCTGCGAGCCAGCATCGGCTTCAAGGCGGTGAACTGGGACGTGCATGAAAAGCATGGCTCGGCTACACGGACGCCGCATCCTCCCGGCAGGTTTCAGGGAACGGCACCGTCACCTGATGCTCCCGAAGTTCACCTGCTCTGGCGCGTCGGCATCATCCAGAATCTGAATGGTCGTCGCAGGGCCGAGATCGGGGTTTTCCCACGAGCGCAGCACCCAAACGATTCGCTTGTCGGGCGTGAACTCCACCGCTTGCACGGGCGGGTTCATGCGGTCCAACTTCCCACCCCACTCGTTGAACCAGTTGTTCACGAGCGTGTTCCCGTTCGGCAGACGCCACGCGAGTTGCAGGCTGTTCATTTTGAAATCCGGCGAGTCGGCGCTCGGCGTGATTGTCGCCACCGTCTCACCCATCAGTGTCACCTCGCGGATGGACGGACGGTCCACGATGAGGATGTTCCCGTTCTTCAGCGGAGTGACACCCCACGGATTCCCGGCTGCCCATGATCTGACTTCCTTGCCGCTCGCGTCGTACTCGCAAACCTTTTTCATGTCCATGTGCGCGAGCAGCAACGTGCCGCGCGACGTGAGGCGTCCGTGGCGAAACTGTCCGTGAACGCCTTTGGGATTGCCGACGGGCACCGAGAATTCCTTCTTCGTCTCGCCGCTCTTGATGTTCACCACCTTCACCAGCGCGGGGTCGCCGTTCTGCACATAGAGAACATGCTCGGTGCCGATGGGCATGGCCGTGTGGATCTCCGTGCCCTTGGACGCGTCGAGATTCCAAAGCACCTTCTTCTCCGGTGAAATCATCTTCACCGCGTATTGATGCGCGAGCAGCAGGTTGCCATTGGAGAGCAACACTGCATCGCTGATCTCGCCCCGCCCGGTCGGATCGTCATACGACCAGACCACCTGGCCCTTGCGCACGATAAAGGCGCGGCGCTGCTTCGACTCGCCGGCATACATGAAGTCGTGCTGCGCCAATCCTTTGCCCGGCAGAACCTGCGCCTTGGTGGCGGAGCTTTCAGCGGCCTTAGATCGACAGGTGCCCAGCAAAGCCAGACTCCAAGCGAGACCGAGGGCGATGGACAAATTGGATTTCATGAGCTTGGCAGACGCGCTGGCTCGCATTCCGGCGACAAAAATGTTCAGCGCCTCAGCTGGGCTGAACTCACCGCCCGCGCTCCGGCGGCGGCCAGCCTTCTGTTTGGGCTGCTGTTTCCTTTGGCGAGGCGAGATTCCACGCCGGCCTGGGCGGACAAGCCGTCCCCGCTCGGCGGCGCGGGAACGGCTCGTCTCCACTACGTCCCCGCAGGAATGGAAAGATTCTGGTTGGGCGCAGGCGACGGTGCTAGTTTGGCCGGAATCAATATGAAGTTGCACCGATTGCCGGCCTTGGCCATTTGCCTGTCGGCTTTGCTCACAATTTTGCCGCAAGTGGCGGCGCAGCCTTCCAACGGGATCACCCGAGAGATTTTCACCGGCATCGCCGGCGGCTCCATCCCCGGCCTGACCAACAATGTGAATTATCCGCTCTACCCCTCCTTCGACGAGGTGCTGACGAGCTACATGGATTACCCGCAGACCTCGCCGAACATCGAGAATTTCGGCACCCGGATGCGCGCGCTGCTCACGGCGCCGACCACGGGCAGCTACACGTTCTGGATCGCGGGCGATGACAACTGCGAATTGTGGCTGAGCACCGACACCACGCCGGCCAACCGCCAGCGCATCGCTTCGGTCGCCACCTGGACGGCCTGGCGGGAATGGACCAAGGAGACGAACCAGCAGTCCGCGCCCATCACGCTGACCGCCGGGCAGAAGTATTACATCGAGGCGTTGCAGTCCGAGGGCGGCGGCGGCGACCACCTCAGCGTGCGCTGGCAGTTGCCGGGCGGGGTCTGGGAAGTGCCCGCCGATCCGACGCTGCCAATTCCCGCCGCGCGCTGCACGCCGGTGGGTGTGACCGCGCCGATCTTCACCTTGCAGCCGACGAACGTGACGGTGGTGGAAGGCAACTCGATCAACTTCGCTGTGAGCATCACGCACAGCTTCAGCGCCACGCTGCAATGGCAGCGCAACGGCACGGACATCCCCGGACAAAACACCGCCAACCTGCTGCTCGGCCCGCTCTCGCTCTCCGACAGCGGCAGCGTCTTCCGCTGCATCGCGTTGAACTTTGCCGGCACCAACACCACGACCAACGCGTTGCTGCGGGTCGTGGCCGACACCACGCCACCGACCGTTTCGACCGTGGGCAATCTTGGCGACAACACCTCGCTGACGGTGGTGTTCTCGGAGGCGGTGGACGTGGTGAGCGCGGCGAACAGCGCGAATTACACCATCAACAACGGCATCTCGGTCCTCGGGGCCACCTTCGGCGTGGACACCCGCACCATTGTGCTCACCACCACGCCGATGGCGGCGAACGTGACTTACACGTTGACGGTCAACAACGTGCGCGACCGCGCCAATTTGCCGAACACCATTGCGCCCAACACGCAGCGCACCTTCAACATCAACGCGCGCCCGCTGGACATCGGCTACCTGCGCCCGGCGTCCGAGCAACCCGGCCCGGCCACGCGGCGCGGGCCATTCATCATCTCGGAGATCATGTATCACCCGACCAACCGCACCGACCTGCGCAACATCGAGTTCATTGAGGTCTTCAACTCCAATCCGTGGTTCGAGGAGATGGGCGGGTTCAAGATTTCTGGCGCGGTGGATTACACCTTTCCGAGCAACTTCGTCCTGAATGCGCGCAGCTACGTCGTCATCGCGGCGATGCCGTCCGATGTGCAGGCGCTGTACGGAATCACCGGCGTGCTGGGGCCGTGGACGGGATCTTTGCAGAACGGCGACGGCACGTTGCGGCTGCGCAACAAGCGCGACGCGGTGATGTTCGAGATGGAATACACCGGCGACGCGCCCTACCCCGCGGCGGCGGATGGCGGCGGGCCTTCACTGGTGCTGGCGAAGCCCAGCTACGGCACGGTCGATGCCCGCGCCTGGTCGGCCAGCGACGTGATCGGCGGCACTCCGGGCACGAACGAGACGGCGGGCGCGAATCTGTATCGCAACGTGATGATCAACGAACTGCTGGCGCACACGGACCTGCCGGACCTCGATTACATCGAGTTGTTCAACTACTCGGCGACCTCCGTGAACCTCGCCGGCTGCGTGCTGACCGATGATCCGGACACGAACAAGTTCATCATCCCGGCGGGCACGATCATCCCGGCCAATGGCTACCTGGTCTATTACGAGACGAACCTTGGCTTCAGCCTCAGTTCGGCGGGCGAGACGATCTTTTTCAAGAACCCGCAGAGCACGCGCGTGCTCGACGCGGTGCGCTTTGAGGGCCAGGAGAACGGCGTGTCCACGGGACGCGCCCCGGATGGCGGGGAGGAGTTTCACCGGCTGCAAACCAAGACTCCCGGCACGAACAACACGGCCATCCGCGCGCCGGTGGTGGTCATCAACGAGATCATGTACGACCCCGCCTCGGACAACAGCGATGACGAGTTCGTGGAGCTGTACAACCCCGGCACCAACGCCCTGAACGTGAGCAAGTGGAAGCTCAAGGATGCGGTGAAATTCACGCTGCCGAACAACACCGTCATCCCGGCCAAGGGCTACCTCGTGCTCGCGGCCAACGCGGGGCGGCTGCGCGGGAATTATCCGGGTGTCTTGTCCACGACGAATTGCCTCGGCGACTGGGAGGGTTCGCTCAAGAACAGCGGCGAACGCATCGCCCTGACCATGCCGGACGAGACGGTTTCCACCAACGGACTGGGCCAGCCGGTCACCAACACCATTCACATCGTCATGGACGAGGTGTCGTATCGCGACGGCGGGCGCTGGGGCCAATGGGCGGGCGGTGGCGGCAGCAGCCTGGAGCTGCGCGACTGGCGCGCGAACCGCCGGCTCGCGCCCAACTGGGCCGACAGCGACGAGAGCGCCAAGAGCGCGTGGGTGAACGTCGAGGCCACCGGCGTGATGGACAACGGCTACGAGAACGCCACGCAATTGCACATCACGCTGATGGGCGCGGGCGAGGTGCTGATCGACAACGTGGAAATCTTCGCCGCGAGCTACGGCACCAACATCATCGGCAACGGGACGTTCGAGACCGGCACGAACAACTGGGTCTTCCAGGGCAATCACAACGCCACGAGCCTCGAAACCACCGAAGCGTACGCCGGCACGCGCTCGTTGCACCTGCGCACCACGGGTCGCGGCGACGCCGGGGCGAACCGCATCCGCACCCAACTGCCCTTCACCCTCGCCTCCGGCACGGTCAACGTGACGCTCCGCGCCAAAGTCCGCTGGCTGAAGGGCAACCCGAACCTGTTGCTGCGCTTGCGCGGCAATTACATGGAAGCGCCCGGCTACGTGGTCACGGCGCGCAATCTCGGCACGCCCGGCGCGATCAACGGCAACGCCACGACCAACGCCGCGCCGGCCATCTCCGACGTGGCCCACTGGCCTCCGCTGCCGGCGGCGAGCCAGCAGGTGCTGGTCACGGCGCGCGCCTCCGATCCCGACGGGCTGGCCACCATGCTGCTCAGTTACCGGATCGATCCGGTGACGAACTTCACCACCGTGAGCATGACCAACAATGGCGCGGGCTATTTCAGCGCCGTCATTCCCGGCCAGGCGGCGGGCGCGGTGGCGGCGTTTTTCATCCAGGCGGCGGACAAGGTTTCTCCCGCTCTCGGCGCGCGCTTTCCGAGCGACGCGCCCACGCGCGAGTGTCTGGTGAGCTGGGGCGACACGGCGGTTTACGGCAACAACACGCTCGGCCTGTATCGCTTCTGGATCAGCCAGGCCAACATCGCCCGCTGGACGGCGGAGGAGAAGATGAGCAACAAGCCCAAGGACGTGACCTTCCTCTACGGCACCAACCGCGTCGTCTATAACGCGGGCGCCTGGTTCCACGGCAGCCCGTATCACTCGCCAGCCTACGATTCACCCGTCAGCGCGGGCTGCGATTACGACATGGGCTTCCCGAGTGACGACAAGTTCCTCGGCGAGACGGACATCAACTTGTTCCGTCCCGGCAACGGCGGCGGCGACGGCACGGCGCAAGCGGAAGTCCACGGGCACTGGTTCGCGAAGGAGTTTGGCACGCCGTTCCTCTACCACCGGCCGGTCCTCGTGCGGGTGAACAGCCAGTTGCGCGGCGTGTTTCACGATGCCCAGCAGCCCAACGGCGATTTCGTCGAGCAGTGGTATCCCGACGACGCCAATGGCGAGTTGCACAAGATTCAACTGGGCTTCGAGTTTGGCGACACGGCCTACGGCGCGGGCGAGGCGGGCTACACCGCCATCGGGGCGAACTTCGCCCGGTACACGACCACGGGCGGCGCTTACAAAATGGCGCGCTACCGGCAGACGCTCCCGCGGCGCTCCAGTTCCGTGCAGGAGTTCAATGACTACACGAACCTCTACGCCCTGGTGAACGCCACGCTCACGCCGGCGGCCATCAACACGCCGGCCTACACGACGGTGCTGACCAATTTCTTCGACGTGCGCGAGTGGTACAAGGTCCACGTCACGCAGCATCTCTACAACAACGGCGACAGCTTCTCCTACGGTGGCGGCCAGAACGCCTTCATGTACAAGACCGAGAACGGGCCGTGGGACTTGCTCCTCTGGGACATCGACTTCGCCTTCGGCGGCAGCGCCACGGATGCGAACCTCTTCGGCATTGGCGGCGCGGACCACGGCCCGCGCAATGACCACGCGCCCTTCACCCGCATCTACTGGCAGGCGCTCATCGAGGCGGCGAACGGCTTCATGACCGCCGGACGGTCCGACACGATTCTCGACGCGCGCTTCAACGGGATGACGGCGGCGGGCAGCGGCGTGGGCAGTCCGCAGGGCATCAAGGATTTCATCGCCGCGCGGCGCGCTTACATCCTCGGGCAGATCGCGGCCAACAACACCGCGCCCTTTGACATTCAGAACAATGGCGGCGTGGAATTCTCCACGGGCAACAACCTCGTCACGCTGACCGGACGCGCTCCGCTGGAGATCAGTCGCATCGAGGTGAACGGCATCGAGTATCAAATCACCTGGACGACGCTGACGAACTGGAGCGTGCGCGTGGCGCTGCCGCCCGGCACCAACGCGCTCACCGTCATAGGCTACGACCTTTATGGCCGCGCCATCACCAACGCCACCGACACCATCAACGTGAACGTCACCGCGCCTGCCGCGCCGCCACAGGATTTTCTGGTCATCAACGAGATCATGTTCGACCCGCTCGTACCCGGCGCGGAATACGTCGAGCTGTTCAACACTTCGAGCAACGTGAGCTTCGACCTGTCGGGCTGGCGGCTGGATGGCGTGGACTATGTGTTTCCCGAGGGCGTGGTGATGACGCCGCGCACCTTCTTCCTCCTGGCGAAAGATCAGGTGGCCTTCGCCCTGGCCCACGGCACGAACATCATTCCCTCCGCCTTCTTCGCGGGCAACCTCCAGGCCAACGGCGAGACGCTCACCCTGGTCAAGCCCGGCCTGACCACGGCCACGGATGTCGCCATCGACAAGGTGCGCTACGACAGTGCGCCGCCGTGGACGACCAACGCCAACGCCACCGGCTCCTCCCTGCAACTCATCGACCCGCGCCAGGACAACAGCCGGCCCGGCAACTGGTTCGCGCTCTACCACAGCAACCTCTACTCGCCCGAGATCATCACACCCGCGCAGACCAACGCCGGCTGGCGCTTCGTGAGCGCCACGGGCATCGCCGGTCCCGGCGCGGGCGGCCAGCAGATGCGGTTGGTCATCAATCTGGGCAGCGGCGAAATCAACGGGGCCAACGTGGCGCTGGACGACATCTCGGTGGTCGCAGGCACCAACGCCGCCGTGGGCTACAACTTCGTCCGCAACGGCGACTTCGAAAGCACTCCGCTCCTCGAGGTGCCGGCCCTGACCAATAGCTGGCACATCGGAACCAACTACACCAACACGCTCATCGTCGGGAACCCGGTCCACGCCGGCAGCGGCGCGTTGCAACTCGTCTGCGCCACCTTTGCCAATGCCCAACCGCGCGTCGTCTCGCAGTTGCTTTCTCCGGCCCCGCTGACCAACGCCGTTCACACCCTGAGCTTCTGGTTCTACGCCACCAGCGCGGCCACCAACCTGACCGTGAAACTGCTCAACAGCGGCCCGCTTAACCTGACGACCAACGTCTCCGTGACCTACACGCCCTCCAACTACGTGCCGCCCATCCTGCTCGTGGCCGGCACCAACACGCTCTCGCCCGGCACCAACAACCAGGGTGCGACGAACCTGGTCCCCTTCCCCAACCTTTGGATCAACGAAGTCCAGGCCGACAACCTGAGCGGGATTTTGGACAACAACGCCGAGCGTGAACCGTGGATCGAAATCTTCAACGCCGGCAGCAACACCGTGACCCTGACCAACCTCTGGCTCACCGACCGCTACACCAACCTGCTCCAGTGGCCCTTCCCCACCAACGTCTCGATTGGCCCGACGCAATTCCTGATCGTCTTCTGCGACGGCCAGCCCGCGCCATCGACCAACAACGAGCTGCACACCAGCTTCCGCCTGCCCAGCGGCTCCGGCTCGCTCGCGCTCACGCGCATCTCCAACAACCAGACGCAAGTGCTCGATTACGTGAATCACCTCGCCGGTCTCGACCACTCCTACGGCTCCTTCCCCGACGGCCAGTTGTTCACGCGCCAGGAGTTTTACTTCGTCACGCCCGCCGCGACCAACAACGGCACGCTCCCGCCCGTCGTGGTCTTCATCAACGAATGGCTGGCCGACAACATTGGCGCGCTGGCCGATCCGGCGGACGGTGACTTCGAGGATTGGTTCGAGATCTACAACCCCGGCAGCAACGCCGTCAGCCTCGGCGGCTATTTCCTCACGGACACGCTGACCAACAAGTTCAAGTATCAGATCCCGCCCGGCTACACGGTGCCGGCGCACGGCTACTTGCTCGTCTGGGCCGACAATGAGCCGGGCCAGAACAGCGCCGCCCGGCCCGACCTGCACGCCGACTTCAGCCTCGCGAAATCCGGCGAAGCCCTCGGCCTCTTCACGCCCACCGGGCTGGCCATCGACTCCGTCACCTTCGGCCTCCAGACCACCGACCTGGCGCGCGGACGCTACCCGGATGGCACCGGATCGTTCTACAATCTGACCAACCTCACCCCGCGCGCGGCCAACTTCTATCCCCAGCCCAACGCCACGCCCGTGCTCAGTCCCCTCAGCAGCCAGACCTTGTTCGAGAACCAACTCGTCTTCTTCGTTGCCGCCGCCAACGACGCCAACCTGCCCTTCCAGCAACTCACCTGGTCCCTGCTGCCCGGCGCTCCGCCCGCCGCCTCCATCGGATCGACCAACGGCACCTTCAACTGGCTGCCCGGCGAACTCGACGGCGGCAACGCCTTCCCCATCTCCATTCGCGTGGCCGACAACGGCCTGCCCCCGCTCAGCGCCACCCAGAGCTTCACCATCACGGTCGTGAAGACCAACAGCCATCCGGTGCTCCCGCCCGTCGGAGACCAGTTCGTGACCGAAGGATCGCTCCTCGCCTTCACCGTCAGCGCCACCGATCCCGATCTGCCCGCGCAGCAACTCACCTACAGCCTCGACACGAAGAATCTTCCGGCCGGCCCGACCATCGACCCCGTGACTGGCAGCTTCGCCTGGACTCCGACCGAGGGCCAGGGACCGGGCATTTACAACCTCCGCATTCGCGCCACCGACAACGGCAGCCCCGAGTTCAGCGATTCCTTCCTCGTGGCCGTCACCGTGGCCGAGGCCAACGTCCCGCCGCTGCTCGACGCGATCACGAATCGCACCGCCGCGCTCGGCGAGAATGTTTCCTTCACCGCCACCGCCATCGACTCGGATTTGCCCCCGCAGCTCATCACCTTCGACTTCGCCAGCCCGCCGCCCTCCGGCGCGAGCATCCACGCCACCAACGGCAACTTCACCTGGGTGGCCAACGCCGTGGGCACGAACGTGTTCTCCGTTCGAGCCACCGACGACGGGCCGGGCGCGCTCAACGCCACACGCACTTTCGAGGTGGTGGTGGCAGCGTCGGAACTGCGGACCAGCATCACGGTCTCCAACCAGATCGTCACGCTGGGTTGGAACACGATCACCGGACGCAGTTACGATGTGGAATACAAGAACCACCTGAGCGAAGCCAACTGGAGCACCCTCGCCACCAACCTTCCCGCGCCCGGCCCGGCCCTGAGCCTCGCCGACCCCGTGGGCACGAACACGCAACGCCTCTACCGCATCGTCTTGCGACCGTAGCCAGAATCCTGCCCGGGCCTGGCCAGTTGGGCGCGGACATGCTCTTAACTCGAATTCCGAGGCCGGAAGGGCGGGACGGTTGCGGTCGGGCCGCACACGGGCCGGGCTGAGGTTCGACTTCGGAATTCGGGCTTAAACTACCGCGCGCAGTCTGGGGACAAGGGAGTGCCCTTCGGGCAGATGAGCGCCCGGATGATGCGCTTGAGGCATGGACATGCGCGGAAATAATCCGGGCGAAGCGGAGCCAGAAGAAGGCCGAGGCCGGGAAGAGAGGGAGCAGGCGGATCGAGGGCGAGGTCAGTCGTGGGTCAGGCAGCCATACTTGGCCACCAGCAGCACGAAGCCCAGCACGCCCAGGGCCAGGAGCAGGGGCTTGCCCGCCACGGCCAGGACCAGACCCACGGCCAGCACTGCCGCCATGCCACCCCACACTGCGAAAGCGAGAAACAATTTCATTGCGCCGGGATGGTACTGGTTTGTCGCCGCACCGCAAGCCTCCCCTTCTGGCAGGGCAGGCCCATCTAATTTCGCGGTGTTTCGCACGAAATCCCAAATCCCAAATTCCAAATAAATTCCAACGGCCCAAATTCCAATACCAGGCGTTCGCACTCCCATGGGAGTTTGGAATTGAGAGCTTATTTGGGATTTGGATTTTAGCCCGTGGAACCAAACATTTTGATGCGTCGGCCCTGCCCCCCCTTCTGGTGGCCTGAGCACGCCCGTCGTTAAGATCATGATTCGTCGCGATGATCCGCGCCTGGTGCTCATGGTCTCGACCGGCCCAGGGAAATGAAAAAGCGCGCGGATGTCTCCATCCGCGCGCGATCGAGCAGAGGCCGAGCCTCAGAGGTACGTTCCGAAAAATGTGCCCGTGATGGTGGCCGAGGCGGCGGGGTTATCCTCATCCACCGCCGTGAAGGTGAAGGTGCCATACAGGGTGTTGAGGCCCGGGATTCTGGTGACGGTCGCCGTGCCCGTAATATTTTCGCTAAAACTCCGCGGATGCAAGGTTCCCGCCAGCAGGCTGCCTTCGGTGATGGGGACGGTGGAGGTGCCATCGTTGACCCCGTAAAGGGTGAAGCTGACGATATGACCGTTCAGGGAGGCGTGGACGCCGATGAGGTTGAAGTTGTTCTCGGTCGGATTGGAGATGCTGAGTCCCGAAGTCCGGAAAGTGGAAGAAGGCGCGGCTCCAGTGACCCGGGCGATGATGCGCGAGGCCGGCGCGAGGGCGGCCTCGGCTCGCGCCACCTGCTTCAGCGCCAGGCTGAAGTTGGTACCCGCCCGGTAGATGGACCGGGTGGCTTTGGTGGTGTTGACGTTGGTGCTGCCGACCTGGAGCGCGGCCAGCATACGGCCAAGGGACTTGAGGGCGGCGGTGTGCGACCGGGAGGGGTAGGTCAAAGCGAGGCGGTCGGAGAGTTCGTCTTCGAGAACGGTGAAATCGTCCACATAGAGGTCGGCCAGACCCTGGAGATGGAGGTCGAAAAGGTTGGAGAGGACGGTGCGGTTCAAGGTGGAGGCGAGGAGGGACAGCGACTTGGCATCCTTGACCAGGTTGGTGGGATTGGCGGTGTCGATCGTCCTGAGGGCTTTCTTCAAAGCGAGAATCAAGGAGGTACTCCTGGGCACGGCATTGCTGGCCAGGGCCAGTTGGTTGGTCACTTCGATGCGCAGGCCGCCAAAATAGGGCGGGGCTTCGATGGCCTGGCCTGCTTGGGCCAGGGCCAGAGTTAAGAGGACGAGGGGGACAAGGAATAAGCGTTTCATAGTTTGTATCTTCTGATTCTGATGGGCGCGTGCCCGCCCATGACATAAAGGTCTCGAAGCCTTTCGTAAAATACTTTTCCGGCCGGGGTCGGTTTAAGTTCAGGGCAGCACCTGTTCCTTGGCTTCCGCTTCGAGCAAGGCCAGACGTTCACGCACCAATCGAATCCGCACCAGCTCACCGAGCGCCTGTCCAACTGGCTGGACATGCAGCGTGACGGCGCTGCCCTCGGCGCCGCGCAGAAGCTTGACCACTTCGACGAGGGACATGCCGTCGAGATACACCGCGTCACGCCCTTGCTCTTCCAAAGCCAGCACCTGATCGCCCGCCTTGAGCCGGCCGTCGCGCGCCGCCGGAGTGTTCGGAATGATGGAGTGGATGATGAAGCTCTCATTCTGCCTGCGCAGGGCGACGCCGATCCCAGCCGAGGGGCCCGCAATCAGCGGAGGAGACGCCATTCCATTCGCGTGCTCTTCCACCGGTCGCTGGAGCTGCTGGCGTTCAACCATGATGGCCTGTTGCTCGACTGCCACGGCCCGGGTTGCTTCCGCCCGACGAGATTTCACCCAGGTGAGGACCAAGCCGGCGAGGAGGAGGAACAGGAGCAAGGCCACGCCGCAGAGGAGGGCCAGAACTTTGACAGCGTTTGATCCGCGCTTGCGCACCAACGAGATCAGCAGCACGAGACCGATGCCACCGCCAACCGCGAAGACAACGACTACGCCCAGCAGAGTCAACCATGTCGCTCCGATGGTCGTATGGGTCGTGAAGGCCGGTTGCGGCAAGGGAGCGCCGGTCTCCGACAGGCCAAGGCGCGTCACTGGAAGATCCACTTCGCCGGGCAGGCGCAGGGCGGCCCGCCAGTCGAGGCCAGACCTGATGAGAGGGGTGCGACTGGCGTTCCCGACGGGCGTGAACCCACTCGGCAGGGCGAACAGGCTGAAGCCCAATCGCACTATGGCGCGATGATTCGGATCGTCCCGCCTCACACCTTCGAGGATGGTGATTTGATTGGTGTCGTTCAGGCTCCATTCCCCCGGGCCAACCCAGTAGGAGCGGGTCTGCGGGACGGCGTTCCAGGAATAATTCGTCAACCTGGGAAAATTTTCCCCTGTGTTCATGAAACGGCTGCCGGACACGTCCACGGACAAGTCCACGGTCGTCACGTCGGTGTAGCGGGGGCGGGCTATCCAGTCCGCCCTCACCGACAGCGGTTCCGGGGCGTTTTGCGCCAGGGCCCAAAAGCTTACCTCCGGGACGACGTTGGTGCCTTCAGGAGTTTCCAGGGTAAACGTCCACACGCCGACGTGCCGGCGTTTCAAGATGGTCGTCGCGGAGCAAAAGCTATTCGTGGGAATGCCTTGGCCGATGATCGGAGACAGCATGGACAATCCGTCTGACGGCAGGGGCGCGGTTGTCGCCGGGCTGTAACTCGGGCTGGGGGAACCGGCGATGTTGTTTACTTGCACGACTAACGCTTTGCCGTTTACGCAGCCCAATTCCGTCAGTTCCCCGCGCATGGTCTTGGCGCTGAGTTGCGCGGTCCGGGTCATTTCATCTGCCAGATCGCTGAAAC
Organism: Pedosphaera sp.; assembly: GCA_031414955.1. Taxonomy (GTDB): domain Bacteria; phylum Verrucomicrobiota; class Verrucomicrobiia; order Limisphaerales; family SIBH01; genus JANNGC01. Next base: position 1,780 of record JANOQV010000109.1, on the reverse strand, counting down.
GCCCCGGGAATCCCTCGGAGGCCGACGCGCCAGCCACCTTGCGAGTAATCCGCACTTGGTTCGAGCCGAGGCGAAGGAGTTCCAAGCTCACCTCCGCCTCGTAGAACTTGGTTTTGGGATTGGCGCGGAGTTGGACCGTCTGGAGCGGCGCGTACACGCCGGGCCGGGTCAGGCGCACGTAGCCGGGTTGGGCGGCCTCGATCTGCCAGGTGACTCGCACGTCGGTGTCGCTGCGCGAACTTTGGCCGAGAACATGAACCCACTCCGGGTTTCCCGAGTGCAACGGCGGTGCGACCTGAATCTCCGCGCGGTATTCGGCGCCGTCGGTCGCGCGCACGGTGAAGAGTTTTGATTCGTAGCCCGCCCCCGAGGCGCTCGTGAACGAGTTGAGCGGCTGCAGGCCACGGAACGCCTGTTGCGCGAGCGCCGCCGTGGGCAGCGCGAAACCGACGCGCCAGGTGTGCCTTCCGGCCGGATGCAGTTTCCACGATTGATTGCCGGACGTGGGCACGGGCTTGATGAACAAGCCGTTGAAGCCGGGCGCAACGTCCTCCTTGAGTGCCGCTTCTTCATCCGCCGTCGGGCGCGGCCCGATCAGTCCGGCGCGCACCTCGGCGCTCCAGCGTTCGACCACGGTGGAGATGTCCACGACGACCACGTTGTTGCTCACGCCCACGGGATCGATCCACGTTTGCTTGATGGCTTCGCTGGCCGCGGGGCGACTGGTAACGCTGTGGATCACGAGGAACACACCCAAGGTGATGAGCGCGGCCAACGCTCCGATCACCCAGCCGCGCCGCTTTTTCAGGAACAACATGGGCACGAGAAAACTCGCCATGATCGTGAGCAGCGGAATGAAGTGAATCGCCTCCCACTGGTCACCGGGACGGCGGAACCAAAACAGAAAGGCCAGGAAAATTGCCCCGACCAGCAAGGGACTGAGCAGCATCATCAAGCCAACGCCCGGCGCGCTGGAAGGGATGCCGAGGCGCTCCATCGGTGTGGTGCCCGGCAGCCGACCGGTCGCGCCGACAATGGCGGCGTGAATGGCCGCGTGCCACTCGATCACGCGCGCGTTCCAGGTCGAGGGCAGGCCAATGAAACCTTCCATCGGCGAGAGGAAGACGCGGCGGCTCTGGCCCGCCTCCTCGTAGGTGACACTGAGCAACGCGAGTCCGGCGGGATTCATCAAGCGCGGGTATTCCCCGATGCTCAGGTCGCGGATGGCCGTGAGTGGAATCACCGTCCGCGTCCCTGGGCCGTCGAAAGTTAGTTGGTGTTCGTCGAGAATCAGCGGCCCGCGGGTGCGGTGGAGGAATAACTGTCCGGTGAGCGTGGCCAGCCGCTCCGGCGTGGTGAAGGTGCTGGTGCAGGTCTTCAACAGGCGGGTGGGCTTTACCGGGCTTCTGGTTTCGGGTTTCGGGTTGGTTGTGGTGAGCGTCTCAATCTGAGTGCGGAACTCGCCCGCCGTCTGGTAGCGAAGTTCCGGCTTCGACTCCAACGCGCGCAGGACGATTTCATCCAGCCGCACATCGATCTGCACTTTGCGCGAAGGCGGCTGAAGTTTCGCGCCGGGCAGTTCGCCGGTGAGCATTTCGTAGAAGACGACGCCGAGCGAATAGATGTCGGCCCGCGCATCCACCTGCTGCGGCGCGGAGGATTGCTCCGGGGCCATGTAGCCCGGCGTGCCGGCGGTGGACGCGGCGGTTGGGAGCGGCGGCATCCCTGCCGCCGTGGGGAGTTCTGCCTCTGATCCCGGCGGCAGGGATGCCGCCGCTCC